>JBILGC010000076.1:0-8351 GCA_044351265.1 Bacteroidia bacterium
ACTTTTATCGATTTTGGTTTTACAGTGAAAAAGAATCAGTTACGTAAGCTCAAAATTTATTATTCAGGTAAACCGCATGAGGCTAAAAAAGCACCTTGGGATGGTGGATTTGTTTGGAGTAAAGATGCTACCGGAAACGATTGGGTAGGCCTTGCTTGCGAAGGAATTGGTGCAAGTGTATGGTTGCCATGTAAAGATCACTGGAGCGATGAGGCCGACAGTGTAAAGATGCACCTTATAGTGCCTGAGTATTTAACGGGCGTTTCCAATGGCAGGCTGGTTTCTGTGCATGATGCAGGCAATGGGTTTAAGCAATTCAACTGGAAAACAAGCAGTACAATTAATAGTTATAATATCAGTGTAAACATAGGGTATTATGCCCATTTGCATGATACTTATGAGGCTAGATTTACACCAACAGATAAGCCTCTCATGCTCGATTATTACGTTTTAACGGAAAACAAAGAAAAAGCAGCGGCACACTTTCAGCAGGTGAAAGGAATGATGGCTTGTTATGAAAAATACTTTGGTGCATATCCGTTCTGGGATGATGGCTTCAAATTGGTTGAAACACCTTTTTGGGGAATGGAACATCAGAGCTGTGTGGCCTACGGGAATAACTATGAAAATAATCGCTATGATTTTGATTTTATTATCATCCATGAAAGTGCACATGAGTGGTTTGGGAACAGCATTACGGCATCAGACCCTGCCGATATGTGGATTCATGAATCTTTTACCACCTATGCCGAAGCTATATATGTAGAGTGTATGTTGGGAAAGGAAACAGCACTTAGGTACCTGAAAGAACAAAAGCGTAATATTGAAAATCATGAACCGATGATTGGCCCTTTTGAAGTGCATTATCATGGACGTAAGGACAACGATATTTACTACAAAGGCTCATGGATATTGCATACGTTACGTAATGTAGTAGATAATGATACTTTATGGTTTTCGGCATTAAGAAATTTTTCAATCAGGTATAAAAAACAAGTCATCAATACACCTACCGTTATTCGCTATTTCTCTGAGGCCACGCGGATGAATCTAAAGCTATTTTTTACCCAATATTTATATAAAACAGGTTTGCCGCAATTTGAATATGAAATAAAAAATACCGAAGATGGCCGTATGGAAATAAAATATAGATGGAGCAATATTATAAAGGGTTTTGAGATGCCTATTAGAGCCACGCTTACAAAAGATCTGTTTGAAACCATTACACCCATGCGTGCTTGGCAGCTTATAGAACCTAACTATATTTTATCGGATGATTTTAAAATCCAGACAGATTATTTTTTGATTGATGTATTAAAACGTTAGATAGTGAACTGGCAGGAATTTTGGAATAATCGAGCGAAGGCTGATGATGCATGGACGCAAGTAGGGAGAATTGTTAAAACACCCGATAAGCAGGATGAGGCTATGCAAAAGATAGCAGAGCATATTGCTGAATTGCTGCAGTTGCAGAAAACAGATAATGTAATGGATGTGTGCTGCGGTAATGGTTTGGTTACTTCATTTGTAAGCAGCTATTGTTCGTCAGTAACAGGAGTTGATTTCTCTGAAGAGCTCATAACCCAAGCAAAAAATAATTTTCCGAATCTTTATTTTTATAATGCAGATGTGCTTAATCAGCAGCAGTTACAAAATGGGGCACAGCTCTACGATGCAATTTATTTATATTTTTCCTTTCAGTACCTGGAGTCATTTGATAAGGGTTTGCAAGCTATTGCCAACTTGCTTGCCATGATTAAACCCGGAGGCAAATTACTTATTGGCGATATCCCCGATAGGGCCAGGTTCTTTGTTTACTATCATTCATCTTCGCGCCTTTGGCAACTCTTCAAGCAATTTCTTTTGAATAGAAACGATATGGGTAAGTTTTGGAGTGAGGAAGAAATGCTACTAATCTGCCAAAAACTTAATGTGAGGGGAAGCTACTTAAAACAGCCGCCCCATATGCCTCACGCGCATTACCGATTTGATTTTGTGATTGAAAATCGTTTGTAATTTACAGCTCAATGTTTAATTATGGTTGGTATGGATTTTCTTCATTATTTGGAATCATCGGCTCCAAGCTTTAGATTATAGTTCTATTAGTTGGATTAACAATTTTATTAAAGAAGTAAATGTATATGCTTTAAAAAAAAGTTTATTTATTTTGATAAAATAACTAAAACTATATATTTGCTCGATCACCACCTCGGAAAAATAATTTTTACATGAATAAAAAGAAAAAAATAAGGCTTGAATTTCCAATAAAAGCATCGCCTGCATTGGTATATAATTGCATCAGCACCCCTTCAGGTCTGGCCCAATGGTTTGCCGATGATGTTGATATTTACAACAACCAGTATAAATTTAAATGGGGAAAAGATGAACAAGTGGCTGAGCTCATTAAGAAAGTAAACAACAAAGTAATTAAGTTTAAGTGGGCCGACTCTAAACCCGATGAGTATTTTGAGTTTGAAATAATTATTGATGAACTTACAGATGATGTAGCATTGGTAATAACTGATTTTGTTGAAACGGCTGATGAGGTGAATGCCATGCAGCTATGGGAAAGTCAGGTGCATGACCTGAAAATGTCTTTAGGAGCCTGATATTTCAGGCTTTTTTTATGCGTATTCGTTCCGAAGCTTCGGACATCCATTCCATTCCTATTTGATGCAGTTTTTCCGCTTTCTCAATCTTTATTTTGCGCACCAATCGCAAATGAGAAAAATCTGTTGGAAGTGTTAGACTAATTTTTTTATCACCAGCTAAGCTCATAAATCCTAGCTGCTCCAAATCGTTCTCCCAAAGGCACGACATATTGTTGCATAGGTGTGTTTTTTTCCAACCCCTTAATTTTACATCTGTAATAACTGAACGATGTGCATAATAATTGAGTGTAAAATAATGCCCCCACCAGAATACAATTCTAAATAATGTTTTAAAACCGGGTCCGCTTATTTGTGGTGTATCCATAACCAGATAAGGCATTTCTTTATAATTTTCGCCCTTGCTCAGTTTTTTTATAAACCCTTCATTTTCATAAAAGAGCAGCTTTTTTTGATAAGTTTTATAGACGTCATTTACGGCACCATCCATCAATCCTGATATTTTTCGGAGAACTTTTTGCTTCGTGATGGGATAAAAGGAATCTGCAGCAAAAAGCAATTCTTTTTTTGTTAGATTTATTGTCGATTTTCGCATCTCATTTCAAACTTAATCAAATATAAGTTGAACAAGCTTAGTATTCTTATTTCAAAGCAGTTTTTTCGAAATTTTATTCCCACTTTTCTGGTGGTGATATTTATTCTGCTAATGCAGTTTATTTGGCTTTATATTGATGATTTGGCAGGAAAAGGCATTGGCTGGCTGGTTATCTCTAAACTGATGTTTTTCTTTTCAGCAAGTATTATTCCGCTTGCGTTGCCTTTGTCTATTCTGCTTTCCTCTATCATGACTTTCGGAAATCTGGGAGAAACATATGAGCTAATAGCCGCTAAAGCTGCCGGTGTTTCTATTTGGCGCATTTTTAAACCCATGTTTGTGGTTGTTTTTATGCTTGCTCTTTTTGGCTTTTTTGTTTCTAATGTTCTTATTCCGCAAGCTACTCTAAAATACAGGGCTTTGCTGTATGATATTAAACAGCAAAAGCCTGCATTGTTTATTAGAGATGGTGTGTTTTACAATGGCATTGAGGGTATCAGCATGCGTGTTGGTCGCAAGGATCCTCATAGTGGAAAGTTATTTGATATTATTATTTATGATAACAGGGGAGGCGTTCAAAATCCTGTTATTGTTACAGCTCAGAGTGGTACCATGCATATGAGTGAAGATGGCCGTTACATGTTTTTCAATTTATTTAACGGTTGGCGTTATGAGGAAATGGAGAAACAAAGTAATTATTATCGGAACTACCCTCATTTAGGCGTTTCTTTTTCTGAGGAAGAAGTGGTTTTTGATATGTATGCCTTCAATTTAAATCGCACGGATGAGAGTTTGTTTAAAGATGGCTATCAAATGCTTAATGTGTTAGAGTTGCAGGAAAAAATAGATTCTTTAACTAATTTATTAGGTACTAAGTATAAGTACACCTATTCTTATGCTGATATGTATTACAGAATCAATGATTCTTTATACAATGAGGTTAAGCCTGCAAAAATTGCTATTCCATTGGCACATTTAGTAGATAGTTTTCCGGCTGATAAAGCAAATGCCATTACTCTTGCCCTTAGCAATGCACGCTCTATGAAATCAATTATAGACTATGTGTCTAACGATACCAGAGAAACGAAAAAAATGATTATCCGTTATAAAATTGAATGGCATAAAAAGTTTACCTTATCAGTAGCATGTATCATTATGTTTTTTATTGGGGCTCCTTTTGGCAGTATTATACGTAAAGGCGGCTTTGGAATGCCTGTGGTAATTTCAGTTCTCCTATATTTGGTATTTCATATTGTTTCACTTACCGGTGATAAAATGGCTAAAACCCAATCAGCCAGCCCTGCCTTGGGTATGTGGCTTTCTATTATGGTTTTGTTTCCTGTAGGTTTGTTTCTTACCTATCAGGCTGCCAACGATTCCGGTTTGTTCGATAAATCAGCATGGGTTAATTTAATCAGAAGATTTAAAAGACGCGCATGAGTTTACGCATTCTGCAAATAATGAACCGGGTACCGTGGCCATTGAAAGACGGTGGTTCACTTGGATATTATAATTACACCAAAGGTTATGCAGAAAATGGTTGTGAGGTTACAGTAGCCGCTTTAAACACACGCAAGCACTATGTTCGCCAACTACCTGCTGGGTTAACGCAGGTGGCTCAATGGCATTTAGTGGAATGCGATACATCCATAAAACCTTTGCATGCTTTTGCCAATGTGTTAAAAGGTAAAACATCGTATCAAATGCAGCGCTTTTATAAGCAGGAATTTGCTGATTTGCTTGTTGATTTGCTCAAATGCCAAACATTTGATGTGATTATTTTTGAGAGCCTTTTTGTGGCATCTTACCTAAATTATGTAAAGCCACATACAAGAGCCCTGCTTGTTTTAAGAGAGCATAATATTGAGTTTGAAATATGGGATAAACTGGCTGCAGGTTGCAATAACCCCATTCGTAAATGGTATATGATGCATTTGGCAAATCGCATTAGGTTGGATGAAACAGAGGCATTACAACAATTTGATGCTTATACCACGGTAACCACTCAAGATGCAGAGAAACTAAAAGAATTAGGATGTACCAAACCCATAATGGTTTCTCCGGCAGGTATGGATTTAAGGACACTAAAACCTTCAGCCAATGCCCAAAATGGCCGCATAGCTTTTATTGGTTCCCTAGAGTGGATGCCTAATCAGGAAGCAGTACTTTGGTTTATTAAGAATGTGTGGCCGCTGGTGAAAAATCACCCAAAACTCTTTTCATGTGAAATTGCAGGAAGAAATATGCCCGCATCTTTTAATTCATTCTCGGAAGATAAGTTGATAATGGTTGGTGAAGTGCCAGATGCGGCAGCTTTTTTAGATAACAAACAAATATTGATTGTACCTTTGTTCTCCGGAAGTGGCATTAGGGTAAAGATAATAGAGGGTATGGCTTTGGGTAAAACCGTTATTTGCACACCCATTGCCTTGCAAGGCATACAATGTAAGGATAAAACGCACCTGTTACAAGCTGCTGATGCCAATGCATTTGCCCTGGCTATTATTGAATGCCTAGAGGATGAGGATTTTTCTAAGCAGCTGGGAGTTAATGCCAGACTATGCGCAGAAGAGTATTATGAAAACAAAAATGTGACTGCAGCGGTCATTAATTATTATAAGGATTTAATACATGAGCGAAGATTTTAAATTTAATACCATAGCAGAGGCTGTTGAAGAAATAAAAAATGGCCGAATGGTTATTGTTGTAGATGATGAAGACCGTGAAAATGAAGGTGATTTTTTAACGGCTGCCAGAAATGTTACCCCCGAGGTTATCAATTTTATGGCTACCTATGGCCGCGGATTAATTTGCACTCCGATTACAGAGCAGCGTTGTGCCGAACTGGGATTAAACCTAATGGTAAAAAACAACAATGCAGTCCATGAAACAGCTTTTACCATTTCTGTTGATTTGCTTGGCAAGGGTTGCACTACAGGAATCTCTGCGCATGACAGAGCCAAGACCGTGCAGGCATTAATTGACCCCGCAACCAAACCTGATGAGCTGGGTAAGCCCGGCCACATTTTCCCGCTTAAGGCTCACTCCGGAGGCGTTTTGCGCAGAGCTGGTCATACAGAAGCTGCAATTGATCTTGCAACACTTGCAGGATTTGAACCTGCCGGTTGCATCGTTGAAATTTTAAATGAAGACGGCAGCATGGCAAGGCTTCCTGATTTAATAAAGGTTGCAGAGCGATTTAATCTTAAACTTATTACCATAAAAGATTTGATTGAATACAGACTGCAAAATGAGTCATTGATTCAACGAATTATATCTGTAGATATGCCCACACATCATGGTACTTTTCAGTTGGTTGCTTTTCAGCAAAAAGATACCGGACAGGAACATCTTGCATTGATTAAAGGGGAGTGGAAACCTGAAGAACCTGTATTGGTGCGTGTGCACTCATCTTGTGTTACTGGAGATATTTTTCATAGCATGCGCTGCGATTGTGGAGATCAGTTGCAAAAGGCCATGGAAATGATAGAAGAAGAAGGTAAGGGCGTTATCATTTACATCAATCAGGAAGGTAGGGGCATTGGTTTAATTAATAAACTCAAGGCTTATAAATTACAGGAGCAGGGATTGGATACGGTAGATGCCAATGTGCAACTTGGTTTTAGACCAGACGAGCGTGACTATGGTGTTGGAGCCCAAATATTGCGAGATATTGGTGTGCATAAAATGCGCCTCATGACAAATAACCCTACCAAACGTGCAGGCTTAATTGGTTACGGACTAGAAATTGTAGAAAATGTTCCGATTAGAATTAAACCCAATACACACAATAAAAAGTATATAGAAACCAAACAGTCCCGCATGGGGCATGATTAATATGGCTTTATCCATGAAAGCAACTTTCAAGCCCGGAGATAAAAAAAACTTTGTAAAGCAAGTAACTGCTGCAGATACTGCTGTTTTTGAATCTGGTGCTGTGCACCCGGTTTATGCAACGTTTGCTTTAGGAAGAGATGCGGAGTGGGTTTGTCGTTTATTTGTGCTTGACATGAAGGAGGAGGATGAAGAAGGAATTGGAACTTTTCTAAATATCAATCACCATTCTCCTGCATTGCTTGGCCAGGAGGTATTATTTACGGCAACCTATAAAGGACTAAAAGGAAATCAATTAATATGTACATTCGAAGCAAATATTAATGGAAGATTAATTGCTTCCGGTGAAACCGGACAGAAAATTTTGAAAAAGGATAAATTAGAAACTATATTCAACCAATATTTATAATCCATGCAAATTGATCTAACCGGCAAAAATGCTCTGGTATGCGGCAGCACCAAAGGAATTGGAAATGCAATTGCCATGCTTTATGCAAAATTGGGTGCTAATGTAACCATGGTTTCAAGAAACGGAGCCTTACTGGAAAGAATTATTCGTGACCTTGATACATCCTTGGGGCAAAAGCATGATTTTATTGCAGCCGATTTTTCAAAGCCGGAAGAGCTTAAGGAAAAAGTATTGATCAAAGTGCATGAACCTAATGTATACCACATTTTGGTTAATAACACCGGTGGTCCGCCTGCAGGCTTGGCAATAGATGCAGAGCTACATGAGTACATGTCGGCATTTACCAATCATTTGTTATGCAACCAGGTATTGGCTCAGGCCGTTATGGATGGAATGAGGGCGTGCGGTTATGGGCGTATCATCAATATCATTTCAACTTCGGTAAAAGTGCCGCTTAAGGGTTTAGGAGTGAGCAACACAATCCGGGGAGCTGTTGGCAATTGGTCTAAAACACTTGCCAATGAGTTAGGCCCTTATGGAATTACAGTGAATAATATTTTGCCAGGAGCAACGGCAACCGATAGGTTAAAGCAAATTATTGAAGGTAAAGCAGTAAAACAGAATCATTCCATCGAAGAGGTGAACAAAGAAATGACTGATGAGATTCCGTTGGGACGTTTTGCATCGCCTGAAGAAACAGCATATGCTGCAGCATTTTTGGCAAGTGAGTATGCGGCCTATATAACAGGTATTAACCTTCCGGTTGACGGAGGAAGAACACCTTGCTTGTAAAACCATACTTAGAATAACTTGTTCAGGTTTTATCTTACTTAACATTTAATCCAATAATTATATGAAAAAAATCACGTCACTTTATGCAGCTTTTGTAATGTGTACAGCTGCC
>JBILGC010000028.1:0-23587 GCA_044351265.1 Bacteroidia bacterium
CATAACCCGGAACAGGATTACAATTGTATGGAATACCGGAAGCCTCCATTCTGCTTAAGCTTGAACCATCATAAATAAGGCAAACCGTACCACCACCGCCCAAACAGCCTCCTGCACCTGGATTGGCAATATAAGGATCATATATGCCCAGATTAGAATGATGCCAGCGACCAATCTTTGAAATTACCAACTGCGAATTTGGAACAAACGCAAGGCTCCGCGTTAGGGTATCTGCTTCAATATTTATTTTTCCGGTGCTTCCCTCCCATTGGTTGTAATGGCTCTGCATCCAGCCATCTTCAGCAGCAGGAATATGTGTAAACGAACCTGTAACCCACTCAGGATTTACTTCTGTTTTAGCTCTCCAGTAAAATACCGTTGTATCTGCACTTGTTATAACCTTAAGCCATTTGATAATGGTATTGCCCTTAATAACTCCAGATTTTCTTAGCATAGGAGAATTAAATGTTAAGGTAGTATCCAATTCAATTTCATACCCAACATTTTTTGCGAAGAAATCATTGTTCTGAATAATGAATTCAACACTGTCATTTCCCTCAATAGCATATGGCATTGGCGACAACAGCGTAATGCCTGAGCTGGGCAGAAAAAGTGTATACCTAACTTCGTTGTTCAGTCTGCTAATTTCATCCAGTTTAACCTGAGCATCAATGCTTATATCAAACTGATTATTACCAAAGGATTTTAGCTCTTTTGCTTTTACCCAAAAATAAACGGTATCTTTAAAGTATAAATCTGTAAGGGAAACAGGAGCATATTGTACTACGGAATTATCGGGCAAGGTTCGCCTCAAGCTCACTTCAACAGTATCATCATTGGCTCTACCATTATTATTTATAACAACAGCAAGCTTAAAGGAATCCATTACTGCATTTGGATTTTGTGGAATGGTATATACATCTGCCAAACTAACTTTATAATCCGGTTTCAACGGGCTATATACGCGAACGGCCGGATCACCCTGCAAGGTAAGCTGCATATTATGTGATTTATCCTGAGGGCTTGCAACTCCACCTGCTTTTAGTGCTTCCTTTAAAACAGTTCCAATGGATTTACCATAATTTGATGCACTGAAACTGTTATAAAATAAATTGATTTGGCGGTAAAGGCTGCCATCCAGTGTAAGATTGGAGTGAGCCAACCAGCCAATGGCACCTTTATTGGCTGCACAAATAAAATCAATCCCATAAATATCCGGCTTGTTAGAGGGGTCCATATCGCTTGGATTGCCAACATTACAACCGTTAAAGTAATAGAAAGGATATTTATTGGCATTGTTCAATTCGGCTAAACTGCCAATATTCACATCTAGTACAGTTGCCGAACCATGACCCAAAAAGGTAAACATACTCACCCCATCATTTACAAGCTGCATCAGCTTCTCTCTTAAATTACCTTGGGTTGGTTCAGTGGTAGTTTTATTGTAGGAGATAACATTGGCGCCAAAGCTTTTACCTTTAATAACATTGGTATTGCCATTCATAAAAAATTTGAACGCGTTTTGCTGATTTTGAATTTCACCACCGGTGATGTGTAAGATGTTTTTTCTCCATGCTAAAATACTATCCGGATGGGTTTCATAAAAAATCAGTTTTTGTAAATAATTTAAAGCTTCTGTATTATTTGCAGCCGCTATACGTCCGGTAGCAATTTCAGGTATAAAACCATTATCCTTAATGCCGGCTGAAATCAGGTGATCTGCCGAAGGTACGCCAAGCGCAGGTACCAGATTAGCTGAATAATAACGCTGATTACGAAGCAGGTTCGTTTGATATCCCTTGCCAAGCAACAGCATGTATTGCGGGGCTGCAGTAGATTGATTAACGAGGTGCTTAGCCATTCTGCGCAAAGCCAGCGGATGCGGGTTACCATAAAAATATACATCATACAAACTGCTTGCTTTTACATTCAGTACATTAAAGCGCTGACTTCGGTAATTGGCATATTGCGTTGCTGCATCAGACAATTCCTCATTGCTTACAATTATAAATTCATAATTCTGAGCTGGATTGATAAATGAAAAATTTATCTGCTCAAGCCTTAACACATTGCTTGCAGAAAGGCTATCAAACAAAAAGATATCCGTTGGCTGCCCATTATTCTCAACCAATGCACGGGCAATACCTGCATTTACAACACCTGAAATACGTTTGCCATTGGTAAAATCTAAAATAACCGGAGCATTTTGCGCACCATTACCATAACCTGAGAATTGAATGAGGCTTCGTGAGCTTGCCTGGTTGTGCAATACCTTTAAACGCAAATTGGTTGTGCCGCCCAAATTGTATTGCCTTGCATAAACCAATCGGATATACGATAGGCAATTAAAATCGGAGGCAACAAAAAGATCATTGATTACCGATAACCTGAACAATGTTTGCCCATTACCAATCTGGCTGTAGTTTAACACTCCGCTATGCTGCTGAGAAATATAGCCCTTGAACAAAAAATCCTTGTAAACAGAAAAAACCGGATTTTCTGCCGGAGCCACGCTCATTTGTACATGGTGATTAACAGTTGGGTTACCCAAATAATAATCTGATACACCAATAACTTTGGTTTCTACTGTGGGTAATGGGCCTGCTGAATAAGGAAACGGAGTATTAATGGTGTAGTTGGCAATGCCACCCAAACCCACACGTGCCGCTGCCCAGCCCTCTCCATCCGTATAATCGGATGAGTTATATTTTTCACCACCAGCATTCAGGTTTATGCCATCCACATATTCATCTGCCCTGAAGAATTTTTCTTCATGCATAAAAAAAGTTTCAGGCGTATAGTTACCATAATTATTCTCGGTAAAAGGCTCAAACCGTTTCCCCTGCAAAACGGTTGTATCTGGCAAAATGGTAAGAAAGTAGGCAGCTGTATCAGAAACCATGCTATAATATGGATGTGGCTGATCGGCAGGGTTTACATAAAGCTCTTTGTCTAATTCCCCATCATTCTGCTCGGCATAAAACTCTATAAAATCATTGCCATTTACTTGCCCATCTGTTGCACCCTGAATAAAGACCGGAATTTCTTTTCCGTTTTTAAAAATCTGAAACCTAGTGGGATTTATGTTTGAAAGATTAACTCCTGAGGCACTGAGTATGGATGCGGGTATGCGATAAACCCCTGTTTGGGCTATTTTGAATTTATAATAAGGTTGATGAGGCTTAATCCATTCAAATCCATATGACTGTGCCTGCAAGAGCAAAGGCATGGCAGCAAAAAACAATAATTGAGCAATTGCTTTTTTCATGAAGAGATTTAAACGTTTGAGGTAATGCAGTTGGTATAGATTCAGACAAATTTAACTACGTGAATCCTTCAAAACAACCCGGGAAGGGTTACTGTGGGTAAAATTAATGCCACTAAATATTGTGGAGGCGGCTGTAAACAAGCTTATTCACTAAAAATACTGCTTTATTTTTTGAAGCGGTTTCATCCAGAGTGTATACCATCTGGGCTTCAGTCCCAGCATTTTCCATACTTTACGGTCTTCCAGATGTGCCTTTACCCTGTTTGCAAACGAGCGGTTGCTTTGCCCCCCTACCCTCATTTTAACCAATACTTCCGGAATATAGGCTGCTTTTATACCATGCAGGCACAGCATGCGCAGCATCAACTCATAATCAGCCGATGATTTGAGTTTGATATTGTAACCACCCAAAAGCTTGTATATGCTCTTCTTTACGAAAAAAGTGGGGTGCGGAGGCATCCAGCCCTTATAAAATGATTTTGTGTTGAACAAGCCTGCCTTCCATTTTCTTATAACTAAATTTTTATCCTTTCTGCTTACGTATTCCAGATCACTGTAAACACTATCCGTATCCGGTTCCTGCAAGCAATAAACCATTTTGGCTATAACGTCATCCTGCGAATAGAAATCATCTGCATGTAAAAAGCCGATTACCTCTCCTGTAGCCATTTCAATGCCTTTATTCATGGCATCATAGGGTCCTGAATCAGGCTCTGAGATAAAAGCTGAAATTTTATCCTGATATCCTTTAATGATATCAATGCTTCCATCTGTAGAACCTCCATCAACCACTATATATTCAATATTTGAATAAGACTGACTTAAAACAGAGCGAATGGCTTCATCAATAAATAACTGATTATTTAACACCACGGTTATAATGCTAACTTTTATGTTCGTATTAAGAGCTTTGGGGGTAAGGTATAATGCATCATACTGCTTCGCAATAACCGACCAAGTATAGCGCTTGTTTGCTATCTCTGCATTAATTAAGGCATTGTTTACAGACTTGCTTTTTACAATAGCAACCAAATCCTGCGCATTCTTAAAATAAGTGGCTTTCTGCTCCGTAGTTTCTCTGTTATAAGATACATCAAATGCAATGATATTTCTATTTAGGTACATGGCTTCAACCAGCGAAGGGTTTGTGCCACCTGCACTGTGGCCATGCAAATAATACCTGCAATGTTTGCGTAATTTATTTAACTCAAACAAATCGTAAATCGGGTCTAATAAATAAATCTGTGGATGAGCTGTATATTGTTTGCGTAATTGTATGCCATACTCGCTTATTTGCCAGTTGCCAACAATAACCAGTTTCTCATCGGGCATGCTGGCATAAGCCTGAAGGATGAGATGAATATTATTTTCAGGTTCAATGCGGCAAACGGTAAAATCATAGCTTCCTTCTGCAAACCTGGAATCCGGTGGCGATGGGGTTTCACAGTGGTTGGCTCCATATGCAATAAGCTTAGGATTGGTGCCATAGGTTTCTATTACATATTGCCTGATGGCCTGATTGTCGGCAATAACCTGATCGGAGTAATGAATAGCCAGCGACTCTGAGTATTTTAAAAATCTTCTTGCACTGCTGTTCCACTTATCTCGTTTCCACTCTAATCCGTCTATATTGGTAATTATTTTTCTGAACGGAAACATGAGCCTCACAAATGGCAAGATAATGGTGCCTGATACACCCAAAATAAGCAATACATCATTACGCTTAATGGCATGCAAGATGCTTAGGATATCGTAAAAAATGCTTTGCACACCATTGGCATCAAGCGACAGATAAACCAGATTGGCACGCTTGTATGTATTCGAACTCATTGGATAGGCTTTCTTGCTGCAATAAACCGTAATCTGCAAACTTGAGTCTGCATGTTCGGCCAATTGCTCTGCAAGGGTTTCAAAACCTCCGTATCTGGCTGGAATACCTACAGTTCCTATAATGGCTACTCTCATTTAGAATGATAAAAATATAAATTATGCGGTTTTGAATAATTCAATAGGCTATTATACAAAAGAAACATCTAATTAACTAAATGAGGCTTTAACTTATGGCCTAATTAGCAAAGAATGAGTAAATGATAAAGTTTAGAATAAATAAGGAATTATTCTTCGAACGTAATATAGTTCCTGTATTTAATGTCTTCGCAACAGCTATGATAAAAATATTATTTAAGTAAAAGATTATAGCCTTCCAACGTTTTTTTAGCAGTTTCAGCCCAGTTATAACTTGCTTTTATTTTATCCCTAAAGCCTTCATCATATTCCGTATTATATGAGGTTTGGATGGCATTTCGTATAGAATGAATATCATCAGGCTCACAGTAGGTTGCATAATTACCAAAATAATCTTCGGTATCTCCTTTTTTGGTAGCCACAATATTACAACCGGAATATGCTGCTTCCAGAGAAACAAGACCAGGTGTTTCCATCCAGCTGATAAGGGCATGAACTTTGGCCTGTTTATAAAGAGCTGGTAGTTTATCATGCGCTATTTGTCCTAAAAAAACAACCTTATTACTATCGGCCTCCTTCAAACATTTCTTCAAGTAATACATACTATTCTTACTAGCTTTGCCTGCAAGCACTAAGGTGTATGGCAAATCTTTCATTGCACGTATCAGATTAAGCTGATTCTTTCTCCCATCAATCTTTGCTGCGCATAATACACAACCCTTATATTTTTCGAACTCATCACTTGACTGCTCCTTATTGAACATCTCAACATCCACAGAATTAGGAACCACAATATACTTAGGGGATTTAAGCCCCATATCATAAATAACTCTTTCCATTTCAGATTGGGAGTTTGGCAAATAAACGGAGACATTATTACATAGTTTCTTTTGCAACCTGCGATAGCCTCCTGTAATAAAAACTCTTGAACTTTTATCAAACTTTCTTCTAAGAATAATCTTTATAAACCTTTTTAAATACTCTGCACTTTGAGCTCCGATTAAATTATTCAAAAAACCTAACACCCCACCTCTGGCCTTCATTTCAAATTCGGTATACAATCCATAAATAGTTGATAGCACAACAGGAACTTTTTGTCTGGCAGCGTTCATTACCTGTAAGTATATCTCCTGAGGTTCCATGAGGTTAAATACATGAACAAGATTGTAATGTGTCAGATCAGGTTCAGCTTCCAGAGAAATATCAACTTCAACGCCTAACTTCTCTAAGAATTCCTTTGTCTTAAGCACCTGAGTTGTATCTCCGCCAGGCATTGTAAAAAGTGTGCTGCGTGTTTGAAATAAGACTTTCATTAATTATTTATATGCAGATTTTATAAATGCTTGCTAAGTACTTCTATGATTTGAGCTGATGAAGTGCCATCTCCATAAGGATTTACAGCATTGGCCATTTTATTGTATAATGCAGAATCATCAATTAGATTAGAAGCGAGTTGAACAATTTTATTATAATTTGTACCAACAAGTACTGCGGTGCCGGCATCTATGCCTTCTTGCCTCTCAGTTACATCTCTAGTTACCAAAACAGGTTTTCCCAAGCTTGGAGCTTCCTCCTGTATACCACCAGAATCGGTTAGTACAAATTCACTTTGCTTAAGCAGCCATAATAGGTTAGGATAGTCTAATGGTTCCATTAAAATTACATTAGATAAACCGGATAAATGCTTACGCACAGGCTCTTGAACATTAGGATTTAAATGAACCGGATAAATCCAGTTATAATCAGGATACTTAGTTGCTAGCGTCTTAATGGCATCGCAGAATTCAATAAACCTATCTCCAAAACTTTCTCTTCTATGTCCTGTAATCAAAACTAATTTCTTTTTTACATCAAAGTATTTTCCGAAATAATTCAAATATACTTTTTCATCATTAGTGATTATGTGTAGGCCTGCATATAAAGCATCAATAACAGTATTTCCAACCTGATAGATACCATTGGCATGGCCTTCACGATTTAGATTCCTTGTAGCATTTTCTGTTGGTGTGAAGTGAAAATCCGCAATCTGGCCAATTAACTTTCTGTTCCCTTCTTCGGGGAATGGAGAGTATAAGTCAAAACTGCGCAGGCCTGCTTCAACGTGTGCAATTTTAATTTTTTTATAATAAGCTACTAATGCCGCGGCAAAAGCGGTTGATGTATCGCCCTGTACTACTACTAAATCCGGCTGAAACTCATCTAATATTTTTGAAAATGAATCGAGAATCCCAGTCATGATTTCAATGAGTGTTTGGCCAGCCCGCATGATCTGCATATCATAATCAGGAGTGATTTTGAAAAAGCTAAGAATGGATGATACCATTTCCTTGTGTTGACCTGTAAAACAGGCCCTGGTTTCAAATAAATCTGATTGGTCTTTCAACTGACTAATAAGAGGTGCAAGTTTTATTGCCTCAGGTCTTGTGCCAAAAACAATAAGTATTTTTTTCCTGTTAGGTTGCATTTAATTCAGTATTTTGAGTAGACTCGGTATCCCGATATACCATGAGATTAAATAGAACAACAATAGCAAGTATCGACATTCCATTAAAAATCATATGTCCTGCGAACATAGAATAGATCGTACACAAAGCCCAAGGTATAAGAAAGAAAAATCGTTTATTCTTATAACCTGCAACGAAAGTAAGGATAAAGAATAATAGGTAACATACCATACCGAAAATACCATAAATAAAGAACACATCGAATAATTCTGCCTCAAGATAATATTGTTGTTTACCAAGATCAAAATCGAAATCAGTAGCTCGGAATGACTGAAATGCACCAAAGCCAAAAAACAATCTAAAAAATGCAAAACCATCAAGATTATACTGATCTAGAGCATATCCTAGATAACTAATTCTTCCGCTTGTAAGAAATAAGATAAAATTCGGAGAGCGTTCGTACCTGAATTTAATAACATCTATTGATTGTAGTAATAAGTTAATTACCTCATCAGAAACAATTGAAATAAATATAAAAACAAAAAAAACCGAAACCAGTTTATACCTCCACTTCATCAAGTAAAAAATAATAAGCAGGTTAACCGCTGAGAAGAGCAAGGTGCCTTTGGTAGCTATAAGATAACATGTAATAAGCGTGATAATGTAAACTATCAAGTCTGCAATTTTCTTTCGCCTATTATAAATATAAAGTGAAATAAGAGAGCCTATACCCATTAATGCACCAGCCCCATTACCACTGGCTAGGAAACCAATTTTACCCCAAGTAGCGCTATTCTTTCCGTATGTAGACACCCCCAAACCAAAGATAGAAGGAACAATAATTGCGCAAGCATACAGTAGCACACATGAGCGAAAAATGAGAAGCAGGTCTTCAAAACTCATTTGCTTTGATTTCATGAAAGTGTAAATAACCATGCACAGCATGATTGCATATACAGTTTTAAATGAATAGTTGATTCCTACGAAAAAACCAGCTAGTTGGTGATGTACTGCAAAAAAACCGATAAACTCAAAGATGACTATTAGCAGAGCAACTGAAAATATGATGCGAAATTGAGGCTTTGTTATAAATATAAAACCCATTAAAAAAAGTATTAGCCTTAGAACAACTGATGGTGAAATATTTCCTCCGCCAACAGGTATTACATCAGAGTAGATAAGAAATCCCGTAAAACTATCTATAAATGGTGAAGCATAGAATAGTAAAACCAGGAAAACGGAATATATAGATATTCCTTCGATACGATTCCGAATAACATTTCTGAACATGTTTACATCTTCCATCATAAAGTCTCAAACCAGCTAAAGTCCTGTGATTCCCATTTGAGTGGTGAATCAGTTTCAGGTGTGTTAATTGAATGGACGCCTGCAATCAAATGTTGAATAAATTCTTTAACTCTCAGTGTTTCTGATCCGGTAAAGCTATGGATATTTTTTATCTGATATTGCTGTATAAGGGTTAACAGCTCCGCTCCCCTCGGGCAAATATTCAGAACGGTTTTATTCAAGATAATATAATCAAATATTTTAGTGGTAATGATTCCTGAGATGATGGGGTCATCCGTAAAATCGGAATTTTTAACAACTGATATCATCAAGTCTGCATCCAGCAACTCTTTAACGGTATCCTCTTTTGTTAGATAACCCTTATCATAAAAAATAGATTCTAGACCAAATTCCTTAAACCAACTCTTTACCTCTTTACCTGATAAGCCGCAATAAGTAAACTGCAACTTAGTCAATTCTTCCTTACTTAATAATGAAATAGCTTTCAGGATTGGTCCAAAGTCAGCATTAGGATACATGCTTCCGGCATAAATGAGTTTTAATTTACCCGTTTCAACATCAGATTTGTGCTTTGCTTTTATGGATAATAACCAATCCCGGTATTTACGGGAAGGGAAATTATACAATACTTTAACTTTAGATTGCACATGCACGGTAGCAGCATTGATAATTTGAGCACAACCTTGGGAAACTGTGGTTATAAGAGCCGCCTGCTTATTTACCTTCTTTTCTATAAAACCTGCTATAAATCTATTGGAAAAAGGTCCAAGCCCTACAGGAGATTCAGACCAAAGGTCTCTATAATCTAACACCAACGGTATTTGATACTTTCTTGATAAACGAGAGAGCGGCCAGAAAGGAGTAAAGGGTGCACCTGTAGAAAAAATAATACCCGGCTTTTCATTCTGAATAATCGCCTCTGCCATTTTTCGTACTCCCCTATTCCAACCAATTCCCCAGTCATAAAACATCCTGTAAATAAATGCCACAAAGGAAATACTCAACACTCTTGCAATAGGATTATACTTTTTATCGTATAAAAAATTCGGTTCGGTATAAGTTAAAAATGGCACCCGATAAATTTTCAGATTTGGATGCTCAAAATCTTGTTTAAAATCTGCAAACTTTTTTGATAAACCTTCATGAGTATTGGTGATTAGTGATACCCTGTATCCCCTTTCCAATAGCTCATCTACAAATTTTACAGCCCTATCAGTGGCCACCATATTTATTGGTGGGTAAAAAAAGCTTACAAACAAAATGTGTTTCCCTGCACTCAAATTAAAAATACGATTTTATTTGTTTCACAATCTCTTCAGCTGCATGGCCATCTCCATATATTCCCTCCTTATAGCTTCCAATAGGCCTGTTTAATTTTTCTGGTATGGTTTCAATGTCTTCATAAACCAATACATTCCAGCCATGGGTTAGAGTTTCTGTCCACTCGGTTTCCGATCTTAAAGTTATGCATGGTTTTCTTAGCATGTATGCTTCTTTTTGCATGCCTCCGCTATCTGTTATAACTGCAGAAGCGAAACATTGATAAGAAACAGAATGCAAATAACCTACCGGTTCTATAAATTGAATATTGCTAAAATCATTTATATGTATGCCAAAATGATTCATTTTGGCTGTTGTTCTTGGATGAATTGGAAAAACCACGCGTTTATCTAAACTATTAAGTGTTGTTAAGATACGTTTAAGTCTATTTTCATCATCCGTATTATAAGGCCTGTGTATGGTTACAAAATAGTATGGTTCATTAATCAATTGCTTTAATCGTGGCTTAATTATTTCTAACATATCGCACATAACATCACCACATAAAAAAATACCTGAATGATTAATACCTTCCTTTTTTAAGTTATCAATAGCTTGTTGTGTTGGGCAAAATAGCAATTGAGAAAACTCATCAGCAACTATGCGATTTATCTCTTCAGGCATATTTCTATTATAGCTACGCAAGCCGGCCTCAATGTGTATAAGCGGAATGTGCATTTTAGCAGCCACCAATGTTCCCGCAAGTGTGCTATTGGTATCCCCATAAACAAGCATGGCATCAGGTTTTTCTTCCACGCATGTTTTTTCAATCATCGTCATCATAATACCGGTTTGTTCACCTTGTGGTTTGCTACCCCCAATATCAAATAAAAAATCAGGCTTAGGTATATTCAATTCATTAAAAAACACATCACTCATATTCTGATCGTAATGCTGACCGGTATGAAGGGTTAGTGCACTGAAATACTTTTGCAGTTGAAGCTGCATAGGAGCATGTTTAATGAATTGTGGTCTGGCACCAATAATTGATAAAATTTTTTTCATGAATAAAATTAATCGCCTGTAAATGTAACATTGAATGTTTTAGCCCAAAAGCTGAGTGAAATAACTTTCCAATATACTGAGCCCATTTTTATTTCACCCTGATTGACTTCATTTAAAAACTTGTTTGCCACTCCGGCTTTCATAATGGGCTTAAGCACCTCCTCTGCTTCTTTTAGCCAATTAAACCAAAGTTCTTTATTATCTTGTATCCATACTGTTTCCGGAGTAAGAAATCCTTTTTTATCTCTACGCTCCAGTATTTTATCCGGAACAATGCCCTTCATGCTATCACGCAAAACTTTTTTATTTACCTCCCTGTGCACTATAAATGCAGATGGCAAGGACATGATAAATTCCACAAAACGAAAATCGAGGAAAGGCACACGGGATTCAATGCTATGAGCCATAGAGTTGCGGTCTTCGTATCTTAACAATTTTGACACATGCAACCCACCAAGCATATCTGCTGAAAAGCCTTTTACATTGCGATAAACAGCAAAGTCAAAACCACGATAATTACTCCATACTTCCGGGCGCAAGTAGTTGTGGTTATTTCTGTTATTTTTTTGCCGTAATATTTTTGCCAAACCATTTGGCAATAAGGAGGCCGCTACAATGGCAATTAGCTTGAGAACTGATACCTTAAGACGTTGTTTTACAAATGGAAATAATTTTATAAAAGAAATGATTTTGAACCGGGCCAATAATTGAGATAAATATACCTGATAATATTGGTCATAACCTGCCAAAGACTCATCTGCACCTTGACCATCTAACATTACGACTAACCCGTTTTTCTTCGATTCTCTGAATACCTCCCATTGCGCAAATATGCTGGTTGAGCCAAATGGCTCATCCTGATGCCAGGTTAATGCATTGGCTGTTTGGGTAAATGCCTCAAATGTTGGGAAAATTTTATGGTTTATGATTTGCTTCTCTGAAATGATGACATCGATAAATTCCTGCTCATCAAAACGCGGATCGGTGGCACAAGCCGAAACTGTTTCCTGAAGATGGTTTAATCTTGATTGCTTCAGCTCATCATGTATAAGGCCTACAATACTTGAGCTATCGAGTCCACCGGAGAGGCATGAACCTATTTTAACATCAGCCCTTAGCCTTAATTTTACAGCCTCTCGTAATTTTAGCTTAAACTGCTTACAAGCTTCAGCATAAGTTAATTTCTTCTCTGCACATTTATCTTTTAAATCATACCACCTAAAAATATGCGGTTGTTTATCTGCCAAATTAAAGCGCAAAGCAAAACCGCCCCGCAACTGATATACATCAGTGAACATGGTTTCTGCAGTATGATCACTGATGCTGTAAATTAAAAAATCGGTTATGCGTGAAACATTGGCTCTTGCCTTCCAACCGGATAGTGTAGTAAATTGTTTAATTTCTGAAGCAATGCAGAAATATTGTTGATGCTGATAGTAATAGAAAGGCTTTACACCAAATCTGTCTCGGGCAGCAAATATCTTTCCATTTGAGCGTTGGTAAATTACAAAAGCCCACATGCCGTTAAACTTGTGCAAACAATCTTCTCCCCAGTAGCGATATGCATTAAGTATAACCTCAGTATCTGTTTTGGTGCAAAAAAGATAACCGGCCTCAATCAACTCCTCCCTTAACTCAATATAATTATATATTTCACCGTTAAAAACGATAACCAAATCATCTTCACTTACCATAGGCTGATGGCCATCTTTACTTAAATCGATAATGGAGAGCCTCCTGTGTCCGAGTGCTACGTTTTTATCAAAGTAATAACCTTCATCATCCGGACCCCTATGGGAAATAATGTCATTAAAAGGTTTAATAACAGTATCGGGCACATGGTTTCCTGAGGTATCAATTATAGCAGAAATGCCACACATGAATTAGCCTTTATGCATTGGATTAAAAAACAGAAATCTAATGATAAAGAAAAAGGTGGAGCACACCATACCCACTACCAAGCCAATTAAAAAAGAATTGACTTTAGATGGTTTTATGATATTTAGCGGATAATCTGGAGAATCAATAACCTGAAAGATGGGTGTTTGTGTATCCAAGGAAAATTTAATGGCTTCCTTGTTTTTTAGCACCTCAGCATACATTACATTTAGAATTTGCAGGTCTCTTTGCAAACGCAGTTTGGTTAAGCCTGCCTGAGATTTAACCAAAGCCAGTGAACGGTCGTTAAAACTGGCCAGCTCTAGTTCTTTTTCCTCTAGCACCATTTTTAAAGAATCGCATTTGTTTACCAAGAGTTGATAATTATCCTGCTCCCGCTCAACTGCCTTTTTAATATAGAACTCACTTAATACCTTTAACAAGTTTTCTGTAAACTCTTTAGAGAGCACTTCAGACTTGGTTTGAACCTCAAATCCGATGATTCCCCCACCCTTGTTTCCCATGATGGTTTCCTTGGTGGTTGAAGTAACCTTAATCATGTTCGACTCCTTAATAAATCGAATAATAACATTGAGTGCATGGTTTTCCTTGTATGATAATTGACTTGGGTTGGTAGAGGTGAAATAAGTAAAATCAGCTAGAATGGTATCAGATTTAAAAGCATCAATAAGATTATTGACATCAATAAAATGATTAACCATTGATTCCTTCTTGCCATTGACTTCAATGGTTGTAAATAAATTTTGAGCCAAAATTCTGCGGGTAAAAACAAGGTCTTTAATTTTATCTTCACTTGGCCATTCGCTGTTCACACCCATATTAAAGAACTGGCCTGCCAAACCGGCTAAACCTCCGACCATAGGCATATCTTTTTCATTTAAAAAGAACGATATTTTTGCCTCATATCTAGTCTTTTTAAGTATAGCATAGCCAAGCCCGAGCAAAGCACAAACCGCGGCAAAAGTAAATATCCATTTTGATTTACGCGTAAGTTCATTCATCAAGTATTGAATGAATTTTTTGATATAACCTAATGTAATTGGCTCGTTATTCATAATTTATCTTCAGAGAAAACAAAAATAACCAATATTAAACGAAAAAAAACCTATCGCCCTCAAACACGCTTATGTAAAAAGATTGATTAAGATTCGTAAATATTGATTAACTGATGGGCTACCCTTAAATGGTCATGTGTATTTTTTACATAATTACGAGTTGCCAAACCTATTGTTTGAAGTTGTTTAGGTTGCGCAATAAGTAACTCGATTACATTCTTAATATTATCCGGATTGGCATTGATAAGTGGTATTTCCCTTGAAAAGAGTTGCTCAGTGAGTATTGGTTTTAAGTAGCAAACCACCGGCTTACCCAATGACATGGCTTGTTGGGCAGCCACCCCATAAGCCCCCCAAATTAATTGATCGATGTATATATCACAATCCTCAATGATTCGTAAATAATCATTAATTGATACATTTTGAATAAGTGTAAAATCAAGAGCCGTATTCTTCTTGATTTTCGAAATTGCCTCCGTTATAAATTTAGTTCCCTTTGCAACTGGTGCGGATGGTGCATGAGCTATTTTGATTGGCCTTTGAGCTGAAAAATCCGGTAAACACACCCTATCAGAAACAATAGAAGGATGTGGAAGAATATGGTGTTTTGGAAAAGTATCATGATTCAAAAAAATAAAAGTATCAAATACAATAGGCGTAAATCCTTTAAACTTGCGTTGTAGCTTCAAAGAAGCGTTTTCAATTTCATTACGATATTCATAATCTTTGTTAAGCCACGCGTAGTGAAAATAGCTGTTAGTAGATAATTCAATTTCTGGAATGCGAATGTCTGATCCAAAAAAATGCACAAAGCACTTTTTGCTCGCATTCCTTAATAATTGCACATCAATGTTCAATGGCAAAGCCCTGGTATCTGAAAAGACATGTATGATATCAGCCCAATCAGCATATTCCTTAATAAGTTTGTAGTTGGTATACTTAATTTTCCAGGCATCAATGCTAAGCGGGTTTAGCTGCTTTCCGGTATAGTTGGTTGTTTGTATCAGACTATAATCATTATAGGCCGATAAGGTATTTTCAACACTTAATGAACGTACCTCGGCACCGAGCTCTTTTAATCCCCTTGCAATATTATTGTGTGTTGAGGCATAATTAACTCCGATAGTGAATACCTTCATGCTTTATGAATGACTGGCGTAGTAGTTATAAAACAAAGTTTTGCGATAAAGGAATATCATGAGCAAAAAATAGCCTATATAATTCAGCATATAGGCATATACTGCACCCAACGCACCTGTTAAAGGTATTAATACTAATGAGCATATAAATAACAGCAAACCGGCAACAAGTTCTGTTGTAATAAACAATTTTGTACTGGCTTTTGCCATCATCTGTAATGCAAGTACCCAACTTAAAATCTTAAATATATCACCTGCCAACTGGGGTAAAAACAGATTTCCCATGGATAAAAAACTCTGAGCAAATACCAATTCAATAATAATATTTCGTGAGAAATAAATGACCGAAGTTAGCAATAGAAGTAAGGGAATTATAATCTTATAAAACCGGAAAATAACACCTGAAACATCCTTGCACGACTTGGTTTCTGCCAAACGGGGCATATAATATACAGAGAGCACGGTGGTAAGAAAGGTAATATAAATACCAGATAATCGCGTAATTGCTTCATATAGCCCAACTTCTGAATTACCCGAGGTGTTAAGAATTAAATTCCTCACAAAAATTTGTACTGAAGGCAAAATGGATATTGAAACAATGGCCATCATGGAATAACCAAATAGCTTATAAAAATGGCTTTTATTAACCATAGACTTCCAAATATCCCCATTAAAGACATAAACCTTGGACATAAAAAAAAGTAGTATTAAAAACACTATAGACTGGTGTGAAACCATAGCAAATAAAGCCCCTTTCAGTCCATAGTAATGAATAAGAACCAAACTAAAAGCTAAAGATACCGCACTTGAAATCATGTTGATGATGTTAAAGGTTTTGAAGTCTTTTTCACCATTAATAATCGAAAGTGAAATACTATTGATAGAATAAAAAAACAAGGTAAATCCAAACAACCTGATAATCGGAATATAGCCTGAATCAATATGTAGAAGATAATAGCAGGCTTGCGGAGCCATGAATATAAGAGATAAAGAGAGAATTGATGAACAAAGTAAAGTAATGATAATTGCCGCTTTAATAATACAATAGATTTCAGATTTATCACCTTTGTTTGCGGCTACCAAAGTAATAATTCCGTTATTGATGGCACCGGTTGAGAAACCCATAACTAATGCTACAAAACTTGAAATTTGGCCAACAATTCCGAGACCTTCTGGCCCAACTTTTCCAGCAATTACTTTTGAAATAACAAAAAGAGAAATCATTTTCACAGCCGTTGATATGGCAGTTAAAGTTGAGGCTGCAACAAACTCACTTCCCCTTAATTTATTTAAAAATCTTTTCATTTGCTATTTTAGGAAAGAAAGCACGATTTGAATCTGTTAAATTACCTCAACTTAATTTAGTTAAAGCTAAATAGTTCGATTTCGATTTTTCTATACCTTGGTGGTAGAATTTAACTTAATCAAAAAAACGGTTCTTGTATTTTCATTACGAATACTCTAAAAAAATATTTAAGAATGTGTAGTTAATAGTAGGTAGCATTATAAATTAGAATATATTCTTTCAATAATGTCCACCACTTTTAATCCTTCAAGCGCGTTCGTAGTTATGGGCGCTCGCCCTTTCAATACATCTACCACATTTTCTATTACATAGTGATGGTTTTGAGCCGAGCCTTTGTAAGCGCCATAATCATTACCCGGATTGGTAGGGGCAAGTGTTGGCATGGTGTAATCTTTGATATGACAGTATTCTACCTCATTCATATACTGGCCACCAATTTTAATGCTGCCATTCTCTGCAATAATGGTCATGCTGCTTTCCAAATTTTGATTCCAAACAGAGGTTGAATAATTAATACAACCCATACCTCCATTTACAAAATCAAAACTTACAAAGCCACTGTCTTCAAAGTCCGTTAAATCTTTATGGTTAAAGTCATTGAATTTGCCTTTGATATTATCTATGTCTCCAAACAGCCAGTACATGATATCAATAAAGTGAGAGAACTGCGTAAATAATGTTCCACCGTCAAGAGCTTTACTTCCGTGCCAGCTGCCTGGTTTATAATACCTATCATCACGATTCCAATAGCAGTTTAACTGCATCATATAAATTTTACCCAGCTTACCACTTTCTACCAACTCCTTTATCCAAACCGATGGTGGTGAGTACCGGTTTTGCATCACAGCAAAAACATGCTTATGTACCTGCAATGCTTTAAAAATGACTTTCTCTGCATCTTGCTTATTTAAAGCCATCGGCTTCTCTACCACGATATGCTTTCTTGCTTCCAATGCCGTAAGTGATTGTTCGGCATGAAATCCATTGGGTGTGGCAATATTTATTACATCTACATCTATATGAGCATTGAAAAAATCTTCAAGTGAAGGAAAGAAAGGTACCGTATATTGATCAATTCCAAGTTCTGATTTGGGCTTCACATCTACTATTCCAACCAGTTCTGATTCAACGTTGCGGCTTATCATCTCTGCATGCCTTTTTCCTATGTGACCGCAGCCTACAACGGCAAATTTAATTTTTCTGTCTGTCATTCTGTTGCTAGTAGTTTTTATTTAGATAAGGTGAAAATAATCAAGGCAAGCGTTGTTAAGGTTGAGGTTACTGCCAATGCCTCACTAATTGTTAGCTTAGCTCTTTCCTCCCTCGGTGGCACAACAATTTCTGAACCCGACAACACCTTTGGATATAATTTAACAAATAAGAAACGTCTTGTTGGCTTGGCTGTACCATTGGGATAAACTACGTAGGCTCTTCTTTTAAGCGCACGCTGTGTGAACCCTCCTGAACCTGAAATATATGATTTTAGGCTTTTGCCCGACTCAAAACGCAGACGTACCGGATAAAGCACCTCTCCACTCACTTTAACAGTTTGCAAATCATTAGGAATTCTTAAGATATCTCCGTCAGAAACAAGTAAATCAAACTTAGATCCGGGCTTGTCTAATATTTTCTTCAAGTCAATACCTACTACAGATATATCATCAGCAAACTCCCTTGTAATAAGCTCTTTTGCCCTAACTGAATCTCGGGTTTGTTTCAGAAGTGCATCTAGTTTTTGCTTGCGAACCAAAAGTTCAGTTTCAGAAAGTTTCTTCTTTCTAATGAGTATGGCACCCTGAGGATAACTGCTTGCTGTTAGGCCGCCTCCTCGCTTAACAATATCAGAAACCCTTTCATTGTTTTTAGTAATAGCATAGTTTCCTGGCGAGAAGATCTCACCCTCAAGCATTACAGAAGCCGAAGAAGTATATCCGGCCAGCTGATAGATTGAAACCTGGTCAAATGGCTCAAGCTCAATGCTGGCAGAGCCTGCATTTAATAATTCATCTAAACTGATTCTAAATATTTTGGCAATTTCAGAACCCGTTTTCCCTGCATCATGATTCTTTACCTTACGTGCAATCTCAATCTTGCTCATATCAGCCGACTCCTTCAAACCTCCTGCCAAAATGATCAGGTCTTCCACTTTCATCTGCTCAGCAAAATCGTAAACTCCGGGCTTTAAAACCTCTCCGGTAATTGTAACCTTGCGAGCCTCGCGTATGTCAAATTTTGAGCTGATATTGATTCTATCCTCTCGTTTCAAGGCAATATCACCTTTACCATTGGCTATATCTTTAACATTAAATGCAATCATCTCGGTAGACAAATCATCCTTTAATCTGATTAGTATTCCTCTTTCGGTAAATGCATCTTCCCTCAAGCCTTCTGCTTTTTTTATTAACTGAGCCAGTGTAAGCCCTTTTTCAAATGCATATAAACCAGGCCTAAATACGGCACCTTCTATGGTTACCCTGTTTTCAAATCGATCAATAACTTTTTCAACCAAGTAAACATCCCCAGTTTGCGGAACAAACATTCCAAACAACTCACTTGAAACCTCTGCAACTTTTTTCTCCTTACCCGTTACTCGAATAACCTTCATTAAATTACTGTAGGCATAATCCGTAAAACCACCTGCGTATGCCAATACGTCTTTTATTATTTCCCCTTTTTTAACCTCATACAAACCTGGACGCTTGAGCTCTCCCTGCAATTCAACCCGGCTTTCATAAGGATATATTTTGATGATATCTTGGTCTTGCAAACGCACATTGCCCGTACTATTTCCTTTCATTAAAAACTCATAAACATCCAATGTCGCAATAGATTTACCGCCCCTTATGATACGAATATTGCGGAATGAACCATTAACCGATGGACCACCTGAAGCATACAAAGCATTAAAAACAGAGGCAAGAGAAGGCAAGGTGTAAGTTCCTGGCATATTAACCTCTCCAATTAGGGAAACTTTAATGCTTCTGATATTACCCAGCACTACATTAACCCCGGTTTCTCCTGAATTAATTCCTGAATAAATGGCACTTAGTTGGGTGATGATTTTTTTACGGGCCGATTCAATACTTAAACCATTTAATTGTATTAAACCCACAGATGGTATGCGGATATTACCTTCGGGCGATATTTTTAACTTATAGCTTGCCTCAGAAAAACCATAAACATCAATAAATAACTCATCTTCAGGACCTAATTGATAATTGACCGGGGTGGCTATTTTTAAATTAGGCTCAAATGTTAGGGATTTATTATTAAACAACTCTGCCCCAAAAATTTTATTGGCAATCAATGCATTAGCTTTCTCCTGCTTTTGCTTGGTTTTATCCTCAACAGCTTTATTGTCATCCGATTCCTCCTCTACAGCGTAATCGGTCATTCTTAATCCGGCTTCAACCTTTTGTATTCTGGTTTTAAGTTTAGCAAACTCATCTCTGGACATCTTTTTTTGCAATGCAACAAACTCCAACTCGTTTATATCCATTTTTTTACGACTCATTTGGGTTACCAGATCAGCAATTTGATCGTCAGAGATATCATCAACCCTCACAGAACCTAGTTGTTCCATATCAAATCGCTTTAATTGAGCCTGAGTTTGGGCTACAAAAAACAACAGTATTGCTGTTAACAATATCCTGCATATCAAAAACTTATATTTAATCATACTTGATTTATACAAAGCGTATAGTGGGTAAAGTGGCAAAAATAGCATTTAATGAACGTCTAACAAAGCCAATATCTTACAAATAGCCGTGTTTATTTTGCAAAATATGCAACCGGTAGCCCATAACAAGATGTATTGCACAAACTTTTATTGCTCGATTTGAATGAAGCTTAATATCTTCGTACCCCTGAATATGAAAAGCACCCTTACCCGTTTTTGCGAAGTTTTGCTGCTCCTTGCACCCTTATTTCATTCCATTTTAAGCCATGCCCAAACCGGTGAGTTAAGAGGATTTGTGTATGATAAGGAAACTGGTGAGCCTCTCATTTTTACCCCGGTATACTTGCAAGAAAACATGCTGGGCAAGGCTACTGATATCAACGGATTTTATGCTTTATCAAAAATTAAGCCCGGCAGATACACGTTAAAATGCTTCACAATTGGATATGATACCGGAATTGCAGTAGTAAATATTAAAGAAGGCAGCATCACCAATCAAAACCTTTATCTAAAAAAAGTAACCAAACAACTGGAGGAGGTTATCATTTCAGGGGAAAGACAAAAAGCAAAAACTGAAGTTAAGGTTTCAAACATAACCATCACACAAAAAGAACTGAAACAATTACCCACTTTTGGTGGGGAGCCCGATTTGGTGCAGTATCTGCAGGTTTTACCCGGTGTGGTATTTAGTGGCGACCAAGGTGGGCAGTTATACATTAGAGGGGGTTCGCCTGTGCAAAACAGAATCATGATTGACGGGATGATGATATACAACCCCTTTCACTCCATAGGTTTATTTTCTGTATTTGATGCAGATATCATTAGAAGTGCTGATGTATTTGCAGGTGGATTTAATGCCCAATACGGAGGCCGCATTGGTGCAGTAGTTGATATTAATACACGTGAGGGTAACAAGAAAGAGTTTAGTGGAAAACTGTCGGTTAATCCGATTACTTCCAAGTTATTGTTAGAAGGGCCAATTGCTAAATTCAGTGAAGAAAGCGGAAGTACTTCATATCTGATTTCTTACAAAACATCTTACCTCAATCAGACTTCAAAAACACTTTATAACTATTCTGAAAATAATGGCAATGCAAACGGATTACCTTTTAGTTTTAACGACCTTTACGGAAAGCTCTCATACGTTGGTTCAGGGGGCAGTAAACTAAATGTATTCGGATTTAATTTTAACGACCAGGTTAACTACCCGGAAACAAAATTTAACTGGAATGCATACGGCATGGGTACAAATTTCTTTGTTGTGCCCGAGGAGGGTTCTACCATTATTAATGGTGCAGTAAACTATTCTCGTTATGAAATGAGCCAAAAAGAAGGCGATAATAACCCGAGAGAAAGCGGGGTTTCAGGTTTTACGGTAGCATTAAATTATACCAATTTTTTAGGTAAAGATGATATCAAATATGGCTTTGAAATTAATGGCTTTAATACTGATTTTATATACACCAACCAGTATGGAAGGGAAATGAAACAGGATGAAAGTACTACTGAACTTTGTGGATTTGTAAAATACAAAAAAACATTTGGCAAGTTGATTATTGAACCCGGATTCAGGGTGCAGGTTTATGCCTCGCTAGGCAATAATTCTTATGAACCGAGGCTGGGTGCAAAATATAATCTATCTGACCGTGTTAGGATTAAAGGTGCTTGGGGAATGTACTCTCAAAACCTTATAAGTGCTGTTTCTGATCAGGATGTGGTTAATCTCTTCTACGGCTTCCTTTCAGGCTCTGAAAATATTCCAAGCAGATATAACGGAAAAGATATTTCTCACCGCATGCAAACGGCCGCACACTATATTGGCGGATTGGAGTTTGATGTAGGACAGCATGGTGAAATTAACGTAGAAGGATTTTATAAAGATTTTACTCAACTAACCAATGTTAATCGTGATAAAAAATACGACAACAACCAAGCCAATCAATTTAGGCCGGAAAGCGAACGATTTGATTTTATAATTGAAACAGGTGATGCATATGGCATGGATTTTAGGTATAAATATGAGTTTAAACGCTTTTATGTTTGGGCGGTTTATTCTCTTACCTATGTAAACAGGAATGATGGCGTGCGCTCTTATATGCCTCATTTCGATAGAAGGCATAATATCAATATTGTAACTACATATTCATTTGGCAGCAAGGCCAGCTGGAGCGCCAATGTTAGATGGAATTACGGTTCAGGATTCCCTTTTACACAAACACAAGGTTTTTATGAACAAATGCGGTTTGGAAATGGCGTAAGTACTGATTACGTTAACCAAAACGGATCATTAGGCGTTTTTTATACCGATATTAATAAGGGCAGGCTACCTGATTTCCACCGCTTAGATTTTTCACTGTCTAAAAAACTAAATTTTGGCAAACGCACTTCGCTAACGGTAATTGCTGCTGCCACCAACGTGTACAACAGAGCCAATATTTTTTATTTTGACAGAACCCAATACAAACGGGTAGATCAGCTGCCAATTATTCCCACAGTGGGGATAAATTTATCCTTCTGAGTTTACTCTGCCCGATAGCTTTGACGTTAATAAACGTTAAAGATGCAATGCATGAAGCTTAAATCTGTTTTAAAAGGCTCTGCCCTCCTGCTCAGCTTTCTCTTGTCTTTCCATATTAAAGCGCAGCGAACAGCTGTATTCAACGAGCACCTGCGTTATTATAACAGAGCGCTTGAACTGTTTGAGAAAGAGAAATATGCAGCTGCCCAAAAGCACTTTCTGATGTATACTGAAATAAGCCGCGATCGTGAAACCGCAATCAATGCAGCTTATTATGCAGGAGTTTGTGCAATGGAACTATTCAATGCAGACGCAATTAATCTGCTTAATCATGTTAGACTCAAATATCCGGAGCACTCAAAAGCCCAATGTGCCAACTACCAATTGGGTAAATATTTTTACAGGAATAAAGATAACAAAACAGCTATTAAGCATTTTGAAACGACCGATCCACTCGCTCTAACTCCGGATGATGCAGACGAATATTGGTTCATGAAAGGTTATTGCTACTTTAAAACAGAGCGCTTTGATGAATCGAAAACTGCATTTCAGCCCATTAAAGATAAGCAAGGCAAATTTTATGATGCATCCAATTATTACTACGGCTATGTGGTATATAGGCAGGGGAATTATGATGAGGCATTGCTTCATTTTACCAGAGCCCAAAAATCAAGAACATTT
>JBILGC010000077.1:0-8277 GCA_044351265.1 Bacteroidia bacterium
GATATTCCGGAAAGAACATCAGATAATCCATTCAGCAATTTTGATCCAATTTCAATGAAAAGTAAAAACCCTATTGGATTACATGATATCGTGAAAAGCATTAAATATGCTTCAACCGATGACAGGATAAAGGGTATTTACATGAAAGTAGATTTTTCACCTGCTAGTTATGGAACGCTGGAAGAGATTCGTGAGGCCCTTATTGAATTTAAAAAATCAAAGAAATTTATCATAGCATATGGTGAGATGATTGAGGAACATGCCTATTATGTGGCTTCTGTAGCCGATAAAATTTATCTGAACCCTTCAGGTGAGTTGCTAATTGATGGATTTAGTTATAATGAGTACTACCTTAAAGGTATGCTTGATAAAGTTGGCGTGCAGGCACAGCTTATCAGACATGGCAAATACAAAGCTGCAGGAGAACCATTTATAGCCGAAAAAATGAGCAATGAAAACCGTCAGCAAATAAAGTCTTTTATGGGTTCCATGTTTACACACTTTATAGCAAAAATTGCTGAAGCCCGCAAAAAGAGTTCTGACGAAGTAAGAAACATTACCGAGAAACTATTGATACAAGGTCCTGCTGATGCCAAAAAATACGGCATGATTGATGAATTAAAGTATGAAGACGAAGTCGAAGCGTTGTTGAAGAAAAAATCAGGAGTTGACAAAAAAATAAAACTGGTTTCAATAGATGCTTATTACAAAAAGGCAAAGGAAGGCAAACTAACTGCAAAAGATAAAATTGCCATCGTATTTGTAAATGGAGAAATTATAAGTGGTGATGGAAGTGATGAGGAAGCCGGTTCTGCTAAAATAGCTTCCGCAATAAAGGAAGCACGTACCGATAGCAGTATCCATGCACTTGTTTTACGTGTAAATTCACCCGGGGGCAGCGTAATTGCTTCAGAGGTAATGTGGAGAGAAGTGCAACTAACCAGAAATGTAAAACCTGTAATAGTTTCCTTTGGTGCTGTTGCTGCATCCGGTGGTTATTATATAGCCACACCTGCCAATGTTATTGTGGCTGAGCCAAACACCATCACCGGATCTATAGGCGTATTTGGCATGTTGCTCAACGCTGAAAAGCTGATTAAAGATAAACTAGGCATTAACGTAGAGAAAGTAAAATTTGGTGAATATGCTGATTTGGGAAGTCCTGATAGGCCTTTAACAGAATCTGAAAGAGCTATTATTCAGAAAATGGTTGACCACACCTATGTTGATTTCGTTAATAAGGTGGCAAAAGGCAGGAATCTACGCTATGAGCAAATTGATTCTATTGCAGAAGGCCGGGTATGGAGTGGAGTTGATGCAAAGAGAATTGGATTGGTTGATGAGTTGGGTGGACTCGATAAGGCTATAGCTATTGCTAAACAAAAAGCAGGAATTGATGAATACCGCCTGATACAATTACCGGAACAGAAAGATCCGATTGAAACTTTTCTCAAATCGCTTAGCGGAGAGGTATCTGCTTACTCGCTAAAGCAACAACTGGGCACCGAATACGTTTATTACAAGCAATTGCAGCAACTTAAGCATAAGCAAGGTTTGCAGGCCCGCATGCCTATGGAATTTGAAATTAAATAACCTATAAGGCTATAATTTATAACCTAAGCTGATGGGACTCATAAAAGAATTTAAGGATTTTGCCATGCGCGGCAGTGTAATTGATCTTGCGGTAGGTGTTGTAATTGGTGCAGCTTTTCAAAAAATTGTAGACTCCGTTGTTAAAGATCTTCTGATGCCTGTATTGGGCTTATTGCTCAATGGTATTGATTTTAGCCACCTTGAAATCCCACTTATGGGTGAGGCCAAAATTACCATAGGTAATTTTATAAATACCACCATTCAGTTTATTATCATGGCTTTTGCTGTTTTCCTGCTAATTAAAGGAATAAACAAATTAAAGCGCCTGCAAGAAGAGAAGGATGCTGCAGCAGAAGCTAATGCAACTCCTGCAGAACCTAATGCACAAGAAAAACTGCTTTCTGAAATAAGAGATTTGCTTAAAAACAAATAAGGGTTGCACTATAATGGTTATTCAGTTGATTTACTCAGGTATTTACTTGTATGCATTTAATAAATAAAATACCTTTGTTCAGTGTTTAAAAAGCAATTAAATAGTTTAATTTCACTCATCCTTATTATCTGCATCCTTGCAGGTTATGCGGGTATCCCGCTTTCTACAATGATTTGCAAAAAGGATGGGCATACCAGCATTTCGGTATTAAAAAAAGCCGAAGGCTGCAAGCATAATGGTAAAAGAGCAATTAAAAGTTGTTGCGATGATGCAAACACAGATGGGAAGGAGACTAGTGGATGTTGCAATTTCAATCATCATTTCTTAAAAATATATACACTAACACTTACTCAGCAGATTAAAGATAAAACTGGCCATATGCTTGCTTCAATACTTTTTTTTAATCCAACCTACGCAGAAAGTGATTTTGAATCATCGCTATCCAATACAATCATTCATACACAACCGCCACAGGAATGGCAAATCCGAAAAAATAAACCTGCCTTTATTCGTATTTTTCTTATTTAGTATTTCATGAATTCGTCTTGTGCGCTAGCAATTGCTTAGCAACAGGTGTAATCTTTTCAATTGTTTTTACTGCTAAAACAACATATATGATTCATGAAAAAAATACATTTATTATTTACTCTTAGCTGCTTAATCAGCCTTGCAGTTAATGCCCAAAGCATTAAAGGCAGTGTTATGGATTCAGACTCCAGACAAGCCTTATCCGGTGCAGTATTGCAGTGGATTGAAACCGGAAAAGGAACCGTAACCAATGAATTGGGCATTTTTGAAATTGCCTGGCCTGCAAAGCTACCGGCAAGATTGCTCATTTCATGTATAGGTTATGAAAACGATACAGTTACTTTCAATAACCAAACATTCCTTCATATTCAACTTAAATTAACAACGCTTAAAGAAGTTGAAATAACGGAAAGTAAAGAAGCTACGAGCTTCTCAACCATTGATGTACTGAATAGGCAAACCCTTGGCGTAAAAGAATTGAAGAAGGCGGCTTGCTGCAACCTGAGTGAAAGTTTTGAAACCAATGCTACTGTTGATGTTACCTACAGCGATGCATTAACGGGTAACAAACAAATAAAAATGCTTGGATTAGATGGAGCTTATACCCAAACCATGATTGAATTACAGCCCGGAATCAGGGGCTTATCAACCAACTTTGGGTTGGCACATATACCAGGCACTTGGGTTCAGGGTATAGAAATTACAAAAGGTATTGGCTCCGTAGTGAATGGTTATGAATCAATGGCAGGGCAAATTAATATTGACCTTCTTAAGGCTGAAAAAGCTGAAAAATTTCACATAAACCTTTATGCAGGAGATATGGGTAGGTATGAAGCAAATATGCATGCCGGTCATCAATTTAATAAAAATTGGAGCACCTTATTGCTTTCGCATGCTAGCACCATTGCTGGCAAAAACGATTTTAATGATGATGGTTTTCTGGATGTCTCTTTAGGCTATCAGCTAAGTGTACTTAACCGATGGAAATACGAAAACCCGGGAAAGCTAATGGCAGGCTTTGGCGTATTTGCCAACTATGATGAGCGGCAGGGTGGCCAAAAAGCTTTTTCAACTCGTGCCGAAAATGATGTAGGTAATATATTTGGAGTAGGCATTGTAACGAGGCACTTGGAAGCATTTAGTAAAACTGCTCTGGGATTTGCCGGAAAGCCTTATAAAAGCCTTGGGCTTATCTTAAACGGAAGGCACTATGAGCATGATGCATTTTACGGATTTAAATCATACAACGGAAAGCAACAAACAGGTTATGCCAACCTGATTTATCAGTCAATCATTATCAGCAGTGAGCATCAGTTCAGGGCCGGAGTATCTTTTATGCTTGACCGTTTTAATGAACAATTTAAAGATTCTGTCTTTAGCAGAACAGAAATCATTCCGGGAGCTTATGCGGAATATCATTATAACAACCTAAACAAGCTGGATATTTTGCTGGGTTTACGCACAGACTATCATAATATGTTTGGTGTGCTGCTAAACCCCAGGGCACATGCTAAACTTAATTTCAGCAAGGCCTCTGCCCTACGCTTTTCAGGCGGCAGAGGAATGCGTGTTGCGAATGTATTTATAGAAAATGCAGCTGTAATGGCCAGTTCCAGGCACATCGTGGTTATGGATAAATTTAACCCGGAAGTATCATGGAATTATGGCGCATCACTAACACACAAGTTTAAGCTTGCCAACCGAAATACCACACTCGTAGCCGATTTCTTCAGAACAGACTTTGAAAACCAAATCGTAGCTGATTTAGATGCAAATCCACAGGAACTTTATTTTTATAACCTAAAAGGTCGTTCGTATGCCAATACATTTCAGGCAGAACTCATCTATGAACTGGTAAAAAGATTTGAAACCAGGTTTGCCTACAAATGGCAGGATGTAAAAACCGCTTACCAAACAGGACTACTTGAAAAACCCTTAATTGCTCAAAATCGTCTCTTGGTTAATTTTGCCTATGCAACTCGGTTCGACATTTGGAAGTTTGATCTTACAGCAAAGTGGTTTGGTCGAAACCGCATACCTAATACTTCAACCAATCCAGATGGGTTTAAAATGCTGTCATATAGCAGTAGTTATTATGTTGTAAATGCGCAAGTAACCAAAGCTTTTAAGAAATTTGAAATATACTCGGGTGTAGAAAATCTATTTAATTTTGTGCAACACAATCAGATTATAGATGCTGCAAATCCGTTCGGCCCTTATTTTGATGCCTCACTCATATGGGGCCCGATTATGGGGCGTGTGGTTTATGCAGGCTTCAGATTGAGCATTAAATAAAGTTAAATATTAGATGTCTGCAACCATACAAATATTTATACACCAGAGATACAACAGTTTAATCCAGTCAATTCCATAAATCCAATCTAATAATCATATAATAATCTATTAAACTAATCAACTAACAATGAAAACAATTATATTAGCACTGGCAGCATTCATATGCACTTTGAATAATGCCCATGCGCAAGCAGCAGATACAGCTGCAGTAAAGAAAGAAGGGATACAAACCATTCAAATAAAAACTTCGGCCGTATGTGATATGTGTAAGGAAACGCTCGAAAAAGCAATGGCGTTTGAAAAAGGTGTAAAAGATTCAAACTTGGATGTAGACAGCAAAATACTAACGGTGAAATATGATCCAAAAAAAACATCCCCAGAAAAAATTAAAAAAGCCATTATTTTGACAGGGTATGCTGCGGATGAGATGCCTGCCGATTCAGCAGCATATGAAAAGCTGGATCCCTGCTGCAAGAAAGACTGGAAGCACTAAGAGAAGGTGCTGATATTCAGAAAATACAAAATATATCCACAGGCTTTATTTTCTTATAATTTCGTTTTATTATTGAATTCTTTACGGGCGTTAGTTATGGCGCCCGTATGTTATTAATAAAAAGTATTTATATGCATTTAGCCATCGCAGGAAACATCGGTTCAGGAAAAACAACACTCACTACCCTACTTGCTCGTCATTATAAATTTGAACCTCATTATGAAGATGTAGAAGACAACCCATATATAAGCGACTTTTATGAGGATATGCAACGTTGGGCATTTAACCTGCAGATTTATTTCTTGCATAGCCGCTATAATACCCTGCTTCAATTTCAGAAGGGTAAAAAGAAAATCATTCAGGATCGCACCATTTATGAAGATGCCCATATCTTCGCACCAAACCTGCATAGCATGGGTTTAATGAGTACAAGAGACTTTGAAACTTACCAGAAGTTATTTGATTCTATTAGCCAAACCATTAAAGCTCCCGACCTTTTGGTATATCTCAGGGCTACTATTCCTAGCTTGGTAAATAATATTCAGAAACGAGGACGTGAGTATGAGGATTCGATACGTCTTGATTATCTCCGCAGGCTAAATGAGCGTTATGAGGCGTGGATTTCTACCTATAAATACAAACTGCTAATCATTGACGTAGACAATCTTAATTTTGCTGAAAAACCTGAAGATTTAGGTTTGGTAATTGATAAGATTGAAGCTGAAATTAACGGCTTGTTTTAATGAGGCTTTAATTAAGCGCAGCTTGATTAAAACCTATTGTAGTACGAAAGAAAATGCTTTTTATATTCTGTTAGAGCTATAGCAAACTATATGGGGGTGTGAGCCCAAAAACCTCAATAACATTTGCCTTGATGCACAAGTTACGAAAAAATCAATGACTCTATGCCCTTTCGCTACCAGTTACGTTTGTTGCATGACCCACAATCCAAGTCGCTTCGCTAGTGAGTTGCTTGCACTTAGCCAGATTCATACAACTGTTCTTACTAATCACGCGAAAATGCCTAAGGCCATGCTACCTCAGTTAGTATCATAGAAGATATCTTTTCTCTCGCGAGCAGGTTATTTCAGCAGCGCATACAAATGCTTTTTGGAATTATTAAGCATGATTAACACAGCGCATATGCTTCAAGATTGAAAATCGTTATTAGATTCTAATTTTCTCTTATAAGTGTTACCGTACCTGTAACCGTTTTAGGTTCCGGTTCCGTTACAAGCTTATATTTAAATATAAAATAATACACCCCTGCAGGACAAGCAGCACCGGTATTATCAACCTTACCATTCCAGTTAATACCATCATTACCCAGGCCATCCTTATCGCCTTCAAATACTTTATTACCCCATCGGTTATAAATGACAATTTCATATTTGGTCCAGCCTTCAATATCCACATCAAAGGCGTCATTCTTATTGTCAGCATTATCTGGAGTGAATACGTTTGGTATTTTTACACGTGCACCAAGAACAACCGGCTTACAAATAGAATCGTCACAATCCTCTGCATTATAAGCCCAAAGACACACCCAAAACGTATCAAGTTGGCTCACAGAAAACTGATGACTTGCATCCTTAAAAGAGGAAGTATTTACTGCACCAGAGTTCACATCGTCAAAGTTCCAAAGATATCTTACTGCATTGCTTGATGATTTATTGATAAAACGATAAACTGGCGCACCGCTTGCATCTATATCAAAATCTGCTTTGATATGCGAAACAAAAATGGTTTTAAATACCGTATCAATGCATAATTGACTTCTGGGCGTTCTTGGCGCAAGCATCATGCTATAAGCACCCGCTGCTTTATATGAGTGCCTTGTTATGGTATCAGGCCTTAGCGTAACAAGCGTATCACCATCCCCAAATTGCCAAAAGAAAGATTTGTACAAAGTATCTGCTGTAGCGGTAAACACAACTTCTTCATTTGGACAAATAGTGTCTTTGCTATTTAGTGAAACCGGTGCTAATGGGAATACATAAACCGTGCGTGATGGAATATTGGTATTGGTATCAGGGAAAAAGTCATTACAAGTGAGCATATTGCCAGTTGTTGTGTTAAACACCGTATCTTGGCCCTGCAGCCTTATTTTGTATACCCCGGGCTTTAAATAGGTGTGTACAACATCAGAATCGGTGGTAATAGGTCTTACGTTATTATCTCCAAAAAACCAAGTCCAGTTTAGTAATTGTTTCTGCGTGGTATTATCAAACCTTACCGTAAAAGGAGCACACCCAATTGTATCAGTTGCAATATTAAATCGAGGCTGAGGACCTTTCATGTCAATAACAAACTCATCTGTATCTACACACAGGTTTATTGAGGTAACAATTAATTTTACTATGAATTGTCCGTTAGAGGTAAAATTATGGGCAGGATTTTTCTGCAAACTATTGGGTTTATTATCAGAAAAAATCCATATCCAGTCGGTAATAAACTCCGTCCCCAAAGAAGATGAATCTATAATGGATGAAGAGTCTTTGAATTGCACAATTTGCGGTGCACAAAACCAAGCTACCTGTTGGGTTCCAATTTTTGCTTTAAGCTCTGTTACATTAACCGGTGTTGAATTTAAAAATGTATCTCTACAACCCGAACTGTCTAAAGCCATCATACGAATATAGTACAAACCGGGTTTAGAGAATCTAACGTTTGGGCGGTGGCCGCTGATATTGAAACCTTTGCCATCTCCAATGTCCCAAAACACCTGCTCCTTGCCTGCTGCAGCCCTTTGTGGATTGGCCCAATAGTCTACAGTATCTAACCCACTTGGCAAACCCAACTTAATATACCTGATTACATCAATGAGCTGAAGGGTGTCATTAACACACAACGCAGGTCGGCTCACCGAGACCTGAGAAAAGAAGCCGGCACTTATCCATCCTGTATATGTTAAACTACAATTTTTTATATCTGT
>JBILGC010000029.1:0-23464 GCA_044351265.1 Bacteroidia bacterium
GTAGTTTGAATTATTTGCATAGAAATTCTTTTGATCGAACTGAGAGCCTGTTCCGGTTACTTTATCTTCTAAAATAGCAATAACTAGGTTACAACCTGCAGAGATATCTTCTAAAAATCCCACAGTAACTTTAACCGTTGCAGCGTCTCCACTTACACCAGAAGCATCGATTCGTAGCCCTACTCCTGCTTGTTTAGCCATCTCTGCTGCAGTCATTGATTCCCAAACGTTGCGACTTTGAACAACTTTATTATCGGAGCCTAGAACCCTGTTTATCATTCCGGTAGGGAATCCGGTTACGCTAAAAGTTGACTTATAATAGCTATTGTATTCTGCAGGTTGCATTCCATCTCCTGAATGCACCATAACAGGGACAATCTTCGAACCATTTGCTGCCATCATATTATCTACTTTCAAGTGACCATCAACGCACCAGCCGCACCATGCACCGGTAAATTCCTCAATTAACACTTTTTTAGTAAAACTTGAAGGTAAGGTAATGGCATCATCTACCTTAGGCTCAGTTGTTTCTTCGTCTTTGCAACCGGTTGCAACAACAGCAAACATTGCCATTATTGCTAAAATTGATTTGAATGATTTTCTCATATGATATAATTGTTATTAGGTTTTTATATAAAGTCAAAACTAAAAAATAAATTAACAAAATCAAGTAAATGATGCATGTAAAAATTAAATATTAAAACCGAACTGCCAAACCTGTAATAATATGCCTTTGCTCCAAAAAGCGGGCAGGGTTGGTTGGCGGAGGCCCTTGAACCCCAAGACGAGGATCATTATACCTGGGATCAACCCAAGTGTCCGGTACATTTTGGCCGGGGCTATATGCCTTGCCTGTTACCGGGTTTACAATGGCAGCATTTTTATTGTCAAAAATATTAGTAATCTGTATGTTCCAAGATAAATTTAAACGGCCAAAATTCCACCACTTGGTAAAGGTAAAATCACACCAAAACCAATACTCACCTATCTCGTTCCAGCGGGCATTCGGGTCGGTGTTTACTACATAAATAGGCCTGCCGGTGTTCGGATCATTCCTATCAAAAACATAAGGTGTATACCTTACCCCTGAGCGATAAACTGTTTCAAAATAAAAACTCATTTTATTTAGCCAGTTCTTCCCAAACAGCCCTTCTTTCCTATCAATTTTAACTATATGATTTGTCTTACAATCAAAAGGAACATCCCAAGGCAGGTAATACTCTCTTGTATCTTCCACCGCACCATTGGCAAGCAATTCCTTAATTTTTTCATTGGCACTTGCACTTTGACCGGTTGTAACCATATATGTAAATGACGCCTGACCTGTATACCAGTTGCCAATACGTTTGATATAACCAAGCTCAATACCACGTGAGCGAGCATAGTCACTGTTTATACGGATGGTGCGTGCCACCTCCCTACCGGTTACATCTTTTATAAGTAAAGAGGTAGTGGTGATAAAATCGTACTTATCTTTCCAAAATGCCGTGAGAGTTAGTGCATCATTGCTGGTAATTTGTGTTTTCAAACCAATTTCATAACTGATGTCAACTTCAGGATTCAGATCCGGGTTGCCAACATTTGCAATGGTTGACCTATCCTGATAAAATGGATTTAAACCCGGATAGATAAATGAAGGATGTGGAAGTATGGTATTGTGTGTGTAATTAAAAAATAAAACTTGATTTTCTCTTATCGGGAATGAGGCTGAGATTTTAGGCAAAAACCTTAATTTATAACGCAATCCACCTATGTCTATACTATTATTTTTATAGCTCTCTCTTAACTCTTCTCTTACGGGCGCCTCTGGATTTATTATAGCATCATCTACATATTTACCAGGAGCCCAATACTCTAATCTGCCACCTATGTTTGCAATTAATCCTTTGTATTTGATTTGATCGGTTATCCAGAAACCACCGCGCTGCGGACTCACCTTCCACACATCACTCTGCTGGCCCAAACGGAAAGTTTGTGATTTGGTTCCATCAGCAAGCGGAATGGGTGCACCAATCCATGGCCTCACAATATCTATCCATTGCATTTCCTGAAACTTGAGCTCCATGCCAAAATTTAATTTATTCAATGAGTTCTTGGAAAATAAATTTCCCTGAGCCTTTATCATGTACTCTTCAAAGTAGTGATCATGCCATAGGGTAGCTATCCCTCCGTTATTAAAAAAACCGGATGGATTGTTTACATAAGCTATGCTATCACCCGGATTAAAATAGCTTGTTGGAAACAAGGTCATGCTGGCAGGGTCAAATACAGCATCAACATCACCGGGTCTCCAAGGTCTGCCATTTGCATCTGCTCTTAACCTAACAAAAAATCTTGAACCGGTTACAGTATAGGTAAAACGTTTACTTACGGATTGTTTCCAATCAACAGAGGTCATGTAGGCATCATGCGTAAAGGTATTGGCATTATCCATCTGATTGCTAAACAAATACTGAAAACCGGGTTGGAATGGTAAATCATTACCAAAAATACGAAGCATGTTTACATCCTGATTCACGGTAATAGATCTCAGTTGGGTAAAGGTAATCATCTTACCACCTTTGAAAGAATAATTGAGTTTTAGGAACGCACTCCAACGGTTATCCTGAAAAGGGGCCCAGGTTTTACCATTATCTGCATCATATAAAGATGATTGTAATTGATTAGCCGGATTTTTATAAAATTCATCTGTAAATGCCCCACGCAATGCAATAGAAAATTTTAGGCGATTCTCCAGTTTCTTTTTAAAAAGAGGACCATTTAAATTCAGTTCGGCAACCTGACTATTCCAGCAACTGCGCCAGCTTTCGTTAAACCCGAAATTATCACGTTTATAGCTGGCATTTACTTCTACACGGTCGCCACCGGTTCTGGTTTTGGCATTAATAACACCTGCTGTTGCATCACCCACATCGGCACCTATTCCACCAGTAGTAATTTCAATATCGCCAATGGCATTGGCTCCAATATCCAATCCAAATCCCGTTCCCGAGAGTGGATCGGTTACCTTCACACCATCAATATAAACTCCGGTTTCGTAAGTACGCCCACCACGTATGCTTACACCTGCAGGACTTTGAATTACTCCAGGCTGGGTATTGATAATTTTTTGTAACTGCCTGGCAGGAGCCAATTCTATATTTTCCTGTGATATGGTATTGGTTGATGCAGCCTTTTCAATATCAATCAGTGGCTTCTTGCCTACAATCACCACATCCTGATCAATGGTAACTGATGAAGGTAGCAATTCAATTTGTAAATCTTTGGTTTCACCGGCTTTAACTCTAATGCCCGTAAGTAAAACCTTAGCATATCCGATATATGCAATCTCTACGGTGTATTCGCCCGGTCTAATATTTCTTATGCTGAACTTCCCATTTATATCGGTAACTGCGCCCATAGATGTACCTTTCAGCAATACGTTTACACCAATCAGTTCACTATTGTCTTTTTTATCTTTTACTGTGCCTGAAATAATACCTGTTTGAGCAAGTAATTGATGGCTAAATAAAATGCCAAGTACAAGAAATAAAAAAAGCTGTAGGTATGGGCGTTTAATCATGTTAAAGGACTGCAAATTAATAGAAATTATGAAAGTATAAAATCAAGTTTATATGAATTACAAACCTTTCCTTGCATTTATCATCTTGTACATGCGGGTGTTTATTGCTGCCAACCTAACAAAGGTTTAATATATCAAATCAATTTATACCTTTGTAACACTTTCAATAAACAATATGGCATTAGAAATAAAAGTACCAACCGTTGGTGAATCAATAAGCGAGGTAACAATTGCCCGCTGGAATAAGAAAGATGGCGATTATGTAGAAATGGATGAATTATTGTGCGAACTCGAATCTGATAAAGCCACATTTGAATTGAATGCCGAAGCAGCTGGTGTTCTTACCAGAAAGGGGAATGAAGGTGATACCATTAAGGTTGGTGATATCATTGCAGTGATTGATACTGCAGCAGCTAAGCCTGCAGGCGCTAAAGTAACCGCTGCTCCCGAAAAGAAAACAGAAGCACCGAAGGCTGAAAATTTAAACGATAATACTAAAACCGAAAGCAAAGAAACTTATGCTAAAGGAGCACCCAGCCCTGCCGCAGCAAAAATATTAGCTGAAAAAGGTATTGACCCTAAAGAAGTGAAAGGCTCCGGTATTGCCGGTCGCATCACTAAGGCAGATGCGATGGCAGCTGAGCTGAAGGTTACCCGAAATGAATCAAAATCGCGTAACGAAAGAAGCGAAAAAATGAGTTCACTGAGAAAAACAGTTTCTCGTAGACTGGTGGCTGTAAAAAATGAAACGGCCATGCTTACCACATTTAATGAGGTGGACATGAAACCCATCATGGATTTGCGCAATCAATTTAAAAATCAGTTTAAAGAAACACATGGGGTTAACCTTGGTTTTATGAGCTTTTTCACAAAGGCAGTTTGTGTGGCGCTGAAGCAATATCCAGCAGTTAATGCCTATATCAATGGAGAGGAAATTGTATACCATGATTATTGTGATGTTTCTATTGCTGTTAGTGCACCTAAAGGATTAGTGGTACCTGTTATTAGAAATGCCGAAAGTTTAACGCTTGCTGAAATAGAGAGAGAAGTAGTGAATTTGGCAACCAAAGCAAGGGAAAATAAACTAAGCATACAGGAAATGACAGGAGGCACTTTTACCATAACCAATGGTGGAGTTTTTGGAAGTATGCTTAGCACGCCTATAATCAATGCACCGCAATCCGCTATTTTAGGGATGCACAATATTGTAGAACGTCCGGTAGTAAAAGACGGACAAATCGTAATCAGACCAATTATGTATGTGGCACTAAGTTATGACCACCGCATTATTGATGGCCGCGAGTCGGTTGGTTTCCTTGTTAAAGTAAAACAATGCCTCGAGAACCCTTCTCTGTTGCTAACCGAAGGGAATGATCCTCAGAGGATGCTGCTGGGACTATAGACGCTAAGTCAAACGTTTAAATAACTAAATTTTCTGGATTAATCCTGAATCAGGATTTACATAATCCTAAGGGGGTGGATGCTCAAGCAAAGCCTGTCGCTATCCGACTTAAGGCTTTTTTATCATTCAGCCTTCCAACAACATAAGAGCAGGATTTACATCATCCTATGGGGGTGGATGCTCAAGCAAAGCCTGTCGCTATCCGACTTAAGGCTTTTTTGTCATCCAGCCTTACAACAACATAAGAGCAGGATTTACATAATCCTATGGGGGGGGGGTGCTCAAACAAAGCCTGTCGCTTTGCGACTTAAGGCTTTTTTGTCATTCAGCCTTACAACAACAAAGTTGTTGACGGCTTCATAACAAAAAAGCCTGAACATTTTCATGTTCAGGCTTTGCTTGTCGGGGTGGCAGGATTTGAACCTACGACCTCCACATCCCAAATGTGGCGCGATACCAGGCTACGCTACACCCCGATTGAAATTCTTTTCAGAATTTCATTTCAAAAAATAATGCGGAGAGAGAGGGATTCGAACCCTCGATACGAGTAAACCCCGTATGTCGGTTTAGCAAACCGGTGGTTTCAGCCACTCACCCATCTCTCCTTTATTTTTTAAAGGACTGCAAAGCTAAAGGTTTCAATAATATATACAAGCAATTTAAGCCTCTTTTTTACTTTTTTATACAACGTTTAGCATTGCCTTAGAATTTGTGCAAAATGTATAGGTTTGAAAATATGAAGTTTACGTGTTGCTTACAAACCTATGCTTAAATTAATAAATCTTATCAGAAATTAGCAACGTTATCCGAATCCTCAATAGAACAAACAATGGCCAAAGAAAATCCAACCCACTATAAATTTAGAGAACTGAAAATATTCGGTTCTACTGAATGGCTGGCCAATAATGAAAAAAAATATAGGCTGGTTTATGATGAAGCTGAATGTACATTTATTTACTGTGAGCTTTCCTTTTTCAATAAGCTGTTTGATGAAGAAGATTGGGATGTATGCCTTAACCTAAAATGTGTAAACAATACGGATGGTACTGAAATTTGCAACCTTGTAGCAGATCGCACCATTCGTAAAGATGAAAATATCGTTTTTATTCGTGAAGGCTGGGGCGTAAAAACACAGGGCGCTTATTGGAAACCAGGTAACTACAGATGGGAAGCATGGATTGACAATGTTTTCGTGGCTGAAAAGGTTTTTCATATTGAATCACAAGGCATTGTTACCGATACTGTAAACCCATATTTAAATCTGCAATCCATAAGATTGTATGAAGGTCCGGATTCTAATGTTGCCAAAAAAGAGAGAAAATATCTAAGTGCTTTTTACAGCAAGGATACACGCTATGTTTGGGTTGAGGTAAATGCAGAAAATCTTGCCAGAGATAAAGAATCATGGGCATGCGAATTGTTTTTTAATTTTAGAACACATAGCGGGCAGCTGAAAGGAACCATCGACAAGATATTTTTTGTTAATGGTGCAGATGCCTCCATTGAATGCTCCATCGGTTGGGGAGCAGACCAAAAAGGAACGTGGGGCAATGACCTCTACTCTGTAGATATTGTTTTCATGGATCAGATTATAGCATCGGTTAGTTTTGAAGTTGGTGATACTTTTATTGATGAAAAAGAACCCATCAAACCTCAGTTATCTAAGACAAAAAGCAAGACTGTAGATAATACAATTAAAAAAGCTGATGATGCAACTATTGCAGGTGTGTTAAAAGAACTTGATGATTTAATTGGGCTTGAATCCATTAAGAAGAAAGTTAAAGAATATACCACCTATCTTAATTTTATTAAACTAAGAAAAGAGAAAGGTTTTGAAGACACTGATAAAATAAATCTGCATGCTGTGTTTACCGGCAATCCAGGAACAGGCAAAACCACAGTTGCTAAAATGCTAGGTAAAATATATTTCGAACTGGGTTTACTGAGCAAAGGTCATGTAATTGAAGCAGACCGCTCTGATCTAGTTGCCGAATATATTGGCCAAACTGCGCCAAAAACAAAGGAAGCCATCAAAAAAGCAAAAGGAGGAATTTTGTTTATTGATGAAGCCTATGCACTTGCCAGAAAAAATGACGACTCTAAAGATTTTGGTAAAGAGGCAATTGAAATTTTATTAAAAGAAATGAGTGATGGTGATGGTGATTTGGCAATTATTGTAGCCGGATATCCTGATGAGATGAATAATTTTATGGAATCCAATCCGGGTTTAAAGTCACGTTTCAATATGCATTACGAGTTTCCCGATTATACACCGCAAGAGCTTATGCTCATTGCTGATTATACCGCACTAAAAAGAGCAATTGTTTTCAGTGCAGAAGCAAGAGAAACACTATACAAAAAGTTGGTAGACTCTTATCGTGAACGTGACTCTAACTTTGGTAATGCTCGTTATGTTAATTCATTGATTGATGAAAGTAAAATGAACATGGGCCTTCGCATTATGCAGGCAGGTAAAACATCATCAGAATTATCAAAAGAAGAACTTTCAACCATTACAGAGGCAGATATCCTTAAAATTTTTCAATCGAAAACCCGAAAAATAGCCGATATACCGGTTGATGAAGAATTACTTCGCTCTTCGCTTAATGCGCTGCACAGCATGGTCGGTTTAGATAATATTAAAAATGAAATCGATGAACTGGTAAAACTGGTTAGATTTTATAAAGAAATAGGTAAAGATATCAGGCAATCTTTTTCACTTCATGCCGTATTTACCGGAAACCCGGGAACAGGCAAAACAACAGTGGCCCGCCTTCTTGCTCAGGTTTATAAGGCTTTGGGAATTTTAGAACGAGGTAATCTGGTTGAATGTGACCGTCAGGGTTTGGTTGGTGGGTATGTTGGCCAAACTGCACTTAAAACAACCGAAATGCTAAATAAGGCTATGGGTGGCGTTTTATTTATTGATGAAGCCTACGCATTATCTGAGGGTGGTGAAAATGATTACGGGAAAGAGGCAATTGAAACCATCCTAAAACGAATGGAAGATAACCGAGGAGATTTTGTGGTTATTGTTGCAGGATACACAGATAATATGCGCAGATTCTTAGAATCAAATCCGGGCTTGCGCTCTCGCTTCGACAGAGAGTTTCATTTCGAAGATTATACTTCGCAGCAGTTATTTGATATTGCTATTCACATGCTTGATAATAACAGTATCACAGCTGATGAAAAGTCGAAAGCACATTTATTGAGCTATCTGGAGTTTCTGCATAAAACCAGAAATAAATTTTTTGGCAATGCAAGAAATGTTCGTAAGGTAATTGAAGTAGCCATCAAAAATCAGCACTTACGTTTGTCAAAACTAGACCCATCTGAGAGAAATACAGAAATGATTCATCAACTTAAATTTGAGGATGTAGAAGAGTTTAAACTTGACTATACGGCTGCACAAAGCGAACAAAGAAGTATAGGTTTCAAACAGAACAACAACTGATAACTATGTTTACTTACCGCAAGTTTGTGAACCTGCTTATTGTAATCGTTTCTATCTTAGCTGTTAATCTGATTACTAATCGAATTACCGTTTTTCTTTCAGGTTATAAATATAGCATGCATCCTGCAAAAGCCACACTGGTTGGCATGGCTATTATGGTATTTATTCTGTATCCTGCATTTAACTGGATTGATGATTTCTGCGAAATACTAACTAAAAAGTATTTTAACGCAGGTAAAAATGCTGCTGGTAAAATCACAGGCGTACTGCTGGCATTTGTAGTTTTAATATTTATCCTGTTTCTATTTTACCTTGATCTTTGGTATAACAAAAGTGGACTGGATTTAATTATTCCAAAGTGAATAATTGCAGGAGCTTAAATACTTACTGACTTAAAAAATCAAAGAAATATTACTAAATACAAGAATCGTATTACTGCCTCCAAATGGTTTTGATGTAGGTAAATTCTTTCATACCTAACTCACCCAATTCTCTTCCATAGCCTGATTTTTTGATTCCACCAAACGGAAAACGTACATCTGACCGAACCAATCCATTTACAAAAACCTGACTGGCCTGCAAGGATTTTGCAACATGCATTGCCCTCACATCATTGGTAGTCCATAAAGAGGCACCTAGTCCAAATTGCGTTTCATTCGCAATACGTAGCATTTCATCCTCGTTATTACACGCATAATAGGCAATTACCGGCCCAAATAACTCTTCATCAAATGCAGGCATACCTTCTTTAACACCTGTTAAAATAGTGGGCGGATAAAAGAATCCCTGCTTCGGCAAATCTGTTTGTTGCCATGCTATGTTTGCACCTTTTATAACAGATTCATTAACCTGCATGGCAAGCTTATCACGTAGATCTTTTCTTGCCAGCGGACCAATAGCCGTTTGCTCATCAATCGGATTACCAATAGGTAGCTTCTCAATTGCAGCAATTAACATATTCAAAAAAACATCAGCAACCTCATGGTGAACAATAAATCGTTTAGCTCCAATACAACTTTGACCATTATTTTGAAAACGCGAAGTGATAGCAACCTTAACGGCCTCCTCTAAATTAGCATCCGAAAAAACAAGAAAAGGATCACTGCCACCTAACTCAAGCACTGATTTTTTAATTTGAGCTGCGGCAGCAGACGCTACTGCAGCACCTGCTTTTTCGCTGCCCGTGAGTGTGCATGCCTTTATAAGTTTATGTGAAATAAGATGAGCTACCTGATTCTCTTCCGCAAAAATAGTTTGCAGCACACCTGTGGGGAAGCCGGCTTGGGTAAACAATTCCTGTAAAGCCAGTGCGCATTGAGGAACATTAGGAGCAGGCTTAATTAAGATGGTATTTCCAGCCATAACTACAGGCACAGCGCTTCTGATGATTTGCCAATAAGGAAAATTCCAAGGGAATACACCTAAAACAATTCCATAAGGCTCATATTGCTGCACAACCTCTCTTCCATCAGGTAAGCTGGTGTGCAAGGGCTTTAGAAATTGAGCAACATTATCGGCATAATATGAAAATGCTGTTAAACATTTCAGAACCTCATGCCTGGCTTCTTTGATGGGTTTACCCATTTCTTCAGCAGCAAGCCTTGAGAGTTTTTCCGATTCTTGCTGCATCAGGGCAGAAAGCTTCATCATCAGTTTACCTCTGTTTTCAAACGATTGCTGCTTCCATAAATGAAAGGCTTGTTCTGCTTGCGCAACCACTTGCTGCAAATCTGCATTACTGATTTGAGAAAAAGCGGCTAACTGTTTACCGGTATATGGATTAATTGCAGTAAATTTCATGTGTAAGTTCAACCGTTGATCATTTTACTCAACCATCTTTAATAAAAAACTCAGGCAATAGATAAAATCGTTTCACTAATGATATCACAAGCTTCATGCATTTGCTTTTCATTAATCACCAGAGGCGGAGCAAATCGAATAATATCACCATGCGTTTGCTTAGCAAGCAATCCGTGCTCTTTAAGTGCCAAACAAATATCATAAGCTGTTTTATTTTCACCAAATGGCTTTATTACTATAGCATTGAGCAGCCCCTTACCCCTAACATTTGTTATTAAATCTGATTTAATGGCTTGCATTCTTTCTCTGAATATCTCGCCCATATGTTGGGCATTAGCTGCCAGCTGCTCATCCTGCAACACCTTGAGCGCTGCCATTGCAACTGCGCAGGCAAGGGGATTCCCACCATATGTTGAACCATGCTCACCGGGTTTAATGGTAAGCATCACTTCATCATTAGCCAAAACTGCTGAAACCGGCATTACCCCTCCTGACAATGCTTTGCCCAAAACCAACAAGTCCGGTTTAACATCCTCATGGTCGCAGGCAAGCATTTTCCCTGTGCGGCATAAACCTGTTTGGACTTCATCTGCAATCATTAATACCTGATAACGGTTACAAAGCTCTCTTACACCTTTCAGATATCCTTCATCAGGAACAATCACTCCTGCTTCGCCCTGTATAGGCTCAAACATAAATGCTGCGATATTTGAATCTTGCTTAAAAGCCTCTTCCAACGCAGTGAGATTATTATATGGCACCAACTTAAAACCCGGCATAAAAGGCCCAAAACCCTCATAGCTGCTTGGATCTGTAGATGAAGAAATGGCCGCCATTGTTCTTCCCCAAAAATTACCCTCAACAAAAACCACCACTGCTTTATCCTTTTCCACCCCTTTAACTTTATAGGCCCATCTTCGGGCAAGTTTTATGGCAGTTTCACCACCTTCTACACCGGTATTCATTGGCAAAACTTTGTCGTAACCAAAAAGAGTGGTGATATATTTTTCAAATTCACCAAGCAAATGATGGTGAAAAGCCCTACTTGTTAAAGTAAGCTTACCGGCCTGTTCTTGTAAAGCCTGAATAATTTCCGGATGACAATGGCCTTGGTTTACCGCACTGTAAGCAGAAAGAAAATCATAATATCGTTTACCTTCTACATCCCACAAAAAAACCCCTTCTCCCTTTTCTAAAACCACAGGCAGCGGATGGTAATTATGCGCACCATATTGTTCTTCCAGTGCAATAAAATATTCAGTATTTGGTGTTACATGTATTGTCATGATGCAAAGGTAAACTTTACATCATAGTTTTGATTAAAAATTACATGCATTAAATCAAGTTGGTTGTATCCTGATAATCGCTTATGATTAGGCTCTGTTATTTTCAATTAAACTGGATTAATGCATCTACTTCTTTAAAAACACCTATTGAGAATTTGCATAGGAAATGGAATTACGGAACTGATTAATTAATTTAGTTTAAATATTACGCTTATGCAAACCATCACTTCATATGTAGAACAGGCTTGCCTGCTCATCCGCGAGCGCAAGGAAAAACATGAGATTGAAAAATTTCTGGAAGCCAAAGGGGCTGATGAAAAGACCATAGCAGAAGTGATGGATGCTGCTAAAAAGGAATTAATTAAAAAACAGATTAACAGGGGGTGCATCAAGGTAGGTTCAGGTATATTATTTTTGGGAGCAGGTTTTTTATGCACCTTTTTTTTAAACCACAGCGGCCTAAATTATCATATTAGCCTTTACGGGTTTACATCAATAGGCATCATCTTTGTTTTTGCCGGAATGATAGAGATGTTTGGATAATGAAAGACTGGATAGAAATAGACAATAAGCTAAGCAGAACATTTGAGTTTGACGACTTTACGCAAGCCTTAAGCTGGATGGCAGAAGCAGCCTTTATTATTGAGCGACACAATCACCACCCGGAGTGGAGCAATATTTATAATAAAGTTTTGGTAAATCTTTGTACGCATGATGCAGGCAATACCGTGACTGATAAGGATAGAAAACTTGCCATTGAGCTGGAAAATTTATACAAAAAAAAAGCACCTGGTATTAAGCAGGTGCGTTAAAAAAATTATCGTAAAAATTAATCTACTTTACTGAATTGTTTTGATAAGATTGTATTGCCATCAGAAATCCTGATAAAGTAAATTCCTTTCTTCAAATCGGCTACATTCATAACAACATTTGAACCTTCCGTTGCAATTGATTTTACCTTAGTACCAAGTACATTGTAAATCTCCACACGTGAATCATTGGTGAAAGGAAACTTAATATGCAGATTGTCTTTTACAGGATTAGGATAGAATGTAAACTCAGAAACTGACTTCTTAACTTCTTTTACCGCAGTTGTCCATGAGTTTGCATTAATATAAAGGGTATCTGAGAAAGAAGGATTCATCTTACTTTTAAATATAACCATCATATTTCCTAAACCTGAAACGGAGTCAAATGTAAGTCCGATTTCTATTTCTGCACCTAATCCATTGTTCAGTTGAAACTCTCTTGAATCTCCAAGCCCTACTCCATTTTTACAGTCGATAGGGTCGCAAAATGTAATGGCCCACTTGCTTGAAAGATTTTTTTCAGCAATTACCCAAACCAGTGTATCGTCATTTGGGTCGGTACTATTGTTTCTGATAATGGTTTTGAGCTTAATTTCATCACTGTTGTTAGCGCCATTGTAATATAAATTCTTTTTAGAGAGAGAAACCTGAGCAAACAGTGTATTAAAACAACACAAAACTGAGAAGAAGAGTAAAGTTTTTTTCATTTGTAAATAATTTCTAATGAGATTACGAAATTAGCCGATTTTGTTGGATTTAACAAAAGAAATAATAACTTCGATATGTAAAACTCTAATCATATTATGAAAAAATTACTACTCACTATTGCGACTATCGGCTGTCTGGGAATGCCGGTATTTAGCCAGTATTACTACATCCCGACACAAAATGGCACCAACCCTAATGGGGTGAATACTGAGGGTGAAAATCCGGCTTCCTTGCTTACGGGATGGACCAGCAGATGGAGCGGAAACGCAAGTTCAGCCGCTACCCTTACTCCTGCTATAGCCCTACCCTTTGCATTTACATTCAATGGCAATACGGTAACTCACTTCAAAGCAAGTAATTCAGGTTCTGTTACTTTTGATACATCAACCACCACTGCTCCTGCTTTTGGGAATGCAACCCTGCCTGCTGCCGGTGTTCCAAATAATTCAATTAACGTGCTTGGTATTAAGCCATCCAGTTGGACCAGTGGCAGTACAACCTATAACAGTACTATTCTTACAAAAACCCTTGGCACCGCGCCCAGAAGGCAATTCTGGATTCAGTACAATTTCTTCTCTGAGCCAAACATTCAAACAGGTTGGACCTATTGGGCCATTGTTTTAGAAGAAGGCAGCAACAGGATTTTTATTGTAGACATGAAAACGTTGTGCACCAGCACAAGCGGCATATGCAACAACAACGTAAAGATATCTGCCGGTATTCAGGTAAATGCAACAAGTGCCTATACGGTAAATGGTTCACCAAACCTGGGCGCATTTAACTTCTCTACCAATTTATTTGATGCATCAGATAACCAATACTATGAATTTATTGCCGGCACTCAACCTGCCAAAGATGTTGCCAATGCAATGATTAATGTTAGCAAAAGCATTGGTTTGAATCAGGCTCCAATTGCCATCTCAGGTAAGGCAAGAAATATTGGGTCTGCGGCAATCAATTCCTATAAAATTGCATATCAAATTAATAATGATGCACCAGTTGTGAGCAGTGCAATAACAGCCACAGTAGCCAGTGCCGCTTATTTTGATTATGTGCATCCAACCAATTGGACGCCTCCATCAGCAGGTACTTATACCCTAAAAACTTGGATTAGTGAAATTAATGGCGGTGCCGATGAAAGCAATATGAATGATACTTTAACAAAAACAATTACTGTGCTGGATGCAATGGTTCCACGCAGAAGCTTACACGAAATTTTCACCTCTTCTACCTGCCCTCCTTGCAGACCAGGTAATGAGGTGATGCATAATGTATTAAACCAGAGAGTTGGCACCTATGCGGTTATTAAGTATCAGTATTTTGGACCCGGCACCGGAGACCCATATTTTACAACAGAGTGTTACAATCGTGGGGTTTATTATGGTCAAACTCCATCAGGAACAGCCGGTTATGGAGTTCCTGAACTTTTTATTGATGGCCAGTGGGGCAACAACCCTAACGGCTACTCTACTGCAATTTACGATCAATACCAAGAAAAACCTGCATTCGTAGAAATTACACCAACAATGACCCTAAGCGGCAAAACTGTTAATGTTTCTGCAACCATTAAACCTATAATAGATTTTCCTGCAGGAAGCTATAAAGTAAGAATGGCTATTGTTGAAAAAACAGCTTTTCAAAATGCAAAAACCAATGGCGAAACAGAGTTTAATTATGTAATGAAAAAAATGTTGCCGGATGATAATGGCAAAGACATTACACTACCTGCAAAAAATAATACCACCACCGTTTCAGAATCATACACATTCAACGGAGAATTTAAACTTCCTGTAGCTGCAAGAACAACTAGCAGTGTAGTTCCAACAGGATCAGGATATAGTGGCGTTAACTTGGCTACCAATCATAGTGTTGAAGATTTTGAAGATTTGGCCGTTGTGGTGTTTATACAAAACAACACCACCAAGGAGGTTTTACAAGCTGCATGGACTGCCCAAGATTTCCCTGTAGGTATAGCAGAGGCAAACAAAAATGCCATCAATACTTTGGTTTATCCAAACCCTGCACAAAACCAGATTACCATTGGCATGGGCTCACTTAATCAAGCCGAAGTAACCATTATTGATATTAGTGGCAAAACAATTGTTACCAAACAAATCACTGCCGACCAAAACACCATCAGTACCGAAAATTTGAACAACGGATTATATTTTGTTCAGGTAAAAGCTGAAGGTAAAATCAGTACTCATAAACTGGTTATCCAAAAATAATAACAGCCTTACGCTAAAAAGCCCGTGGCGATTGCCACGGGCTTTTTTTATTCAGATAATATTAACCTAAAAATAGAACTTCTAACATGTCTTGCGATTAGCGAAAAGACATAGGCAAGGTTCCATAAGACCTAACCCCATCAACAAAATAGGCAGTACCTGTTGGATCTGCCCCTCTGATACGCACGCTTGCTGATCCCGGAACATGATCTACACCGGCAGTAATACTGGCAATTCCATTTACATCTCTTCTGGCAAGGCGGTATAAATCTTTATAAGAATAACATTTACCACTATACTGAATCACTTCTGCATGCTTATTCATAATCATTACCGTTTCCTGCGGTTCTGAATTAGTCTCGGCAGTTTGCAATGCATGACCTTTCCCTATTTTTTCCTTTGCAGGTGGCTGGGCACTAAGCAAAAAGAAATTAGCCTGCATTAAAATCATGCTTATGAGGTAAACGTAATGTTTCATAGGTAACATGTAATGTTTTATCAAACATAAATAAAAAAACGTGGGCATTAGCACACCCACGTTTTATATCATTACTTTCAATAACAATTATACGTGCAATGCACGGTTTGCGGTTGCTGCCAGAGCAGCCTCCTTAACTGCTTCTGCATACGTTGGGTGCGCATGACTCATTCTTGCAATATCTTCTGCGCTGGCCCTGAATTCCATAGCTGTAACTGCCTCTGCTATCAGATCGGCCACACGCGGACCAATCATATGAACGCCCAGCACTTCATCTGTTTGTGCATCGGCAATTACTTTTACAAATCCATCAATATCCATACTGGCTCTGGCTCTTCCCAGTGCCCTCATAGGAAACTGACCTGTTTTAATTTTTCTACCTTCTTTCTTCAACTCTTCTTCAGTATATCCAACTCCGGCAACTTCCGGCCAAGTGTAAACTACTCCTGGAATTAAATGATAATGGATATGCGGTTTTTGGCCTGCAATAGTTTCTGCAACAAACACTCCCTCCTCCTCTGCTTTGTGGGCAAGCATGGCGCCTTTCACCACATCTCCAATGGCATACACACCTGCAACGGCTGTTTCCAAATGAGAATTCGTTTCAATTCTTCCTCGTTCATCGGTTTTCAGTCCGATGTGCTCAAGACCTAATCCATCCGTGTATGGCTTTCGGCCAACTGATATTAAACAGTAGTCACCTGTAAAAGATACCTCTTCTCCTTTTTCATTATCAGCAGTTACCAGCACTTCCTTGCCCTTGGTTTTAGCTGTTTTGACTTTGTGGTTAAAATAAAATTCAAATCCCTGTTTGCGCAGCACACGTTGCAACTCCTTGCTCAAAGCGCCATCCATGGTTGGTATAATGGCCGATGTATATTCAATAACGGAAACTTTAGCGCCTAAACGTGCATAAACAGATCCAAGCTCAAGTCCAATTACACCTCCACCAATAATGAGCATTTGTTTAGGTACTTCAGTAAGATTTAATGCTTCTGTAGAAGTGATGATACGCTTTTTATCTATATCAATTCCGGGAAGGCTTGCAGGTTTGGAACCGGTAGCAATAATTACCTTTTCTGTATCAATCAAGAGTTCCTTTTCTCCTGAGACTTTAATCTGATTTTTAGTAACAAAAGATCCGATTCCTTTAAATACATCTATCTTGTTTTTCTTCATCAGAAAATCAATTCCATCGCATGTTTGCTTAACCACACCATTCTTTCTTTCTATCATTTGCTTCAGGTTTACCTGAATATCTCCCTTTACATCAATGCCATGGGTTTTAAAGTTATGAACAGCATTGTGATAGTGCTCTGAACTGTCTAACATGGCTTTGGAAGGTATGCATCCAACATTTAAGCAGGTGCCACCCAAAGTAGGATACTTTTCAATCAAAGCTGTTTTCATTCCCAGTTGTGCGCAACGTATGGCTGCTACATAACCTCCGGGACCTGAACCGATAATGGTTACATCATATTTCATGCGTAGAATAGATTAAATAATTACTTGCTTCTTGCCGGAAGCGTTGCAAAGGTAAACCGATTTGATATTTCTTGCATCATTTTATGCAATACCCAATTAACTACCATTCAATTAGTTATTAATCAGGTGCACTTTATCAGACTGAAAACACTTGATGATTAAAACAATTTTTATCTAATTTGGTCATTGATTTAATACCCATTCTATTTATAATATTTATATGAAAAAGAATACTTTACCTCTAATTTCCTTTGCCATTGCAGGTTTGCTTATTGTGCATTCCTCATGCAGTGGTGACAAAAAACAACAGGGAGAAACAAGCAAGACAAATAATGAAAGTACTGCAAACTTAAGCGAGGCTGATGCTTCCTTGATAAAGCAGGCCTCTCAGGTTTTTGGTGTATTGCCTGATAAGGCTGAAAACGCGAATAACCTACAGAATGATGATAAAGTAAAACTTGGCAAGATGCTGTATTATGAGCCTCGTCTATCTAAAAGTGGTTGGATAAGTTGCAACAGCTGTCATAATTTGGCTACCTATGGTGTAGATAATTTGCCGACTTCTATAGGCCATAAGTGGAATATTGGCAGCCGCAATGCCCCCACTTCTTTTAATGCAGCCCTTCACATTGCCCAATTTTGGGATGGCCGTGCTGCAGATGTAGAAGAACAAGCCAAAGGACCTGTATTAAATCCGGGAGAAATGGCATCGCCACATGAGCAATTTGCAGTTGACCGCATTGCCTCAATTAAAGAATATGCCGAATTGTTTACCAAAGCTTTCCCAGGCGAAACCAATGCTTTAACATATAACAATATTGCTAAAGCAATTGGTGCATTTGAGCGCACCCTACTCACTCCGTCTCGCTTTGATGAATACATGAATGGTAAATTCGATGCATTGAATGAGCAAGAGAAACAAGGAATGCAAACCTTTATCAAAAGCGGTTGCATTACTTGCCACATGGGCAGCACCGTAGGAGGAAATATGTACCAGAAATTTGGTGTGAAAAAAGATTATTGGACTCTAACTAAAAGTAAAAAGAAAGATGAAGGCAGATCTGTTATTACTAAAAAAGCAGAAGATAAATATTTCTTTAAAGTTCCGTCCTTACGTAATGTTGAACGAACCTATCCATACTTTCATGATGGAAGCGTTTGGACGCTGGAAGAGGCAGTATCTATTATGGGTGAGTTGCAACTGGACAAGAAATTTACAACACAAGAAGTTGCCGATATTGTAGCATTTTTGAAATCACTAACAGCTGAATTACCTTCAACAGCTAAAGAAATTCCTGTACTTCCGGCATCTGCTGCCACTACCAGCAAACCGGATTTTAACTAAGCATTCAATCTGTATTTTAAAAGGCTGTTGAGAAAATCAACGGCCTTTTATTTTTTTAAGCAATTGGGCAAACCCCTGCTTGCTATCAGCTCTTAGCTTTTTTCCATTCTCGGAAAATAATAGCCAGCCAAGAGCGGTGCCTGCTGCAGCACCTATCAGCGCAAGTAGCAAATTTTTATTTCTCATCATGCAGCAAAAATAATGAAATGATGATTCAATCTGTTTACCTATTTTTGAATGAAACCACGCGCGTATGCTCAATGACATAAACAAATTCGACATTAAAAGATTGATTGCCTTTGCAGCACTCAATGCATTTGGCGTATTGCTTATTTATTTTCTTCATGATTTTATGAAGCCATTTTTAGGCGCACTCATCTTTTATGTTCTGTTTAAAAATCTCATGCATAAAATGGAGCGTGAATGGAAATGGAAACAAGGCCTTTCGGCATTGGTTATTATCATACTTTCCTTCTTTATCATTCTCATACCGGTTCTTACCCTCAGCTACCTGTTATATTCTAAAATCAGCGTGGTATTAAACGATCCGACCTCACTTATTACCGTGCTTGATTTATTTGATAAGAAAGTACTTGAACTTACCGGTGTTGAAATATTTGATGATGCCAATATTCATGAACTCAAAACAGCAGCAGCAAACCTTATTCCCACTTTTTTAAGTGAGCTGGCATTTACACTAGGCAATATAGGCATCATGTACTTTATTCTTTACTATCTGCTTAAAAACAGCAATCAGATTTCTAGTGAAGTAAACAACTATCTACCTTTTGAGCACGAAAATATTGATGAGATGGCTAATGAGTTGGAATCTCAGACCTTATCAAATGCGGTGGGTGTGCCTTTGGTTGGCACCATTCAGGGTATAGCAGCCGGAATAGGTTATTGGATATTTGGCCTAAATGAACCTGTATTTTGGGCAGCCATCACAGCATTTGCATCCTTGCTTCCATTTATAGGAACGGCTTTAATTTGGGTACCTGCCTCCATATTTATTATGGCCTCTGGAAATCTTTGGGCCAGTATTGGCTCATTTGCCTATGGCACGCTGGTTATTATGAATATTGATAATGTGGCCCGCTTTATGATTCAGAAAAAATTTGCTGATGTGCACCCGATGATTACCGTTTTTGGTGTGCTTATAGGCCTAGAATTATTTGGCCTGGCAGGCATTATTTTTGGACCCTTAATGCTTTCCTATTTTATTTTGTTTGTAAAAATGTACCGCAGGGTGTATGATGTGAAACCAAAATAATTAACTCATGCGCTCCATTAACTCAATGGCACTGTTTTTTAACACCTGCTTTCTTTCTGTAACAACCGAAATGGCATCAAGATAGCCAAATGCGAGCTTCAAGTGTTCTTTTTTCAACTGTTCGCAAACTTCATGCACACCAATTTTTCTATAAAGGTGAAGCACTTTGCTAATTTTTTCATTCTCATCAGTCATGCTTAAGCAGCTTTTAAGTGCTGCTTTGTCTGAATTATCGGCCAATCGCATAGCTTCAATCCAAAGCAATGTTTTTTTATTTGCTGCAATATCTCCACCTATTTTTTTCCCAACTTTATCACCTTCGCCAAAAGCATCCAGCAAATCATCCTGTATCTGAAAAGCCACTCCAATATGTTTACCGAATGAGTATATTTTTTCTGCATCAGTATCAGTTGCACCTCCAATAGTTGCGCCTAATTGAAGAGAAGCCCCCAATAAAACTGCTGTTTTCAGGGTTATCATATCCATGTATTGCTGTACCTGCACCTCAGTCATGGTTTCAAAATTCATATCCAATTGCTGCCCTTCACATACCTCGGCTGCTGCTTTGTTAAAAATCTGTATGAGTTTTTGAATATTGGCTGAAGGTGTGGAAACCAACAAATCTATTGCCTTAATCATCATTAAATCTCCAGACAAGATGGCTATCGTTTGATTCCATCTTTCATGCACCGTTGGCATGCCTCTGCGAATAGGAGCATTATCCATGATATCATCATGCACCAGCGTAAAATTATGAAATACTTCTATCGCCAGCGCTGCAGGCAAGGCACGCTGTAACTCTCCGCCAAACATATCATTTGCCATTAAGCACAAAACGGGCCTAAGACGTTTGCCTCCTAAAGAAAGCATGTATCCGATTGGGTCGTATAAGTTTTGCGGATTGCCGGTAAAGCTGAGAGCTGAAATTTGAGTTTCAACGGCAGTATAAAGCTCTTTATATGATTTCATTTGAACAGGATAATAACACCAATGGTTGATGAAAGTTTATTTAAACGGCAACTGGTGCTTTAATAGCAGGATGCGGGTTATAGTTTTCCAATGTAAAATCGGTAAACGTAAAATCAAATATGCTATTTATTGCCGGATTTATTTTCATGGTTGGGTATGGGCGCGGGTCTCTGCTCAATTGCAACTCTACCTGCTCAAAGTGGTTGCTGTAAATATGAGCATCGCCAAAAGTGTGCACAAAATCGCCCGGCTGCAAGCCACATACCTTTGCCATCATGAGGGTCAATAAAGCATAGGAGGCAATATTAAAAGGCACACCCAAAAACATATCTGCACTGCGCTGATAAAGCTGGCAGCTCAATTTTCCATCGGCCACATAAAACTGAAAGAAAGCATGGCATGGCATAAGCGCCATTTTTGACAAATCAGCTACATTCCATGCGCTCACAATCATTCTGCGAGAGTCGGGTGTCTTCTTTATCATCTCTATTACCTCACTCAACTGATCAATATGTTTACCGTCAGGCGTTGGCCAACTGCGCCACTGATAACCATAAACCGGGCCCAGGTTGCCTTCTTTATCAGCCCACTCATCCCAAATACTTACGCCATTATCTGTTAAAAATTTGGTATTGGTTTCTCCTTTTATAAACCACAGCAATTCATAAATAATAGATTTAAGGTGTACTTTTTTAGTTGTAACCAGCGGAAACCCTTCTGAAAGATTAAACCTTAACTGAGCACCAAAAATACTTTTTGTACCTGTACCGGTACGGTCGCTTTTAAAAACGCCCTCATCATAAATATGCTTTAACAGTTGTTCGTATTGGTTCATAAGAATTGGGTTTACCGATACGAATGTCGCGCATGGCAGAGAAGTGTTATCAAAAGTTTTTCAACAACCCATTTGCGGCACCCCGGAATGGGTTGATTTATTTAATGCTGAGAATCAAACCCAAGCAAAAAACGTTGGCCTTTAGCTAAAATCAATTCTATTCTTATTTTTGTTGACTTTTATTAATTAGAAATTAAAATTATGGCTGAAGTAATACGCATGCCCAAAATGAGCGACACCATGACAGAGGGTGTGATTCAAAGTTGGTTAAAGAAAGTGGGCGATGATATTAAACCCGGAGATATTTTGGCTGAGGTAGAAACCGATAAAGCCACCATGGAACTGGAAAATTATGTGAAGGGAACTTTATTGCATATAGGCATACCTACAGGCGGAACCGTTCCTGTTGATGCGGTAATAGCCATAGTGGGTCAGAACGGTGAAGACATCAGTGCATTATTAAATGCTGCTCCAACTGCACCTGTTGCTCCAACTGCACCTGCTGCACCTACTGCAGAACCTATAAAAACCGAAAGCCCTTCTGCTCCTGCAAATATATCTGCACCCCAGGTTACCGATAGCAGGGTAAAAGCTTCACCGCTTGCCAAAAAGTTGGCTCAGGAAAAAGGAATTGACATAAGCCGTGTTCTAGGATCTGGCGATGCCGGCAGAATTGTGAAAAGAGATGTAGAGAATTTCAACTCATCAGGAAAAGGTATTGCTCCTGTTTTTACAGGCAAAGAAAGTTTTGAAGAAGTAAGCGTTTCACAAATGCGCAAAGCCATTGCACGCAGATTGAGCGAAAGCAAAAACGGAGCACCGCATTTTTATCTTACCATGAGTATCATAATGGATAAGGCAATGGATGCGCGCAGGGCTATGAATGAAGAGAGTGATGTAAAAATTTCGATGAATGATTTTGTGGTGAAAGCTGTTGCAGCATCATTGCGTAAAAACCCTGCAGTAAATTCAAGCTGGCTGGGCGATAAAATCAGGTACAACCACCATATTCATATTGGCGTAGCGGTTGCAATAGATGACGGCCTTATCGTACCTGTTATCAAATTTGCCGATAACAAAACCATTCCACAAATCAGTGCTGAAGTAAAACTGTTGGCCGATAAAGCAAAAAATAAAAAACTGCAACCAAACGAGTTTGAAGGCAACACCTTTACAATATCTAACTTGGGTATGTTTGGCATTGACGAGTTTACAGCCATTATCAATCCGCCTGATGCCTGTATTTTAGCAGTAGGCGCAGCCAAAGAAACCGTGATTGCAGAAAATGGTCAGATAAAAGCAGCACATGTAATGAAAGTTACTTTAAGTTGCGACCACCGCGTGGTTGATGGTGCTGTGGGTTCTGCATTCCTTAAAACACTGAAGGATTATTTGGAAAATCCGGTGAAGATTTTCATGTAAACTTATTTTTTAAATTTTTCTAAATCGGTTTCATGGCGATTATAGAAAACGAATAGTTTGTATTATTAGAAAATAATACATATCCTTGCATCAGGAAATTCTTCCTGCTCACACACATCACCGTTCACTAATTGTTGTAGGAAACGCGCGTTGGAGCATAATAATTTCAAACAAATCATTTCATTAAAAACTATTCATGTTCAACATTCAATCTCTGAATGACATGCCGGTTTCCGAACTCCGTGAGTTTGCCGGCAAACTTAGCTTAGATGCTAAAGGCCTAGACAAAGAGGCTATCATCAACTCAATTATTAAGCGTATGCAGGAAATGCCTGAAGCAGAATTTATGGCTGCCATACAATCAGAATCAGCAGGCAAAGAAGATAAAAAGCAAAGAAAGCCCCG
>JBILGC010000030.1:0-22930 GCA_044351265.1 Bacteroidia bacterium
TAAATCTTGGAGGTGCAAAAGCGGTAATTATTGGCGATGCGAAAACAATTAAAACAGAAGCTCTTATGCGCAAGTTTGGGCGATTTGTTGAGAATTTGCATGGCAAATATATCACCGCAGAAGACGTAAATACCACCACCCGTGATATGGAATATGTGCACATGGAAACCGGCCATGTGGTTGGTTTGCCTGAATCTATGGGCGGTGGCGGAGATCCGAGCCCGGTTACAGCTTATGGCACTTACATGGGTATGAAAGCCGCGGCAAAATATGTTTATGGTTCTGATAGCTTGAGTGGCAAAACTGTTGCCGTTCAGGGTATTGGTAAAGTTGGCGGACACCTGCTGGAATACCTGCACAAGGATGGAGCCAAACTCATAATAGCTGACATCAATGAAGAAGTATTGGCTAAATACGCCAAAGAAACGGGTGCAGTTGTTGTAAAAGGTGATGAGATTTACGGACAAGATGTAGATGTTTTTGCACCTTGTGCGCTTGGAGCAGTTCTAAACACTGAAAATATTAAGAAACTTAAATGTAAAGTTATTGCAGGTGCTGCCAATAACCAATTGGCAGATGAAAATATTCATGGCCCGATGCTGGTTGAGAAAGGAATTACCTATGCACCTGATTTCTTAATTAATGCCGGAGGTTTAATAAACGTTTATCAGGAATATATCGGGTATAACAGAGAAACAGCTTTGCGCAACACTGAGCGTATTTATGATGTAACTTTGGATATACTTAAAACGGCTGAACAAAACGGAACCCACACCCAGTTGGCAGCAACCCAATTGGCTGAGAAACGTGTAAACGATATTTTACGCGTAAAATCTACCTACTAATATTTTCAGGGCTGCATGAGTAACGTTCGCAGTCCGCTTTCATTATATAACAAAACTACCGTTCTGATACATGTTTAATAGAAGATTTTTAAGGATAAAGGTTTTTCATGAACTCTATGCCTATTGGCAGGATGAAAAAGCCAACAGGACCCTGCACGAGAAAAGCCTGCTGAAAAGCCTTGAAAAAGCTTATCAAATTTATGTTTACATGCTTGCCTTACCGGGCGCATTCCGATTCTTTATAGAAAAGGAACTAGATATACAGCAATCAAAATATTTTCCTCAAGAAAGTATCATCATGCCACTTTTGGCATTTCATCAAAACAAACTTATTCTTCAACTGGATGAAAGCAAACTGCTTCAATCCAAAGTAAAGCATCATAAACTCATCTGGGACCAAACAACCGAAACCTTTAAACAGGTGTGGCAATTGTTTAAAGATAATGCCGCATTTGTAGCATATGCACAGAAAACTTCCCCATCTTTTGCGGATGATAAAAAAATGTTGAATGAGTTTTATCAGGTTTGTATTGCTGAGTCTGATTTGTTTAATCACTACATTGAAGAGAAATTTCTGAATTGGGAAGATGATCAGGTGCTCGTTACTACTGCCCTGCTTAAAAGTATTGATCAGATGCAGGCTCAGAAAGTAGATGAAGGGATTTTAAATGATACAGTAAGCGCTGATGAAGAGGATAAATTTATGCAGCAACTTTTTGTTAAATGTATTGAATCTGATGACGAATTCACCAAACTGGTAGCCGAAAAAACCAGCAACTGGGAACCCGAGCGCATTGCTCTGGTTGATATGCTGCTAATGAAAATGGCTTTGTGTGAAATTTTAAAATTTCCTCAGATACCTATTAAAGTGAGCATTAATGAATACCTTGAAGTGGCTAAATTATATAGCACCCCTAATAGCCATGGTTTTATTAATGGCATACTCGATAAGATTCAATTAGATTTGCGTAGGCAAAACAAAATTAACAAAACCGGTCGCGGCCTGGTTGAATAATTTGAATACAATGAGCAAATACACAACATTATTTTTATGCGCGATTGCTTTTGCTGCATTTACAGCATGCAAACAAGAAAAACCAAAGGCTTCAGCCAATTCCATTCATATTGCTGCTTCAGCCGATTCTGCAGTTGCAAGCAAATCTGCGAAAGAGGGAGAAGCAGCCATTTCTTTTGAAAAAACAGAACATGATTTTGGTATTGTAATGCAAGGTGAAAGAGCAGAGTTTAATTTCAAATTTAAAAATACGGGTGATGCAGATTTGCTTATAGCAAACGCAGTTGGCAGCTGCGGTTGCACTGTACCTGAGTTTTCAAAAGAACCGATTAAACCGGGAAGTGAAGGATATATTAAAGTAAAATTTAACAGTGAGTACAGAGAAGATAAATTTACCAAAGAGGTTTACGTAACAACAAACACAACCCCTGCGCAAACCACCTTAATTATTAAAGGATTTGTGCAGGTTAAAAATGGAAGTCAACTTTTAAAATAACAAACACATATGCTACAAACACTATTAATGACCGGTGGCAATGCCGGTGGAGGCCTTGGATCTTTTTTACCACTAATTTTAATCATGGTGGTGTTTTATTTCTTCATGATTTATCCTCAAATGAAGAAAAACAAGGAGCAAAAAAAGTTCAGAGAAAATCTGGTCAAGGGAGATAAGGTTATAACCATTGGCGGTATACATGCCAAGATTGTTGAAGTGAACGAAACCTCCATAGTAATTGAAAGTGAAGGGACCCGTTTGCGTGTTGACAGAACAGCAATTTCAATGGAAGCCTCAAGAAATCTAAACCCTAAGAAGGACGATAAAAAAGAAGAAAAGAAGTAATTGAAAAAAATAGGAATCACCGGCTGCATGGGAAGCGGTAAAACTACCGTGAGTCGCATATTTATGCAGCTGGGGGTTCCTGTTTATGATGCGGATAGCAGGGCAAAATGGCTCATGGTAAATAACAACGACCTCATCCGCAGCATTAAAGAAATTTTTGGCAGCAACGCCTATACACCCGATGGCTCGCTTAACCGATCGTTTATCGCAGCCCAAGCCTTTAAACAGCCCAACTTGCTTCAACAACTTAACCGGGTGGTACACCCTTTGGTTTTTGCTGATTTTGATGAGTGGTGTAACGAGCACCTCAAGCATCCATATATTGTTAAAGAAGCTGCACTCATGTTTGAGTCAGACTCATACAAGCAGCTCGATGAAATTATTGTTGTTACTGCACCGGAATCTTTGCGCATTCAACGCAGTATGCATAGAGATGGCAACAGCAAAGAAGCTGTACTTGCCCGTATGAAAAATCAAATGACAGAGGCCGAAAAAATGAGCAAGGCACAGCATGAAATAAAGAATGACGAGGAACACTTATTAATTCCTCAGGTACTGGCTTTGCACAAAAAATGGCTTAATTGAGTAAGCACTCATTATTCAAATCTCAAGTGCTTTACCGATTCTCCGGAATCGCGTAACTCAATCAAGGCATCAATCCCAACGTCCAGATGCTTGCGTACAAATTTCTCTGTAACTGATTTATCACTCTTTGAAGTTTTTACCCCCTCGGGTACCATCGGATTGTCGCTAACAAGCAGCAATGCACCCTTAGGAATTTTATTTACAAAACCTACAATAAATATGGTAGCTGTTTCCATATCAATGCCCAATGCACGTGTTTTTTTCAGGTATTGCTTAAACTCTTCATCATGCTCCCAAACCCTTCTGTTGGTTGTATATACGGTTCCTGTCCAATAATCAATATTGTGCTGCACAATTGCTGCCGAAACAGCTTTTTGTAATCGGAAAGAAGGCAATGCCGGAATTTCAGGCATAATATAATCATCACTTGTTCCGTCTCCCCTAATGGCAGCAATTGGTAAAATCATATCGCCCAGTTTGGTTATTTTTTTAAGCCCTCCGCATTTGCCAAGAAAAAGTGCAGCCTTGGGTTCCACAGCACTTAGCAAATCCATGCAGGTAGCCGCCATAGCGCTGCCCATTCCAAAATTAATAATGGTAATATTTTCGGCCGTTGCTGTTTGCATAGGCCTGTCTTTGCCCAATATTTCCACACCAAATTTTTGAGCAAAAAGCTCAACGTAATGAATAAAATTAGTAAGCAAAATATATTCACCAAACTCTTTTAATGGCCTTCCTGTATATCTCGGTAGCCAGTCCTTTACAATTTCTTCTTTGGTTTTCATAATATGCGAATATCTCATTTTTAAGGGTAATAAAATAAGGCAGTTGAATTGAGCAGTGGTTTATCAATACAAAAATTCAATCAATAACTTAGGATAATGAGTTTACCTTTTCAAGATTAGCCGCTATCCACAATCTATGGAAATCATCCATATACATTTTGAAACATAAAAGTGTTTAATTTGAATGTATGAATAACAAAATACTACTCAGTTCTCTTATTCTTATGGCTGCTGTAGCCAATGCGCAACAAGATTCTACTGCCGAGGAAGCAATAGATTTTAGCCAGTTTGCCGAAATGGCACCTGCAGAAGGTACTAAAAGATATTGTACCTCAAAAGTTTTGGATTTAAGTCCGAATAAACTCATATCCATAGGGTTTGATTACCAGGGGCCGCATAGCCTTGCCAGCAATAAAGAAGATGTGGAGATAAACAGCGTAAGCGGTATGCGCATTTCCGGAAATATTCCGGTTATCTCTCAAACCAAATTGGTTTGGGCCGTTGGATTTACCCACTGGCAATCGTTTTATGATATTCCCAAACACTCAGAATCAAAGTCAGATGTGGTACATAACTTACATAAACATGGTTTAAGTACTACAGGAATTAACACTACCTTGTTTAAACCTTTAAACGAACGAAACTTTATTCTGGCATTTGTATCTGCCGATATGAATGGCAATTACCAGTTAAACAGCAACGATATCGGAGACTTTCTAGGCAAAACACGCTACTCGGTTGCAGGTTTTTATGGATGGAAAAGAAACGATCGTTCTATGGTGGGCGTAGGTATTTCCAGAACTTATCGTCCGGGTACTTTGGGCTATATTCCTTTGGTTATGTTTAACCACACCTTTGAAAGTCGCAAATGGGGTGTAGAAGCACTTTTCCCAGCACGTGCAGCTATGCGCAGAACATTTAATCCCAGAAATATTTTATTGGTAGGTTATGAGCTGGAAGGTAATAGTTATCATTTATTGAACCGTGATGGCAAATTACCTTTTAATGATTTAGAACTTAAACGCTCTGAGCTTCGCTTTAGACTTACTTATGAGAAATCTATTTATAATTTTATATGGATATCAGTTCAGGCAGGCTATAGGGTAAATTACAACTTTAATGTCGATAGAGGTGATAACTTTCGCAGCATTTTTGGTGGCGACCCTTACACCATTGAAAATAGGCTCACCAATCCTTTTTATTTTAATATAAGTCTCAATCTCGTTAGTCCTTAGTTTTTGAAATCAGTGAGGTATAGCTGTAACTGTGTTACCTGAACACTGCTAATATCCAAATGAAATACAAAACGCAATGCAGTAGCAGAAACCTTATTGGCCAGCACTTCTCTCTCTTTAAGAAATTGCTGTAATTTATTGGCAGTGGCTTCATCGGTTGTTTCAAAAATTACAATATTGGTTTCAACGGGCAGCATTCCATTTATATACGATTGTTGTTGCAATGTTGAGGCAATTTGTTGCGCATGAGTATGATCTTCGGCCAATCGATTGATATTGTTCTTTAGGGCAAATAAGCCGGCTGCAGCCAAATAGCCGGCTTGCCTCATTCCTCCGCCAAATACTTTACGTACACGTTTGGCTTTTTTAATAAACTCTTCTGTACCTAATAGCAATGAGCCAACAGGAGCACCCAAACCTTTGCTGAGGCATATGGATATACTGTTAAAAAGTTTTCCGGTTTCGGCTGCATCAATTCCAGAGGCAACCAAGGCATTAAACAATCGTGCACCATCCAAATGCAAACCCAACCCCAATGCGTTACAGGCACTCTTGATATTTAGTAACTCATCTATTCTATAATAACTTCCACCACCCCTATTGCTTGTATTCTCTAAACAAACCAAACGGCTCACAGGGAAATGAGGATCATCAGCGTTGACAACTGTTTTAATCTGCTCTGCAGAAATTTTTCCATACTTAGAAGAAAGCGTTCGTGCCTGAACGCCTGAATTAAATGCAATTCCTCCTCCTTCATATTTATAAATATGGGCATTGTCTGCACAAATCAGTTCATCTCCTGGTTGTGTATGCACTTTAATGGCAATTTGGTTGGTCATGGTGCCACTTGGGCAAAACAGTCCTGCCTCCATGCCAAACATTTGGGCTGCAAAATGCTCTAATTTATTTACGGTTGGGTCTTCGCCATAAACATCGTCACCAACCTTTGCCTGCCACATAGCCTCAAGCATAGCAGCAGTTGGCTTGGTAACAGTATCACTTCTTAAATCAATAGTCATATCTTGCAATTATACGCGTTTCTTAGGCACAAAAAAGCATGTGTTTAGTTTCCACAATCATTCCACAATACCCTGATTACCTGTTTTATTATAAAGCATTATTTATCTTCACATATGTTAAAACAGATGAAACATGGATGTATTAAACAATTTCGGCACAGCTATGAAATGGAGGCGTTTTAATGGCGAACCTGTAACAAGAGATATTGTAGATGAGGTAGAAGAACACATCATCAGAGAAACGGAGATGGGAAATAAATTAAAAGTGTGCATTGGAACCGACTCACAGGTTACCTACAATGTAACAGAGTTTGCCACCGTTATTGTATTTGTAAGGCAAAAACGCGGTGGCTTTATGCTTATCAGCAGCGAAAAAACCAGACAACCTTTTACCTTAAAAGAACGCATGTTGCATGAGGTTTCCAAATCCATTGAAATTGCTTACCGCATCTGCGAATTGCTAGACAAATACAATGTTGAGCTGGAAGTTCATGCCGATATCAATACCAGTCCTCAATTTAAATCTAATTCAGCGCTGAGTGAAGCAATGGGATATATACTCAGCATGGGATTTGTTTTTAAAGCAAAGCCTGAAGCATTTGCCAGTTCATACTGTGCCAATAAAATGGTTCACTAACCTATCTTTGCAGCATGCTGAAAGATATAGAAAATCCGACTTCCAGTAATGTGTGCATTGCAGCTGTTCACGAAATAAGTAAAGAAGGAGAGCTGGTTTGGAATGTTTATGTGATTAATAAAAAGGAAATCGCAATTGAAGGCATTTTGGTTATGAGTAAAGGTTATGGTGAGGTTGACGGAGAATCGAGACAAACCTCTACCCTGAGGCATTTCATAGAAAAAATTGAGCCCAATAATTTTTCGAAAGTCGAGCCACTGCCTGATGATTTGCTTGGCTTTTTTAACGAATACTTTCTAACTTATTATGTAGGTTCTGTTCTTTTCGATAAGAAATTTACTTTCGAACCTTATAGCATCAACAATAAAAACAGCGCTTTTATAGACTCGCTTGGACAGAACGGAATTTTACTAAGCTAGGAATACCTATTTAACCAAAAGCCCACTCATAAGGAAATAAACGGTGATCCTATCGTTTCCTTTTGCTAAGTCAACTGCATAAAACTTACCATCATTGTTCAGCTCAATCGTTACACGGATGATTCTGTGGTTTGGATATAAATCAATAATCTGATTGGTTACACCTTTCATTAAATCTGTTTGAGGTATTTCGGTAAAGGTTTTAATCCATTTTCCATCTTCAAAATACTGGGCTTCATAACGCTTTCCTTCATCAACGTAGTTTACTTTATAAATGGTTACTATGCTTTTGCTCCATGCAGAGTCAAGTGCCCCGCGGGAATTCTGAGAAATATAGGAACGCAAAACAGCAGGAGGAACATCTTGTTTGCCAACTTGTTGGGCATAAAGGCTGCCGGTGGCAAGAAACAAAAGGAAAGAAGCAACTATCTTATTCATAAATAAATTTTTCTGCTAAGTAACTATTTTAACATGATATGTTGCAAATATTTATTGGCACAACTGTTGAAACTTCATTATCTTCACAATCTTTGAGTACCCTTAAATGAACGATCCAAATAATCAGCAATTCTTTATAAACCAGGCCTTGTTGGGTGAAGAGAATGACGGCAATGACTTTTTTTCCCTCCTATCTCAGGAAGAGGAAGAAGAGATGAATAAGGAAATTTTGCCCGAAAGTCTGCCAATTTTGCCGCTACGTAATACGGTTTTATTTCCGGGCGTGGTAATTCCAATTACCGTAGGCCGCGATAAGTCCATATCTCTTATTAAAGATGCCTATAAAGGAAGCAAAACTATTGGGGTGGTTGCCCAAACCAATGGGAATATAGAAGACCCCACTTTTACCGATTTACATCGAGTTGGAACCGTGGCACGCATCATGAAAATGATACGCATGCCGGATGGAAGCAGCACTGCCATTATTCAGGGTAAAAGAAGGTTTACTTTAGGTGAATGCCTGACAACAGAGCCTTATATAACCGCAACAATCCATCCAATTGCTGAGCACAAACCTGAAACAAATAAAGAAACCACTGCACTCATTGGGTCTGTTAAAGATATTGCCAATCAAATCATAGAGCTTTCGCCTCATATTCCAAGCGAAGCTTCCATTGCACTTAAAAACATAGATAGTCCTAACTTTCTGCTCAACTTTATTTCATCAAACATGAATGCTGAAATAAGTGTGAAGCAATCAATACTTGAGGTGGAGGACTTTAAACAAAGAGCTGAAAAGGTTTTGGAAGTATTGAGCAGAGAGGTGCAGGTGTTGCAAATAAAAAATGAGATTCAGAATAAAGTCAGAGGGGATATTGACAAGCAGCAGCGTGATTTCTTTTTGCAGCAGCAGATAAGAGCCTTGCAGGAAGAATTGGGAGGTGAATCACCGGATAAGGATATTGAAAACCTATTGAAGGCCGGTGAGGAGAAAAAATGGACCAAGGAAGTTCATGATTCATTTAAAAAAGAGGTTGAGCGGCTTAAGCGCATGAACCCAATGGCTCCAGATTACTCTGTTCAACTAAGCTACCTGCAATTGTTGCTTGATTTACCTTGGAGTGAAACCACAACAGATAATTTTGACCTGAAAAGGGCAGCGAAAATTCTGGATCAAGATCATTTTGGCCTTGAAAAGGTAAAAGAACGCATATTAGAATACCTGGCAGTGCTTAAACTTAAGGGCAATATGAAAAGTCCGATTCTATGCCTTTACGGACCTCCTGGCGTTGGTAAAACTTCTTTGGGAAAATCAGTAGCCAAAGCATTAAACAGAAAATATGCACGTATCGCATTGGGCGGTTTGCATGATGAAAGCGAGATACGTGGACACCGCAGAACCTATATTGGTGCCATGCCCGGCCGCATCATTCAAAATCTTAAAAAAGTAAAATCATCAAATCCTGTTTTCGTGTTGGATGAGGTGGATAAAATTGGGAGTGATTTTAGAGGCGACCCATCCTCTGCCCTGCTTGAAGTGCTTGATCCGGAACAGAATAATTCTTTCCATGATAACTACATAGAAATTGAGTACGACCTCTCTAATGTAATGTTTATTGCTACGGCCAATACACTTGACACCATTCAGCCAGCGTTGCTTGACCGTATGGAGATTATTGAAATAAACGGATATACGATGGAAGAAAAAGTGCAGATTGCTAAAAAGTACTTAATCCCTAAACAAAAGGAAAATCATGGGTTAAAAAAAGGTGATTTTGAATTGAGCGAACCTGTACTGGAGAAAATTATAGAAGGCTATACCCGTGAAAGCGGTGTGCGTGGATTAGAAAAACAAATTGCTGCTATTGCACGCTTTGTGGCTAAGGAAAGGGTAATGAACGGAAAGAGTAAGAAAAAGATTGAAGTGGATGATGTTCAGAAAATACTTGGCATTGAGAAGGTAGAAAAGGAAAATTATCAGGATAATAGCGTTGCAGGTGTAGTAACCGGTTTGGCTTGGACATCTGTTGGTGGTGAAATACTTTTTATTGAAAGTACCTTAACCAAAGGTTCTGGTAAATTAACCCTTACCGGCCATTTAGGTGATGTGATGAAAGAATCAGCCATTACTGCGTTAACGTTTCTAAAGGCCAATGCATCTTATCTGGATATTAACCCTAAAATATTTGATCAATTTGATGTGCATATACATGTGCCTGCAGGTGCTGTTCCTAAAGACGGACCAAGCGCAGGAATAACCATGCTAACCTCCCTTGCTTCTGTTTTTACGCAACGTAGGGTTAAAAATAAAGTAGCAATGACCGGTGAAATAACCCTAAGAGGAAAGGTTCTGCCAATTGGCGGTGTGAAGGAAAAAATTCTTGCAGCTAAGCGTGCAGGTATTACAGATATTATTTTGTGTGAAGCTAACCGAAAAGATGTGCAGGATATAAAAGCGCATTATCTGGAAGGTTTGCAATTTCATTATGTAAAAAACATGCTGGAAGTGATTGATATTGCGCTCTCGACTGAACTGGTTGAAAAACCGATAGACCTAGCCGTGAAAGAGAAATCAGTAGAATTGAAAGTCTAATTTCCCCTAATGCTTAAATAAACTACATAAAGCCTAACTGAAGTTTCGCTGATTCGCTCATTAAATCCTGTGTCCATGGTGGTTCAAATGTAACCGTTACTGTTACTTCCTTTACGCCTTCCATAGCGCTAAGTTTTTCTTTTATCTCTGCAGGCATACTTTGAGCGGCCGGGCAAAAAGGTGAAGTAAGCGACATGATGATTTCAATGTTCAGATCGTTGCTTACGTTTACTTCGTATATTAGTCCGAGTTCGTAAATATTTACTGGAATTTCGGGATCATATACGGTTTGCAATACCTGTATAGCCTCGTTCTGCACATCAACAAAGGTGCGCAGGGGCTTGGAAGATTCTATGTTTGTTTCGTTTTCTGTCATGATTATTTAACCGCAAAGAGCACTAAGCGGGCACAAAGTTGGCTAAGAATTATTATGCTGCTGATACAAAATAGCAAATGCTTTCATTTTTTGAATCATGGCGGTAAATCCGTTGCTGCGCTGTGTGCCTATCATGCGACTCATGCCAATTTTATCAATAAAGAACAATTCAGTATGTAAAATGGTTTCCGGAGTTTGGTTGTTCCAGATACTCCACAGCAAATAAAGCAAACCGCGGGTAATTTCGGTATTGCTGTCAACTTCAAATTGTATTTTTCCATCCTCATATTTTGGAAAAACCCATACTTTACTTTGGCAGCCTTTCACAATAAACTCTTCTATCTTGTGTTCATCGGGCATAGCTGGTAGCTTCTTACCTAAATCCATCAGATAAATAAGCGTTTGCTCCATGTCGCCTTCAAACAAAGAGAAGTTATCTATGATTTTGTTTTGTGTTTCGGTTGGGGTTGGCATCTTCGTTAACTTAAGTATTCATTATTGTGATAATTTACTCAATACCTCCAAAAGCACATCTACTTCCTCCAAAGTATTATACACCGCAAACGAAGCGCGAACGGTGCCATCTAATCCAAAGCGCTGCATTAACGGCTGCGTGCAGTGGTGGCCGGTGCGCACGGCAATGCCTTTTGCATCCAGCATCATTCCGGCATCAAAATGGTGCATGTTGTTCAACACAAATGATTGTACCGATATTTTTTGTGCAGCTGTTCCTACCAAGGTAATTCCAGGAATTACTTTTGCTCCGTTTACAAAATGATGCAGCAATTCGTCTTCGTGCGCAGCCATATCTGGCTTACCCAATTCGTTTACAAAATCAAGTGCGTATTTAAAAGCAATCACATCCCCAATATTGGGCGTACCTGCTTCGAATTTGAAAGGAATGTCGTTGTATGTGGTTTTGGCAAAGGTTACTTCACGTATCATCTCTCCCCCACCCTGGTAAGGCGGCATGGAATCCAGTAACTCGCGTTTGCCGTATAGCACACCTACTCCGGTTGGCCCGTATAGTTTATGAGACGAAATGGTTAAAAAATCACAATCCAAATCCTGCACATCTACTTCCAGATGCGAACAGGCCTGTGCACCATCGAGTAATACTTTTGCCCCCATTGCATGTGCTTTTTCTATAATTTCTTTTACGGGATTAATCGTTCCCAAGGCATTGCTTACCCACACGCAAGCCACCATTTTTGTTTTAGGTGTTAGCAGCTTGTCGAATTCATCCATCAGCAACTCACCGGCATCGTTTATGGGAATTACTTTTAGTATGGCCCCCTTTTCTTCACACACCATTTGCCAAGGCACAATATTGCTGTGGTGTTCCATGGTGGTAATGATTACCTCATCACCGGCCTGCAAAAATTTCCTTCCCCAGGATTGAGCAATTAGGTTGATGCTTTCCGTTACGCCTTTGGTAAAAATACATTCTGCCTCTTCGCGCGCATTGATAAATTGCTGAATGGCTTTGCGTGTTTCTTCAAAATACTCGGTAGAGCGCGAAGCCAAGGTATGCGCTGCACGGTGAATGTTGGCGTTATCCAGCGAGTAGTATTTGTTCAATGAGTCAATCACCCGTTGTGGTTTTTGAGTAGTTGCGGCATTGTCAAAATATACCAAGGGTTTGCCGTTTACTTTCTGGTGAAGTATCGGGAATTGAGAGCGTATGTTGTTTATATTAAACACAGATTTTATTCGGATTACACTAATTACACAGATTTATATTTATCGTAGATTATTTTATGAAGCGCTTATAGTTGAGGGATTTTTCACCGAAGTTAACGAGGAGTCCTACTTTTAAGTTTGATGCTTTTAAATAGTTTACTACCTGATTGTGGTTTGCTTTTGCAATGAAATCCTGAGCTTTTAGCTCCAATACAACCGATTCGTAAACAATATAATCAGCTATATATTTTCTATTCAGTCGTTTGCCTTTATAATATATTTGATATTGCTCTTCTCTTTTATATGGTATTCCTAAAAACTTAAACTCAACCTCCAACGCGTCTTGATATACAGCTTCTAAAAAACCACTCCCCAGTTCATTAAACACATTCATACACGCACCAATAATTTTGTATGTCTCCTCCTTTAACGGAAACTTTTCATATTCTCCTATCGGCTCTTCCAGAATCTGCATCTGTGTAATTTGTTAATCTGTGCTAATCTGTGTCTAAATCTTCTTCTCTATCTGTTCTTCTAGTATGGCTACCAGTTCGGGGATTTTGATTTTTTCTGCAATGTCATCTGCAAAGGCGTTGAGTAATAATTTACGTGCTACATTTTCGGGGATACCGCGGCTGCGCATGTAAAACATCGGCTCTTCATCTAGCTGACCAATGGTGGCTCCGTGGGTACACTTTACATCATCGGCAAAAATTTCCAATTGTGGTTTGGTGTACACCGTGGCATCATCGCTTAGCAGTATATTCTGGTTGCGTTGGTATGCATTGGTTTTTTGTGCATCCAGGTGAACCATGATTTTTCCGTTGAATACCGCAGTTGACTTATCATTTAAAATGCCTTTGTATTTCTCATCACTGAAGCAATTGGGCTGCGCATGATCTACACGGGTGTGGTTATCTACAAACTGATTGCCATCCAGCAAATACAAGCCATATAACAAGGTATTGCAATTTTGTCCATTCATGTAAAAATGCAACGTATTGCGCACAAATTTTCCATCCAATGTAAGGGTTACCTGATTGATATGGGTATTGGCTTCCTGAAATACCTTCGTGAAATTATTCTGGTAATGCTCGCCTATCTGTCGTTGCAGTTTATAATGCTCCAGGTTAGCATTTTCGCCTACATACACTTCGTTTACAATATTGCAAAACGATGCATTTGAACCCAATGCAAAGAACGATTCAATAACTGTTGCTCCTGCATTTTTATCTACCACAATCAGGTTGCGGGGTTGGTTCAATACATTCACTTCGCTGGCATCCGAAATATTGGTGATAATAATAGGATACACAGTTTGTTTACCTGCAGGAACATGAATAAATGCACCATCGCTCATTAAGGCAGTATTCATGGCATTCATGGCGTGACCATTTACTTCGGCATACTTACCAAAATGCGCATTGAATACCTCAGCGTGATTTTTTCGAGCTGAAGCTAAATTCGTAATCACAATGCCTGCATCTTCTGGTTGCAATTGGGTAAGCGATGCATCGAATGATCCATTTATAAATACGATGCGATTAGCTTTAAGTGTTTGTACTGCATGTTCGCTGTAGTACTTACGCGCTGCTTCAGTATGCACACACGAAGCCTGAAAGTTGATATCGTTGATGAATTTCAGGTTGGTGTATTTCCACTCTTCGTGTTTGATGGTAGGAATTCCCAATTGCTGCAATTCGCCAAATGCGGCTTGGCGCTGTTCGGCAAAAGCGCTGCCATCAGCCTGCGCTCGGTAGTGTTCAAAATCTTGTTTTAGGGTTTCGATTGTGCTCATACAATTTTACAGTTATTCAAATTATTGAGCTGCCTCTACTTCTGCTTTGATCCAATCGTAGCCTTTTACTTCTAGTTCTTTTGCCAGACTGGCATCACCGCTTTTTACAATACGGCCTTTGTACAATACATGCACAAAATCGGGCACGATATAATCCAGCAAGCGTTGGTAGTGCGTAATCACCACAAACGAACGCTCTTTGTTGCGCAATTTATTTACTCCATTCGAAACCAAACGCAGTGCGTCAATATCCAGACCCGAATCGGTTTCGTCCATAATAGCCAACTTAGGTTCAAGCATGGCCATTTGAAACACTTCGTTGCGTTTTTTCTCTCCACCGCTAAAGCCTTCGTTTAGTGAACGCGAGGTAAGCGACTTATCCATTTCCATGGTTTCCATTTTCTCACGCATGTATTTTAGAAAATCGGTTGCCTCCATAGGTTCCAATCCTTTGTATTTGCGCGTTTCGTTAATGGCTGTTTTTAAGAAGTTGGTGGTGCTTACACCTGGAATTTCAACAGGATATTGAAAAGCCAAAAACACCCCTTCACGGGCACGGTCTTCAGGCGACATCTCCAGCAGGTTTTTACCTTCAAAAATGATTTCCCCATCGGTAACTTCATAATCAGCACGGCCGGCCAATACCGATGACAAAGTACTTTTACCGGCACCGTTCGGACCCATAATAGCATGTACTTCACCCGGGTTTACTGTAAGATTTATACCATTCAGGATTTTCTTCCCTTCAATTTCGGCTTTGAGATTTTTTATTTCTAACATGAGATGGATATGTTAATGTGATGATTTGACAATGTGATATTTCGTTGTTGATTATCCCACAGATCCCTCGAGGGAAACTGCGAGCAATTTCTGCGCCTCAACGGCAAATTCCATGGGAAGCTGGTTCAACACTTCGCGGCAAAAGCCATTAACTATTAAACTGATGGCTTCTTCGGTTCCGATGCCACGTTGGTTGCAGTAAAATATCTGGTCTTCGCCAATTTTTGAAGTGCTGGCTTCGTGTTCAACCGTAGCTGTTTTGTTGTTGATTTCGATGTATGGGAATGTATGTGCTCCGCAGCGGTCACCAATAAGCATACTGTCGCACTGGGTGTAATTCCTTGCTGAATCAGCCTTTTTGGCCACTTTAACCAATCCGCGGTATGTATTATGCGACTTGCCTGCCGAGATTCCTTTCGACACAATGCGGCTGCGTGTGTTCTTGCCAATATGAATCATTTTGGTTCCGGTATCGGCTACCTGCATATTATTGGTTACAGCTACCGAGAAAAATTCTCCGATTGAATTATCCCCTTTCAAAATACAGCTGGGATATTTCCAGGTGATAGCGCTTCCGGTTTCAACCTGTGTCCAGCTTATTTTGGCATTGGCACCTTCACAACTTCCGCGTTTCGTTACAAAATTATATATACCACCGTTGCCGTCTTTATCGCCCGGATACCAGTTTTGCACCGTGCTGTATTTGATTTCGGCATTTTCCATCGCAATAAGTTCCACCACCGCTGCGTGCAATTGGTTTTCATCACGCATAGGAGCTGTGCAGCCTTCTAAATAACTCACGTATGAAGCATCATCAGCGATAATTAACGTGCGCTCAAACTGACCAGTATTTTCTGCATTGATACGGAAATAGGTAGAAAGTTCCATGGGGCAACGCACGCCTTTGGGTATGTACACAAACGAACCATCGCTGAATACAGCTGAGTTCAATGCAGCAAAATAGTTATCGGTATAGGGCACAACCGAACCCATATATTTTTTTACCAATTCCGGGTAGTCATGCAGTGCTTCGCTGATGCTGCAAAAGATGACACCCTTTTCTTTAAGTTGCTCTTTAAATGTAGTGGCAATAGAAACGGAATCGAACACCGCATCCACGGCTACACCGGTAAGGCGTTTTTGCTCTTGCAGACTTATTCCCAGTTTCTCAAATGTTTTGAGCAACTCAGGGTCAACCTGATCAAGGCTATCCAGCTTCACCTTTTCTTTGGGTGCTGCATAGTAGATTATACCTTGATAATTAGGCTTAGGGTATTTGAAGTTTTGCCAGTCTGGCTCCTCCATCTTTAACCAATAGCGGTAAGCTTTGAGGCGCCATTCCAGCATCCACTCTGGCTCATTCTTCTTTTTTGAAATGAACCGAACAATATCTTCATTCAGGCCCTTAGGGGCCATTTCCATTTCAATATCGGTAGTAAATCCGTATTTATATTCCTGACTTACAACCTGTTCAATAATATCTTCGCTTTCCTTTTCCTGATTCATATGATTGGGGGCACAAAAGTAGTGATTTATTTGTATTTAGTCTAAATAATTACAACTAATACCCCATAAAGTTTCAAATATATTTGAACGTAACACTACCCTCTAAAGTCAGAAAATTATTGTTGAGAAAGCAAGCTGAGGTAGCCTTTGAGGGTGCTAACTTCAAAAGTATTACTCTCAAAATACTCACCATCGGCATGTGCCGGCAGCACTTGTATTGATTGGATATGTATATTTTCCATTGTTTGATAATTCACATCAGGTAGCTTTAAATGCTGGCCTACCCTAATTTTTGGTAAATTTAATACCCGTTTAATCGGATTAATACCCGCTACAGCCATATAATCAAGCAGGCCATCATCAGGTTTTGCCAGCGGAGCAACTTTAAATCCGCCACCATAACAGGTACCATTTGCAATGCAAAGCATCAAAAACGACTTTTCAATAATGTGTTCTCCCAATAACACCTTTGCATTAAAAGATTTAAAGAATAAAATCTGCGCAAGCACTGCAGCGTAATATGCCGAAGGACCCTTTAGCCACTTCTTGCGCATTAGCTTACCTGCAACTGCACCATCAAATCCAATTCCAATTCCATTTAAAAAGATTTTTCCATTGCATAAACCTGCATCCACACTTTTAACACAATCTGATATGGCAATTTCAAAAGAGTTGTTTAATGTAACCATACCCAAATGCATGGATGCAAAATCATTTCCTGTGCCGGCTGGGATAATAGCTATAGGAATCGTGAGTGGTATGAATCTGTTAAGCGTAAAATTAATGGTACCATCACCGCCTATTATTACCAGCCTATCAAGATTGGTTAATGGCCCAGACTCTTCTTCATTTATAACCCGCCATGCAATACCTTTTGCATTAAGAAAGCTGATAAACTCCCTTAATACCTTTTCCGGTTTACCATTTCCCGAACGCTTGTTACTGATAATTCCTAGTTTCATTTTAAACAATGATACAAAAAAGTCTCAATCGGTTTGAATATTTTACACATACAAAAACCTTCATCAAATTGAGCATGAATGCGTATTATCTCACGATAGAAGTGCGTTGGTTTCACCTAAATAAAAAATGATGAATAATTTTGCTATTTTCCCAAATCATTTCTCTACTCAGGTGCCTTTAAAATTCAAAAAAATCATTCCAAGTTCAATCAAGTTTCCTTTATGGTGGCTTCTTAAATCTCCTCAAAGAAAAATAGCGCCTTCCATCATATTGGCTGATTTAGCCGGAATAGCCATTTACGTTTATCGGAGTTTGATACCTGTAACCGGAATGAAGCGTATCAGTATTTGCACCGGACTCTACAACCGAACTAATCAATATACAAATCATTTGCTGCCTTCCATTCAGCGCATGAAAAACAAGGGATACATTGAGCTTTCCGTTTATGATTGTGGATCAAACGACATAAAAAATATTGAATCAGTAATCAGAAAGCAATGGGAAGGAAGTCTTGTTTTTTCATCAGAGCAAAGGGCATTTAGCCGTTCATACGCGTTAAACAAAGCCATTGCTCAATCTAACAATGAGTATATTTTTATTTGCGATGCTGATATGAGTTTACCTCCCGATTTTGTAAAAAAATTCAGTAGTCTTGTAACAACAAAAAGTGTTTGGTATCCTATTTATTTCTTTCTTTTCCCCAATAAACAGGACGTTGTATCAAAAGAAAATGGCGTTTGGGAAACCTATGGAAGTAAAGGCATGTTTGGTGCCCATAAAAAAACTTTTCTAAAAGCAGGAAAATTGAATGAAGACTATCAGGAATGGGGACATGAAGATACTGATTTGTGGGAACGCTTCCATCAATCCGGATATATCGTTATCAGAAACAAACAAAAGAACTTTTTTCATCACTGGCACAATACATTTAATCCCAAATACAAACACTTAAATGAGCAATAATCCAATTGTTTCTATAATTACACCTTCTTATAATCAAGGTAATTATCTGGAGCAAACCATAGAGTCGGTGCTTGCTCAAACCTACCCTCATATTCAATATATCATAATAGATGGAGGCTCAACAGATCATTCAGTTGATATTATTAAAAAGTATGAAAAGAATTTGCATTATTGGGTGAGCGAAAAAGATTATGGTCAGGCCGATGCCATTAACAAAGGAATTGCAAAAGCTAGCGGAGATATTATTGCATATTTAAACTCTGATGACTTACTACAGAAAGATGCTATTGAGCAGATTGTTAAAGCTTTTACACAATGGCCCGATTCAGCAGTAATTTATGGCACTTGTGCTTTAATTGATGAACATAACAAACAATTAAAACCTCCCGCTGGAGCGCCATTAGGATTTTATTCATTGCTCATAAAAGGTATGCTTCCTGCCATACACCAACCTGCCTGCTTTTTTAACCTTAGGCAATTAAAAAGAAGGCCTGTATTTGTTAGCGAATTGGAATATGTAATGGATTATGAATTGCTTTTGTACTGCAAAAAATCCAAACTGCCAGTCAAATTTATCCCAATGCATCTGGCCAATTTTCGTGTGCACAAGCATACCAAAACGATGTCGCAGGCATCAAAGATGTACGAAGAAAAGATGGAAGTGCAGCGCAGATATGGGCCATACCTGATGGCGCTTTGGGCGTTTCGATATATCAAACACATGATGAAAGGCAGTCATACCTGATGCGCAGGTAATGGCTTTGAAAAATTTATCCCGTATAAAAAACCTGGAATGAGCAGAAAATAGGCCTGCCAAATAATACGGCCATCACAATAAGTTGTAATAAAGGTTAGCAGGAAAACCAAAATAAATCCCGGAAGACTAAAGAAAACAGCACGTATAAAAACCGATTTAATAATATGTGGAGGTGCCAGGTATTTTAAATACAGATAAAAGAACAGAGCGGGTAAGCCTAAACTTAGCAGCGGTGCCAGATAGGAGTTTAAACGCGTAATATTAGCCATTACGGCATAAGCTGAAACACTCCAGAAAGCAGGATTATGCTCTCCGGGTGAAACAAACGAATATTTACGTAGCAACCAGTTAATAAAGCCATATTGCAACAAAAGAATAGCACTCTGTAACCAAATATATCTTCGTTTTTCAAGAACTCCCGAGATGAAATAGAAAGGCACCAGCAGAACAATGGTTTCTTTGGTAAGCGCACCGGCTGTTATTGCAAACAGTGCAAACAAAAAATGTTTACGCACGGTTGCATAAACCATGAGCGATACGAATGGAAGTACCCCCGGATCTACATAACCAATACTGGTATAATAAAAGGTAGGAAATGAGATGAGAAATAACCAGCATCCAAGCCAACAATATCCTTTGGCAATATATAACTCCCGAAGTGATAGATAAAGGATGTATACGGCTAAAGTAAGGGCAATGATGTTGATGATATTGATAGCTGTGAGTGGTAAAAAAGGCAAGCATGCAGCCAGAAAGGGCACGCCAATACGCCAGTTGGAAGCAGGTCTGATTGCGTCTGAAGGTTCCAAGCCTCTAAAATGCTCGACATATGCCACAAAATAGCGAGCATCATTCATGGGTCTTTCAACAATGGCAGAGTTGCGATTGAAACGTGGCAATACCATTAACAGCATTATTCCCAATGTTAACGCCAATAAACTTAGGTTACTGAGTTTATGCAGCAAACTAGCTAACTGATAAACCTTGTTAAAAACAATATTTGACAATCTTTGCATCACAAATACAGCGTTTCTATGATTTGCTTTACACCGAGAGGTGCCTTAGAGGCATCATAAGCATCGATAAATGAGTCAGCAGGAATGGTAAATTTACCTTGCGTGATGGTTTGAAATGCTTGTTCAAAATCATTAACAATTGTAGAACGAGACTCTTTCAGCAATTGACCCAAACCACCTTTATCACACCCGATAACAGGTGTGCCAACCAGGATACTTTCATGTGCAACACGAGACCACCCTTCGGCAATGGCAGGCATTTGGATGGTGCAGATGCTGCAAGCCATTTCTTTTAAGTAAGCTTCCTTACTTTCAAAATATGCAATATGATAGTAATCTGATGCAGGCAGCTTCATATCTTTAGTGTATGAAGAAAAGTAACAATGGTAACCTGCCTGATTTAGTTTTTGAGCAAGTTTAAAAATACCGCCATCCAGTTTCTGATCAGGCATGCCAAGATGCACCTGCTTCTTTTTATCATGCACCTTAAATTGACGGTAGTAAGCTGTATCAAAGTAATTAGGAAATATCAGGATATCCTTTCCCGCTATGCCTTTTTTCTCAAAAAAGGTTTTCCAGTAAGGATGAATCACAACAAGTTTGCAACGCTTAAGCTGGCCAAATTTCTTGAGAAGTGTAAATAGCAAAAAGTACCATTTTAGTAGGAGTGAAGAATATGACTGAACCTCGGAATGCAGAACAACCAATGTGTAATGATACTTGCTTTGGTTAACTAAAGCGGTAGCAAGTGCACCTCTGAGTGGTACTATGGTAAGATTGGCTTTTGCATGCTTTGCATACCATAAAAACAATTTCAAATAACCAAATAAACCTTCAAAACGTTTTTCTAACCTTGCAGCTGATGACCTTACTTGGTAATTTAATCCAAGCTGTTTTGAGAGTGCTTCAAATAAGAATGATTCGTGTAAATAGCCGCCTGTTTTGTAAGCACCTTGTGAAAGATAAACCACACTGACTTCTTTCTTGGCCATTTATTTCATTAAATAAATTTTGCCCACATTATGCAGCACAAACTGATCTGCCGCAGTATTTCGCTTTTTAATATCCTGACCGTTTATTCTGGTAAAAACCTGATAGAGATAAACTCCATTTGCAAGCCTGTCGCCATAGGTATCATTGCCATCCCATGCAAATTGAGAGATGTTATGGCCAATCTTAATATCACCAAACTCTGCTCGTGTTATTTCCTTCACAATTTTACCTGATAATGTGGTGATGCGCACCAACAACTCATCCGGCACTTTGCTACCTGTTAGGGTAAATACAAACCTGATATTGGTTGTTGCAGGATTTGGATAAGGGAAGAAAGCACTGATGGTGCTTTCATTCACCACATTAAAATCAATTTCATAAGCATTATTACCTGCTGCATTGCCTGTGGCATCTCTCGATTGCACACGCAAGGTGTATAAACCATCAGATAACTTTTCCGGTGTAAATTCTAACATTGCGGTATTCTGTTCTGGATTTGCTTTTATAAAATTGATTGCGGAAGAGGTAAGCGGCACCTGTTCAAAAACCACTTGCGATGGGCGCTTAAGAAACAAACTAAATGTACTCGTATCCTGCTGAAGTAAAAACTTATTATCATCTTTTGAGGTGATTCGGATTACCGGTGTTGGTGATACGAAATCTCCATTCATTATGCGAGAACCATCAAATGTTACATCCAGTAATGGATTGGATTTATCTTCCCATACTTCAAACTTTTGCTCAAACAGGTTATTCTGTATGAGAAATTCAGGTATTTGTTGCAGCTGGTTAAAGGAGATATTCAACGTATGCAAGCCGGCAGAAAAATTACGTGTTGAAATAACATCTGTAAATGTTACTGATTGGTCTTTCTCTATTCGGTTTAATACCTTGTTTATACTGTAGATAACCGCATTTTTTGGATCTCTGATGGTTAGCAAGCAGGGCACACTATCAAACGCTTGCTTATGAATATTTGTAAAAGATAAATTAATTTTAAGGCTATCGCCCTGCTGTATTCTAGAAGCATAAAACTGGTAATTCTTGTTATCTATCAAGCCTTCTGTTGGCTCAGAATAGGTTACCATCCAATAGCCAAATTGGTTTGGTGTTCTGTTTAAACTGTCCAGAAATTCCGCTCTAAGTTTAAGGTATGGAAAAACGGTGGTGTTAATTGTGCTGATGTCAAACCCTGAAGTGATATCAGCTGCCAGTATACTATCTTCATTGTTTTGGGTAACACCTATGAGATAAACTTTCTGCCTGTCGTATCCATTATTCTCAAGCGAATGGAACTTATACATCACCTTATTCCATTGCTTTACCGGACCTATTCTTCCGGAAATTATACTACCTGTAAACCACTTCCCTTCAAGCAAACGCTGAGCTTCGCACACAACAGAATCGCCTGTGGTGAAACGATCGTTAAACAGTGTGTCTTCTGCAGCCATACCGGGCGTTTCTCCCTTACGACCAATTAAAGTAAAAGCAGTAAACTGACTTTGGGCGTTGGCTACTTTTAATGAACCAAATTGTGCCAGTCTTGCACGCAACTCCGGTTTCCATGAAGGAATGCCTGCATCATAGAATGAATAAATGGCCAAGTAGGTTCCTACCCTGAGTGTATCCATGAAGCTGATAAAATCATCTTGCCCGGCAACTGTTCCTGTTCTAAACACATAA
>JBILGC010000001.1:0-189552 GCA_044351265.1 Bacteroidia bacterium
TAAATATTTTATATATTTTCACTTGTATAATGCGTAATAATTCTTATCTTTGTAAACAATTTATGAGTTTCTAACTTCAAACATCGCTCAACTATGCATCCTATACTATTTATCTTTCTTTTTACTGCAGCCGTTAGATATCGTTGGTTTATTTTCATCTCTATCCAGTTGTTTTTTGCATATGTAATCTATGACGAATTTTTCGTAAGCGAACTTAGGGAAGGCTACCATGGATTGACATATTTTTCAAAAAGTGGGGATGTGATGTATTCCTCTTTTTGGCTTGATAATCTGTGTGAACTATTAGGGGGACTTATTTTTATCGATTTTTTTGTGGTGCTGTTATTCATTTTGGCAAACAAGATATGGGAGTTTACGAGAGATGAAGAATAATAAACGACATAGTACAAAGGCATTCAAATCATTTTCAACCACTCAATATATTTAAACTATGGAAACATTCAAGAAAATTCAATTCAAAACATTCTCGGTAATCAGAATTAACGGACTTTTTTTTATCTCCATCCCAAAACCTGCTGTAGGTTTTATTAAAATCAATAACAAAAGGTATTACCAATGCGATTTAACAGCGATAAAAAAAATCATAGAAGGAGGAAATTTTCCTAAAAAGGCATATAAAAAGTTGATGCATGAGACAGAGTCTCCTAAAAATCTTTATATCGAACATAAGTTATCAATAGCAGCATAGCTGCGTTATTATGCTGCTTTATTTAACCCAGATAATTGAACGTGTAAATAAATAAGTAAGTAAATCATCATTTTTATAAATCTCAGTATGAAAAAAATTACCAAAGAAGAATTTAACTCATCATTCTTCTATATAGCACCTGGCCTTGATTTTGAACCACTCATGCGCTTTTCACACATGTGTGACACTTTTATCTATGCAAACCTCTATTATACTTTTGATGAAGTGCTTGAGGGCATGACTTCCTATTTCAGTGGTCATCCATTTTTAAAGCTTGGGGATATTAAAAAAAGTGATGTCAATCCATTGATGAATTTTGACCTTCATCCTACCCACCAACGACATCTCTCAGATGCTTTGGCAGTTTTGGATAAAGAAGCTCAAAGGGCTTATTTAGATGCCTTTACCCCTGCCCTCAAAGAGCCCGAATGGATGATTGAAGTGGAAGTTACGCGAAAGCAAACAGGTAAAAAGGTAATGCTAAAATATTTTACCGGGGAGGGCTTAGCCAGTTATATCGCTTTTTCGCACAACGGACTATATCCGCCAAAGGTGCTGGCAACCATCCAAACAGGTGTGCTAGAAGCACCAAACGGACTCATGTCAAAAATTTTTAACCATACCCAAAGTAGCCCATTTATTTGGATTAAAGGTTTTGAACCTGATGAATACGAGGATGTATGGGAGAAAAATAATGCATTAGCATATAAGGATGACGTATTCCAATGTATTGGATCGGACTTTTCCTTTGGCTGGGAGGTTCCGGTAACTTATCAAAGAAACAAGTTTAATAAACTCGAAAAAACGATTAGGCATTGCAAGGCATTTATTAAAGAAACAGATAAGAAGAAGCTTGAAAAGATGCCTTTTAGAAACTATGGGAAAAACCAATTGATTCAGAACAGCATTGCTGATATAACCCAGAATTTAAAGGAAGAGGATAATGTGATGATACTTACATCAGCGCTAAACGAAAAGCTACTTCAGAATCCTGTTCAACTATCAAAAATAAAAATTTGGGAAGAAGAGTTAGATATTGCTAATAACCAAAAATGCTCCATGAAGGATAGTCTTTCACTATTGGAAAAACTGGGCGCAGAAAATAAATACACAGAAATATATTTTACCCCTTTTGGGTTGGAAGACGAAGGCATTTTGCTAGACGAGTTTCTTAATAAGGAATATGCCGCAAAAATGAATGCAGTAGTTTACAGACCCCTCGATTTTATAAATTTAAAACAACAAATAATATGAGTTTTTTAATTTCCATGATTATCGCAATTGTCATTTCATTAATCATTGCGCCCATTATTGATTCAAAATTCGAAAAATGGATTGATAACCTACCAAAATCATTATTGGGCATAGCAGCCGGAATTGCAGCAGCTGTGGCATTAAATGATGTTTTTAAAAACCTTAACGGTAAAAAGAAAAAATAAAGTAATTAATTTAAAACACTTAATCAAAAACAACTATGCCAATACCACAATTTTTAATTTAACGACATTTGATTTATCAGATTAGAAATCGAAAACATTTTTTTTCATTAATTAATCTAATATTTAAAGACATGTTTGAATACAATGAATTTTTATTAACCGTCCTAATTCATGCAGGATACAATGAACAAGGACCAGTTGGAGCTATCCCATCTGATTGGGCTCAAAGACATAACATTGAGTCCTTTGCTCCATTGCCTAATTACCAAATGAACAGGCAGCATTTAAGGGAATTTTGCCAAAATCCTCTTAATCATGTGTTGGATGCTTATTTATGTGTAATGGCATGGGGGATTCAATATGAAACAAATATCCCAGTTGTTTGGAACTCTATTGAAAATAGGGATAGATTATCAGTTAATTTATCCCATTTAAGGAATGATTTATCGCGTCAGGAGGCATTTCAATTATTCTTAAATAATCCAATTGAGGGCCTTGGACCATCCTTTTTTACCAAATTAATTTATTTTTTTAGGAAGAATCCAAATGCTTACATAATGGATACCAACACATGCAAAGCCATATTATTATTAACAGGGAAGCATTTAATACGTCATTCTAATGGCTATCCTGTAAGGCAAAATGCCAATTTAAATTATGAAATATTTTGTAAAGTAATAGAAGAATTAATGGAGCTATTGAATAGAAATAATGGGGAAGAGGTTGAAGAAATGTTATTCAGCAATAAGAAAGGGTTATTTCGTTCTGTAGCGAATTGGTATTGGATAAATCGAAAACCAATTTTTGGCAGATATAACAGCAACAACTTGAATCAATATTTATAATAATTACCAAAGATTTTTAATCTAATAGAAATCAAATGAAACCAACAAGCTGGACAGGCCGCATAAAAATAAAGCCATCAACAGATGTTACTTTAAGCCCTGTAAAGGATTTACAAATATTTGATTTTGGCGAACACAATGAAATAACAGAGGAGGTGTTGTTGGATACTTGGGGGAATTTGCATTTTGGTGAGCTACGATTTAATACTAAATCAAAAATATCTGGACTTGATGAAATAAGATATGCTTTTCACAATGGATTTAATCTGAAAGATACCCAAAACGCAAATATTCTTATCGACTTTCCCAAGGTGTTAATGACGGATGAAAAATGCTATTTCATTGCTCAAGCAGAAATAATGGTATTCAATGAACACATACCATTTGATGATGAACCTCAAAAATTGTGTATTCAAGTTATATGTGAATTTTTGACCGATGAAGGGCTTGTTGATGCATTAACAACTATTTGTGAGTCAAATCAGATACCTTGTTGGAAGGCTAAACATATTAATCTACCATCTATTGCAGGATCTACCCATCCCGAAAGTACTCAAAAGGGTAGCATGAAATTTCAGTACACTAGAACTACCATATATTTTGACCCGAATGGTTGCAATTACTATAAGGATGTTCCAAGGCCTTTTGAAGCAAACAAGGAAATAAGAACAGGCATAGAAGTAACTTATGATTCAAACCGATTTACCATTTACTTCATCAACCCGAGAAATAATGGTCAAATTGAAATGAGTAATGAAAATAAAATTAATGAGTATCATGAACTCGTTTCAGATGACAACCATATATCAAAAAATAGATTGTATTTAGAACAAGTACTTGTCAATAAGCATAACCTGATTTTACTCGGTAAAATAAGACTTGAAGGCTATACTGATGAATACGATTTTTTTGACTTTTTCATGAAATTACCTGTCAACAAAAAATTATTTGATTCAATGATTGAAAGCAACCTTATCGATTTGGATAAATCTTGGAATCTATATGAATTGTTTTCTGAAAAAGAAAAACAGACTTCTAATACCTCAGCAACCAATTCCGATGTTAATCCATCAGTTTATCAATATCAGTGCTTCAACGATGGTCATTACATTCCGATTTGGTTCTCCAAGTGTCCAGATTGTGGAATAGACAATACCAAACAACTAATTGATGGCGGGTATTACGAAAGATTGACTGCTCATCTGAAAAAGATAGATCCATCATATTGGAGAGACTAGTAAAAGATATTATAACGTATAAGTACTCTTCTTGTAAGCTTCCCCATTTTTCGAGCCATTCAAGAGTTGATTTTCAAACATTCATATTTTCCTAGAACCAACCTGTTAAAGCAAAAAGAAAAGAGCCTTTTGTATGCAATTTGTATGCAAAGAAAAAAAGGGTTTCAAACGGACGCGTCTGAAACCCTTGATTTTGTTGGTGGGCCCACTTGGGATTCCCGATTCTTCCCAAAGCACTTACCTCAGCGCATCGGGATAAACTTCTTCCCCAACAACGGTTTTTTTCATAAAAAAACCGGGTCAGCTTGCGCTGCCCGGCACCACTTCGTGGGCCCACTTGGGATCGAACCAAGCACCCCCTGATTATGAGTCAGATGCTCTAACCGAATGAGCTATGGGCCCTAAATTTGAAACGGGATGCGAAAATATATCTTTTCGCTTATTAATCAAACCCTGTTCAATATTTCAGTAATTCTTCTATTTTCTCTGCTACCTTATCTGCATTGGGCAGCATGGCTGCTTCCAAACCCATATTAAGAGCTACAGCCGGTAAATTCTTTGAACCAACCGTTGCCACCGGTGCATCTAAATACCGAAAGCATTGCTGCCCGATACGCCCTGCAAGCGATTCAGCAAAGGAGTTGAGCAATGGCTCTTCCGTTACTATCATCACCTTTCCATGCTTCATTGCCATTTGCATAATCATTTCCTCATCCAAAGGCTGCAACGAACGAAGGTCTAAAACTTCAACGCTGCCGTTAAATCTTTTAGCTGCCGCCATGCTCCAATATACCCCCATTCCCCACGTAATTATTGCACATGATTGGCCATTATCTACCGCATCATCCGTTGCCTCCAATACAATTTGTGCCTTACCAAACGGTAATATATATTCTTCATCAGGCTCTATGCACTTTGCACCCTCCGTTCCCGCATTTTTACTCCAGTATAATCCTTTGTGCTCTAGCATAATCACCGGGTTGCCATCATAATAAGCTGCTTTCATCAACCCCTTCATATCAGCTGCATTGCTGGGATAAGCAATTTTTATTCCTTTCAGCGTAAGCAAAGTGGATTCAATACTTCCGCTGTGATAAGGCCCACCGCCTCCATATGCCCCAATGGGTATGCGAATAATAGCACTTACCGGATATTTACCCATTGTGAGGTAACACGATTTGGTAATTTCACACACCAGTTGATTTACTCCGGTCCATACATAATCGGCAAACTGAATTTCTACAATGGGTTTCACACCCACAGCACTCATACCAACCGTAGAGCCTACAATATATGCTTCTTGTATGGGCGTATTAAACACGCGGTTATCACCATATTTTTTTGCCAAGGTGGCTGCTTCGCGAAAAACCCCGCCTAAGCGTGCACCCACATCCTGCCCGTAAAAAATACACTCCGGATGCTTGGCCATCAACTCATCCACGGCATGTAATGCCGCATCAACCATTACCACCGGTTCTTTTCCATCTGGTTTACGGTTACCCCTTTCCTCAGTTGCTCCGCTTGGTGTAAATACATGTTCTTCAACTGTTGCCGGATCCGGCTCAGGTGCTTCTACTGCCTGCTTAAATTGTTGATCAACTTTATTGGCAGCGTCTTTTTCAATTTCAATTAACTCTTTTTCTTCAAGTCCTATCTCAAGCAACAGCTTTCGCATTTTTGGAATAGGATCATCTTTGGCATGTTTTTCCAAATCCTCTTCACTTCGATACCATTCCTTTCTTACGCCTGATGTATGATGGCCTAGCAAAGGAATACGCGCATGAACCAAAATGGGTTTTCTGTTATTTCTTACATAATCAATGGCTTCTGTCATGGCTTCATAAGCCTCAACAAAATCACTCCCATCAACCCGCATGCGTTTTAATCCTTTAAAGCCTGCTGCATATTCATAGGCATCCATGGCACGCATTTCATCTGCACTGGCAGAAATTCCCCACTCATTATCCTGCACCAAATAAATGATGGGCAATTGCTTAAGCACAGCCATTTGAAAAGCCTCTGCCACTTCTCCTTCTGTAACTGAGCCATCTCCGAAAGAACAAAGCACTACCGGATATTCTCCTTTTTTATTAATACCTTCTCGCTCCTTATAAGCTATGCCATGAGCCATGCCTGTGGCCGGAATGGCCTGCATACCGGTGGCACTGCTTTGGTGTGGCATTTTTGGAAACTCTTCTCTGTTCAAGCTGGGATGCGCATAATAAGTGCGACCCCCGGAAAACGGATCATCTGCTTTGCCCAGCAATTGCAACATTAACTCATATGGGCTTAGCCCCATTCCCAGCAGCATGGATTCATCTCTATAATAAGGCGCAGCATAATCATACGGCTTAAGTTGCAATCCCGTAGCCAGCTGTATGGCTTCATGCCCCTTGGAGGTGGAATGCACATACTTGCAAATATTGCGGTTGGCATCATAAATTTCTGCCATGGCCCGTGCTGTGCACATTAGCGAATATGCTTCTATTAATATATCTTTTTTAACCATGATAAAGTGGCAAGTTTAATAAACCTCCGCTCAATTACATAACTGAAAATTAATCTGCATTTGGTAAGCAGAGATTTCTATTTTTGTATGCATGAGTAATATTGAGAAAAAAGCTGCTTATCCGTTTGAAAGAATTGCAGTTGCAGTAGCATTTTCGCCAAATACCGAAGCTATTTTAGCTGCATCAAAAAGGTTGCAGGACACTTTTAAAGCCCCGCTGCTATTTATACACGTGGGCAGCCACGATATGCAACAGGAATCATATTTGAAAGAATTATTACAACGCTTTCAGTTAAACGGGATAGAAAACGAAGTGGTTTGGGAAACAGGCGATCCGGTTGATAAAATTCTGGAGGTGTGTAAAGACCGGCAGGTTGATTTACTGGTAGCAGGCGCACTGGAAAAAGAAAGTTTACTGAAATATTTTTTGGGTTCGGTGGCACGCAAACTTTGCCGCAAAGCCAAATGCAGCATCCTAATGCTTAGAGAGCCCGATCTGCTCTCCAGGCCATTTGAACGTATTGTGGTAGAAGGAAGTGATCATCCTAAAACCGTAAATACCATTGAAGCTGCCATATATGTAGCCAAAGCCGCCCATGCGCGCATGGTGGATGTAATTCAGGAAGAAGACCCGGGCAAACTTGCACTTATCCGCTCTGATGCTTTTACCGATAATGAAGCTGATAACAACCGCGAGAAAGTGATGAAGGATGAAAAAGAAAAACTAGACGAAATTCTGCGCTGCACGGATTGCGGAAATCTGAAAGTAAATATAGAAAGGCTTGAAGGCAAACCGGGGTTTGTTATTACCAAATATGCACGTGATAATAAAGCCGATTTATTGGTGCTTAACTCACCGGATACGAAACTCAATGTTATTGACCGTGTATTTCCGCATGATATTGAATTTGCATTAGCCGATTTGCCGTGCGATTTAATGATTATACATTCAAGAATAGATGATTAAAAAGCCGGCACAATGAACCATAACGAAACTATCAATCTTCTGGTTGCAATTGGCATCATGCTTCTTGCAGGTAGGTTGTTTGGTGAATTTTTCCGAAAACTTAAAATGCCTTTGGTGGTGGGTGAGTTATTGGCCGGAATTTGCCTCGGCCCCAGCTTGCTGGGTATATATTTTCCTCAGCTAAATGAAATTGTTTTTACTACACAAGGCCATGTTGGTTTGGTGCTAAATGGCATCAGCACCGTTTCCGTTATTATGCTGCTGTTTGCTGCAGGTATGGAAGTTGAATTTTCTGTGATAAGGCAACAAAGTAAAACAGCTCTTAAAACAAGTTTTGTAGGTTTAATATCTACACTCACATTAGGATATTTTTCCGGCAATATGCTATTCCCTTATTTTGGAGATGGGACCCAAAGCAGCCAACTGGTTTTTAGTTTATTTTTTGCTACAGCAATGGCCATTACCGCACTTCCGGTGATTGCACGCACGTTAATGGATCTTGATTTGTTTAAAACCAAAATAGGCATGATCATTATTGCAGCAGCCATGTTTGATGATGTAATTGGCTGGATTCTTTTTTCCGTAGTTTTAGGCATGATGCATAGTGGTACCAGCTCTTATGAATTTTTGAATACACTTGGATTAACATTGTTGTATGCGGTTGTGATACTCACTGCCGGACGCATCCTCATCAACAAATCATTACCTTGGGCTCAACGCAATTTAAGTTGGCCCGGTGGTGTACTTGCTTTCTCTTTGGGCTTTGCTTTTTTGGGTGCTGCTTTCACCGAAAAAATTGGTATACATGCCATTTTCGGTGCTTTTATTATGGGCATAGCCATTGGCGATTCTGCTCATTTAAATGAAAAAACAAGAGATATTATTCATCAGTTTATTACCAATATTTTTGCTCCGCTGTTTTTTGTATTCATTGGTTTTAAAGTTGATTTTATTGCCAACTTTGATCTTGTTCTGGTGTTAATAGTAACAGGAATTGCGGTTGTAACAAAATTACTGGGTGCAGGACTTGGCGCGCTGTGGGGCAAACTTACCATTAAACAAGCTTTGGCTGTTGGTTTTGGTATGAATGCGCGAGGAGCCATGGAAATTGTATTAGGCTTGCTTGCCCTTCAGGCCGGACTCATAACCCTGCCATTGTTTGTTGCCTTGGTAGTAATGGCAGTACTTACTTCTATTCTTGCCGGTCCAATGCTTAAGTATCTGCTAACTGGCGAAATTAAATTAAATGTAAAACTCAGTGATATTCTTCCTGTAAAAGAGGGAGAGTGATTGCGGATTCGTTATCACGGGTTGGTTATTCAAAAATCACAATAGTCAGATTGTTTTAAAGCTCTTCATCATTCAACATTCTTTATTCAATTTTATTTGTTCGAAGTTCAGCGTTTGAAGTTTTTTAACTTAGCATGCATCATCCAATAGTCATTCTCGTTTCTAGATTCTTTTGTCCTTCAGCGCAGCTGTCTTTCGTCTCGCTTCTCGTTTCTCCCCTCTTTTTTATTTCTTTGCAGCTTTATGCCAAAAGATAAAATAAGACGTTTTGAAGAATTTAAACAATACAGCCATTGCTTTGATTTTCCATATGACTTAAAAGGAAAATGGCGAAGCCATGTATTTAAAAATAATAACCCCATTGTGGTAGAGTTGGGTTGCGGTAAAGGAGAATACTCCGTTTCATTGGCCGCTGCTTTTCCTGAAAAAAACTTTATTGGTATTGATATTAAAAGTAACCGTATGTGGCGTGGCGCAGGCATTGCAAAAGAACAAGATTTGCGCAATGTGTCATTTGCACGTTTACTCATGTATAAAATTACTGAAGTGCTTGCACAAGAAGAGGTAGATGAAATTTGGATAACCTTCCCCGACCCTTTTCCAAAATTGCGACATGCCAAACACCGCTTAACACATCCAAGATATTTAACGTTATACAAACAAATTTTAAAACCGGGTGGAATGGTAAATTTTAAAACCGACTCAGATGAGCTGTTTGATTTTACTAAGAATATGCTGCCACAAGTAGGCATTACCCCATTGATAATTGATGAGGATGTGCACAATAACCCGAATGCATCAGCCTACCTCAAGGAAATAAAAACATACTACGAGCAAAAGTTTTTGGCCAAAGGACAAAAAATAAAATACACCCAATTTTTATTAGATACCTATAATGATGCCAAGGGCATTGCATTTGAACAAGCTCAGGAGGTGGAGCGGAAAAACTTAGCTAAGTCTAATTTAAAACAGCAAACTGAGTAACAAGTGCAAACCCATCAATACACAAAATAAAAACTTCATCAATGAGCCGGCAATAAATCCGATAAAACTGGCAGTTGCAGCAAGCAATGCCTGCTGATCTGTTTTTCCGGCAGAAAGTTCGCCAATATATGCACCTGCAAATGCACCCAGAAACATGCCAAACGGGATAGGAATAAGCATACCGATAAACGTACCAACTAAAGCGCCTCTGGCTCCAGCCGCAGTGCCACCGGAAAGTTTGGTACTCCATGCCGGTAAAAAATAATCAATTAAAGAGATAAAAATAGTGCCAACACCATAAAATATTAATGCTGCATTACCAATGGGATGCTGCATAGTAAGTGTAGTTAATAAAAGTCCACCGAAGGCCAGGGGTGGTCCTGGTAATAAGGGCAGAAAACTACCCGCACAGCCTGCAAGTATCAGTAGTAGAATAGATAACCATAAAATAACTTCAATTGTCATTACTTTGCATGCGATGATACAAGTGCAAGATAACTGCTTTAGTTGGGAAGAACTAAAATCAACGGATGAAACCCGCTTTGAACAAGTGGAAGAAACAACCCGTTTTGTACTTACTTTTTGCAAAAATTGGCTGCTGGGCACAAGCAGTTTTATCTTTCATACATCCGGTTCAACAGGTAAACCAAAAGCAATAGAAGTTAGTCGTGAGCAGATGTTGTGGAGTGCACAAAACACCATCGATGCCTTGCATCTCACTTCAACTGAACATATTTTACTTTGTATTAACCCGCGCATGATTGGCGGTGCCATGATGCTGGTGAGAGCCATGATGCTGGGTTGCCGCATAACCGTAATCAATTCTTCATCAAAAATCCTTCATCAACTTCCATCAGATCACAACTACACGTTTGCCTCATTTGTGCCATTGCAACTGGCAATACTCATGGAAGAAAGCACCGATGCATTGCTAAAAAAACTAAATCGATTCAGGCATATTTTGATTGGTGGTGCGCCACTATCAGCTGCACTCAACCATATACTTACTTCTTGCACAGCATCTGTTTGGCACACGTATGGAATGACAGAAACCATTAGTCATATTGCGCTCAGAAATGTAAAAGATACTGCATATCAAACCTTACCCGGAACACGCATTAAGTTGGATGATCGCGGCTGCCTGTGCATCTGCAATGTAGCTACACAAAGCCAATGGCTAACCACAAATGATATGGCTACAATGATTGATGAAGAGCATTTTACTATTATTGGCAGGGCCGATGAAGTGGTGAACAGCGGAGGTGTAAAGTTTCATATCAGAGATATTGAAATATGGCTTGAGCAACTGGAACCTCAAATTAAGTTCTTCGTAACAGCCGTGCACGATGAAAAACTGGGAGATAAAATAGTAGCGGTTTTTGAAGGAAAGGTGCCTAATGAGAAAATACTTACAATGTGGAAACAAGCCATACAAAAAAATATTTCTGCTTATGCAGTTCCAAAAGCGTTTTTGGTAGCTAAAGCATTTGTAAAAACACCCGGTGGCAAAATCAATAAGCCACAAACAGTTCTAAATAGCCTCACTTAAAGGCATTTAAACATCTTTTGCACATTACGAAAATTTTATACTATCAAATACCAATAATTTTATATTCGCGCTTAGAAAAAAGATACGACTATGTACTGGACACTTGAATTGGCTTCCTATCTGGATGATGCGCCTTGGCCGGCAACAAAAGATGAATTAATAGATTATGCAATACGCTCAGGAGCACCATTGGAGGTGATTGAAAACCTTCAGGAACTTGAAGATGACGGAGAACCTTTTGAAAGTATTGAAGAGGTTTGGCCAGATTATCCAACCAACGAAGATTATTTTTACAACGAAGATGAATTATAATAAAAAACCCCGCATGAGCGGGGTTTTTTATTATATTGTTATTCCTTCAATTCCTAAAAGTAATATCCTTAATATTAATTTGAAGATTGACGTGTCCGTTGAAATGATTTTCTTCTATGGTATAACAAATATCAAATGAAATGCCTTGCGATACTTTATCATAATATTCGCCCAATCCAAAGGCAATTGCTTTAAATATACGTCCGCCTTCCTCCTGGGTTAAACTCATTTTTAAATGGTTATTGCCCACAATCATTACATCACCAACATCCCAAACATTCTTACTCATAAATACCGGATTCATATTACCCGGACCAAAAGGTGAAAATTGTTTGAGTACACTAAAAAATTTGGGTGTAATTGCCCTTAATGGAATTTCCGCATCATATTCAATTTCCGGGGTAAGACTGCGTTCTTTAATACTTGCAGAAACTACGGTTTCAAACTTCTGCGAAAAAGCCGGAACATTATCTATTTTAAGGGTTAGCCCTGCCGCATGTGTATGCCCGCCATATTGCTCCAGCAAATCACTGCAAGCCTCAATGGCATTGTATAAATCAAACCCGTCTACTGAACGCGCAGAACCTGTAGCCATTCCGTTTGATTCTGTTAATACAATAGTGGGGCGATAATATTTTTCTATGAGTCGGGAGGCTACAATGCCAATTACACCTTTATGCCACTCTCTGTGAAAAAGCACGGTTGATTTTCTTTCATGAAATGCGGCATCTTTTTCTATCATTTCAAATGCCTGTTCAGTTATAGACAAATCAAAACTTCTGCGCTCGGTATTATGCTGATTAACCAGATTGGCAATTTTTCTTGCCTCATCGGTATTATCAGAAATCATAAGTCTTACCGAATCCTTGGCATCTGCTATGCGACCTGCTGCATTAATACGCGGACCAATAAAGAAAACCACATCACTTACCTGATAGTCTGGCCGCTCTGCATAAGTTTCTAGCAAAGCCTTTAATCCGTTATTTGGATTCTGTTTTAGTTTTTTTAGCCCATAGTGAACCAGTATACGATTCTCATCTAAAATAGGAACCAAATCGGCCGAAATGGAAACGGCCACCAAATCAATATATTTTTCTATGGCTGAAAATGCAATCTGATGAGCTGCTGCATAAGCCTGTATAAGTTTAAAACCGATACCGCAACCCGATAGTTCCTTAAACGGATACGTACAATCCGATTGTTTGGGATTTAAAACTGCAACTGCGGAAGGTATTTCTTCTCCGGGCAAATGGTGATCACAAATAATAAAATCAATGCCTCTATCATTTGCATACTTAACTTTATCAATTGACTTTATGCCACAATCAAGTGCAATAATGAGTTTGAAACCATTATTACTTGCCCAATCGATAGACATAAATGAAATACCATAGCCTTCGGTGTATCTATCAGGGATATAATAATCAATTTGTGAAGTATAATCTTTAAAAAAACCAAAAACTGTAGCCACGGATGTGGTGCCATCCACATCATAATCCCCATAAACCAGAATTTTCTCCTGATTGTTAATGGCAGTTTTAATCCGATCAACGGCTGTTTTCATGCCCTTCATCAAAAACGGGTCATGCAGGTCTTCATATTGCGGCCGGAAAAATTTTTTAGCCTTATCAAACGTCTCAATTCCACGCTGCACCAAAATGCCTGTAAGCGTTTTGTTGAGGTTAATACCTGCAGACAAATGCTCCAAGGTTTGGTTATTGGGTTCAGGTTTTGGAATCCAGCGTTTACTCATAGTTGTATGGCGAATTTATTATAATTAAGCAAACCTTGCCCATTTATTTGCTAAGCCCCTGAAACTGGCTTTTTTATGCAGAAGAACACATAAGCATGCTGCCCGATACAATATTTTTGCGGGCACTTACCTAAGTTTGCCCCATGGGTTTAATACTTTGTATAGAAACATCCACAGAAGTTTGCTCGGTTTGCCTTAGCAAGGATGGGATTGCTGTTACGACCAAGGAAATAAATGAACCCAACAAGCATGCCTCACTGCTTTCTCCATTAATTGATGAAGTATTAAAAACCAGCGGACATACTTTTAACCAATTAGATGCAGTTGCGGTAAGCAAAGGTCCGGGCAGCTACACCGGACTGCGTGTGGGCGTAAGTACAGCAAAAGGTTTATGCTATGGACTAGACAAGCCACTAATTGCCGTTCCTACTTTGCAAGCATTAGCAGCTTTGGCCCAAAAACAAATAAGCACTGAAAATTCATACCTGCTCATTCCTATGATTGATGCCAGACGCATGGAGGTATTTACTGCCACGTACAATCATTTACTGGAAGAAACTACAGCCACGCATGCGCACATTATTGATGAAAACAGCTTTGCTTCTCAGCAACTCTCATCTTATTTTTTTGGCAATGGTGCTGCCAAATGTGTTGCTACACTTACGCATCCCAATCTGCATTATGTGGCAAATATACAATGCTCAGCTAGCGGAATGTCTGCCTTGGCAGAAGCTGCATTTGAAGAAAAGAGGTTTGAAGACGTAGCTTATTTTGAACCTTACTACCTAAAAGATTTTGTAGGTACTACCCCTAAAAACAAATAACCCCGCACTAAGGCGGGGAAATTTGTATTATGAAATTAACCTACTACTGGTTCTTAATTAATTTATGATGTGTTATGGCATCTCCATGTGCAAGCATAATCATATACATGCCATTGGCATAGCCAGCCAAATTCAATGTAAGTTCGTTCTCCAGCACTCCACTTAATATTACTTTACCGGTTACATCAATTAATGTATAAGTAACAGGCAAGCCCAACTCACTGCTCAAATGCAGTTCATCTGAAAACGGATTAGGGTAAATATTGATTCCTTTAGCAAGCTCTTCGGCCAAACCAATGTTTACATCTTTAAGTCTTACCGCCTTTAGTTGAAATGAAGTGTTTGCAAGAATAGAATCTGCATTCGATTCTAAGGCACGAACAGTCCATTTCAAATTAATGGAATCCCCTTTGGCTACTCCTGCATTACCAAGCAATGTGCTGATGGCGCCTGAGGTTAGTGTTAGCGTGGCTGCTGTTCCTGAATTATCCGAGAGCAGACTGGCGATTGGATTGGTAAAATTACCTGCAGGTAAATCAATCATCCACTTGTATCTGGTGGCAGAGGTAGAAGCCTGCCAAGAAATAACCACGTTCGTGGTTTCATTATCTTTAACTGTGATACGCGCATTATCGGCAGGAGACAATAGGCTAAACGGACTCAGGTTGCGTTTTCTTACCAAGTTTATAACAAAATCATTAGATGCTTTTAGTGAATCTGCGCCACGATATCCGAACACAGTCCATCTAACGGTCACTGAATCGCCTAACTTAACACCTAGCGCACCAAGGGTTGCATGTAGCGCACCTGATGTTAGGGTTAATGCAGTAGCTGTGCCTGCTGCGTCTGAATGAAGAACCAGCAACGGATTGGTGAAGTTACCAGTAAGCAATGTAGCCATCCATTTATATGAAACAGCCTGGCCATTACCCCAAGTAATGCTTACCGGAGTTGTATTACCTGCCTCTGCAACTACTCTGCTGTTATTAGCAGGTGCGGTTAACGAGAAAGTAACCAGAATTCTATCACGAACAAGTTTCAAATTAAATGCTTGTATGGCTGTTAATGAATCGGTGTTTGTGAATGATTTTACTGTCCACTTCACGTTAATTGAGTCCCCACGTTGCACACCCAGCGTTCCAAGTAATGCATCAATCTGAGCTATGGTTAATGTGAGTGCAGTATCAGCACCGCTGTTGTTAGATAACTGAGAGTACAAACCCGGATTGAAGTTACCGGTAGGTAAATCCAAGTACCAACGGTAGCGTATAGCATTTGTGGAACGGGTCCAGTTAATTACTGCTGTTCCCGGGTTAGCTGATGATATCACCAAACGCGCATTGTTGGCAGGTGATAACAAATTAAATGCACCCAATTGCGGGGCTGGCGCCTGCCTTACCAGTAATAAATTAAATGACTGAACTGCATTTAATGAGTCAGTAGCAGTAAATGATTTTACGGTCCATTTTACATTGATTGAATCGCCTTGTTGCACACCCAGCGTTCCAAGTAATGCATCAATCTGAGCTATGGTTAATGTGAGTGCAGTATCTGCTCCGCTGTTATTTGAAAGCTGTGAATATAAACCGGGGTTAAAAGCTCCTGAAGGAACATCTAAGTACCAGCGGTAACGGATGGCATTGGATGAACGAGTCCAGTTAATGACTACATTATTTGTATTGCCCGATGAGGTAACCAAACGTGTGCCCGATGCAGGTCCTACCAAGTTAAATGTACTCAGTTGAAGTATAATGTCTGATTTGCGCACGCCCTGCAATTGATAACCTGTGGTACAACCGCTCGAAGGTGAGGAACAGAACTGTATAACGGTACCTTCAAAAGTAAATTGGCCTGATGGTATCGCCAATGCCGGTGCATCATCTATCTCGGTATCGGCAGCAGATATCACGCGCAGCACGGTGGTATCGCCTGCAGTGGTTCCATCCCATACGGTATAGTTTGTGCTAGCTGAAAAATTACCTGTACTTGCGGTTCTTAGATTAACAATGCGCACCAATTCGCTTTCATAGCTCTCAGGATTAGCGAGGAATTGTTTTACAGTAATCGTTTGTGCTGCAGGCAAAGGTCTGTTGCTTGCCAGTTTAATTACGGTATTGGCAGGTGTATAAGCACCGCTTGCTAATTGAATTTGTGCGTAATTATTAAATTCATTTCTTGGAGCAATAACCTCCACACTGTCACCGGCTTTTAATCCACCTGTGGTAATGGAATCAACCATGGCACCTGATGACTGACGAACGCCAATAGCAGCTGATGCATCCTGCACATATATAAAACGGCCCCATGCACGCGTAACAATTCCTCTAATGCGAACCAAGTTTGGTGCAGCAGTATTTCTTGCCTGCAAAATGGACGTTGCAGGGTTTGTTTCAGGGAAGATGGCATCGGGTCTTGCATTGAGCAACTGAATTCTTCTGTCACCCTGCAAAGAGGTATCTCTAATATTAAACGCATTGGTTGTGTGGAACGTACCCATGTATTCTGCAAACGCATCTTGCTCGCTTCCAATAGCAGCAAAGGTTGCAATACCTGCATTCTTAATAGCAGTATCGAGGTTTACCCTATTGGTTGCATTGGCAGGAAAAGGATAAGCATCACCTCCGGTATACAAGAAATTAAGTGTAACGAGTTTAAAAGTGCGTGTAGTGTCGCCTACCAGTAATCCATTGCGCACAATGGTGTCAAGGCGGTTTCCTGCCGAGTCAGTTACCACTAAAGATAAAATCTCATTACCTCTTGCTCGTGTGCTATCATAACTAAACTGCACACCACCAACCTGAGGGAATTGACCAGGTGTTGCGCCCGGAACGGTAGCCGAAATACCATGTTCCAAAATTCGTCTTAAGCCGGCAGCATTCACAGTTCCAATCACTAAACCATTGTTAAAACGCAATGAGTTTTCTATATCCAGTTGCGATACATCGCCTCTGTTTTTATTGGCACTTGGATTGGCTAATGTTTGCTCTAGCGTTACATTAGATCCTACAGCATTTACATATCCAATGGCTGAGCGTATGCCTCCACCATTTTTTATAGAAATCCTCACCTGAGGATCATACTGTTTGGCATACCAAAGATTAGCATCCGAAGTTAAGTTTCCAAAATTCGTTTCTTCTGTTCTCACAAAATTTCTTCTGCCTTCCAGAAACACGTTTGATCTACCGAATTTATTGCCATCTTTTGCGGTAATGACAGAACCGATTGCATTACACAATGTTCTCACATTTGCTCCTTTGGTTCCGGTTACAAATGCGCTAGCATAAGTGCCCCACAGAGAAGTTACCATAGCGGTATCTGCTACATAAGCGCCATTTATGTTTGAGTCCAGCAAGTTAGGCAACAGTACACCTGCCGTATCAAAATCGCAAACAAAGCGGCCAACGTATTTCCACTCACTAGTGGTGTTAAGAATTGCCAATGGCTGCCCGTTGTTATTGGTCGTTAGTATCGGGTATCTTTCGGTAGCCACATGGCCTGGAGTTAACCGGTCATTGCCATCTGCAGTGAATGCATGGTTACCACCTGAAATAATAATATCGACATGACGCAACAGCGGAGCCAACGCTTTTTCATTGGCAATTTGCTGCAGGTGTGAGAGTAGAATAATTTTATTAATCCCCAACGAACGGAGCGAGTCAACCACAGGTTGAATAATGGCTGCCAGTGCAGGCATATTATCTGTTGAAGGACCTATGATGGTGGTGGCACCCGGTGAAGAAATGGAAGCAAGCACCTGTGTGGTCGCACCTACAATGCCAATGCGCTCACCTCCACGCTCGATAATAACAGAAGGTGCAATACCTCTTTTTTGAGAATTCAGCGTGATAGATGGCGAAGTGCGAAATGCAGTATCTAACAAAATCTGATTGGTGTAGAGGTAACTTAAATTTACATCATTGCTAAAGTTCAGGTTGCACGATACAAATGGAAACTGTGCACCTATCCAGCGTTTATCGGCACCATTGCTTCGGATGTCCACCCCAATTTGGCTGTTTAATTCTGATGTACCCAAATCAAACTCATGATTTCCTAAAGCTGATGCATTGTATCCGATAGCATTCATAATAGCAATATCAGGGCGCCCGATGGCAGCGCGGAGCTGACCAGCATTTCCTGGCCAATATGCTGTGGCTGTATTTCGCAATGGAGTTTGCAAAGAGGCGTCTTCGCCCGATGACATGAATGGACCAGGTAGAATATTATCACCAGAAGAAAGTATGAGTGTATTGGTGTGGCGCTCTTCCAGCTCATCCACAACGGCTGCAAAATTCGGTGCATCCACTACTGCAGAAACACTGCTCTCCATATCGGATGAATGCAGTACCTGCATTTGATAAGCACTACGTGAATTAACCTGATAAATGGAAACCGTGCCGCTTACTTCGTTAGAAAGCATAATTAAATCTTTTCCGTTGGGGCTTTCGTTGCGCGGTATAAACACAATGCCTTCAGGACCCAAATCGCCAACCGTTGCGAGATTAGCCTGGTTTGGAGTTACGCTGAAGTTTCTGGAATTGATGTATTGAACAAAATAAGGGTTATTGGGATTGGTAATATTATACACAAAGAAACCACCAATACGCTCGAGACCAATAAATGCATAGGTTGAATCTAGGATGCGGCCGATGGTAACTGCTTCAGGTTCCGGGCCTTTATTATCACTGCGGTCATCCAATGCATTGGTGGTATGACCTGTATTGAAGTTAGACGGGAAAAGTGCTGCAGTGCGTTGTTCAAACTCATCTTTGCTATCCCATACCAATGCACCGGTAGTAGCATTCCAGATAGAAAATGAACGGGCACCAAATGTGAATATACTATCAATTCTTCCGTCATTATTAAAATCTCCCCAGCGATTAGTCACATTTAAGCGACCTAATACACTATCGGTTTTAAGAGCAGCTACTGCTGCAGCACCACCAAATTTTAGGGTATCTAATACGTATGTTGCATTGTTTACTCTTACCTCTTCATTATTCGCAGTACCCCAGTCAGCACGGGCATCTCCTTCATTTGCCGTTACCAAGAAGGTTTGACTTCCCACGCGGTAACTTACAATGCCATCAGGCTGATACATACCAAAAACAGGCAGGTTACGAATATTGATTATGCCGGGTAAAGAAGAAGATTGTCTATCGGATGCATCTAAGCCATTGCCAGCCAAGTTATGGTTTTTGAAACCTAATGGCAACAAGGCAGTAACTGTTGCTGTGTTTATGTTTACTACTGCCAGCGCGTTATTCTCCTGACAAGTAACCCACGCTGTGCTGTTATCGTCAGAAACAGCGATGTATTCCGGTTCAATATCTTCAGCAACTGTTGAGTTGCGTAAGAAAGCACCACCGCTTTGTATTCTTCCTAAAATGCGGATGTTGGGGTTAATTGTTGCAGGGGCATTGAATGCTGCAAAGCCTGCGGTTTGCACATTCGTTTGTGTAAGCGATGAAGCACCACCAGATACATCTATGATAGAAATAGAACCTTCAGGATCTATAGTATATCCCACATTGGGTTCTCCTTCATTGGCACATAATAATTTTTTACCATCCGGAGTAAATATAATATGGTCTGTATTCGCACCGGCTTTCACCTTGCTGATGAAATTTCCGTTTGCATCTAAAAATACAATGCTACTAGGGTTTGTTTTGCCGTTCGAATCTATTACTGCAATAGCAACCAATCCTTTTTTATTAGTGGTTATAGATGTTACATCAATACCATAAGGTTTAACGGAGATAGTAGAAATCAGAACAGGATTAGCCGGGTTGGCCATGTTTACAATTCTGAATGAAGTGTCAGGTCCGTTAACTACATACATACGTTTAGTACTAGGATCGTAAGCTGATATTTCAGCTACACCACCATTTGAATTGTAGGTACCAATGGAGTACCTGCCTAGAAGCTGCACATTTATTTGTGCTTGTGTATTAAATGGGATCGCGCAAACCAGCGCGCAAATAATACCAAAAAACGAGAGTAAATTATTTCTGCTCATATGTGTTTAAATGAGCTACGAAATAGACTTATAAAAGCCACCACATTGTTATGCCGATTTTATATTTAAATCAAGCTAATGTTATGCAAAGGTAAATTCGATTGAAAACAATTTTTATCATAATCATTTCATTTTTGGCAAATGATATTCAATTAACGTTTACTTTTCTAAATCATAACAATTTTTAAAGATTCAGATAAATGCAGACTTATTTTTTTGTGACATCTAATTCTTTAAAAATGAAAAAAATATTACTATCAACTTTTGCCCTATCTTGTATGATGGTTGGCAACGCACAAATTCCATTTCCTGTTAACATCGACACTTCATGGTCAGTTAAAACAGTATGGATGCCAAAAAGCCCATTAAAGTATCAAACGATTTTTGTGGGAGGAACCGATACGGTTCAAACTACTGCTACCTACGGAAATGCTGCAGGCTCTACAGCAGCTAAGCAATGGCACGATTTTATCGGATTCACTAAAGAAACAGACCCGGCAAAAATTGCTGCTGGAGATTTAGGATGGGTGACAGTAAATCATGAAATGGTAGAAAAAAATGATAAAGTAGGTGATGGTGGAGGTATGACTGTATTTAAGCTTCGCAGAATAAATGGAAATGTATTGGAGATTGTTCCGCAAAACTTAACAGACGGAAGAAGTGGCAAATTTTTCAATGTCGATTTTGTTAATACAGTAGGCGAAACCGGAATGAACTGCGGAGGTATATCTGCAGATAATGGCAGAATATGGACAGCTGAAGAGTGGATGCAATCTAGCAATGCCGGAATTAATGGAGGTGTTCGCGACACAGCAGACTTTACAATAGGTACCACAACACCTGCAGGTTTTCCAGGCTTTAACGGCAGAACCATTAAGAAATTTCAGAACTTAAACTGGATGGTAGAAATTGACCCTAAACAAGGTAAAGCCATCAGAAAACAATACAACTGGGGCCGGGGAGGCTGGGAAGGTGGCGTATTGATGAACGACAATAAAACAGTTTATCTGTTTGAAGACGGAACGCCAGGAATGCTTGTTAAATTCGTAGCCAATACTGCCGGTGATTTTACCAGTGGTCAACTTTATGTGCACAATGCATCTGCACCAAGCAAATGGGTTACAATTGAAAATAATTTAGATACCTTAATAAACTTGAGAAGTGTAGCTTTCCGCAGGGGTGCAACCATGTACACCCGTTTAGAGTGGGGTGCAGTAAACAATACAAATGGGAAAATTTACATCACCGAAACCGGTAATGACAACCCTGGTACTGCTTTTAAAAGCGGCAACTCAGCGTTTGGCACCATTGCTCCTCATTTAGTTGTAGCTTACAAAAATCGCTATCAGGCTGTAAACGGAAGCGCATTTCCCGGAACTGATGCAGCTGCTGCAGACTCGGTTAGAAATGGGGCATTCCGCGATTATCACGGACGTGTATTGGAACTAGATCCGGCTACAGGTGAAGTTAAAACCTATATTGAAGGAGGTCCGCTGCACACAGGTGCAACTTCTCAGGGCGTTTCTTCATATCCTGCTATTCATTTCTCAAACCCTGATGGCTTGAACTTTGCCTACATTGGCAATAAAACATACATGGTGATACAGGAAGACCTTAACGGACGTAACTGGAACCGTATGCCTGCCGAATACCAGTCGGGAAGCCAAACAGTGTGTGAATCCTTTTTACTGGATATGAGCATCCCTAATCCTACATTCAGTAATTTGGTGCGTTTCACCGCCTGCCCTCCTGGCGCAGAAATTACTGGTGGTATTTTCTTAGATACAAAAACAATGCTTATCAATTCACAACATCCAGATGGCAACAATACATTCCCATACAACAACTCGTTAACTTATGCAATCAGCGGTTGGGATGGTATAGCTACATCTATTGCCGAATACATGAGCAAAAGCCAAAGTTCTAATTCATTCAGTGCTTATCCAAATCCTGTGGCCACCGAGTTGACATTAAATAAAGTGAGTGATGTTGCTATATATGATATGACTGGTAAGCGCCTTAAAGTGTTGAGAGATATAATCAAAATCGATATGAGCGATTTGAAATCAGGCACCTACCTGATTATGAATACAGAAGGCGAAAAGATAAAAGTAGTAGTAGATTAATTTTTTCATATTTCAATTCAATTGGTAAACCTGGAGGCAGCAATGCCTCCGGGTTTTTGTGTAACTGAAACAACCTGTTTTCTTATGAATATTTTGATCCTTAAACGTGGTTTTGTTTTTATAGTGGTGACTATATTGCTTGCTACCATTTTCGGTTCGGGACGATATACCGAGCCTGCCAGCCCTAGCACTCAGGTAACGGCTACGTACCAAAACAACTTTCAGGAACTAAAAAAAGCATCTGCTGCATTTAATGACTTTTGCCACACTACTCATTCTGAAAAAGAAGTCCAAAAGTTAGTACCTCTCTACTATCAATTGCGTGATGCTTTTAAACGAACTGAGTTCATCTGGGAATATTTAGATCCAACCTACGTGAAAGAATGGATTAATGGTGCTCCCCTTCCAAAACTTGATAAGAATGCACCAAGCCTGTTGGTTATTGATCCCAAAGGGCTGCAGGTTCTTGATGAACTGCTGTTTGGTGATTCCATTGACTGGACAAATCTAAAAAAAATTGCATCTGAGTTAAATGAAGCCATACAGCAATATCCTATGCAGGGTAAAGTAAACGACAGGCAAATTATTGACGCAACACGCATGGAACTTATTCGCCTATTCACCCTTGGATTAACCGGGTTTGATGTTCCTGCATCAGACAGGAGCATGCAGGATGCAACTGTTGTATGGAAGGAATTGGAAAAAACTATAATGCTCTATTACAAACCGGTATTTGCTAAAGATAAGAAGTTGGCAGAATCCATCCGTAAAAAAGCAGAAATGGGCACCATTTACCTGCTTAAGTACCATCAATTTGATGAATTTGATCGATTAAGTTTTTTAAGAAGCTATGTAAATCCACTGTTTAATGAGTTGCGTATAATGCAGGAATTGCTGGGTATAGAAAGTATTTATGAAACGGTATCAAATACCCGTTTTGCATTCAATTATCGTGCAGGTAATTTATTTGATAACTCCATTCTTGATGCTTCCACTTACTTACAGATTCCTGATGCCATTCAATCAGCCAAACTTACGGAACTTGGCCGCTTGCTTTTTTATGATCCTGTGCTCTCCATCAATAACGATAAAAGTTGTGCAAGCTGCCATCAGCCCAGCAAAGCATTTACAGACGGGCTACCAAAAAGCAAAGCGTCATCGGGTACTGAAGAAACAGTTGACCGCAATGCACCCACATTAATTAACTGTGTTTACAGCGAACGGTTCTTTTATGATTTACGTGCCGATGCTCTCGAAGATCAAATGGAACATGTGGTAGTTAGCGAAAAAGAATTCAATACTACTTTTTTTGAAATTACTTCTAGGCTAGCCAAAAGTAATGAGTATAAAAAACGATTTGAAACCTGCTTCCCTATGTATCCTCAACCCATTGGTAAGCAAACAATAGCTTTTGCAATGGCTGCCTATGTTGGCTCACTCAATAGTTTTAACTCCACATTTGATAGGTATGTACGAAATGAAACCAACAACCTGCCCGAACAAGTAAAACTTGGCTTTAACATATTTATGGGTAAAGCAGCGTGTGGTACCTGCCACTTTGCACCGGTTTTTAACGGCACCGTACCGCCCTATTATAACGAAAGTGAAACCGAAGTGCTGGGAGTACCTGAAAATCCTTATATAAAAGAACTTGTGTTAGACAAGGATGAAGGAAGGATAAAAGGGAAACTCAAAGAGTCTGTTGATTTTTATCGCTACTCATTTAAAACTCCCACGGTACGAAATACCGCACTAACAGCTCCGTACATGCATAATGGCGCTTATCGAACGCTAGACGATGTCATAGATTTTTATAATCATGGAGGTGGTGCAGGTATGGGGCTGCATGTGCCGTATCAAACATTATCACCAGACAGCCTTAATTTAACCGCGAAAGAAATGAACGCCCTCGTTGCTTTTATGCAGAGCTTAACCGATACTGTTGGTTTAACATCTGCACCTGCAGCTTTACCAATATTTAATCATGATCCGAAATTAAATAAGCGTACCGTTGGAGACCGCTACTGAAATGAACAGAGGTGAATTTATTCGGTTGTTGACAGGAAGTTTAGTAATCCTTAGTGCATGCCAAAAGCAAGAAAACGAGGAGAGTAGCCCGGAGTTGCTTTTTCCAAAAACTGGTGATTTCCTTATTAGCGGTTGTGTTAATCCGATAACCATAAATGTGCAAAGCTACTTTTCCGTTCAGCTTTTCGATAGCAGCACCACAAAGCTTCTTGCAAGCGCAGAGGGAACGGGTACCGCACAACTAATTATACCTGAAGTAAGCGCAGATATTCCCGTTGAGTTATTTATAAACGGGAAGAAAAAAATGTCGGGATTGCTCAAAAAAATTGGAGGGATAAAAGTTTCATTAACCCCTTACCTAACCTTACTAGATCATGGCATGCCTGCTTTGATCAATACACTATCTGAGCAAATTGCTCTTTACAAAGATGGTGCAAATAAATTCAGAGCCCTATCCATGATATGTACACACAATGGGTGTGCCATAGCTGTTGCTAATCGTGCGGGTTTGTTTTGCAACTGCCACGGTTCGGAGTTCACTATTTTAGGACAAGTTCAGAAAGGCCCTGCAGATAAGCCGCTTATAACATATCCGGTTGCATATTATCCCAATCATCAGGTAATTGCTATTAGCGCATGAGTATATACAAACTCCTCTTATTTATCCCACTCCTTGCCTTCGGCTTTCTTCATGCCCAATCTGTGGAATACCGTCAGATAAAACAACTAGTTGAACAAAAATGCCTGTCGTGTCACCGCACAAATGGATATGCCCCATTTAGCCTCGAGAAAAAAGATGACTGGATGAAACGGAAAAAATTTATCTCCTATGTAATTCAACAAAATATCATGCCGCCTTGGAAAGCCAATGAGCACTACCGCTCTTTTTCCAATAGCAAAGCATTAAATAAGCACGAAAAAGAACTGCTGCTAAAATGGATGGAAGCAGATATGCCGGGCTTTGATGCGCAACTTATACAACCTGCTGTTTCTGCCCAAGGCTCGCAAGTGAGCAGAAAACCGGACCTAATAGTGCGTATGCCTAAACCATTTACTATACCAGGTAACAATAAGAACACGTATATATGCTATAAAATTCCTTATGAAATAGACCAAGATACATTTGTAAGCGGAATTGAGTTTATACCTGGCAATAAAGCAGTGGTGCACCATGCCAGCTATCAGATTATAGCTGTAGCACCGGACGTGAATGTGCATGAAGGTCCTGATTATTTTGTGTACGATGCAGATACATTAAATCGTGTAAGAGATGATCACGACTATGCTTATTTCAAGCTTATCGGAGAAGGTAATCAACTACCTATTGAGTTGTATCACAATGGATGGCTACCGGGAACTTCGGCTCAGATATATCCTGAAAAAATGGGGTTTTACCTGCCTAAAAAAGGAGTGATATTGATTAGAAACTTTCACTATTCGCCAACACCTGTAGCGCAACTAGACCAATCTTCATTTTACCTATACTTTGCCGCATCAGCCCCGCAGCGCAAAATCGGATTTGCAGCATTTAAACCCAAAAATCCGACACCGGATGGAAAGTGGCTTATTCATGCCAACGATAGTCAATTCAAATCACATATAAACGTAAAATTTCACAATGATGTATCCCTTTTGGCAATCAATCCACACATGCATCAGCTGGGTAAAAATTTCCTCGCATATGCAGTTACCACAACACAAGATACGATTAAACTAATTCACATACCTGAATGGGACCACAACTGGCAAGAGTTTTACCGTTTCAAAACCCTAATTAAGATACCTGCAGGGTCGGTTTTACATGCCGAAGCTGAGTACGATAACTCATTCAGAAATCCTGAAAATCCGTTTTCACCGCCTAAAGATATTTTGTTTGAATGGGGTATGAACGAAGATAGTGAGATGATGCGGTTGGTTCTGTTGTATTTACCTTATGCTAACGGAGATGATACAGTTAGCCTAGAGTAAAATATGTGCATACTATTCAGCACGTTTGTATATTTGCAGACTAAAGTTATTAGTTATGTTCATACAACAACTCTATACCAACTGCCTGGCACAAGCTGCATATTATATCGAATCGGAAGGCGAAGCTGCCATCATTGATCCATTAAGAGATTATGATGCATACCTGCAACTGGCACAATCACATCAGGCCAATATCAAATATATTTTTGAAACACATTTTCATGCCGACTTTGTTAGCGGACACATAGACCTTGCAAACAAAACAGGTGCAAAAATTATTTATGGCCCAACCACACAAACCAGTTATCCGGTGCATGTTGCTGCTGACGGAGAAGAAATAAAGCTTGGTAAAATAATCATTAAGGTCCTGCACACCCCGGGTCATACGCCAGAGTCAAGCTGCTTTTTACTTATTGATGAAGCAGGAAAGGAGCATTGTGTATTTACCGGTGATACCCTTTTTGTTGGAGATGTAGGCAGACCCGATTTGCTGGATGGTGTGATGACCAAAGAAGAACTTGCAGGCATGATGTATGATTCTTTGCGCAATAAACTTATGACATTGCCTGATGAGGTTATTGTTTACCCTGCGCATGGTGCAGGAAGTGCATGCGGTAAAAATATCGGTAAAGAAACATACTCAACCATAGGTGAGCAAAAAGAAAATAACTATGCTTTACAAAGCATGAGCAAAGAAGCATTTATTAAAACCTTAACTGAAGGTATACAACCGGCACCGGCCTATTTCTTTAAAGATGCCAAATTAAATAAGCAAGGCTACACACCCATAGAAGAAATAATAGAAAATGGCTTAACACCCCTTTCTATTGAAGACTTTGAAAAAAATACGCATGATGGATGTACCATTATTGATACACGCATACCCGATGTTTTTGAACAAGGCTTTATTCCAGGCGCATTAAATTTTGGCCTCAACGGTCAATATGCTATCTGGGCTGCTACTTTGCTTGATATTCAAACTCCAATTATAATCATCGCAGATAAAGGTAAAGAAAGAGAAAGCATAGAACGTTTAACCCGTGTGGGTTTTGAGCATATTAAAGGTTACCTGAAAGGAAGTTTTGATGCTTGGAAAGAGTCAGGTAAAAGGTATGATATGATTATCAGCATTGATGATGAAGAGTTTGCACTAGATGTTAAAAACACTGCAGTAAAAGTGTTGGACGTGCGCAAGCCGGGTGAGTTTGCCGGTTTGCACATGAAAACTGCATTAAACTTTCCGCTCGATACGCTTACAAAAGATTATAGCAATCTGGATAAAAATGAGGAATACTTGGTGCATTGTGCAGGTGGTTATCGAAGCATGATTGCTGCTTCGTTCCTTAAATCAAAAGGTTTTACCCTGGTTAAAAATGTATATGGAGGATTTGCCAATATTCGCAACCTCAACTTAGAGTTTGAAGGTGCAACATGTAGTGTTAATTGATAAATATGAATGCTGTCTGATTGCCTTTGTGTTAAAGTGCTACACCTAGCAACTCTGCAGCTTTTTCTGATGCCATTTGCTCGGCCTTCTTTTTAGAAATGTGCTCGGCCATACCTTTGGTATCGTTATCAATAACCACGCTTACCGTATAAATTTTTTGCTTGCCGCTCATTTCTTCCATGCTTTCAAATGCTATGCTATGATTGTTTTTCTGAGCCCACTCAATGAGTTTGCCTTTAAAATTTTTCTCAGTGTTTTGTATCTTATCAATATCAAGATGAGCAAGCATGCGATGGGTAATAAATTTTTTTGCAGAATAAAATCCTGCATCCAAAAATATGGCGCCTATAAAAGCCTCCAGCGCATTGCCGAAAATGGTGTTTTTATTATTTATGCCAAGGGCTCTTCTATCATACACCACCAAGTGGTTCAGTCCTAACTTTAATGCCAGTTCATTTAAACTTTCTCTGCTTACAATTTTGGAGCGCATCTCGGTTAAAAAACCTTCGCTTTTAAACGGATATTTTTTAAATAGGTATTCTGCTATTACGGTATTTAAAACCGCATCTCCTAAAAACTCCAAACGCTCATTGCTGTCTTTAGAGCCGTTTTCATGAATGGTGCTTGATACAGAATGATGCCTGAGTGCCTGGATATAGCACTTAACATTTGTGGGCACCACGCCTGATATATGAGAAATATTTTTGCACAAAATCTTGTGCTTAGAAAATGGTAAAATGAAAACGCTGCTGAGTAAACGTTTAACCAAAGAATAATTGATTATACTTTCTTGAAAATGACCGAAGCATTGTGTCCGCCAAAACCAAAAGTATTGCTTAATGCAACCTTTACTTCACGCTGCTGCGCTTTATTGAAGGTAAGATTAAGCTTAGGGTCAATTTCCGAATCATCAGTAAAGTGATTAATGGTAGGCGGAATGATTCCTTTATTAATAGCCAATAGACAGGCTATTGATTCAATGGCTCCTGCACCACCCAACAAGTGGCCGGTCATTGATTTGGTTGAACTGATATTTAATTGATAGGCATGATCGCCAAATACGTTTTGAATAGCTTTTATTTCCTGCGGATCGCCAAGTGGTGTTGATGTACCATGCACGTTGATATAATCAACCTCCTCAGGTTTTAATCCGGCATCATTTAATGCCATGTGCATCACATTTTTTGCACCCAATCCTTCAGGGTGTGGGGCAGTCATGTGATATGCGTCTCCTGATGCTCCGCAACCAACAATCTCTGCATAAATTTTTGCTCCACGTGCTACCGCATGCTCATATTCTTCAAGAATGAGCGCACCTGCTCCTTCTCCCAATACAAATCCATCGCGGTCTTTATCATAAGGTCTTGAGGCTGTTTCAGGGCTGTCATTTCTTTCTGAAAGAGCTTTCATAGAATTGAATCCGCCAATTGCAGGTTCATTTACGCAGGCTTCAGAACCACCGGTAATGGCTAAATCTGCCTTGCCCATGCGTATATAATGGAAAGCTTCTGAAATAGCGTTTGTTGAACTTGCACAAGCGGATACAACGGCAAAGTTTGGACCCCTAAAACCATATTTAATAGAAATAAGGCCTGCAGCAATATCTGCAATCATCATAGGAATAAAAAACGGGCTGAAACGTGGTGTGCCGTCACCGCGACCAAAAGCAACCACTTCATGAAAAAAACTGGTTAAACCACCAATACCTGATGCCCAGATAACTGCAGCACGGTCTTTGTTGATTTTCTCCAGATCAAGACCTGAATCCTTTATCGCCTCGTCAGAAGTAATGATGGCATAATGGGTATAAGGATCCATTCTGCGCGCTTCTTTGCGGTCGATAAAATTGTTAACGTCAAAGTTTTTTAATTCACAGGCAAAACGGGTCTTAAACTTGGAAGCGTCAAAACGGGTGATAGGGGCTGCCCCGCTCACACCGTTCGACAATGCGTTCCAATACTCCTGTAAATTGTTACCAATAGGCGTTAGTGCGCCAATTCCTGTAACAACTACTCTGCGAGATGACATTGAACTGTCTTTTTAAAAATGAGGGTAAAATTAGCTTTTTACGTTCTGCTCGATGTAGGAAATAGCCTGACCTACCGTGCCGATTTTTTCAGCCTGATCATCAGGGATGGCAATGTTGAACTCTTTTTCAAATTCCATGATAAGTTCAACAGTGTCGAGCGAATCGGCACCAAGATCATTGGTAAAATTTGATTCGTTAGTGATTTCGCTTTCTTCTACGCCAAGCTTATCCATAATGATAGCTTTTACTCTTGTTGCGATGTCTGACATTATTGTTTGGTTTAAAAGGTTTTGAGGGTGCAAATAAAGTATTTTTTTAATGAAAAAGGCAAAAGCTTCATTTTTTTGAAAATAATACCCAAAAAGCAGTGTCATTCTTTTAGTACAACATGGGCGTAAGATGCTTGTAAATATTTGGCTACCTGATGCAATTTTCTGCTCCGCAATACTAACCTTTGCGAGGTGAAAAAAATATTTCTGGATACCGGTTATGACGATGATTTTCTGCTTTTCGGCATCGTATCGCAGGAAAAACCTCACCGCATGTCTTGGCTCATCAACAAACACCTCGGTTACCAGTTTGCTTCAGATGATGATCTAGTTATTTATTCAGGAGAAGAGATACAACAACTGCATCACCGCTATTATTTCACGGATGAAATAAACCACCTCTCATTTTATTTATTACAGAACAGAGATGAATCCTTACTGCTCATGAATGAGTTACGTAATATTGATTATTTCATTATCATTAAAGGTGGTCTGGAGTTCTTTGAAAAAACTACCTTTACGCGCCTTATTCAGTCGATCCCCGAAGTGCAGCTCATTTCAGAATTGCAACACAAACATTTAAAACAAAGACAGCATTTGAATTTTTAACTTTGCCGCAATGAAACAAAATCCGTTTTTCAACCGTACAAAAATTGTTGCCACCATTGGTCCGGCTACGTCTTCAATAGAAAACCTTTCTGCCATTATTGATGAAGGAGTGGATGTGTGCCGACTCAATTTTTCTCACGGCACCTATGAAGACCACAAAAAGGTAATAGCCAATATCAATGCCGTTAATGAAAGCAAGGGAACTTTCGTAGCGAAGTTACTTGACCTGCAAGGTCCAAAATTGCGTGTGGGAGAAATGAAAGATGGAAGAATTACGCTTAAAAAAGATTCCATTATTACAGTAACCACAAAACCCGAAATAGGAACAGAAGACAGAATATCGGTTAAATTTAACACGCTGCCGGCAGATGTAAAACCCGGTGAATTGATTTTGCTGGATGACGGAAAGCTGCAGCTTGAAGTTCTCTCAAGCAATGGCGTGGATGAAATAAAATGTAAAGTAACTTTTGGCGGAGCGCTTTCTTCTAAAAAAGGATTTAACCTGCCACATACCAATTTATCTATTCCGGCATTAACTGAAAAAGACCGAGCCGATTTATTGTTTGGTATAGAACAAAAAGTGGATTGGATTGGGCTTTCTTTTGTGCGCAAGGCAGAAGACATTATTGAGCTTAAACAGATTATTGATCAGTACGAATGGAAACCACGTGTAATTGCCAAAATTGAAAAGCCTGAAGCAGTTAAAAATCTTGATGAAATTTTAGAGGTAACTGACGGGGTGATGGTAGCTCGCGGTGATTTGGGTGTAGAAATGCCAATGGCGCAGGTGCCCATTATTCAGAAGATGATTGTGAAGAAGTGTATTGAAAAAGGCAAGCCCGTAATTATTGCAACCCAGATGATGGAAAGCATGATTCAAAGCCCCTCGCCTACGCGCGCAGAGTTAAATGATATTGCCAATGCGGTAATGGATGGAGCAGATGCAGTAATGCTTAGTGCAGAAACTTCTGTTGGCGCATATCCGGTTCTTGCCGTTAAATACATGCGCGAAACCATTACGGAAGCTGAAAAAACCAATGCGCCATTTTTTAAAGGTAAAAGGCCGACAGAACAATCACCTACATTTTTAAGTGATGAAATTTGCTTTACAGCCGTGCGCATTTCAGACCACCTTAAAGCTGCAGCCATTGTAAGTATGACTTTCTCCGGCTATACTGCTTATAAAATTTCTTCCTTCAGGCCCAGGGCAACCATTTTTATCTTTACAAGTAATGTACGTCTCATTTCCACCCTCAATCTGGTTTGGGGGGTGCGTGCATTCTATTATAAGGGGTTTGATAGCACCGATCATTCCATACAAACGGTTAATGATGCATTGGTTGAAATGGGATTTATAAAAAAAGGTGATTTGGTTATTAATACGGCAAGTATGCCTATTAAAGAAAGGGCAAGAACAAATGCACTTAAAATTACTGAAATAAAGTAGTGAAAATCTTCGTCCCGTGTTTGCTGCTTATCTGGTGCGCAACCGCATTTCAGGCGGCCGGTCAATGGGGAGGATGTATTGATTCATTAAGCATTAGTCCCGGCTTTCCATGCCCAACAGAATTCAGACCTGTTTGCGGATGTGACAATAAAACATACAGAAATGTTTGCGATGCTCAACTAAGAAACGGGGTACGAACTTATACCGATGGCTCCTGCACAGGATACGAGATAGACATACTACCTACTTATGCCCAAGCAAGCGTTACTTTTACTATACAGCAGAGCACTCCAAAGTTTTCCAGGCTGTTTGTTTTTGATATTTGGGGGCGCCTATGGATAGAGCAGGAACTCACCGCTGCACCTTGGTTTTCTTTTGATATCAATATCAGCTACTTAACCATAGGAAGTTATATTGTATATGTATACAATTCAGATGGTGTTTTTAGAGCCAAAAGATTTGTTAAAATACTTTAAGCGGACAAGGCTTTAACAACCTCACGCAATCATCTGATAATCAATTAGGGCAATAAAAAACCCCGTGATTTATCTTTTTTTCACAATTAGTTGTGAATTACAAAACCTTGCCATATTTTTGCCACCCCTTAAACAAAACCGAATTAATATTATCTATTGTGGATACTTTAAGTTATAAAACAATTTCAGCCAACAGCGCCACCGTTAAAAAAGAGTGGTTCATTGTTGATGCAGAAGGCCAGACATTAGGCCGTTTTGCTAGTAAAGTGGCAAACATTTTAAGAGGCAAGCACAAGCCTGATTTTACTCCCCACGTAGATTGCGGAGATAACGTGATTATTATCAATGCTGATAAAATCCGTTTTACCGGCAACAAGCGTGATGAGAAGGAATATGTATTTTACTCCGGCTATCCGGGTGGACAACGCTTTGAAACAGCCAAAAACCTGTTGGAAAGAAGACCAACCTATGTTGTGGAGCATGCTATTGATGGTATGTTGCCAAACAATAAATTAGGTCGTGAAATTTTCAGAAACCTATATGTTTATGCGGGTTCTGAGCATCCACACGCTGCACAACAGCCTAAACCTTTAAAATTCTAATCAATGGAAGCGATAAACGCATTAGGAAGAAGAAAAACATCTGTTGCCCGCATATATATGGTTGCCGGAACAGGTAAAATTACAGTGAACGGAAAAGAAGCAAACGTGTTTTTTCCCACTGTATTGCTACAAAATAGCGTAAACAAACCTTTTGAAGTAACCGGTACTGCCGGTCAGTTTGATGTTACATGCAATGTTGATGGCGGTGGTGTTACCGGCCAATCAGATGCAGTAAAACTGGCTATTGCACGTGCATTGGTAAAATACAACGCAGAACTGAAGCCGGCAATGAAAGCTGTTGGTTTACTTACCCGCGACCCACGTATGGTTGAGCGTAAGAAACCAGGTCAGAAAAAAGCCCGTAGACGCTTCCAGTTTGTTAAACGTTAATCTCAATTTTTTAACGAATCATATACACTTAATCTAAATGGTAAAACAGGAAGAATTATTGGAAGCGGGTGTTCACTTTGGACACTTAACCCGCAAATGGAATCCGAAAATGGCCCCATATATTTTTATGGAAAAGAACGGAATCCACCTCATCGATTTAAACAAAACAGCAGTTAAGCTGGATGAGGCCGCAGCAGCCATTAAAAACATTGTAAAATCAGGGCGCAAGGTGCTTTTCGTGGCTACAAAAAAACAAGCCAAGGAAATTATTGAAAATGAAGCAGCACGCGTAAACATGCCTTTTGTAACTGAGCGTTGGCTTGGCGGTATGTTAACCAACTTTGCTACCGTGCGTAAATCCATTAAAAAACTCCAAGCTTTGGAGAAAATGGCTACAGACGGAACTTACGAGAACATCAACAAAAAAGAACGTTTGATGGTAGAGCGTGAGAAAGTAAAGCTGAAAAGATTACTCGGTGGTATTGCCGATTTAAATCGCCTACCTGCTGCCTTATTTATTATAGACATTAAGCGTGAGCATATATCTGTTGCCGAAGCGCACAAGTTAAACATCCCTACTTTTGGCATTGTAGATACCAATTCTGATCCAACTGTAGTGGATTACCCGATTCCGGCAAACGATGATGCTGCCAAATCAATTGCACTCATATCACGTGTGATTACAGATGCAATTGTAGAAGGTTTAGCTGAACGCAAACGCGAAAAGGAAACAGAAGCAGACAGCAAAGAAGCAGTAGCTGAAAGAGAAGAAGCATAAGCATTAAAAGAATCGGCTGCGTGCCGATTTTTTTACATACTTCTCATTAATTAATCATTTAATAATCAATATTTAACCAAAATATACTATGACTACTATCAGTGCAGCTGATGTAAATAAGCTCCGCCAAATGACAGGAGCCGGAATGATGGATTGTAAGAAAGCCCTAACCGAAGCCAATGGCGATTTTGAAGCCGCTATTGATAATCTTCGTAAGAAAGGTGCAAAGGTTTCTGCGGCACGTGCCGACCGTGAAGCAAAAGAAGGTGCAGTTATTGCTAAAACAACAGCTGACAGAAAAACCGGTGTGATTGTCCAGCTAAGCTGCGAAACAGATTTTGTTGCCAAGAACGAAGATTTTGTAAAATTTGCCAACGCTATTGCAGACCTCGCTTTGGCTAATAAACCTGCTAACGCTGATGCATTAAGGGCATTGCCTTTTGATGGCGCAACACTTGCTGAGCGCATAACAGATCAGGTTGGTAAGATTGGTGAGAAAATTGACGTGGTGCGTTATGAACTGATGAACGGTGAAAACATTGTTCCTTATATACATGGTGCAAACCGTTTGGGCGTATTGGTTTCTTTAAGCAGCGCACCAAGTGATGCAAATTTTGTAGCTGGTAAAGATGTGGCTATGCAAGTGGCCGCTCTCAATCCTGTTGCGGTTGACAAAGATGATGTAGACCCAACTGTTGTTGCACGTGAAATAGAAATTGGCAAAGAACAAGCCCGTGCCGAAGGTAAACCGGAAGCTATGCTTGAAAAAATTGCTCAGGGTAAATTGGGTAAGTTCTATAAAGAATCAACCCTAATGAATCAGGAATTCGTTAAAGACAATTCCAAGAGCATAGGCCAAATGCTGGAAGGCATTGAAAAAGGATTGGTTGTAAAAGCGTTCAAACGTGTAGCTTTAGGCTAATTCAAATAAAATTTTAATCCCCCGCTAATCGGGGGATTTTTTTTGCCGTATACTTGTACAATTTAATTTAAACCCATGAAGTATAAACGCGTACTCCTAAAACTCAGCGGTGAATCGCTGATGGGCAATCAACAATATGGTATTGACCCTAAAATATTAGAACAATATGCAAACGATGTAAAGCAGGTGCTTGATAAAGGCGTGCAAGTTGCTATTGTTATCGGGGGTGGTAATATCTTCAGAGGTGTACAAGGCGTTTCGGGTGGCATTGCCGACAGAGCACAAGCTGATTACATGGGCATGCTGGCTACTGTAATTAATGCAATGGCATTGCAGGGAGCATTGGAAAAAATTGGTATTAAAACACGCTTATTAAGTGCCATTAAAATGGAACAAATCTGCGAACCGTTTATACGCAGAAGAGCAATGCGCCATTTGGAAAAAGGCCGTGTAGTAATTTTTGGTGCAGGTACTGGTAACCCTTACTTTACAACAGATACTGCTGCCTCTTTAAGAGCAGTGGAAATAGAAGCCAACCTGGTGCTTAAAGGTACACGTGTGGATGGCATTTATACAGCCGATCCTGAAAAAGATAAAAATGCCAAGCGTTTTGATACAATTAGTTTCAATGAAGTATATGAGCGCGGCCTGAATGTGATGGACCTTACTGCCATTACCTTGTGTCAGGAAAACCATATGCCCATCATGGTATTTGATATGAATAAAAAAGGCAACTTCCTTAAAGCATGCGAGGGTAAAAAAGTAGGTACCCTGGTAAGCTAATTTTTTTCATCTCTTTTCCTATTTTCTTTTTCACTATTTTCGAATCCCTTATTAAAAGCAAATCACTATGAGCGACCCACGTTTAAAAGAAGTATTTGATAATTTAAAATCGGCCATGGAAAGGGCCATTGATCATGCTGCATCAGAGTTTGCAAAAATTCGTGCAGGCAAAGCGCATCCAAGTATGGTAGATGCCGTAAAAGTAGACTACTATGGCAGTTTGGTGCCTTTGAATCAGGTAGCCAATGTTAGCACACCTGATGCAAAATCAATTGTAATACAACCATGGGAAAAAGCTATGATTCAACCCATTGAAAAAGGTATTGTAATTGCAAACCTTGGGCTACAGCCTAGCAATGATGGCAATATTGTGCGTATCACCCTTCCTCCTTTAACCGAAGAGCGCAGAAAAGAAACCGTGAAAAAAGTGAAAGGTGAAGCAGAGCATGCCAAGGTAGCCATTCGCAATATTCGTAAAGATGCTAATGAGGCCGCAAAGAAACTTCAAAAAGAAGGCTTGGCAGAGGATGAAGCAAAAGCAGCTGAAACACAGATTCAGAAAACAACTGATATTTACATTAAAAAGATTGACGACATCACAGCAGCAAAAGAAGCTGAATTGATGCACGTTTAAGTTTTCTGCACAACATTTATGGCTAATGCCTTAAACGTAAAAAAACTATTTAAAACACTGGCCTTTACTGCCGGTGTTTTTTTGCTTTTAGCTATTGTGGCATTCTTTGCATTACGCAATTATGCATTACGTAAGTTGCTTGATAAAGCTGCTGTTAAATTACAAACCACTTATCAAACAAAATTAACCTATAGCCATGCTGCATTTACCGGACTGGCAGGTGTTCAGATTGAAAACTTTTGTTTAGTACCCAACCAAATGGATACCTTGCTGTATGCCCAAAATATACAAAGCAGCATTAGGCTGGGGCATGCGCTGCTGCTTGATTTTAGGATAAGGGATGTGTTGGTTGAGAATGGCCTAATACAATTGGTTAAAACAGATTCAGTAACCAATATTGATTATTTTCTGCATCCTGAAAAAACCGAAGATGCAGCCACTGCCGAAGACGCAGCTTCGGATAAGCAATCAAATTATGCAAAAACTGTTTACAAACTTATTTCTAGAATCCTATCACAGGTGCCCAGTCATTTGTTATTGCAGGCATGTGAACTGAGGTTTAAAGAAAATGAGCAAACCGTTTCATTTAATGTGCACCAGCTGCAATTGGCAGATGAAGCCCTGAAGTCAGATATTGTTGTAAGCGCAAAAGACTTTAAACAACATTGGGTGCTTCAGGGAAAAACCATACCAAAAGATAAAAAGGCAGATGTTGAGTTATTCAATAAAGATACCGGAGGCATACGAATTCCTTATATTTCTGATAAATTTAATTTGCACACCGGATTTGATTCCATACGCTTTACACTGGCATCCGTAACACTTGATGATGATGTGCTCCATATAAATGGCTCTGCATCCATTAGTCGTTTTCTAATCAATCATCCTAAAATATCAAAGCGTGATGTGGTAATTGATCATGCGGCAATTCAATATCAAGTAAAAGTAGGTGCAACATTTATAGGTTTGGACAGCAGCTCTGCGATACGCTTTAACGAGGTTAACTTTCATCCATTTATTCAATTTGAAAATCGTCCTGATACCATTGTTCGCATGGGAATACGGATACCCAAAATGCCAGCTCAGCAATTTATCTCATCTTTACCTGAAGGATTGTTCAAGCATTTTCAAGGAATGTTGGCCGAAGGTGAATTTGATTACCGGATGGATTTTGTTTACAATGAAAACAAGCCAACAGATCTGCTTTTTGAAAGCAACTTGAATAAGTATGGTCTTTTCATTAAGCAATATGGAGAAGCGAACCTGAATAAGCTTAATAATGAGTTTGTGCACGTGCCTATTGAAAACGGAAGACCCATGAGGCCTATTTTAGTTGGCATTGCCAATCCGATTTATACACCACTTAATCAAATATCGCCTTACCTGAAAAAATCTGTACTCACTACAGAGGACCCTTCATTCTTTTACCACCGTGGATTTATAGATGAGGCCTTTCGTCAATCTATTATCAAAAATATTCGAAAAAGGAAATTTGCAAGAGGTGCCAGCACGATTAGCATGCAGTTGGTTAAAAATGTATTCTTAACAAGAGAAAAAACATTGTCTCGCAAGTTGGAAGAAATACTACTGGTATACATTCTAGAAAACAACCGACTGTGTAGCAAAGAGCGTATGTTTGAGGTTTATTTAAACATCATTGAGTGGGGGCCCAATGTATATGGTATTGGTGAGGCTTCACGTTTTTACTTTAATAAAAAACCTTCGGAGTTAACCCTTGGAGAGAGTTTGTTTTTAGCAACCATTATTCCTCGGCCTAAAGGCTTTATGTGGCGTTTTGATAAACAAGGAAACCTGAAAGATTTTGTGGGCAGGCAATTTAAATTCTTGTCTGACTTAATGATTAGGCGCACCGTTTTAATGCCCGAAGACACCATGAATCTTACACACCTCTTCCCTATACCGGGTAAGGCAAAAGAGTTTATAAAACTGGCACCGGATACCAATCTAATTGATACGATTATGAGCCCGGATGGTATTCTTGGTGATGATGCAGATTAAACATAAAACAACTTGATCACTCACCCGCTAAAGCGAGCTTACTAGAGCACTTGAGAGGAGGATTAAAAGTATACAAAATCATTTTCCCGACCTTAACCTGCTTAAGGTTTCCTGCTTCATTCCAAGATAAGTTGCTATCTTTCCCAGTGGAGCACGGTTAAATACCTCAGGGCGTTTGTTAAATAATATATCATAGCGCTCCTTGGCTGTTTTAAATTGAATAGAAATTAAGCGTTCCTCAAGTCTGGAATAATAGTTCTTTAAAATTAAGCGTCCGGCTTTTTCTGTCTCAGGAAACCTTTTATACAATTCCTGTATATTATCATAGCTTATAGACTGAACTGTACAATTCTCGAACGCTACAATGGTTTCATATGAGGGCTCACGCGAGATAAAGCTGTAATAACAAGTAGCCATATCCTCTTCCATGGCAATCCAATTACATACTTCCTGATCATCGATTACATAGTAACTGCCTACCATTCCATTTACTACATAATATAAATGATTACATGTTTTGCCTTCGTTAAGTATTATCTCATTTTTCTTAAATACAAAATTCTCTGTGCATTGCTTTAGCCAATTTAGTGCAGCCTCACTGATGGGGGTTAGTTTACTTATATGATTAATGAGACTCATAATATTTATAAAGATATTAATCCTACAGTTATTGTTGCTGCATTTCTTTTTCTGCCAGTCTGGGCTCACCTAAAATAGGCTTCAGTATAAATTCCAGCGCACGCCAAAAACAAATAGCATCAAGGATAAAATTGGCATATGGCGTAAGTACGCAGTATGATTTATTTTTTTCTCCGGAATGATGAACAGCATGATGCCTTGGCTTTTGGAACAACCCTACTTGCTGCAAAAACCTAACTATAAAAGGAACCTTTCTTGCAGGCATATGCACATATTTATGCACCTGATTTGCATTAGCCGAAAGAACAGCAAAAACCCAAACATGCCATGTAAGTGCATTGTTCCAGTAAGAAATGAGTACAATTAAGCCCGATATTAAGGTAAGATCCCAGGAGCTTTGCAGCCATGTTTTTTTGGTAAATGCAGCCGGATGCACATGGTGCTCAAGATTGGGTTTAACAACCCATTTGCCCCAAATAGGGGTTTTTTCTGTGCCATAGGTATCTTCAAACCAATGTACAAATCCTGATATAAAATCAGCAAATAAAATGGTGAGCGCCAGCTCAACAATAATTTGAATTACTTGAATAATCATATCTGTAGAATTACAGATACAAATAAAATTGAGCCTGCTGATTGGAATTTTGATATAAATCAAAAAAGCCTATTCAGATAAATTGCTTCTGAGTAATTAGAATCTAAGGATAATTGTTTCGCCCGTTCACACGGAAAGCATGCACCGCAAGACGGTATGCCATTCGCGTGAACGGGCGGGGTAGGCAGCAAAAGCGCCTTTCGCTACAGTATATGCCAACAAAAAAGCCCTGAATCATTTTAAACTCAAGGCCCTAATTGCTATTATTTGTAGTCTCGACAGGAATCGAACCTGTATCAAATGTTTAGGAAACATCTATTCTATCCATTGAACTACGAGACCATAAACCCTTGCTGGGCTTAGGTCAAAGATAATAAAGTTTTATAAAAATAGTCGATTTCGACACTTTACTGCTCAATTCACTGCTCACTTTTTTAGTAAAATTATTTGGTTGTTAACCTGTTTTAACAAACAAGGGGACTATCAGTCCCCTTGTTACAGTTAATTTATAGGTAGTAATTATTTTACTATTAGAATTTTATTGGTAGATATCAACTTATTATTTGAGTCGTAAATAGTAAGTATGTACACACCATTTGCAAGCGATGAAATATCAATCGTACCCGAAGTAGGTGAAACAACTGTTTGCCCGGTTACACCTGTTAACCTAGCAATGTAATTACCTGGTTTTTCTAAATCAATATGCAATACTGTTGCTGCCGGGTTAGGATACACCTTGATGCTATTTAGTAAAGGAGAAGCTAAAGTCAGACCGGTACGAATAGATATCTTCAATGTATCAGTTGTGATATTGCTACCTACATACAGAGTGTCGTGTTTGTTTGCTAAGTCAGTCTCCAATTGTCTAATCCTGTTTCCTTTAGATGTTGTATCTGCTTTAAGCGAAATCAGATTAATTGAGTCTGAGGCTATATCACTAACAATTAGTGAAACAATGTTTGAGGTGTCGGCACAACCGCTTTTTGATGCGATAACACGGAATCTTTGATTATGGTTCGAAACATTAACATTATTAACTGTTAAAGCGGTTGTTGTTATTCCTAAATATTGATTGTTAATAGGAACATTTTGCCAACCAAATCCTATAGGGTTTGATTGCCATTGGTAATTGTAACCGCTTCCTGAATAAGTGAACGAAAAGTTTTTATTTGTTCCTTTTGCTCCCGATTGGTTAGTTGGTTGAGTTGTAATGGAATCAGCACAATTATTTGTAACTAAACGTAAAGGAGTTGCTATTGCATTCATAATTTCACACTGTGAGGAGTCGGTCGAATACTTTTGAACAATTCCAATTATCTTCAAATTATTTAAATTGTAAGTAGGCGGTATGTTGTAAAAAAAACTCATAGTATCAATTTGGTTTATGGTGGGGTTGCTGCATTTATAAGCACCCCATTCTGATCCTAAATAAGCCCTGAGTACATCTAAGTGAGGAAAATTCGAAATTGGGTCACCAACATTCATGTAGCTGCAAGATCCACCGTTGCTATTATTTCTTTGGTTTTGAATCAGACTATCCTCAGTGATTAGTACATTAAACCTGTATTCACCAGATAAATTTGAAAGTGCTTTCCCAGTGACAAGTACACTTAATTGTTGACCTTGTTTGTTTACTGTCATTGACACTTGATAATTGGGTGAGGCACTATTTCTTGAAATAATAGCATTTTGCCAGCTACCTCTTGGAAAAGCTAAACTCCCTAAATAAGGAACTCTATCAATGGTGGCGATTGGAATTCCGTAAGCATATGTAGAGTTCCATTGGTCTGAAGATGTATATTTTAGAGGTGCTTGCCCCCAGCTATTATTATGGTTATTAACAATAATTAGTTTGGAATATGTACCACGAAAACCATCTTGTCTGCAATAGGCATCTGGAACAAAAATGTTATTCGATCCTACAGCAACCTCCATTAAAACATATTTATCAGCTCCAGAAGTAAATGTATTTTGAGCGATTATTGTATTAGTTAATAGAGTAACACTAATTGAAAAATTTAGGATAAGTTTAAATCTCATTATATTTTATTGTTTAATTATCTTACTTGTAAGGTTTTTCGAATTACGCCTCTTTTATTCATGTGGGTTCTGAACTCCATAGTAACAGTTTCAGTTTTAGAATTTGGGCTGGTTATTAATTGCAATTTAATGTTCTTGTTTTAATAATCAAAACATCATTGGGTTTTTCTTGATTAGAATCAAAGGTTTGTGAATTATAATGCATAAAGCACGGAATAACAAAAGTAAGGTTACGGAAATTTGTCAGATACACTTAGTTAAATTCTAACGCAGTGTTACAACTACTGCTCAATTCACTACTCAATTTGTAATTTTTAACTTACTAAAATCCATGAAAAGTATTGTTGATATGGAGGTGCAGGGGATAAGGTGAAATGGTATATTAATATTGATCTATTCTATCCATTGAATGCCGCAACAGTCAAAATCTTTGATTTTGCTCTGATGCGAGCATCCTCGAAAAATTACGCAAACCCTGTTTGCTATTTTTCGGGACTAGGTGACCATATCTTCTATCCATTCAATATCGCAAATATCTTTAATCTGTGCTACAAATCAAGCAATGGCGCAATTTTTAGCTTGCCTTATTTTACTACACTTCCGGGCTCAATATCTTTTTCAGGGCCTACGCTGTATAGCTTACCAAAATCATTTCCTGCCATTAGTAACATACCTTGACTTTCTATGCCGCGTATTTTTCGTGGTGCCAAGTTTGCTACCACCGTTACCAATTTGCCCACCAACTCCTCCGGTTTATAATACTCTGCAATGCCCGATAAAATGGTGCGTTGCTCAAAGCCTAAATCAACTGTTAGCTTTAATAACTTATCTGCCTTGGGCACACGCTCTGCAGATAAAACTTTCCCTACACGCAAATCTATTTTATCAAAATCATCATATGCAATATCCCCTTTTACAACATTGAGCTTTGCGGGCTCAGCCGTTGCTTGCATTTCATTATCTTTCTTAATTTGGGCAAGCCTTTCAATTTGTTTTTGTACTTCTTCGTCCTCTATGGGTTTAAACAGAATGGATGCTTCGTTGAGTTGATGGCCTTCACCTAAAAATTCAAGACTCTCAAAAAAGTGAATATCCCACAATTTCTTATCAAATGTAAGTTTAAGCAATGCTGCAATTTTATCTGATGTGTTTGGCAAAAATGGTCGTCCTGCAATGCTTAATGCTGCGGCAATCTGCAAACCCATATGCAATACACTGGCAGTTTTTTCCTTATCGGTTTTTATGAGATGCCAGGGCTCCAGCTCAGCCAGATACTTATTGCCTAAGCGTGCAATATTCATGAGTTCAGCTTGCGCTTCTCTAAAACGGAAATGATGCAGTGCCTCTTCCATCACATGAAAACCAAACTTTATTTCTTTGCGGTATTGGTTGTCTTGCGCATGATGAGTGCTGTTATAGGCGGGTACTTTTCCATCAAAAAATTTCCAAGTAAGCACCATTACGCGATTCACAAAGTTGCCAAGTATAGAAACAAGCTCACTGTTTACACGCTGCTGATAATCTTTCCAGCTAAAGTCACTATCCTTGGTTTCAGGAGCAATAGAGGTGAGTACATAGCGCAACTCATCCTCCCTACCCGGAAAATCATTCAGGTACTCATGCAGCCATACAGCCCAATTGCGCGAAGTAGAAATTTTATCGCCCTCCAAATTCAGAAACTCATTGGCCGGCACATTATCAGGTAAAACAAACTCACCCTGTGCGTGCAAGATGGCAGGAAATATGAGGCAGTGAAACACAATATTGTCTTTACCAATAAAATGTAACAAACGTGTTCCGCTATTTTTATCCCAGTAGTCGTGCCAGTTTTTTCCATTGGCTTCGCACCATGCTTTAGTAGCTGATACATAACCGATGGGTGCATCAAACCAAACATACAGCACTTTGCCTTCGGCACCTTTTACAGGTACAGGCACACCCCAATACAAATCACGTGTAATGGCACGTGGCTGCAAGCCGGCATCCAGCCAGCTTTTACATTGGCCAAACACGTTTACTTTCCAGTCGTCTTTATGCTTATTTATATACTCATTTAAAAAAGTTTCCTGCAATTGATCTAGCGGCAGATACCAATGGCTGGTGGTTTTAAGAACAGGTGTATTACCACTGATGGCTGAGCGCGGATTAATTAAATCTTTAGGGCTTAAACTGGTACCACATTTTTCGCATTGATCTCCGTATGCACTGCCATTTCCGCAGCGGGGGCAAGTGCCTGTAATATAACGATCGGCCAGAAACTGTTTTTGCTCCTCATCATAATACTGCTCCTCTGTTTTTTCAATAAAGCCGCCCTTTTCATGCATCACCTTAAAAAAATCAGATGCTGTTTCGGCATGTAATTTTTCTGAGGTGCGGTGATAGATATCGAAAGAAATTCCAAATCGGGCAAAACTATCTTTCATCAGGTTATGATACTTATCTACCAGTTGCTGGGGAGTAATGCCTTCCTTTTTTGCTTTTAGGGTAATGGCAACGCCATGCTCATCACTGCCGCACACAAACAATACATCTTTGCCTGAAAGGCGCAGATAGCGGGCATAAATATCGGCAGGCAAATAGCAACCCGCTAAATGGCCTATATGCACAGGACCATTGGCATAAGGCAGCGCTGCTGTAATTAATGTTCTTTTAGGTTCTGATGTTGTCGTCATATAAAAGCATTGCAAATTACGGCAAATTGAACGAAAGCGAAAACGATAAATGAAAGGTCTTCTTGAACTCAATCAGATGCTGGAATACACTGTATAACGCTTGCTGTTTTTTTACATCTTTGCATGCCTATTGACTACAAATTATGGAGCCTTTTAATGAAACACAGGAAGCAAAGTATAGCAACTGGAAACTGATATGGTTACCCATTGTTGCAGCTTTCTTTTTTGCTGATTTATTTCTTGACAATGAACGGGCGAGTCTGTTGTTTTGGTTACCCGGAATAATAGTTACTGCTCTTTTGGTCATAATTATTCGTTTACTCCATCTAGATACAAGAATTGATGAAAGCGGTATTTCTGTAAAATTTAGCCTGCTTATGTCTAGACCAAAAAAATATTTATGGGATGACATTAACCGAGCGGAGATTAAAAGATATAGTCCAATTAAAGAATACGGAGGTTGGGGTTTTCGGCTGGGTTTATTTAGTAATAAACGCGCTTATAGCATTTCGGGTAATATAGGTTTGAAGCTCACGCTCAAAAACGGGCAAACCGTGATGGTTGGGACCAAAAAAGCTGAGGCATTGCAAGCGTACTTGGAATATCTGAAATGTGCACATCAGGTTGCTGCTTTAAAATAGCTGTATAAATGCTGCTGAATTACTTAGAGGCACCAAGGCCTGCCAGGTAACCGGTGGTCCATGCTGCCTGAAAATTAAAGCCTCCGGTTATGCCATCTATATCCAAAATTTCGCCTGCAAAATGTATGTCTTTGCAGCGCTTACTTTGCATGGTTTTAAAATCAATATCATCTAACCCAATACCACCGCAGGTTACAAACTCTTCCTTAAAAGGAGTTTTGCCTTTTACTTGGTAGGTATCATAAAGCAAATTATTTACAAAACGATTTACATCCTCCTTTGAAATTTCGCCCCACTTCATTTTATCATTAATACCGGTTTTTTCAAACAGATAATGCAGTAAACGTTTGGGCAATATAAAAGGGAACAGCACATTGATTTGCTTGGAAGGATTAGCAGCTTTTAAATTCATGAGCTCTAGGCGTGCTACTTCCTCTTTCTTTTCATTCATCCAATTTATCTGTACCTGAAAATTGTAATCTTTTTCTGCAAGTATGCGTGCTCCGTAAGATGATAATTTTAATATGGCAGGTCCGCTAAGTCCCCAATGTGTAATGAGCACCGGTCCACTAAATTCCAGTTTGGTATCTAAAATTTTTGCTTTGGCAGGATTAACAGAAATGCCCTGAAGGTTTGCCAATTCTTCATCCTGAATATTAAAGGTGAAAAGAGAAGGCACAGGCTCAATAATTTCATGGCCCAATTCTTTAATCCAATTTAATCCCTCAATTTTAGGGCTGCCACCACATGCAACAATTAGTTTATCACATTCCATTTTTTCGCCACTGCCCAATTTTAATTCAAAACCACCATGGAAACGCGGAGTTATCTGCTTAACCTCTGTTTGATCCTTAATTTCTATTTTTAACTTTTTAGCTTCTTTTAGCAGGCATTTTATAATGGTTTCAGAGTTATCGGTGGTGGGGAACATTCGGCCATCTTCCTCCGTCTTTAATTTCACCCCTCTTTCTTCAAACCATTTAACGGTATCGGTGGTCATAAACCTGCTGAATGCACTTTTAAGTTGCTTCTCTCCTCTTGGGTATGAAAGCGATAACTGTTTCAGATCAAAACAGGCATGCGTAACATTGCAACGCCCACCCCCGGAAACAGCCACCTTGCTTAAAAGCTTATTGGTTTTTTCCAGAATAATAACCTCTGCATCGTTATTTGCCTGAGCACAGGTTATGGCAGCAAAAAAACCTGCTGCTCCTCCTCCTGCTACAACTACCTTTCTTTTCAAAATGAGCTAGAATTTTAAGTTAAGCGACTAAAAAAGTCGGTGCAAAAGTAGCAATAATTTCAGAATTGCCTCAATCGTTTAACAGCAGTTTGGCGTAGAAAAGCGGATTACGCAACTTGGCCCTTAAATCAAGGTCTTCAAACATGCAACTGATTGTTTCTCTAAGCGCCTTATTTTTGTTGGCTTTATTAACCACAAAGTTAAACAGCCAGGGGTATTTACATAGTTTTTGCATGGTATGGCTTAATTTTAGCTCATCCCATTGCCTATTGTAAAAAGCTAAATCATAACGCTTTAAGAATTCTTCATCAAATTTATTGGCTTTAATTGCCTCCTCTATAACAGAGGCTGCCATCATGCCGCTGTATAGGGCATTGCCTATACCTTCACCGGTAAATGGGTCAATTAAAGAGCCTGCATCTCCTACCAAAAGGTATCCGTTTCCGGAAAGACTTCTTTTTTTTGAGCCCAGCGGCAAACCCCAGCCTTGTATTTTGCCCTGCAATGTGGCATTTTTAAATCTGTCTTTAATTTTAGGATTATTGGCAATAGCTCTGAGCATGTCGGCTTTGAGGTTCACCTTTTTCTTGCTCACGGTAGCACTAAGCATGCCCGCACCCACATTGGCTTCTCCGTTTGGTAAAGGGAAAATCCAGAAATACCCCGGTAGCAATTCTTCTAAAAAGTGTAACTCAATAAAGTTTTGCGGATGCATGCCCTCTACCCCTTTATAGTAAGCCCTAATACCCGCACAATAGTGATTATTCTCCTTTGATATACCTGCCAGTTTCTTGGCAACAATAGAGCGGTCGCCTTCGGCACCAATCAATAGATGTATGCCGCTAATGGTTTCGGTTTTGCCATTTTGGGAATACCTGATTTCTGAAATGCCTTGGTTTTGATTAATTTCAGTTACCTCAGCACCTTGCAGCACATTTGCAAATCGTGTGTCAATAAGCTTAAACAGCTCATGGTCAAAATGCATTCTTTTGGCAATAAAACCCGGTGGATGGGCCTGATTGCTCATGTCTGATTTAAACGGAATATCAATGTGCTTCCCGTTTGGTGCTACAAACTTTACCCCCCAGCTATCAATGAATTTATCGGTTTGTGCTGCAAACTGATGCACAATTTGAGGATTTAGTTCATTGAGCACATACACGGTTTTGCCACTCAGGGCATCACCACAAATCTTATCGCGTGGAAAAGTTTGCTTTTCGAGAATGGTGTGCGGTATGCCCTGCTTGGCCAAAAAAAGAGAGGTGGCACAACCGGCAGGCCCTGCTCCAATTATTACAATCTGATGAGTTGAAAGCATGCTAAATTACATTGCAATGATAATAGGCTAAAAGCAAATATTGTTATCTTATGCACAAACGGCTTGAAAAACAATACTTATGAATGCACCTGCCCCTACTAATTACTCATATCATTACATTTGCGCAATGGAACAAGCCGACTGGTTAAATACGGATTTTTTGGGCAACACCCTCAGAGATTATGCTTGGTGCATGAGCATCCTGTTACTGGGTATTTTATTAAAAAGATTTGGCGCCACATTTTTAAGCCGTCAATCTTTTCGAATATTCAAGCAATTTTCGAAAAATCAGTTTTCGGAAGTATTTGTTGAATTGCTCCGAAAACCGATTGAACAATTGCTTTTATTGCTGATATTATATTTTGCTTTTGCGCGACTCAATTTCCCTGAAAACTGGAATTTGGTACCCGATACCCAATATGGGCTACGCTGGTGTATTGATGCACTATATGGAATTGCATTGTTTGTGGTAATTGCCAAAATACTGCTAAAGGCAACCGACTTTTTTGCCTACGTGTTGCAAAACAGAGAAGAGTCGCCTGTATCCTTTGAGTTATCGAATTTCCTTAAGGAACTAATTAAAGTAGTGCTTGTTGTATTGTGCGTATTTGCGGGCCTTAGGTTTGTATTTGATGTAAATATTACTGCACTTGTTGCCTCTTTAGGTATAGGTGGATTGGCAGTGGCTTTGGCAGCTCAGGATACGCTGGCAAACCTGCTTGGATCTTTTGTAATTTATCTGGACAAACCTTTTAAGGCAGGCGATTTAATAGAGGCTGATGGCATTACCGGCCGCATTGAACATGTGGGTTTCAGAACCACACGCATACGCACATTGGAAAAAAGCCTGATAACAGTGCCCAATAAAAAGTTAATTGATACGGCATTAAACAACATCACCTTGAGTGACATGAGAAGGGTACGCTTCAACATTGCATTAACTTATAATAGCAAACCTGAGCAGATAATCGGTATTATTGATGAAATAAAATCAATTATAGTTTCACACCCGAAAACAGGAGATGAATTTGTGGTGCGTTTTGTTGATTTCGACAGCAGCTCTCTGAATATTTTGGTAATTTATTTTGTGAAAAGCAATGAATTTGAAGTAATGGTTGATGTGAAAGAGCAAATTAATTTAAACATCATGAAAATCATAGAGAAGCATGGCTGTGCCTTTGCTTTCCCTACTCAAACCATTCACCTGCAGCAATAAGGCGCAGTGAAGACCTTCATGGTTTCTTTTTTCATCATCCAATCGAATGTTATTTATGCCAATATGTCAATGGCTTGATTTTTGGTAACTTTGCGACTACTGATTTAACCCGGATGAACAGACTTAATCATTTACCTGACGAAGCACGCGTGTGGCTTTATGCTGCGAACAGGACTATAACAGCTGCAGAGCAGGAGCAAATGCATGAAGAGGCGAGGCAATTCATAAATGGATGGACCTCACATGAGCATAAAATGGATGCAGCATTTGATATTATTCATGACATATTTCCTGTACTTGCTTTAAATGAATCGGTGAATGCGGCCAGTGGCTGCGGTATTGATAAATCTGTTGCCTTTTTTAAAAAACTGGAAAATACCTTAGGCATATTGCTATTTAACCGCCTACAAATTGAGGTGCTGACTGCAGAGGGATTAATCATTACCCAAAAACAGGCATTGGCAGATATGCTTGATTCCGGACAAATCACTTCTTCTTCCACCACCTTTAACAAACAAATTAACACCATGGGGCAGCTAAAAACAGATTTTGAAATTCCCATTCACAAAGCCTGGTTTTACCCATCACTGCCTGCCACTAAAAAAGTGTCGTAGCTCCGTGTTTGCCAATCAAACAATTTGTTGCTATTCTTGCTTATTATAATTCATACTTTAACTCAAATAAATGTCAGATAACAAAGAAAGGGGCCATGCTCCTGCAAACGATAAAAAGAATCAAAAACCTAAAATGCCACAGGTTCCAAAATTTAATTTCTACTGGATTTACGGTATCATTTTCGCCATATTCATTGGTCTACAGTTTTTGCCGCAAGATGTGGCATTAAAGACTACCTGGTTTAAGGTAGAGACTGAGATGATTATGAGCAATGATGTAGAAAAAATAATGGTAGTGAATAAGGAACGTGCCGAGGTTTACCTGAAAAAAGAATCGCTAAAAAACGAAAAATACAAAGACCTGAAGAAGCGTGGTTTTTTTGGCGATGAAGTTGGTCCGCATTACTACTTTGAAATTGGTGATGTTAACCAATTTACTACCGACTTAAACAATGCTCGTATGGCCTATGAAAAAGCCAATCCGGGCCAAGCCTTACAAATACCTGTTGAGTACATTACCCAACATAATTATTTTGGCGACATTATCGGTTGGTTATTGCCGTTTGCTTTGCTCATTGGATTGTGGTTATTCATTTTTCGCAGAATGGGCGGAGGGCCGGGTGGCGGAGGCCAGATATTTAATATTGGCAAATCAAAAGCACAACTTTTTGACAAGGAAGCATCAGTTAAAGTTACCTTTAAAGATGTGGCAGGATTGGATGAAGCAAAGGTAGAAGTAATGGAAATTGTAGACTTCTTAAAGAACCCGAAAAAATACACCAACCTGGGCGGTAAAATTCCTAAAGGAGCATTGCTGGTTGGCCCTCCGGGTACAGGAAAAACATTGCTTGCCAAAGCTGTGGCGGGTGAAGCAGGTGTTCCATTCTTCTCGCTATCAGGATCAGATTTTGTAGAGATGTTCGTAGGTGTTGGCGCATCAAGGGTTAGAGATTTATTTCGTCAGGCAAAAGAAAAAGCGCCCTGCATTATTTTTATTGATGAAATTGATGCAGTTGGCCGTGCACGCGGACGCTCACTTATGCAAGGCGGAAACGATGAAAGAGAAAATACACTCAATCAACTCCTCACAGAAATGGATGGCTTTGCCACTGATTTGGGTGTAATAATTTTAGCTGCAACCAACAGGCCTGATATTTTAGATCCTGCATTATTGCGCCCCGGAAGATTCGACAGGCAGATTTCTATTGACAAGCCGGATTTAAAAGGCCGTGAAGAAATTTTCAAAGTCCACTTAAAACCACTTAAACTTAACACAGATGTTAACCCTGCGCGTTTGTCCACACAAACTGCCGGCTTTGCCGGTGCTGAAATTGCCAATGTGTGCAATGAAGCAGCACTGATTGCCGCACGCAAATCGAAAGACAAAATTGAAATGCAGGATTTTCAGGATGCCATTGATCGGGTGATTGGCGGACTTGAAAAGAAAAATAAAATCATCTCTCCTGAAGAAAAAGAAATCATTGCTTACCATGAGAGCGGCCATGCCATTGTAGGCTGGTTTCTTGAAGGGGTTGACCCGCTGGTAAAAGTTTCTATTGTGCCTCGCGGAGTAGCAGCTTTGGGTTATGCGCAGTATTTACCTAAAGATCAATACTTGTATACCACAGAGCAAATGGAAAACATGATGTGCATGACACTGGGCGGACGTGTAGCTGAGGATATTACCTTTGGCCGCATTTCAACCGGTGCACAAAACGATTTGGAGCGCATTACCAAAATGGCCTATGCTATGGTAACCATATACGGAATGAATCCAAAAGTTGGCAACGTTTCATTCCATGATCCGCAAAATGAGTATGGCTTTACCAAGCCTTACTCTGATAAAACAGCCGAGATGATTGATATTGAAGTGCGCAACCTGATAGATACCTGCTATAACCGCACCAAAAAATTACTGCTGGAGAAAAAAGATCAGTTGGAAAATCTTTCTCAAATTTTATTAAAACGTGAAATTTTGTTTCAGCATGATTTGGAAGAAATATTAGGCAAACGCCCTTTTGAAGCTAAGGCGGAAGAAACCCCAACCCCTGTTATTGCAGAAAATGTTATTACTCCTGCCGAGGAAGAAACAACAAAACAGGAACAGGAAAAGAAAGCCGTGGCAAATACACCTGAACCACCAAAAGAAGAACCTAAAAATAACACGAATCCAACCTTGTTTTCATAATTTCTTAAGCCGACATTAATAGTCGGCTTTTTTTATGTTTGGCTTTTTACAAGGCATCCCTTTACTTTTTAAAAGCCGAAGTTTTTTATACCTTGCAGACTGGTGGAACAAACTACTTCAAAAGAAAAAATACTCAAGAAGGTAAGGGCAGCACTTATTTTCAAATCTAAAAGCAAGTATGCCAATATCGATTTGGAATCTAACGTGTATGAGCATCCACCCGCTGGTGAATCAATCCTTGAAACCTTTGCAAAAAATTTCACCGAAACACAAGGTCAGTTTGTTGTGTGCGATAATAAATTTGATTGCGTAGATAAACTGCTGACTTTAATTGAGCGTAAAAAATTGAAAAATATTTTTTGTACAGAAAATCAACTGCAGGAAATGCTAACCGATAGTGGCATTGCATACCTGCATCAAAAAGAACAGCTAGCCAAATCAATGGTTGGTATTACAACCTGCGAAAGCCTGGTGGCGCGTACCGGCAGTATTTTGGTAAGTTCGGTTAAAAATACGCGGGTGCTTACCATATACCCTTCTGTACATATTGTTATCGCCTACTCATCTCAGGTGGTTATGGAAATTAAAGACAGTTTGCAACAGCTTAAAAACAAATACGGCAGAAATATGCCCTCCATGATATCATACATCACCGGACCATCAAGAACCAGTGATATTGAAAGGAAACTTGTAACAGGTGCGCACGGGCCAAAAGAATTATTTGTATTCTTAATTCAGGATGTAAAACAGTAACGGATTAAGGAATTATATTGATTTTAAAAAAAACATATTTCGCCTCAGATTTTCATTTGGGTATTCCTGATGCAAAAAGCAGCAGCGAAAGAGAACAGCGCGTAATCCGTTGGCTGGATTCTATAAAAGCAGACTGTGCCGAACTGTTTATTGTAGGAGACATTTTTGATTTTTGGTTTGAATATAAAACAGTGGTGCCAAAAGGCTTTGTTAGGCTGCAGGCAAAGTTTGCCGAATTTACGGATGCAGGCATACCGGTGCATTTTTTTCATGGTAATCATGACCTGTGGCAATTCGGCTATTTTGAAAAAGAACTGGGTGTGCAGGTGCATGCAAAACCAATTATCAGAATAATCAACGGCAAAAAATTTTATATCGGACATGGCGATGGGTTAGGGCCGGAGCAACTCAAATTTAAGACCATCCTTTGGATATACAGAAACCGGTTTTTTCAGCAAATTTTTTCAATGTTGCATCCCAATATAGGTATTGGAATTGCCAATTGGCTTTCACATCAAAGCAAACTGAAAACCTTTGATGGCAATTTTACTTTTTATGAAGAGAAAGAGTATCTGATTAGGCATTGCCGCCACTTGCTCGAAACCGAGAATTTCGATTATTTCATTTTTGGCCACAGACACCTGCCTAAGGAATACAAATTAACAGAGCAAAGCCGTTATATAAACCTTGGAGACTGGATAGGATATAACACCTATGCCGTATTTAATGGCGAATCACTTAGCCTGCAAACTTTTCATTTATGAAATATCTGCTGTTAAGCCTATTGTTATTGTTTACTTGTCTGAAGAATATCAGCGCCCAGCAATCAACAGCTGATAGTGCGGCAACTCCTGCCTACAGGCTCATTAAGCATATTGATATTGAAGCCAAAGATATTCATACCGACAGGTTAGGAAATTTGTATGTGGTTACCAAAACCAATCAGCTTTATAAATACAGCCCTGAAGGTGCACTGCTGAGCACACTTAACTATAAATACATTGGCAATATCTCACATATTGATGCCACCAATCCGCTTGAAATTTATGTGTTTTACAAAGAGCTGAACCTTGTGGTGTTTCTAGATAACAATTTGGCTTATCGCGGAGAGATGAAACTTGAACAATATCAAATAACACAGGCATCAGCCGTTGCACGTTCTTTTGATAACGGCATATGGGCATTTGATTTGGCAGATTTGCAATTAAAACGAATGGATAAAAATGGAGAAAACATACAGACAAGCGGTAACATCAGGCAATTTGTAAAACAAAAACAGTTGCTGCCAACGTATTTATTTGATGACAACAATCGTGTATTTCTGGTTGATTCCAGTATAGGTATCATGCTATTCGATGTGTTTGCGCATTATTTGAAAACCTTGCCTATAAAAGGCAATGAACAGGTAAAGATTATTGGCGATGAGATATACTATCATCAAAAAAACAGCATCTTTAAATACCACCTTAAAACCTTTTTAAGCAGCAGTTTTGGCCTACCTCAAACAGCACCGGCATTAGATCTTAGTATTGAAAAGGGGCGTTTATATTTGCTTTTACCCGACAGGATAAGTATTTATTCTTTTTAGCCTCGCGCTTCTTTCCTATTTTTGCCACGCCCAACCACAATATCAGATGCTGGATAAATTAGAAGCCATCAAACAACGTTTCGATCAGGTAGGTGAAATGCTGACACAGCCGGATGCACTTGCTGATATGAAGCGTTTTACCCAACTAAACCGCGAATACAAGGACTTGCAGAAAATCGTAGACAAATATCTTGTTTACAAAAACCTGTTGGAGAACATAGCCAATGCCAGAGAATTACTGAATACCGAGAAAGATCAGGAGATGAAAGAAATGGCCAAAGCAGAACTAGAAGAACTTGATCCGCTGGTTGCTCCAATGGAAGAAGAAATAAGGTTAATGCTCATCCCTAAAGATCCGGAAGACAGCAAGAATGCCATTATGGAAATACGGGCAGGAACGGGAGGTGATGAGGCGAGTTTATTTGCAGGTGATCTTTTCCGCCTTTATAGCCGCTACTGCGAGAAACGCGGATGGAAAACAGCAGTGATTGATTTTACCGAAGGCACTGCAGGTGGTTATAAGGAAGTGGTAATGGAGGTAACAGGCGAAGAAGCTTATGGTATTTTAAAATATGAAAGCGGTGTGCACCGCGTGCAGCGTGTTCCCGATACCGAGACACAAGGACGTGTGCATACTTCAGCAGCATCGGTAGTGGTTTTACCGGAGGCCGAAGATCTGGACTTTGAACTGAATCCGGCAGATATTGAAATGCAAACTGCACGCTCAGGTGGCGCAGGCGGTCAAAACGTAAACAAGGTTGAATCTAAAGTTATGTTAACCCACAAGCCAACAGGCATCGTGGTGGTTTGCCAGGTAGAACGCACCCAAAACGGAAACCGTGAACGTGCCATGCAAATGTTACGATCAAAACTGTATGAAATGGAGGTTAATAAAAGGCAGGAAGAAGTTACGAAGAAACGCAAAACCATGGTATCAACAGGAGATCGCTCTGCAAAAATCAGGACCTATAATTATCCTCAAGGTCGTGTAACCGATCACCGCATTGGGCATACCGTATATAATTTACCTGAAGTGATGAACGGAGAAATCCAGGAGTTCATAGACCAACTGCAAATAGCAGAAAATGCAGAAAAACTAAAAGAAGGCATCAGCGCCTAAAGCTTATCTATTCAGATAAAATGCAAGCGGTTCCCAATAGTACTCATACCAGCCGCGTTCAATACGATCAGCTAATGCTTCAGGTACACCCGTATGAAAAAATTCCAACTTGCAACCCTCAGCAGTATCCGACAAAATAAAGGCAGCCTCTGAATCATGTGTTGCAGGCCACTCCTCATCAACAGCTCTCCATGATTGAACAATTTTCTTGCCGCGCTCCAATACCACATTTTTTCCAACGGCATAGCCATCATAAGAACTGAAGGATGATCCTTCCGAGTCCGAGATAACAGCTTTTGTCCCGGTAAAAGAGCTATGTATGCGCTCATCCATGAGGCAGCAATAAACATCCAGTGCCGTAGTTTGAAACATGATGGTTTGGTGAATATCGCGGGTTTTCATAGAATAACTTTGTAAAGATATAAAAACAAGTGCGCCCCGCCAATGTATTGGCGGGGCGCACAGTTATTAAGAATGGTCGTGTGACTTAGTTTCCTGCTTTTACCAGTTTAACTCTGCTCACGTTTCCGTTGATGTTGCTATTCATAAAGTATACACCATCTTTCAGGGTATCTATACCATCAAGCGAAATCACCTGTAATCCTTTGTTCACTTCATGAGTTCCTGTGTAAACTGCACGTCCTTGTAAATCTGTAATGCTAATTTGCATAGCACCTGATTCAGGACTAACAACCTGCACATTTACTTGTTGGTTGAAAGGATTTGGATATACACTAACATTTACGTTTGCAACCAGTTTATTGATATTAACCGCAACAGGACCATAGAAGGTGTGTTTGCCATCAAAATCAACTTGTTTCAAACGATAGTATATTACCTGAGCGGTTGGGTTCAGTGCAGCTTTTTCATCTACAAAGTTGTAATTGCTTTCGCTGTTGGTAAATCCAAAGCCATCAACTTTTCCTGCCATTTCAAAATCAGCTCCGTTAAATGAGCGTTCAACTTCAAAGTGGCTATTGTTGAATTCTGATGCAGTGCTCCAGCTTACAATTACATCTTCACCTGCTTTGTTTGCAACCAGTTTTGTTAACTGAACAGGAAGTGTGGCGTTTGCTAAGTTATCGCCAACGGCAAATGCAGAGAAGGTAGTAAGACCTGTGCGTGTTACGCTAAATGGATTGCTACCGGTTGCTGCACCATAAGTTGCGGGAGCCATCCAAGAACCAGGTGCGCTTCTGTACCATGATATGCCGCAATTGGTACGGTTAAATCCTCCTGTTTCCATAGTGTCTGCCCATTCCAGGTTTACAGTAGCAGTGCTTCCACCTGCAACTGATTCATCCAGTACCCATGTACGGTTAACCATGCTGGTATTAGCAGGAGCACCAGAAGTTCCAGATGTTAATACTCCATAGAATACGCGAGCACCAATGACATCGGTAGTTGATGCTAAGCTGAGTGTTACCTGCACTGGGCTGTAGCCATCTGAACCTACAGGGAATAACACAGCAGTGTTATTGTTTGAAACTGTTCTGCGCAATGTTCCACTACCATTGGTACGAATCCAATTAGATGCATTCATACCAACAATATTACCACCAGGGTTAAGGGTTAAACTGTTATTGCCTAAAGCAAGTACACCAGATTGAAGGTTAATCCAGTTAAGGCTTCTTGAGGCAGACAACGTAACGCCATTTGTATTATTAATAATAAGCGAATCGATTCCAGCTATAGCGTTTCCTGTATTCTGAGCTACCGCACCATTATACTCAACCCTACCGCTGTAGGTTCTGGTGCCATTCATCTGAATACTGCCTGATATTCCACCCGTAGCAGAAATACCATTAACAGATCCGGTAGTAATGCGCGAACCACCGTTGGCAGTAAAGTTGCCATTACCATTCAATACCTCCGTTCCAAAGTTCATTACACCACCAGACTGAACAGTAACATTGCCAATTGCCAAGAGGCTACCAACCAAGTTAGCTGTTCCTGTTGATGTTACGGTGATATTGTTATATGTACCTGTAACACCAGTATTGGTACTTACAGTTAGGTCAAGGTATACGGTAAATGTACTTGAACTGGTTGATGTACCTGAAGGTGTAGTTACTGCGATTAAACCTGTGTTTGCAGTGGCCGGCACAGTTGCTGTAATGGTAGTTGCATTTACAACAGTGAACGTTGCAGATACACCGTTGAATGTTACTGCAGTTGCTCCAGTAAAGTTGCTACCGCTAATGGTTACTGTTGTACCTGTGCCACCTGCAGTCGGACTAAATCCATTAATACTTGGAGGAGTAGTTACTGCAAAGTTGCTTGAGCTGGTTGCAGTTCCTGAACCATTCAGTATTGTGATTGTACCTGTAACTGCTCCGCTAGGAACAGTTGCAGTGATGCTGGTTGTTGAATTGACTGTGAAAGAAGCGTTCACTCCACTAAATCTAACATTGGTAATTGCATTAAATTCTGTTCCTGTTATCGTTACACTGGTTCCAACTGGTCCGCTGGTTGGTGTAAACGTGGTAATGGTAGGTACAGGGAACACAGTAAATGTTGCAGTACTGCTCGCATTTCCTGCAGGATTGGTTACTGTTACCACACCTGTAGTGGCGCCACTCGGAACTGTACAAGTGATGGTGGTGTTGTTTACCACAGTAAATACTGCATTGGTTGTATTAAACTGTACTTGGGTAGCCCATGTAAAACCAGTTCCGGTGATTGTTACAGCAGTTCCAAAAGTTCCACTTGTTACAGACAATCCAGAAACTGTAGGGGCAGGTATTACCGTAAAGTTACTTGCGCTTGTTCCTATGCCAAAAGGATTGGTAACAGAAACAGGACCTGCAGTAGCGCCTGTTGGAACAGTTGTAGTGATGGTTGTATCATTCACAACAGTGAAGGTAGGCTGCGCAGTTCCATTGAATGAAACAGCCGTTGCACCTGTAAAGAGTGAACCACTGATGGTAACAGACCCACCCACTTGACGTGCATTTGGAGTAAATGCTGAAATAGTTGGTGGAGCATTTAACTCAGTTCCTGTAAAGGTGATTGCAGAACCTGTTGTGCTTATACCGCTAACCGATGCAATACCGGTGCTACCATTAGAATTGGTTGTGAACTGGGTAGTCCAAGATGATGGAACAGTTGCATTAGAGGTAGCTAAACGCAGGTTATTTGCATTTTGCATGCCACCAAGATTAGCCGGATTGAAATTATAGGTTAAACCATAAGTGTAAGGAGGTGTACCACCTGATACGTCTGTACGAACATAACGGTTGTTAAAATTACCTGCAGGTGCTGCCGGAGGATTAACCCCTGTGAAGTCATACACGGTTGCACCTGTAGGTGCAGAAGCCCCCCAGCTGATTGAAGCAACAGGCCTTGAAGCAAAAGTATAGCTGGTAGTAGTATTTGCTGATGGTGCTGCTGATGCTATGGCAGCTATTGGCAACATTGAAGGTGCTGAAGTCATGTGCACTGAACCAATGGTAGTTGCTATACCCTGAGAGGTTGATCTGCTGCTTCCGCTGAAATCGCTATTCAGGTTGTTTGCCGATGCACCGGTAATACCCTTTCCGTATACATACCATACCTCCTGGTTAGATGTGTTTAGTCCAAGGTTTCCGGTAGCAGGTGCAGTAAACAAGTTGGTTAAATTTAATTGCCCTGCACTATTACCAGCCTGAACATAGTAACTAATATTATCACTGGTTGAATTGGTTCTCCAATTGGCAATATTATTAGCTGACAGACCCCACTCAGCAACAGTTGATGTATTGGCTGTTGTGAGCAAGTTGTACATGCTTGTGTTGTTGAGGTAAGTGGTATTGGAAGGTGTTGAAGTCTGATTACTTAAGGCATAGTGGTTTCCTGAACCACCAGTTCTGCGGTTGGCAAAAATATTGTTGCGCAGAGCCATATAAGTATTGATTTCAGTACCTGTATTGTTGCCCCTTAGCAGAGCATAGGTATTTTGCGGACCTGCACCTGCTGCAGCACCATCAATAAGTACAGAGTTATTGATTGCGTTTAAGATTAATGAGGTATTAGAGGTATATAACATAATACCGTTCAATTGAACATTGCCTGCAAAACCATTGCCTAAGGTTACCTGATTGTTGTATAAGTTAGCAGTAGTACTGCCGCCTCCAATGGAAATACCCGCAGCTACAGGAGCCGGATATACACTAACACTGCTACTTGCATTGGTAATATCCCAAACACGATTGGCATTTAATACAATATCCTGACCAGAGGTTTGTAAAATACCATGTACTGTAGTTGGCACATTGCCTGTGTTGGTAGCACGAATAGCACTTACCAGGTTGTTGCTTATGTTAGCAATAGTAGAAGTATTAACAGCCGAATAGATACCTATTGCTACACCGGTAGTTGAGGTGCTTATACTGGATGTTTTAATTTCCCGCACTGTATTGTTGCTGATGGTTGGGAAGCCAGAATTTTGAACCATAACACCATACAAGAAGGTAGATGTACCCACACCGGTTGATGTAAGATTAGCAATGGTATTGTTAGTTATGCTGTAAGAAGGCGTTGTGAATGCATTTACAGAAACTAACATGCCGTAATGAGTTGTGTTACCTGCAAACACGATATTGTTTGAGTTGGTTGCGTGTCCGACAATATTACCAGAAATAGGAGCACTAACCGTTCCTCCAATCACGTAAATACCTATAAATTGAGCAAACGTATTAGGGGTTGGGATGGCAATCCCCTGTATATTATTATTTACTATCTGAATGTTATTTGCTCCTTGGTAAATGATTCCAAAGAAGGAGGCAGAAGGTTGCCAATTAATACCGTTAGCCACTACTGCATCTCCTACAGTATTGCCGTTAATTACGGTATTTCCGGCCTCAGCCCTTATACCTGTAAACTGACCGGTGGCAGCCTGGTTGGTGAAAGATATATTTCTGATGGTATTTCCGCTGATAAGGGTATTGGCACCGTTTCCTACACTGGTACGGATACCTGTGAAACCAAGGTTATTAGGATTAACCCATGCAGAACCACCGCAATTTACAGCTGTACCACCAATAAAGTTATTGGAAATGGTATGGCCACTGGCAAATGCGCCTGGCAGGAATACAATACCCTGGAATGTTCCGGTAATATTAGGCACAAATCCAAGGTTGTAGAAAATGCTATTACCCGAAATCACAAAACCATCTCCATTGTTTCCAACAACACCAATACCTGCAGTTACCATGTTAGATATTTCATTATTGGTAATTACGATATTGTTGTTATACACGTTGGGCGCTCCGAAAGAATATACACTTGAATTGGCAGGAATACCATCAGGCAATGTTGCTATCGTATTGTTGGTAAGTACACAATTCGTTACCGTATCAAAAGAACATGCGGTGGTGAGGAACTGGTTGTTCACGCCTACACGGAATTCAATAGAACCTCCGGCCTGATTTGCATTACCTGATTCAATGATACAGTTGCGAATAGCCACACCGGTTGCACTACTCACCGTTATTACACTGCTTCCGGTACCTGCACCATAAGTTCCTGTTGGTGCAGTATTGCGGATGCGAAGCAGACGCTGGCTCGCTGTACCACCTGTTGGGATACCGCTTATTTTCACCCTGTCGGCACCAATTAAGGTAATGAGTCCGAAGAAAGTAGAAGGATTGTTATAGCTTCCCTGAATCAAGCGAGGGGTAGTGGCAGAAGCATTCGGACGAATAGTTAAACTAAAAGTACCTGCTCCTACTCCGTCTTCAGCCATTCTGTTTAATGGAATAGCGCCTGTTTCTGCAGTAAGGTCTGAAGTGATTTCCGCAACTATGTTCCCACCGAGGGTTCTGCTGTTTAGGAATTCAAACAAGCCACCTGCATTGGTAAGGGAGGTATAGGTCTGACCTGCACCAACCTGAAGCACAGTGTTTGCTGGAATTACCGGCAGGAAGCTGTATCTGCTTGGATTACGCGGATACTGGCTAATTGTGTTAACATCAGTACCTACTGCCAGAATTGGGAAAGAACCCAGATTCGAGGCAGCATCCTGAGCAACTACAAAGTAGCGGATGGTATCGGATAGTGTTAATGTAGGACTGAAAACCAGGTAATCGATATTGAAACTGGCAACTGCATTGGTTGCATTACCTGTAACAGTAAGCGCAGATGATGAGAACCAGTTAACACCGTCACGGCTGTAATAAAGCTTAGGCCTATTAGCACCTGACATAACGATGCCATTATTATCTGTAATCACCACGTTTGTCAATGTACGAATACCGGTTAAACTACCCGCATTAGACATAGGAGTGTATGCTATTACCGGAGCAAATGCGTCAGGAGCCATTGTAAAATTACCTGCATGTGCACCAATATCTGAAGGTGTGTTAGAAGCGCGGCTATTGTTGTAATAATCCGTTGATACAATAGTAACGGTAGGATCACCACTGCGCTCAGCAGGATTGCTTGATTGCAGCGACAAATCTACGTTAGGAGAAACAGCAGTTGCAGCTGCACTAAAGTTAGGTGATGCAGATGATGATGCCTGATCTAAACCTGTAATCGCTTTCCAACTCATAGAGTCTCCTCCAAGCAACGCATAGCGTGAATTGGTTTGCACTATGCCACCTGCAATACCTCCAACGCCTGGCGTATGGATTATATTGTAATTACTGGTAATGCGCAATGAATCTTGTAGGCGTATACCAAAGTTGAAACCAGTGGCTGCCCCATTGCTGATGGTATTGGCAAAAATGTTATTCCTGATGTCCATCTGCTGACCTGAAGTGATTAGAGCAGAGCTTTCAAATGCACTGGTAAGTGCTGCACCAGCAGCAGGACCTCCGGCCATAAACACCGTGTTATGATAATAGAAACATTGGGTGGTGTTTTGATGCCAAATACCCCTGATGGTTGCTGCGTTAGTATACAGGTTTGCTGCAGTGTCAATACCCATACGCACCATATTGTTCGCAAGGGTTAAGAATCCATTGTTTACCTGGATACCAGTTAATACTGGAGTTGCCGTAGATGCACTGGTAACGCTATGCACCAAGTTGCGCAATACATTGCTGTTGTTACCAATTACTGAGGTCGAAGTCGAAAGGTACATACCTGCAACAGATACACTGGAGTTATTGACTGCATGAACCAAATTACTAATACGGTTGTCGTTATAGTTAGCGTTTACAGTAAAAGCAGCATTAACCATTAACCCTACAAGGGAAGATGCTGTGGTAATGCCTGTATTGGAACTGGTACTAATCAGGTTACGGATAATATTGCCTGATACATTAGCATTTTGCGAACCACCGCTATTGTATAAGATACCAATCATCTGGGCAGAAGTTGATGTAGGATTGGTCCATCCCATACTGTCAACAATATTATTGCTGATGCTCAACGCTCCATTCAATGTAGTAGTGCTTGCAATACCAATTACATTGGCTAAGGTAGTGGTACCAGTGTAAGTTGAACGTGAACTGATACCATAAACGGTATTGCCATTAATAATTGGCGTTCCGCTTGTAACTAAAATCGGTCTTACAGATGTACTTGCTGCTGTGCCATTAGCCGCAATGAGTGTGCGAACTGTATTATTATTAATAGTTAAACTCAGTGTACTATGAGTTGAAACAATTCCCATTAATGCAGCTGCTGTTGTAGTGCCGGAATTAGCTGCATTAGTGTAGAAGCCTTGTAAGAAATTATTGCTAATATTCACCACATTGGCGCTTCCACTTTGTGAGATTATACCTGTAATACCTGCTATTGTTCCGGTATTCACCACGGTAATATTCAGAATAGAGTCATTCTGGATAGTAAGATTACCTGTTGACGAGGTGCTTATACCTTGGAAACGACCATTATTCAATGAGAAAATAGGAAGAGTATAAGATCCTATTCTATTATTATTAATAGTATATACCGCAGATGTACCCTGAGCAAGAATACCAGTAAATGTACCAGTTCCTGAAGTACTTGTTAAGGATATATTTTGGATTATATTGCCGTTGATAACAGTTCCTGTACCCGTTCCTGAAGTAGCCCAGATTGCACTGAATGTAACGGAGGCGCTATTTGTGAATGCTGCTCCAGCCGCAAAAGGTTCTCTTCCTCCAATATAATTGCCATTTATCTGATTACCGTTAGAAGTTGCACCAGGGAAGAAATTAATTGGTGACAACGAGGTAGAAGTGCTGATTCCATAGTTGAAATAAAAGTGATTATTGTTGATTCGGAAGTTGTCAGCATTACCCTGATTACCTACAACAATGCCGCTTGTGGTAAAGTTCATAAACTTACAATTATCTACACTAATTCCTGAATTAAACCGCGGAGATACACCTAAAATATTAAGGCCTATTGCCATCATTGTTGTACCGCCTGTTAAATCTTGACGGAAATAGCAATTGCTGAATAAGGTATTAGAAAAACCGCGGGTAGTGGTGTTGTTATTTACTTGTACATTACCAGTAGAAGCTGCACGGGTTTCAAATATCACATTGATAATGGTATCTGAAGAACCTCCATTATTGAACAAAAGTGCAGGGCTTGCTGCTGAAACACGAACTATCAGGTTGGTATCGTTCAATGTTCCTGTTGGGCTAAAGCCAAGTAACTTCACATTGTCAATATTGTTAAAACGGAGACCAGTGCTTGTTCCTGATAATACATATTGGTTATTATCAGCCGGGCGAATGGTAAGCTGATATCCGCCTGCACCTACCTCAAGCCATTTATTTAATTCAAAAGTCCCCGGCTCGGTAACATTGCTTTGTATCAATACGGTGGTATTGCCTTGCAGCGCGCTGTTATTTACCGCTGCAAAAAAGCCTCCGGTACCTGACAAAGTTGGATAAGAAGGTGAACCTGCACCTGTTCCAATATATACCGTAGTTGGAATTGGATCATTAAACAGATATCCGTTCAAGGTAATTGGATGTGTTGTTACAGTACTGGTGTTGGTAGCAACAGCATAAGCAGGATTTGAGTTGATATTTCCTGCTGCAGAGTCTGCAGCTATAAGATAGTAGAGAATACTGTCACCCACAGACAGGCCGCCCATCAATGTATTATCGATAGTAAAAGAGTATGTTCTGCTTCTGCCTGCTGCAGAAACAAAGGTTCCTGCGCTAGACTGCCAAGTAGACTGAGAGCTCTTTCTAAAATATACACGCGGGGCAAGCGCGGCAGAAACCGGCACATTAACACCATCGAAAATGGTAGCAGTAAACACCCTGTTGGCTGGGGAAGAAGTGTTTACCAATGGGGTATAATAAATGTTTGGAGGCATCACATCTGAAGATAGAGCGTTCGTTGCAGATGAAGAAGCACCGATATCTACCGGAGTTCTACCGCTACGGCTCAGTCCGTCAAAATCATTAGATACAAATGCAAGCACGGTTGTATCACCCATCCCTTCAGCTGCGTTTGGTGAAGCCAAACGCAGATCAGGTGTAGCTGCAGTTGGTGCCACAAAATTAGGATTACCAAACCCGCTTGAACCACCCTGTGCAGTAGCAGCTGCAAAAAGCTGGATGGTAGAATAGTTGATGCTATTGAAACGACCTACGAATGCATTGGCCGATGCACTATTGAAATGAAGATTAGAACCAGTGGTAATTCTTGCCATGCTGGTACCAAAAATTTTACCATAGTGGTTTAGTGTAGAGACACCTGCATTAACAGAGTTATTTACAAAAATGTTGTTGCGAATATCCATGAATCCGGGAGTAGAAGCAGCACCCGCAACTTCAAGACATGCTGTAGATGGGTTAGGTGCGCCTGCTAATCCAAAATCAGGTGCAAGGTCTACCAACACGGAGTTGTGGTACATGCGTATCTGGCTGGTTGATGGTGCACTCACAAATATACCACGATATTGTCCGGGACGAGCCATAGCTGTACCTGAAGTATCGCGTCCAATGCGAATTATATTATTCGCAACCGTTCCTGTTCCGCCTTGGTACTGCAGACCATACATGATTGAAGAAGTAGGTGTTTGGGTGGCCGGATATGCATAAGTTAATCCATAGATTAAATTGCGAGTAATGGCAGAAGTATTGCCGGCAACTGTAGCATTGCCTTGATGAAAAATACCTATAACACTTGGGTTGGCTGTAGCCAAGTTGTTGGTAGCTGTTAAGTTGTATACACTGTTGCTATCAATCACCTGATTCATGGCTCCACTGAAATTGTTGATACCGATAATACCCGCACTAGTGCTGGTGGAAGCAGCAGTGGTTGCACTTCTTAGGTTATAAATATTGTTACCTCTAATGGTGTTTTGGGCATTTACACTGGCACAAATACCATTTATCTGGTTAGCAGCTGCACTGTTTTGTGCATTCAGGTTGAAAATATTGTTATTTAATATGCTGTGCTGTTGAGAAGAACTAATCACCAAACCGTTAATTGCGGCAGATGTAGTAACCAAGGTGCTGTTACTATTGGTGATGAAATTTCTCACTGTATTGCCTTGAAGTAAGAGGGATGCGTTACCTGAGGCAATACCAATTTGAGATGTAGCAGCTAATGTGTAAGAGGTAAAATCAGTAACCAGGTTGTTGGAAAGAACAGATCCCCCTGTGCCACTATTCTGAAAAATACCACATTGCGCGGCAGTTGTTAACCCTCCTGTTGCATTACTATTGGTGTAGAACTGCCCTACCGTATTGTCGTTCATCACTGCAATACCACTTCCACTGTAAATACCTATCATTCTTGTGCTAGCCGGTGTTGAACTATTCGGTGTTGATAGCGATGAAGAAAAAATGGAAATACTATCTATAGGATTTGTTCCGCCTATGCGGTTACCTCTGATATTAACCGAAGGTGAACCATTGAACAATGCCATACCACAAAATGCTGCATTTGTTAAGGTTGAAGAGGAGAGTGATCTGCTGAAGAAGCGAGATATGGTATTACTGTCGATGTTAAATGTTCCTATGGTACTTGTTCCATGATAAAAACCAACAAAACCCATAGAGGTATTGGAGTTTATGGTGATGCCTGAAATAAGGTTGCGCTTAATATTGGTAGGCGCAGAATGGAACATATAGTACATATAAAGGGTTGCACCACTATGATTGTCAAAGCGGATATTGTGGGTGTCTGTTGGGTGACCAATAACATTATCTGTTAAGTCAGCATACCCGGTGGAGACATACATATAATATGGATAATACCAAACGGGGGCTGCATTTTCATTATAAATAATATTGGAAACCACGTTTCCGCTAATGCGCGTTCCGGCTGTAGTATTAGAGCCACCATAGAATATTTTGTAAATACTTGGTGAAGATGTTCCCGGATTAACCAATTGTCTTGGCAAGCCTACACCTGAGCCTCCTACAAACGGAGCTCGACCTCCCATGTAATTGCCTACAATCTGATGCCCCCACGAACCGGCATTACTGGGGTTCATGAAAATATCGCCATGACTAAATGTAGCATAACTGCATGAGGCAGGTGCAGGACTTACAGCAATGGTGTCGTAGAAACTGTTTCCGGTAATGCTGTATTGGCGACCTGCGCCTGAATTGGTGGGGTTAACACAGATGCCATAAACCCTGTGGCCATAAAACCAGTTTGAATCTAAAGACAGCCAGTCATTTTGTTGGGTTAAAGATTGACCCGTTACGGCTATAGCTGTAGAATAATATGTTGTGCCTGATGGGGCAAATGTATTGCTGAGAATGGTGATGCTGTCATTACCCACGCCCAGTAAATTGGTAGTACCTGCAATATAAACTGCTGCAGAAGTTGGGGCTGTATTTGTATTTGTAGAAGAAGAGCGAATGACAGTGTTTCTAATGGTAGCCCCGGTAGCCTCGTTTCGAATTAAGAAAACGTTGGCTCCGCCTGCAACACTTCTGTTTTCAATGGTCATGTTGCGGTCATTGTTATTGGTCCAGCGGCCATCAAAAATTACTTTTCTTGTACCTTCAATAATAAACAGATTAGCCGCGTTACTATCAGTAATATAAACAGTATTATTATTTTGTGGCCTGAAGGTGATACTGCGCTGGGCGTTTGAGCCTAATATGTTGCTAATGGAAATAGGAAAAGACTCACCGGTTCCGGCTGAGTAAATAGGATCGATAAGATTGAAAACCACATTACCACCAACACCTCTACTGTTAAGAGCTGAAACTGCTGCTGTAATAGTGGGGTAATCTGAGGCACCTGATGTTCCAACAGTAAAGTTACCAGACATAGGTCCGAGAATCGTTCGGCCAGAACCCGGAGGGGTATTAGGGGTAGGTACATAACTGCTTCCACCAATATTTAATCCGGTGCATGCAGCGTTAACAGTTCCTGATGATACAGCTGGGTTGATATCGTATGCCAGCCAGAAGTAGTTGGTATCGCTCGGAAGCGGTCTACTGCTAAGTGCTCGTGTACCCGTGAATGTAAAAGAACCAGAAGGATTGGCTATGGTTGAACCAAACTGATTGGTTGCAGCAAATACAGGTGAGTTACCGGTGTAGAATACCTTTGCGTTGCTGATAGCGTTTGCAGGAGTAGTTCCTGTTGGGGTAAAGGTGAATGAGTTTGCATTTGGAGGGTTTGCAGTTCCTGAACCGGCAACTTTAACACACAGAATTTCCTGATTTGAAGAACCACTTCCAACACCTCCTAAATTAGCCTGAGCAACCGAAGTTGAAGAATATGTGTAAGGAACGGTTTGAAACAGGGTCATTTCATCAACGCATATATTGTTCCACCAATCACCTGTTGCATGCAAGAAAACAAATAGGTTTGGACCAGTTAGCAAGGATGCAGGTACATCAAAACTATAATTGTACCATCCTGCAGTTGACACTATTGGATACCTTGAAGTGTGCGCATACACGCTATCAATAAACGTGGAGTTTGCGAAAACGTTTGTATTCCCGAAACGAATAGCTACTCTGGAATCAGTAGTTGTTGCATAATAAGTATGTCTGAAAAACCAAAAAGAAAGACGAATTCCATTACCCGGAGGAAGCGCACTGATATCTATGCTTGGACTCGTTAATACGCCAGAAGCAGGATTACTGCCGCTGTAAGCATCCCACATACCCATTCCGCCACCTGCATAAGGTCCGGTTATCGGGGTAGTGAAGGTACTTGTGGTAACCCTGGTGAATGCGAGAGTCGTTCCATTAAGTGTAACATAACTGCTACCTGTACCGATAGGGGCTGCAACTGTATCAAAGTTATTAGCCCAAAGTACTTGCGCCTTTACCTGCATATTAGCAAGGCAAATGAAAATGAAAAGCATTAGTGCTTTCCATTTGATTAGATTGTGTAATTGATGTTTCATACGTATTGATTTATAGTTAAATTTTTATGGTCAATTGAAGTTCAATTTTGAGAATTTCAATGATAAATGCAATAACCTGCAAGAAAATAACTGAGCAAATTTATATTTAACTGAATATCAAGTTTAAATAAATTCAATAACCACCCCAATTAAGGATATTTTAAGTTTTTAAATAGGTGTACATAAAAAAGCCGCCTCGGATAAACGTGGCGGCTTTTTTTAAGTAACTTTTATAATCAATACTGATTTAATATGCGTTTCTGCACCATGCCTTTTTCGGTTTGTATATGCAGCAAAAAGAGTCCTTTTTTATCCAATAATATTTCAGTTGTCTTTACCTGCGGGGCGCTTGTATAAATGAGTTTTCCGGCAACATCATACACGCAAATTTTTTGTAGCATATAATCTGAGTGAATATGCACTGAACCATGAGCAGGATTTGGATAAGCCAGCACATGCGCCTGCGCTTCCAACTCATCAAAACCAATGGTAGATTTAATGGTAAAATAACCATTGCTGGTATCAGCCTTGTTACCTGTGGTGCTGCTAATTCTTATTTTGGCAGAGTCGGTAAAGAGTGTTGGAGGTACATTCCAGTTATAAGGACTTTGCGTTGCGGCCACTGCCTTGGCCACCACGCTATGCAAAGTATCTTTAATCAGCAACTCTATTTTAACCGAATCTATATTGCTCGATGTCCAAGATATATTGGTATTAGAGCCGGGTGTCGTTATTTCTCCACCGTTGGGAGCAGTTAACACAAGCGTGGCAGGTTGCGTAATATAAGTGAGGTTGGTGAAATTAATTCTGTTAACCCACGCTGGGTTATCAATAAACGGATTGCGGTTTTTTTGTATTGAAGCAATGTATTCATTACGGGCAATCTCCAACGCACTTGGCGGATCCTGATCATGCCACTGCAGCAATACCGCAATATCCTGATTAGCGGGTAGGCGCCACTGATAGCTTCTGTCGCCATTGTAACGCATGAGCATATAAAACAATGCACGAGCCACATCTCCTTTCTGATCATCTTTGGGCTCGTAAACGGTTTTTCCTCCCGCATCTGTTCCCAACTTACCTTCTCCTGTTGGCGAGATATAGGTTGCACTTGCAACCACTCCAAACGGATTATTGCTGCGTTTGGAATTTGCATTTAGCTGATGTGCAGGAAACAAATTGTGCAAATCGTTATACTCCAATACTTCTTTGCCATTTACATTTGGCCAACCGCCACCCAGCACCGGATTCATTGGCATCCAACTTTGTGCAAAGGTATGCTCACGCGTCAGCACACCGCTGTTGGTTCCGTTCCACCACAAAAATGGTTCATCATAAACATATTTATGTCCGGTATACACACAATCTACAACCTTCTTGCCTCCGGTAGTATCACGTGTCAAATAGTTGTTTACCAATGTTGGTGCATAGTTGCTGTAAAAAATGGTATCGTGCGGAGTCTTTAACCGGTTGCTCAGGTCGGATACAAAAGATGGCAAGGCCGAATTAATGGCACTGTAGTAAGAACCGGGTGCTCCGTTGGCTGTGGTTACAGTAGCTGAAGCCACATTGGCCGTATTATAATTCTCGTAGCCTGCAGGGCCGTTAAACGCCAAGGCTACAAAAGTGTAGGTGGTGTTTGCAAGAATATAATTTGGTTTGAGCATGGCAGTATCTGTTCCGATATATGCCACCTGAGCATTGCCGATATAATCGCCACGTGTATAGGTGGTGCCATCGGTTGGTCTTTCGGTAAGTGAAGCTGCAGCCTTGCGTAATAAGATATATTTTTCAGCACCGGCAGCACGCGGAAAACTTACATTCATGGTATGCGTAAGTACGTTGGAGATATTCACTCTCGCCACCTGATTGGCAGGCTCTGTAGCGAGATTTCCGCCAATGGCATAGAGGTTTATTACAAAAGGATTTTTATCAGGATCGGTGTTATATACCCTAACAGTAGCAAAACGCGACCCCGGTGAACCGGCAGTAAAATTGAGCACAAAACTATCAAGGCCATTATTAAAAGGTGCAATGCTGTCAAACAACTGCACGGAGAAATCAGTGGCGTGGGTTCCGCTCATTACAATGCTGTCTATTTTCAGTGCCTGAGAAATACCTGTGTTTTGTATAATAAATTTTTGCGAAGCAGCATTGCCAAAAACAAATGTTCCTCCGTTTACCAGCTTATTTTCTTTATTACTTATTACAATGCTTTGCGGTGGTGCAGGCGGTAGGCTAATCATTACGCTATCCAGTTGCACATTGCTACCCGATTGCTTGTTTGCATAAAAAAAACGTACGTAGCGAGTAGATGCAAGAAGGTTGTCCTGCAATCTTGTTAAATTGGTATTCATGGAAGTTAAATTCCTTACATTAGTCCAGTTGCTTCCGTCAGGCGATTCATCTATAGTAAAAGATCCAGCAAAAGGGGGATTTGGAGATATTCCTGTTCCTTTGATATAATATGAAATAGGGCCTGGTTTTTCGGCAAACTGTATTTGAAGAAATTCACCGGTCTGGTCAAGCCTTAATGAAATATTATCACCAATACCTGATGCATAGGTTAAATTTCCTGTGCCTAAATTATAGGTCCACCCAACAGGCGGAGTAGCAACCCCCGGAGTGCTAAAGTTCCATGCAGTGGGTAATACCGCCTGAGCAAAAACCCAAACAGGTAAAAGATAAACGCATATAGCGATGACTTTTTTCATGGTAGCAATGAATTTAAATGCGCGGCAAGATAGATTAATTGCAGGAAATGATGCGACAGGTAATGAAATAAAATTGTGGTAAAACTTTATTACCGCATTTGTTGGTATTAATAGCAAATTAGTACCAAATTTGTCTCCTTAATTTCAATACTTCTATTATCGTGAGTGAACAGATATCAAACAAACAATTGGCCACTGTTGAGCAAGCGCAACAACTGGGCTTAAGGCCCGAAGAATTTGATAAAATAAAAGAAATCTTAGGGCGCACACCTAACTTTACCGAGCTAAGTATATACTCTGTAATGTGGAGTGAGCACTGCTCATACAAGAACAGTATTGTGTGGCTTAAAACACTGCCGCGCGAAGGAAAAAATATGCTGGCTAAAGCCGGTGAAGAAAATGCAGGATTAATTGATATTGGAGATGGACTGGCCTGCGCATTTAAAATTGAAAGTCACAATCATCCAAGTGCGCTGGAGCCTTATCAGGGCGCTGCAACAGGTGTAGGTGGCATTAACCGAGATATATTTTCAATGGGTGCACGCCCCATTGCACAAATGAACAGCTTGCGCTTTGGAGATCTTAAAAATGAGCGCACCAAATGGCTGGTAAGAGGTGTGGTAAAAGGAATAGGAAACTATGGCAATGCATTTGGTATTCCTACCGTTGGTGGTGAAGTATATTTTGATGATTGCTACCAAATAAATCCTTTGGTAAATGCCATGAGTGTGGGCATTGCAAAAGTTGGTAAAACCGTTAGTGCCATTGCTGATGGTATTGGCAACGCGGTTTATATTTATGGTTCATCTACCGGCAAAGATGGTATACATGGTGCTGCTTTTGCCTCTAAAGATATTACAGAAGATTCCGCAAAAGATTTGCCATCGGTGCAAGTAGGTGATCCTTTTTGGGAGAAACTAATTTTGGAAGCTACCATGGAGTTGATTGATACAGGTGGTGTGGTAGGCATGCAGGATATGGGCGCTGCAGGCATTACCTGTTCTACCAGTGAGATGAGTGCCAAAAGTGGAACCGGTATGAAGGTGTGGTTAGATAAAGTGCCCATGCGTCAAGCGGATATGAAAGACTGGGAAATTCTTTTATCCGAATCGCAAGAAAGAATGCTGGTTATTGTGAAAAAAGGTTTTGAAAAACAATTTGAACAGATTTTTGAAAAATGGGATTTAACATACGCACAAATTGGTGAAGTTACCGATACCGGCAGGGTGCAGTATTATATGCACCATGAACTGGTAGCCGATATACCTGGCGAGAGCCTTGTACTTGGCGGTGGCGCACCTGTTTATCACCGCGAATACACCGAGCCGAAATATTTTTCTGAGATTGCTCAATTCAATATCAATCAAATAAAAGATTGCGATACAGCAAATGCAGTTGCCATTGCAAAACGTATGGCTGCGCATCCGAATATTGCCAGCAAACGCTGGGTATACAATCAGTATGATTCGATGGTGGGTACCATTAACCAAACCACCAACGCACCAAGTGATGCCGGTGTGGTGAAAGTGAAAGGCACTGATAAATCCATTGCCATGACCACCGATTGCAACAGCCGTTATGTGCATGCAAATCCGTTTGTAGGCGGGATGATTGCCGTTAGTGAAGCTGCACGTAATTTGGTTTGCAGTGGTGCAGAACCTGCAGCTGTGACCAACTGTTTAAACTTTGGCAATCCTTACAACACAGAAGTATATTATCAATTTGTGCACGCTATTAAAGGCATGGGCGAAGCATGCAAAAAATTTGATACACCGGTAACCGGTGGAAATGTTAGTTTTTATAATCAGAGCAGTGATAATGATGCCGTATTCCCTACACCAACCATTGGTATGGTAGGACTCATTAGAGGTGGTAAAAAACACATGACGCTTGATTTTAAAGAAGCAGGTGATGCCATTTACCTGATTGGCACTTCTCGCAATGATATTGCTTCATCGCAGTACCTGGTTTCAGAACATGGTATGAACCTCTCTCCTGCTCCATACTTTAATTTGGATGAAGAATACAGCGTGCAGCAGGCAACCGCTCACCTCATTGCGCACGACCTGATTCAATCAGCACATGATTGCAGCGAAGGTGGATTATTTATTGCACTATTGGAAAGTGCATCGGTTCGCAATCTTGGTTTTGACATACAAAAAACAAATGGCGAAATACGCAATGATGCTTTCCTGTTTGGTGAATCACAAAGCCGCATTGTGGTTTCGGTAAAAGCCGTACATGCTTCAGCTGTTGAAGCCGCGCTGCAAAGCAAACATGTAATATTTGAAAAATTAGGAACTGTTACTGCAGGCAAGATTCAGGTAGATAAACAACCATATGGCAATATTCAAGAGTACGCCCATATTTATAACACATCATTAGAAAACCAATTAAACTAAGCGCAGAGGGAAAGAGCAAAGCAAGCATGTTATACGTTAAGAAATCAAAGATACCCAAATCGGGCAAGGGATTATTTACCACACACGATATTAAAAAAGGTGAAGTTGTTTGTGAATACGAAGGCGAAAAATTAACCTGGAAGGAATGCCTTGCCAGAAACAATGCGCAAAAAGGTAAAGGCGGATATTATTTTTATATCAACTCAAAGAATTGTGTGGATGCACAATATACCCTGTGGGCACTTGCGCGCTATGCCAATGATGCAGCCGGTTTTAGTCGCATACCGGGCGTTCGCAATAATTCTAAATACGAAGTGATAAAAGGCAAGCCCCATATTGTGGCTACAAGAAGTATAAAAGCCGGATCTGAAATACTGGTTGCCTATGGTAAAGAGTATTGGGAGGCCATGGCTGAAGACTAAGCTTAGGTAGTTTTTATTTTATGCATTAAACGAAAGCGCCCAAAGCATAAGAGTGCTGCAACAAAATCAACAGGGCTGTGCGCCCCAAACTCGCAGTTTTTTCTTTTAAATCGCGGGAGCTGAATGGCCCGAGCGGCCCCTGAGCCTGTCGAAGGGGTCGAAGGGATCGAAGGAGCCAAAGGGCTCGAAGCTCCCAGTTCACTGAGCTCTAACAACTGAATATTTTCGCAGTGCGTGCAACGGCTTGTTGTAATTAGTTTTTTGTTTTCATGGGGCTATGCGCCCCATACCCACAGTTTCTTTTTTCTTGACAAAAAAGAAACCAAAAAGTCAAGGGCAGATGATAGCGTTGCACCAAAGCTACGGTATTGGATAGCCACGCAACCCAAGCCGCTTCGCTTCCGGATTGCTTGCACAGCCTATCTCTTCATCCAACACCTTGTTTGTTTAGCAACCCTATCAAAGGCCCAAGGCAATGTAACTCAAGACAGGTTATTTTCGCAGCGCGTGCAATGGCTTTTTTGAAGCATGGCCTTGTGCAGCCTTTTGGTTTTGTTTTATGTGTAGGGCATGTGCAAGAGAAAAACAAAAGCAATCAGCGGCATGGAAAAAAGCTGTTGGATGTTGGCCCTGCGGGCTTGCAAAGCGCCTTCGAAAATAAAGGGTTTTTGCAGCACTTTTGTCCCCACAAAAGTGCGAAAAGAAAAAAATGAGATTTACTTTATTCTCATAGTAGCAAACTGCATGGGGCTGTGCGCCCCAAACCCACAGTTTCTTTTTTCTTGACAAAAAAGAAACCAAAAAGTCAAGGGCAGATGATAGCGTTGCACCAAAGCTACGGTATTGGATAGCCACGCAACCCAAACCGCTTCGCTTCCGGATTGCTTGCACAGCCTATCTCTTCATCCAACGCCTTGTTTGTTTGGCAACCCTATCAAAGGCCCAAGGCAGCGTCTCGCGTGAAGGTTGTTTTCGCAGTGCGTGAAACTGATTTTTTGAAGCACTAGATTTAATAAGGTAATGGTTAACTACAGCTCTAGTATGCTAAATAATAGCTTATGTTATATGTAACAGACGGCATTAATTTGTTTGCTGAGTTCTTTTCTCCACTGCAAATGCAACAGCAATAAATAGCATCATAAGCAATGCATTGATAATGTATTGCATGGATTGCGATAACAACATTCCCTTAATAAGAGTAGAAGCAGCATAAATGAGCAGTGCAAACAAAATGTATCCTATGAGTTTAAATACATGATACGGAATGGGATAATACTTAACTCCCATCTGGTAGCAGATAATGGTCATGCTTACATAACAAATGAGCGTAGCCCATGCCGCTCCTGTATATCCCATCATTGGCACCAAAATAAAATTAGCTACTATGGTTATGCCTGCTCCAATCAAAGAGATAATCGCCCCCTTATTGGTTTGGTCAGATAATTTATACCATACAGATAAATTATAATAAATGCCTAACATCATGTTGGCAATAAGCAATACAGGCACCACATGCAGGCCTTCCCAGTAACGGGAGTCGAGAAAATATTTACATATATCGATATATAGGGTAACGCCTAAAAACAATCCCAAACAAACCAGCACAAAATAATCCATTACCTGCGCATAAATAGTTCGCTTATCATCTGTTCTGGCATGAGAGAAAAAGAAAGGTTCTGCCGCATACCGAAATGCCTGAATAAACAAAGTCATTAATATGCTGAGTTTGTAATTGGCTCCGTAAATACCATTGGCTGCAAGGCCTTGTTCCGGTGTTGCATATAAGTAAGCTATGATAGTGCGATCTAGCGTTTCGTTAATCATTCCTGCAAAACCAACTACCATTAGCGGAAGGCCATAGGCAAGCATTTGACGCCAAAGTATCACATCAAATTTACCGGGTAACATGGCCTTAAATTCAGGTAGCAACAACGGAATGGTAATAGCGCTTGCTATAAGGTTGGACATAAAAATCATGCCCACATGAACACTGCCGTCAAAAAAAGGAAGCAGCACCTGATGGTTCTGTAAGACATAAGGGCAAAGCAGTAAAAAATATAAGTTGAGGAGGATATTGGTAAAAATATTAATGTTCTTAACTACTGCAAAACGTAGCGGTTTATTATGGTGTCGGAGGTATGCAAAAGGCATTGCACTAATGGCATCAAGCGCAATAATGAGGGTAAAATAAATGACATATTCCGGATGCTCCGGCAAACGGATAAGTGATGCAATAGGCGAAGCAAAGAAGGAAAAAATCAAAACAAAAAATGAGGTGCTCATTAGCAAGGAGCGCATGCCTGTTGCATACACATCCTCAGGCCGCTCATGGTTAGTTGAGAAGCGAAAAAAGGCTGTTTCCATTCCATAGGTCAGCAGCACATTAAAAAAAGTTACATAAGAATACATGAGCGTATTTACTCCATATTCCGAGGTGGCAAATAAAGCAGTGTGCAAAGGCACCAGCAAATAATTTACAAACCGCCCTACAATTTGGCTAAGGCCGTAAACTGCTGTTTGTGATGCCAATTTTTTTAATGCGCTCAATAAATGCTGTTTTGCTTATATAACGATTCAAATTACTGAAAATTATTTCAGCGAAATTTCGTTGCTTATACACAACATCAGCAGCTTTGTCTATTTTCGCAACAATGTTAAAACAGCCACTCATTTTGTTGTGCTTCTTGTGCCTCGGCCTCGCTGTATTTGCTCAGCAAAAAGATGAACAGCTGGCAGCACAGTATTTTGGCAATAATGAGTTTGAGAAAGCCGCTGATTTGTATGAAAAGCTGCTAAACAAAACAGGTCAATCCGGTTATTACTACGAAAACCTATTGCTGTGTTATTTTAAGCTTAACCGTTTTGATGATGCTGAGAAAATGGTGAAGAAACAAGTGCGTAGAAATGATGATAACGCCTACTACCCCGTTGATTTAGGTTATGTATATAAAAAAGCCGGTCAAGCAGAAAAAGCCAAAAAACAATGGGATGAAGTTATAAGCAAACTAAAGCCGGGTGAAATGTATATCACCGAAACGGCTAATGCCTTTCAGAAAAGAGGAGAAACGGACCTGGCTATTGGCACTTATTTACGTGGCAGGAAAATTAATGGCAACAGCCTATCCTTATTTGCCATACCACTTGCACAACTTTATGGCGAGAAAAAAGAAACACGAATGATGTGTGAAGAGTATTTGAATGCATTACAAAACAATCCGTCTCTGATAGATGATGTAGAAGGCTACCTGCAGTTGTTCATTGAAAACAATACCGATTATCAGATACTGAAAACGGCATTGCTTAAAAAGAGTAAAGAATTTCCGGGCAATGAGGTTTATAATGAAATGCTTATTTGGTTATATGTGCAACGCAAAGATTTTGATAATGCATTTATACACGCAAAGGCAATAGATAAACGTTACAAGGAAGAAGGTCGCAGGCTTATTGACTTAGGATACCTTGCATCTGCTAACGAAAAATTTGATGCCGCTGCTTCCATATTTGCATACGTTGCCAATACATACGGAGATGCCAAACCTTATTACCTGAATGCGCGCACTGGCATGCTGGATGCAAAAAACAAAAAGATTTTTTTTACAGGAAATTATACTGCCGAAGATATTAAAACACTGGAAACAGATTACCTCAACTATATTCAGGAATTTGGTAAAACTTATTTTACAGCATCAGCCATGCGTGAGCTGGCCCGACTAAGGGTTTACCATTTAAAAAATTTTCAAACCGGTATTGCGTTATTTAATGAAATTATTGAATTGCCACGCTTGGATAACAAGTTTAAGGCTGAGTGCAAACTAGAGCTTGGAGATTTTTATGTATTGAAAGGTGAAGAGTGGGAAGGCATGCTGCTTTACGGACAAGTTGATAAAGATTTTTTAGAAGACCCGCTTGGGCAGGAAGCCAAATTCAGAAACGCACGCCTGTCTTATTACCTCGGTGAGTTTGAGTGGGCACGTGCCCAACTGGATGTACTCAAAACGGCAACTACACAACTTATTGCCAATAATGCACTGGAACTTTCCTTGCTTATTCAGGACAATACCATTGACAGTATTGAAGGCCCCCTGAAACTTTTTGCCAGAGCAGATTTATATTATTTTCAAAATCAAACAGCAGCAGCACTTATGCTATTAGATAGTATTGACCTCCTCTATCCGCGTCATGCATTAGCAGATGATGTATTGTATAAACGTGCTGAAATTTGTATTAAACAACGCAACTATTCCAAAGCAGCAGGCTACTTGGAACAGCTGCTAAAAGAGCATGGATCGGGCATTCTTGGAGACAATGCCTTGTATACACTTGCTTATATTACCGAAATAAATCTTGCCGACAGAGAACAAGCAAAAAAATTATATGAGCAGTTCATAAATACCTATCCGGGTAGTTTTTTTATTACCGAAGTGCGCAAGCGATACCGTGTCTTGCGTGGCGATACCTTAATTGAATAACCATGATTATTTACAATGTAACCATTAATGTAGAAGATGACATGCATGAGCAATGGCTCAGCTGGATGAAGCAAACGCACATACCGGATGTAATGCGCACCGGATATTTTACTGATTACAAAATGGCAAAATTGCTTACCAGGCAACCCGATGAAACAGGGGCAACTTATGTTATTCAGTACACAGCAAAATCGATGGCCGATTATGAAACATATCAGCGTGATTGTGCTCCTGCCCTGCAAGCCGAAACTAAAAAATTGTTTGAAGGAAAGTTTGTTGCGTTTAGAAGTTTGATGGAGCAGATATAGTTATGCTCTTTTAATCATTGGTTTTACGAAAGCGAAATGCGTTTCAGCTCTCTTGCATCTGCAATGGAGCTATGCGCCCAATACCCGCAGCGTTTCGCGCGACAGATTATTTTCGCAGCGCGTGCAACGGCTTGTTGTAATTAGTTTTTTGTTTTCATGGGTCTATGCGCCCCATACCCGCAGTAACTTTTGCCTTGATCCTTCGGCAAGCTCAGGACAAGCAAAAGTTACCAAAAGATCAAGGGCGGATGATAGCGTTGCACCAAAGCTACTGCATTGGATAGCCACGCAATCCAAGCCGCTTCGCTTCCGGATTGCTTGCACAGCCCATTTCTTCATCCAACGCCTTGTTTGTTTGGCAACCCTATCAAAGGCCCCATTGTATGGAGCATAAATTAAGCTTTAACCTATCGAAACCTTTGTACTTATTCAATACTACCGTTGAGGCATCGGCAATAAAAAACCCGAACCAACTGATGATTCGGGTTTTCATTTGATTTAATTGAAGATTTTTACTTCACGCTATCCATGTGGCAAATCAGGTCTACCAGTTTGTTGGAGTAGCCCCACTCATTGTCATACCATGCTACCACTTTCACAAAATTTGCATTCAATGAAATACCTGCATCTGCATCAAAAATAGAAGTGCGTGCATCGCCTAAGAAATCATTTGATACAACAGCATCTTCTGTATAGCCCAAGATACCTTTCAATTCATTCTCAGAAGCCTTTTTCATGGCTGCTTTAATTTCATCGTAGCTTGCGCCTTTCTCTATACGGCAGGTTAAATCTACCACAGAAACATTAGGCGTAGGAACGCGGAAACTCATACCGGTTAATTTACCTTTCAACTCAGGAATAACCAATCCTACTGCTTTTGCAGCACCAGTTGATGAAGGTATGATGTTTTGATAAGCACCACGGCCACCTCTCCAGTCTTTAACCGAAGGGCCATCTACGGTTTTCTGTGTAGCGGTAACTGCGTGTACGGTCGTCATCAAACCTTCCAGAATACCAAAGTTATCGTTCAAGACTTTTGCAACAGGAGCAAGACAGTTGGTGGTGCATGATGCATTGGAAACCACACTCATGTCGGCAGTATATTTAAGGTGGTTTACGCCCATTACAAAAGTTGGGGTATCATCTTTTGCAGGAGCACTCATCACCACGCGTTTTGCTCCGGCTTTAATGTGCAGGGCAGCTTTATCTTTTTCCAGAAACAACCCGGTTGATTCAACCACATATTCGGCACCAACAGCATCCCATTTCAAGTTAGAAGGATCTTTTTCAGCCGTTACACGAATTTTTTTGCCATTTACTACCAGCATGCCATCTGCAACAGCCACATCGCCATTAAAACGGCCATGAGTGGAGTCGTATTTAAGCATATAAGCCATGTAGTCTACATCAATCAAGTCATTGATACCAACTACTTCTACTTTTGGATTGTTGATAGCAGCCCGGAAAACCAGGCGTCCGATGCGGCCAAAGCCATTAATTCCTATTTTCATGCGAATAAAATTAGATTGTTAGTTTTTTTAAAACGGCTGCAAAGTTACCCCTCCAAAATTTTTAAACAAATCTTTTTGTATATTAAAAAAGAGGGCTATTTTTGCAGCCCTTTAACGGCCCGTTCGTCTATCGGTTAGGACATCAGGTTTTCATCCTGGAAAGAGGGGTTCGATTCCCCTACGGGCTACAAAAAGTAAAAAGCTTCACCACAAGATGAGGCTTTTTTTATGCAGTAAACTTTCGTTAGCAATTAATTTCATCAGCTTTTTGTAGCCCTAGGGGAATACCCGCCCCACGGTCAGGCTCCTCGCTAAAATGATTCACCGAATCATTTTTTCACGCTCGGCCCTCCTACGGGCTACAAAAAGTAAAAAGCTTCACCACAAGATGAGGCTTTTTTTATGCAGTATACTTTCGTTAGCAATAAATTTCATCAACTTTTTTAGCCCGTAGGGTGTATGCGAAGCATACAGGTTTGCGCTTGCGTAAACCGAATCCCGATATAAAGGTGCTGCGAACATTGTGAGCATGCAACTCTTTATCGGGAATTCCCCTAGCGTTCTTTCCTCTTAAAGGTTTAAAAGAACATTAAATCTCAAAGTGAAGCTTTTTTTATGCATGTAAAATCTTGGGATGAACGATTTACTTAAACTCTTGAGTAAAAAACTAGGGCATAACGCTTATGTTCACACTTAATCAAAACCAACATCAATACACCCAACTCCTCAATCATACAACTCAAACTTAATATGCTCTTTGGTATATCCCATTTTTGCCAACCTATCGCGGGCTTCTTTTAGCATGGCACTCCAGCCGCATAAATAAAAATAGGCAGGCCTGTGGTCGCTAAAAATTTCTTCATAAACCTCGTGCACATATCCGTGCCTGCCTTGCCATGTTTGCGCATCTTCTCTTGACAAAACAGGTATAAAGCTAAACTCAGGGTGCTGCTGCTGCAAGGTTTCCATTTCTTGTTTATATAAAATATCGCCCACCTTTCTGTTGCCAAAAATCATGTATATATTCTTGTGGGCTATGCCCCTGTTTAGGATGTGCAGCAACATGCTGCGCAAGGGCGCTATGCCGGTGCCGGTGGCAATAAAACACAGGTCGTGCTCAATGTTTGCCGGCAGGGTAAACTTGCCAATGGGGCCTGCCACGGGCACGATGGTGCCAACCGTGTAATTATTCCACATATAAGGTGTGCCCTGACCGGTAGGGTTTAATACAATAATCAGTTCAAACGTATTGTCATCTGCCGGTGCAGAGGCAATGGAATAGCTGCGGTAAGAGATTTTTGAATCAATTGGTAGATTTAGCATTACAAACTGCCCAGGTGTGAAATGGAATTTTTCCAAATGTGGCACCTTAAAAACAAAACGTTTCACTGCAGGTGTTTCCTGTTTTATATCAATAATCTCAGCATCGTAAAATTGTTGTTTCATAATGGCCGGGGTTTAATTGGCAGACTAAAACCTATTGCAACTAATACTGTTTTAATGGCATCTGTTCAATCGAAGATAAGAAATACGTCTTGTATTTTTGCCCCTATTTATGATTATTTGTCGATTGAATATTAAACGCTATCCAAAAAAACATGAAACATAACCTGCTTCTATTGCTTCTATTGGTTTCAATCATGGCAAACGCCCAGCGCTCTATTTGCCCGGCTTCTCCATACCCCATGCAAATTGCACAAGCCGATGGGTCTGTGCTTACCATTAGAACGCATGGCAATGAAGCCATACATCATAAAGAGACAGAAGAAGGTTATACCATTTTACCAAATGCGCAGGGCATTTATGAGTATGCCATTTTGGATAATAATGGCTACTTAACATTGAGTGGCATCAAGGCTGCTAATAAAATCAGTGAAACAGCTATGCAAAAGAATTTGCCACTAAAACACCTTCGTTTTAACAGTGTGCAGGTTAAAGCCATTATGGATGATTTTAATGCCATGAATGCCGAAGCCATAGAGATGGGGCGCATGTATAAAGGCACACCAAAAGTGAATTACCCAACCATGGGCAATTTAAAAATGCTGGCTATATGTATGCAGTTTCCGGATGAGCCTTCCATTTACCCGGTTTCAATAATTAATGATGTTTTGAACCAAACCAACTATAACGGAACCGGTAGTTTTAAAGATTATTTTATTGCCAACTCTTACGGCCAAAGCAACCCTACTATTGATGTGGTGGGCTGGTATACCACCACTAAAAACAGGGAACAATATGGGCAAAAACTAAATAGTGGAGCAACCAATAGTGCCTACAATACCAATGTAAGAGAACTGGTAACACGTGCACTTGACTCTGCCGACTTAAGGGGCAATGTAGATTTTACAAAATACGACAACGATAAAGATGGCGACATGGACGGGGTTTTGATTTTCCATGCCGGCTATGGAGCAGAGCAAGGTGTAAATGGTTTTATATGGTCTCATCGCTCTAGCATTAGTGCTGTTTTTAAAGATGGCATCTCCATCAGAGACTACTGCATAAACCCTGTTAAAAGAAGCTGGAATGGCGAGATACGAGCGGTAGGAATTGGTGTGCTTACGCATGAGTGGGGGCATATTATGGGATTACCAGATTTGTATGATACCAATGATAATAATGGCCAATCGGAAGGCATAGGCGAGTGGGGCCTAATGGGCTCTTGCGGCTGGTTAAATCAGGAGCGCACACCTTGCATGCTTGAGGCTTGGTCGCGCATACAATTTGGTTGGCTTGATGAACGTATGCTGGTGCAACCCGGATCTTACCAGCTTAAAGCAGCAATAGATACGGGTGCATGCTATCGTATTAATACCACTAGACTTAACGAGTATTACCTATTAGAAAACCGACAGCGTAAAAGTTTTGATGCTGCGCTTAGAGGACGAGGTCTGGCCATTTGGCACATCAATACACAAAAAACCAGCTTGTATCCGGGCAGCAACTCGGTTAATGCCGATACAACTGTTTACGGTGTTGGGTTAAAGCAAGCCGATGGCAAGCAGGACCTTGAAAAAAATGTAAACCGCGGTGATGCAGGAGATTTATACCCCGGCACAACCAACAATGTATTTTTCAGTAATGTTTCCAATCCGCCCGCCTTGCTTCATTATACAGTAGGTGGTGTGAGGCAGCCTTCCAATATTTCTATTTCCAATATTACTATGGGAGCAGATAGCATTATCCGTTTTAAATTTGGTGCCGTTACTGCAGCAGGATTTCAGGCAAGTGCAACCCAAGGCTGTGTTCCGCTAGTAGTAGATTTTACAAACACCTCTACCGGTGCTTCATTTTTTGAATGGAAATTTGGCAATGATTCAAGTACCATAAATACTCAAGATGCTTCTTATACATTTAATAAACCAGGTACCTATGATGTTACCTTATCGGTTAAAGACTCAAACAATGCCAATCCGGATGTGGTAACCTACACCATAATTGTTGACCCTTCTCCGGAGGCTTCGCTGAGGGTAGAACGCGGAGACAGTAACCTTATTAATTTTGTGAATACATCCAAAGGTGCCACATATTACTCTTGGCTATTCGGCACCAACCAAACAGACGGACGCGAATCGCCCACCTACAAATTAACTACACCCGGATTTTTAAAATACCGAATGATTGCATTTGGCAGCAATGGGTGTACCGATACTGTTTTTGGTGAAATAGATTTCTGGCCAATGGGTGCAGCCGATTTACAATCGGTAATGGGTAATTTATATGCCTATCCAAACCCAACAAAAGGAGATGCAAGCATTCATCTAACATTGAAAAGTGCAGAGCATATAATGGCAGAGGTATACAATATGCTAGGCGAAAAAACAGGTGAAATTTATAATAGTAGTTTAACTGCCGGAGATCATCTGCTTGCTGTTGCACCCGAAATGATTGCTGCAGGTGGCATCTACTATATTAAGCTTACCGCAGGTAAGCAGCAATCCATTATTAAACTGGTTAAGCAATGATAAAAGAGCTTATAGAACTCTTTTTTCCGAACCTTTGTATTACATGTAACCACAACCTGCTTAAGCAGGAGGAGTTTGTATGCACCAGGTGCCTGTATGAGTTACCACAAACTAATTACCATAAGTTTGCTGAAAACAATTTAGCCAAAACCTTTTGGGGGTGCGTGCCATTGCAGCATGCTTTTGCATTTTTATATTTTAGAAAAGATGGCGCTGTAAAATCTTTACTTCATACTCTTAAATACGCAGGAGGAAAAGAGGTGGCCATTTTTTTAGGAAGATACTATGGACAGAAACTAGCTGATGCAGGATTAACATATGATGCAGTGGTTGCTATCCCATTGCACCCAGATAAACTGCGCAAACGCGGATATAACCAGAGTGCCTGTTTTGCTGAGGGCCTTGCACAAAGCATGGGTATGGAAGATCTAAGTTTTGCTGTAGAAAGAGCAGTTGCTACCGAAACACAAACCAAGAAGGATCGTTTTGAAAGATGGCAAAACGTGGGTGAAGTATTTAGGATTAGCGATGCAACTGCGCTAGCCAATAAAAAGTTGTTGGTGGTGGATGATGTGATTACAACGGGGGCAACAATTGAGGGGCTTTGCAAAGTAATTCTTGCCGAAGTGCCCTGCACTATTGCTGTGGCTGCTATTGCCACTCCTCAAGATTAAGAGAGCATCATTTTTACATGCACAATATCGGCTTCTATAAATTCATCACCTACAGGAACGAAACCGTGTTTTAGGTAAAAGTTTTTTGCGGTAATCTGTGCGTGTAAATATATTTCACGTCCATCTCTGGGAACCGATTGTAGCACCTTTTTTAAAATGGCAGCACCAACACCGCTGTTTCGGTATTCCTGTAATACAGCAAAACGCTCGAGTTTAATACCATTTGTTGTTTCTCTCCAACGAGCAGTGCCTGCAGGCTTTCCATCAAATGTTGCAAGAAAATGGTGCGATTCATCTTCATACTCCCACTCAATATCTTCAGGACAATTTTGTTCTATTACAAATACTACCTTCCTGATGGCATGTGCCTCATTTAATTCTGATTGATGCTGTATTTCTTTAACGTGAATCATTTGTTTAGTTTTAAGTTATAAGTGTTAAATGTTGTATGTTCAATGTTCAATGTTAAATGTTAAATGTTGAATGCTGAATGTTGAGTGTTAAATACTTCTCTCGTTTCTGATTTCATCGACTAAAACTGTATGCGTAAGCCCAAGTTTAGGCTCCACTTCCGGATATCATCATTATTCAGATAGCTGATGCGGTGTATCATACCAAGCGTAAGCAAACGAAAAATATTTTCTACACCATAACCCACCTCGGCATAAGGCTTATTGCCAAAAGTATAAACCGGAGATAAAGCCCTTCCTTGCGAATCGGTTTCCGGAAGAAATTGCCTGTTTGCATCTGTTAAGTGTCCATAAGCTGCTTTTACCAAAGCAAAATTGCGCAACTTCCATTTCTTTAATAAGGGAATACGGTTAAAAAATAATCCTTCAAAATGTTGCACGTACATAATCTGGCTGTATTCATCTGCCACAAACTCATATAGATTCATTAAACTAAAATTAATGTCGTTATACAAAAAGGTAGCATTGCCTCTTGGCACCTCAAGCATGGTATAAGGTAACCGGCCAAGTGTTTTACCTACAGTTATGCTATAGTCGGCATTGCCCAGCAAACCTGTAGCAAAATGGTGCGTAACGTTTATCTGCAACTTATCGTAATTAAAGTTACCACCCAATAAATTTTTTATGCCCCGCGTATAAGCAAAAGTAAATTCCGGCCAACGAGATCTGGCAAGGCGCATGCGCTGATTGTTTCGCACTACGATATTTTCTTTAAAGGCGAATCTTAATTCAGCTGTTGCAGCAGTGTAGTTATACTCTTCGGCAATATTGCCATTGCTTGCAGATAAATCCGGATTTGGAATATATGCAAACACAAAATTACCCAATGGTTCAAAATGTCCGCGTGTTAAGCCAATCCGATAAGACCAGTCGCGATTATATTGGTGCATATAATTTAAACGGTACTCAATGGTTCGATTTATGCGGGCAGAGGCAGCACCCAAATTAATAGCAGCAAATAAATTTGATGCACCGGTGTTGCGCTGGAGTGTATTGCTGTTAAAATCTGTTATGCCCAAAATATCATAATCGTTTTTATGAAAAGCGTTTATGGTAGACCATTTTTTTCGAGATAGGATATACTCTGCTCCCAAACCATATTTAAACTTTCCATCCTTTACTCCATAGGCTAAATAACCCTGAAGGGTCCAGCGGTTAGAAAAGGCTATATTGGTTCTGAATCCAACACGAAATCGAATACTTTCCACCTCATTATAACCCACAAGAAAAACATAAGGACCGTAATCCAGTTTACCTTTTCGGTAGAAGCCTTCCAGTGCCAACCTAACAATATCGATATATGTTTTAATGACAGGAAGGTTTTGCACAGAATCAATCATGTTTAGCATTTGTTGCTCCACGTTGCTAAAAGGCTCAGTGCGCACGCTGTCCCAGTAATTCTCCTTTCGTAAATCTATGCTGTCACTTCTTTCTACCAACACATCAAAAAACGAATCGGGTAATTTTTTATTGATAACAAAGCCTGAGTTTGCGCGGTAAATTTTTGCAACAAAACCACTGCTGCTTTTTGTGAGTTGCGCTACATCTATAATGATTCGTGTTTTAGATGGCAACCACGGACCTGCATCTGTTTGCACCATCTCCTGCTGAATTTTTAGCCTGTCGATAAAATTCAAATTAGCAGTTGGCGAAATCTCGACATGAATTCTTTTCAGGGCAAACGTACCATCGGCAATCCAGATGGTACCCAAAAATCCCAGGTCTTCTTCCCTACGCAGATTGAGTTTAATTTTATAGCATTTATGCCCGTCTATATAATTCGTATCAAGCAGCGTGTATATATAATATGTATTGCTTCCTGTGGCAATGGGTGATATAAAATCCTTACCTAAAATGCGTAACCAGTTTTGATTAAAATTAAACTGCAATGTTCCGGTGCCAAGCAAATCAGCAACGTAACCGCCCTGTTGTACTCCAAACCCTTTAATACTGCTGGCATCTATTATTTCTTTATATAATGAAGGTGATTTTTGTGCGTAATATCGGGAGTGCGTTTCACTTATAAAAAGAGGTACAATATACTTTCCATCTTCATTTTTCATTTGATGGGTGGTATCGAACAATGATTTAATGGGCCTAAGCATTACATTATTCTTCATCTCCTCGGAAATCTCGTTCATCGAAACGTCCATCTTGTTATAGCTATTGTACTCAAAAGCATTCAAGTTAGATTGGTCATATGCATCTCGGTTTTGTTGTGCTTTTCTGATGATGCGCAATGCAGGATTTTCACCGGCTTTTATTACCACTTCTTTCAACTCTGTAGTAACAGGTTTCAGTTCCAATATCAAATATTGCTTTTGCCCTCGTTTAACTTTTTTATGCAATGCTTGGTAGCCCACATAACTCACCACCAGCGAGTCTACATCAAGGCTTGTTTTGAGGGTAAAGTTTCCGTCAAAGTCTGTTGTAGTTCCTATGCGTGTGCCTTTAAAACCAACACTCACAAAAGGAAGAGGTTCGGGTCTGCCCTTTTCTAAAACGCGGCCGCTCACAATTGTTTCCTGCTGCGCTAATGCTGACAGAGAAAAACAAAATAATATAATGATGTAAAGTACTTTTTTAACAGCCATGCACTAAGGAAGCAGGCGCATCTTTATCCTCACATCTCTGAGGGGCCTGTCGTTCTCATCGCGGGGTAAATTAGCTATAAAATCAACAACTTCCATGCCTGAAACAACTTCGCCAAAAACAGTGTATTGCTTATCCAGATGAGGTACACCACCGGGTTTAATATATTGTTGAATCATTTGTGTGGTAAAATCCATCTGATAAGGTCTGAACAACTGATCTACCTGCTCTTTAAGCTTAAGTGAGTATTGAACCATTCCGGCACTGTCACCGCGAAAATTATAATCACGAAATTTTTCTTTAACTGAATCCGTAGCCATAATAACTGAGAAAAGCGTCATTTTTCCTGCGTAGTTATATTCATTCATCACTTTGGTAAGTTCTTTTGTTGACCACCGCTTACCTGATACAATATAGAACTGCCCTGCACTAGATGAGTAATCAGAATCAAGAGTTCTGGCAGCTGCAAGCGCCCCGCGCTTATGGTAATACTCGGGTACAAATTCAGGCGGTATCTTATAATCTAAGTCTGTATCTCCCAACTTATCACCTGGTTTAGACTTACGCGAATTGGGATCACCGGCCTGTATAACAAATTCAGGAATAGCACGGTGAAATAAAAGACTATCATAATAACCCGCCTTTACCAGTTGAATAAAATTATCCCGATGCTTTGGTGTTTTATTATATAGCTTAATAATAATGTTTCCGTATGTGGTCGTTATTTCTACTCGCTGCTCCTTCTCCTGCTTTATAGGCGTTTGAGCCCGGGTTGTAGCCAAAAGGATAACACACCCTAAAATAATTGAAAGCTTACGTTTCATGTTATGCAAATTATGAAATTTTAAATCTGATTACCGCAAAATTTTGTACTACAATCCGCTATGAATGATGAAATTTTTAGCCATTAGGTTGCTTACAATGTTTCTAAAATGCCTTCTGAATCAAAATATTTTACAACCAGCTTTTTCATAAGGGTTTCTTGTTTGGTTAAATCAGCATATGGCAGTTTCTTCAGTTCTTCATAATGGGGCCAACCTTCCTCGTCAGTATGTGAAAGGCGGTAATAGCCGTCATAGCTAAACAATTTACAGGTAGCTATATGCATTAAATCCATCTTTTCATCTTTGCTAAAATTGCGGTTTTGACCCAGCTCTCTTATCCCTATCAAAAAGAGCAATCCGTTCATATCAGGTTTTTTATCAAACTGCTTTTTTAGCCCAAACACAATCTTATACCATTTCATTTTGGTCTCTTCATCCAGTTCATATAATTCCTTTTCCATAACAAGATGCGAATTAACACCAACATTATAAAACTTTAGTATATTGAAACCCGATGTGTAAACATTTTATTGTCATTATTCTTCTGCTAACCCTGCAACCCGCTTTTGCTCAGTTAAATGAAAACTTTGCAGATGGCGATTTTTCTGCAAACCCCATGTGGCAGGGTGATGATTCACTCTTTCAGGTGAACAGTTTTTTACAGTTGCAAAGCAAAGGCACGGCAGGCACAACAAAGGATATTTCGCTAAGTACATCAAGCCCTATCTCTCAGGGAGAATGGCGTTTTTGGGTTAAGTTTAACTTAAGCCCAAGTACCGCTAATTTTTGCCGTTACTACCTTATGAGCGACAGTATGAATCTGAAAGGCCCGCTTAATGGATATTTTGTACAACTGGGAGGCATTACAGGCAACAATGATTCCATTATGCTTATGAAGCAGAAAGGATCTACCATAACACAAATTATTGGGGGCAGAAGAGCCACTGTTTCGAAAACCAATAATCTGGTGCGCATAAAAGTACTCAGAAATAGCACAGGAAACTGGCAGTTGTTTAGCGATACGCTTGGCGGAAATAATTTTACTACCGAAGGTAATGCCACTGATAATGAATTCTCCTTATCAAGTTTTACCGGTTGGTTTATCCGATTCACCTCTACCAATATTTCTAATTTTTATCTGGATGATGTGTATGCAGGACCTGTAATTATTGATAATACCCCACCGGCAGTAGATAGCGTGAGTGTAATTGGTGCAAATACAATACGAATAAGATTTTCTGAACCAGTTGATGCCAACACAGCAACTGAAACTTCAAATTATTTGATTAACAATGGGCTGGGAAACCCGATTGATGCTCAGGTTGAAGCCGGGAACAATCAGGTAGTGATACTTAGTTTCTTTTCTGCCTTTTCCAATAAAAGCAGTTATACAATAAGCATATCAGGAGTAGAGGATTTCTCAGGCAATGCCATGAGTTTGATTCAGCGAAACTTCTTTTATTACACGCCTGCTGCAGGAGATGTGCTGATCTCAGAGTGGATGGCCGATCCTACACCGCCTGTTATTTCCCTGCCTGAACAGGAGTTTATAGAATTGTATAACAATGTCGGCATACCCATAAATCTCAAAAACTGGATAATTTCTGATGGAGGCACTCCTGCCTTGCTTCCTGAAGTGATATTACCGGCAGACTCGTTCATAATCATTTGTGCATCGGCACAAGCTGCCACATTTGCTCCCTATGGTATGGTTGCAGGGGTTGCAAGCTTCCCTACATTAAATAATTCGGCTGATGTCATTATTTTGAAAGCTCCTTCAGGAAGCTCCATCCATCAAGTAGATTATGACCTAAGCTGGTATAATGACGATACCAAAAAAGATGGAGGCTGGAGTATTGAACTGAAAAATCCGAAGAATATTTGTTCAGGTAAATCAAATTATAACGCATCAGTTGATGTTAATGGCGCAACACCCGGAAAAAGAAATACCGTTTGGGATAACAGCATAGACCAAACCCCTCCAAAGGTTAAAAATGTGATATGTAAAAGCAGCACGGAAATTATTTTGATGCTTGATGAGGGTGCAGATATGAGCAGTATTGCATCTGCATCGCTCACACTTTCTAATGGCATTGGCATTACTGCAAAAAGCAGCATATCCGCAGCAAACGATAGCCTCTTGCTTCTAGTAAATCCTGCTTTGCAAAACAAACAAAATTATGTGCTTACAATTAACGGCATCAGGGATTGTAATCAGAATAGCATGCAAAATATACAGGCAAGTTTTTTCTACTATCAGCCTGACACTGCAAGGCCATATGATATTTTGATTCATGAAATTATGGCCGACCCCGACCCAGCAGTTGGCTTGCCTGCGGCTGAATATATTGAACTGTATAACCGCAGTGCAAGGGTGATTTCTTTAAAGAATTGGCAATTAAAACACGCTTTAACCACCATACTGCTTCCTGATATTTTGTTATTGCCGGATAGTTTTATCGTTGTATGCAATAGCAAGGTTGCAGCATTATTTAGTGGTATTAGTAGCCTTGTGGGCTTAGCCGATTTTCCTTCTTTAACAAACGATGGACAAATATTGAGCATAAGAAATGTCGAAGGAAAAACCATTCATGCGGTAAATTATCAATCTTCTTGGTATCAGAACAATTTAAAAAAGGACGGTGGTTGGAGCTTAGAAATGATTGACACAAGAAACCCATGCGGAGAGGCTAATAATTGGCAGGCAAGCACAAACCCCAAAGGAGGCACTCCGGGTAAAGCAAATAGCATTAGAGGTAATAATAAAGATATACTGTCACCTGAACTGATTCGCATTTATCCAGCTGATAGCCTTAAACTCCTGGTATACTTCAATGAGTCGATTGATTCTCTAAGCCTAATGCAGCATAACCGTTACCGCTTTAATCCTTCTGTTGCATTTACAAATGTTAATGCATCTGCTCCTGACTTTAAGGACATATGCATTAATCTGACTGCGCCCCTTCAAAAAAATACCATTTACAGGCTACTCATAGACTCCATTGCAGATTGCGCTGGCAACCAAATTCAAGCCCGTGACTACGGAGATTTTGGCTTGCCTGAACCTTTTAGTAAAGGTGATTTGGTTATTAACGAAGTGCTATTTAATCCCAATACGGGAGGAAGTGATTTTATTGAAATATACAATAACAGCAATAAGGTTATTGATTTGAAGACGCTTCGCATTGCTGATACCGATGATAAGGATAGCCTTAATCAAATTTATGCAATTGCTCCTCAAGGTTTCATCATACTGCCGGAACAATACATTGTACTAACAGAGAATGCTGATCATATTGCCTTAAATTATTTTGGTTCCGATAAATTAAGCATGATAGAAACCAATTTGCCGTCAATGAATGACGATGAAGGAGTTTGCGTTTTGGTTGATGGTGCAGGTTTTGGATACGATCAGTTGAATTATGATGACAAGATGCATTTTGCCTTACTGGATGATAAAAACGGAGTAAGCCTTGAGCGCATTGATTATAATAGAGCAAGCAATGAACGTACCAACTGGACTTCCGCTTCTGCAACATCAGGCTACGGAACACCAACACGCAAAAATTCGCAATACATGCAATCTGCTGCGGGCCGTTCATTGTTATCCTTGTCTTCTGAAATATTTTCGCCTGATGGAGATGGTTATCAGGACTTGTTGAACATCTATATTAAAACACCTGCAAACGGTTATACCGGAACATTATCCGTTTATGACAATAATGGGCGTATGGTAAAACAACTGATGCGTAATGATATTCTTGGCACCGAAAACACCATAAGCTGGGATGGCATTAATGATAATAATGAAAAAGCCAATATCGGCATCTACATCATATATCTAGAAGCTTTTGACCTAAAAGGTAATACCATTAAAGAAAAAATAACAGCAGTGGTTGGCGCAAGGCTATAAAACAACTTAATTTCAATCTTTCTTGCCTGCAATAGTGATTACTATTTCGCCTTTTGGAGGATGTGCTTCAAAATGTTTAACTGCATCTATCAATGAGGTATTAATTGTTTGTTCAAACTTTTTGGTAAGTTCTCTTGAAACGGAAACCAATCGGTCTTCACCAAAAAATTCAGTTAGTTGTTTCAAAGTCTTTATAAGGCGGTGGGGTGCTTCATACAATACAACAGTTCTTGCCTCGGCTGCAAGCTCTTTTATTTTTGTTTGACGGCCCTTTTTTTCAGGCAAAAATCCTTCAAAAACAAACGCATCGCAAGGCAAACCGCTTTTAATAAGTGCAGGAACAAAAGCTGTAGGTCCGGGCAAACACTCCACCTCAATATCGTTGCGCAAACATTCTCTCACAATTAAAAACCCGGGATCTGATATGCCAGGTGTACCGGCATCACTTACCAATCCGATATTTTTTCCTGAATGAAGCAAATTAACAATACGCTGCAATTCTCGGTGTTCATTGTGCTGATGAAACGGTTGCATTTGTTTCTCAATATTTAGGTGCTGCAATAATTTAAGGGTATGCCGTGTATCTTCTGCCAAAAGCAACTCAACTTCTTTCAACATGCGTATCGCTCTTAACGTAATATCTTCAAGGTTACCGAGAGGTGTAGGAATAATGATTAGCTTACCAGCCATGTTTGCAAGATAAATAAAAGAAAGAAGCTGCTGTCCATTTATGTAAAAACGAATAGTCTTTTATGAAACTAGAAAAACTTAAAAAAAGGTAATGTTTTCTATTCCAATCTAACTACATCCTTCTGAAAGAAGCAGTTGGTTGTTAAGTATAAAAAAAAGCCCGGCTAAACCGGGCTTTGAATTTTACAGCTTGAAATTATTTAATCAGTGTTACAGTGCCTGTAACTGTTGCAGGATCCTGAGCCCTGAGTTGATAATTGAAAATAAAGTAGTAAACACCGGCAGGGCACTCCCCACCATCATTCATATCTTTACCGTTCCAGGTTTTTGTTCTGTCTTTACTTTCAAAAACCTTATTGCCCCAACGGTTAAAGATTTGCAAGTCATATTTATCTTCTCCCTCAATATCAATAACAAAATTGTCATTGCTACCATCACTATTCGGTGTAAACACATTTGGTATTTTAATCCTGGTTATAAATCTATTGCTTATGATTTTACAAACCGTATCTGCGCAATCGGCCGGAGGTTCAATATGCCATGCCTTCAAGCAAATTTTAAAGTCTCCTGTATCGTTTTTAAAGTCAACTTCAAAATCCATATCGCTTAGGTTGCCCATTTTAGGATTTGCCCCACCTTTAATTTCACCATCTTTTAACACATATGGTGTGCTTTCTCCTACCTTGTATAAGGTCCACTCAAAAACATCAGAATTCTGGAAGGATGCATTTGTGTTGTTTTTCATCAGGTATTTTGCCGAATTCATGTCTTGGCGGATTGTATCGAAAGCAGGGGTTGGTTTAACAACACTGATATATGAAGTATCTCTCACCTCGCAATTTTTCTCAGCACCTAAAGGAATTTGTGCAGGATCAAAGCCTCTAGGTATTGAATGAATTTCAAACCTTCCTACGCTATCAAATTTGAACTTCACAAAATCAGGAGGTGCCTGGTTTCTTGCAACACTATCAATTAAAGAGCTATCTGCATTATCATAGCGCTTGTAAGTAAATTTATTAAAGGCATTATCAGAAGTATTTCTGAACTGAACTTCAGTACCAATACAAACAATGGTGTCATTAGGACTAAGTTCATTTTTAAACTTCTTCACATAGATTTTTATTGGCCTGTTAAAGAGTTGCCCGGTTAGTGGATCTGTTGCTGTATCAGGGAAAATTGCAGGCAAACAACCTGTAGGTGCAGGGAATTTTGTATCACGACCTACTGCAACAATTTGGTATACACCGGAATCCTGATAAACGTGCTCTACTGTATCTCTTCTACCAAGCACCGATGCCGGCATACCACCAGGTTCACCCCAATAAATGAGTGTTTCTACTGTTGGCGTATCAGAAGGATCTTGCATGCCCAGAGAGTCTGCAAGATTCCAAACCCTTACTTTCAGAGGAGCGCAACCTAGTGTATCGCTAAGAAGTTTTATTTGCGGCCGCGGACCTTTTATAAAGATTTTCTCATATGCAGAATCAGCGCAACCTTGTTCTGTTACCACTTTGAGTTTTACGGTAAACTCACCGTAAGAGCGGTATGGCCAAGTGGCCTTCTTAGGATTAAAAATATTTACCCCCTGAGGAGTGATGGTATCGAGTTTATTTTCTCCAAACCACCAGTAGTTACTAACCAGCTTGTCAAGTGATGATAGCCCTGCAGGCAGATAGGAAGAGTCCATTACACTAAATATTTCAGTACAATTGAATACGCGCTTGGCAAATTCCATTTTCACTATCGGCTTCACAATATCTACATAGCGCACACAAGTATCCCAAAAACCTAAACTATCACGGGTATACATTTTAACTGTAAATCGGCCATAATTAGCGTAGCTATGCACCGGACTTACTCCTTCATATATGGGCGAACCATCGCCAAAATCCCAGTACATGCGCTCCCTTCGGGTTGTGTCTACACGTAAGGTAATGTCGTAGGCATCACCGGCCGGTAATCCAGGCAATGGCACCACCGTCCCATTTGGATTATACCTGAACATCGGGTTAGGGAAAGTGCCTTTAACCTCAGGTAGTTTACCTGCCTCGAAACGCCAGAAATCAGCCGTATCAATTATGAAATTACATCCATAGCCAGGCATGAGTAACACATCTTTAACCGCAACTGCATCATAGCCATAATTTGGATTTGTTGTGAGGCCTAAAGGCCTGACATCTCTGCTGATGGTTCTTGCCGGGCCCGGAGCATCGGTGCAATTACTCTTTTGACAATCATATCTCCAGTATCTAACCGAGTCATCAAAATAAACAGGCTCATTTTCACAGTACACTACATCTTCAACACCATCTTTCCCTTTGATGAAGAAAGTATCTATTACACCTATTATTACAGGTATGGCAAAAAACTGCTGACAATTTTGTCTGGTTGCAATCAGGTGTACAATGCTATTCCACTCAGATTTATCATTACTGCCGGTTGCCTCCCAACTCGACCTGACAAACTTATGTGTAATGGGCAGGAACATCATGGATGTATCTGCAATATAAAATGGAGGGTTGGCTTTGGGTGCTCCGGTACACCAGTCTAACAAATCGTAGTATACATTGGTAAACAATCCCGGGGTTCTTGGTCTTAAGCCATTAGTGGCCCCTACGCCTGATGCACGGATAGGGAAAACCGTTGAATCCATTAGCACACAATTGCCAAAACAATCAAAATTATATCTTACTCTGCGTATTCCGTTTTCAAAAAATGAATTGGTAACACCGGACCCATCATACCAGAATGAGTCTACTGTTTGGGTAGCATCACCCCAATCCCAAATGCTATAGGCAATACTATCCATAATACTATCGAGGTATAGCACAGTAATTTCATCTCCTTTACCCCTGTAACGACAAGTGCCAGGCTGGAATGGTGTGATACTTGAATAGCGAGGAATTACGGGTTGTGAAGCAGGAAAAACATCAAACTGGGCTTCAAGGTTTAAAATTCTCAGAAAGTTATGATACCAAACAGTATTTGTTTTATTGTTTGAGTGGTTACAATCAAAATATTTTACATCCAGATGCGTTCCATTGGCCTGCGGAATGGTATCGCCATAAGTGAAATTATATACCACAAACTGCGGCTGTGCAGGATCAAAAGTACTGGGAGGGCTCTGAGGGGCCGGAGGTGCGGGATTTGCGGGCATGCCTACAATAAACGGATCGGTTGACAATTGATAAATAGGGGTAGTTGTTATTGTAGCAGCGTTTTGAAGGAAATTATTGCGTGGCATACTTTGCGTGAGTTCCTTGCATCCGCAACCTATCTGCAAACCAACCGTTATCCAGCCCCCTATCGTATCAGCAGGTGGAGGGAAGTTGAAACTAGAGGCAGGACCTGCATTGTATCCAAAGTGCCAAACCAGGCTTGTACCGCGGGCATTTGTCCAAGGGCAGCCCGGTCTTGGTGCAGCATTTGGACACGTATTGAAATTAGGCCTTATTAATCCTCCAGGAGTTACGCCACCTCTATAGCCTGTCCAACCATCTATTACACAGGGTGTATTATCCTTTCTGTCGGCCAGGGAGTCAATATTTAACAAAATATGCGTTTGTCCGCAATTTGGTGTAACACCAGGGTAGTTACCAATACCTGCAAGACTTAAATCAATTCTTGCACCCAAACCCGTAGTAAGATCTCCAGGACACTCTTTACCACCTTTAGCCAAACCATAGGCAGTGGCTTTACCAAGAGCAAGCTGAACCGTTCCTTCTCCATTACAATCAAAATTATCAATAGATAAACTGTCGTCAACAATAAGGTTATTGGCATCTAACCCTTTGGCGCGGTAAGGATTTCCGGACTCATTGTTGAGGGTATCAGCCATCTTTAAGCGAACAGTTAAACAACGTTGTACTATTCTATGGAATGCATATTTATGGAAGGTCATGGTACTTCCTGGTAACATATCTCCTGAAGCAACAGTATAAGTTTTGCCATCTTTGCTATATGTAATGGAGTTAGGACCAGGTGTCGGGAATGCCCTTATTTGGCCACCATTGAGTATTACATAGTCTCCCCTGAGGTGAGCAAATGGGTCAGGTAAATTTCGAACATTGATTTGCTGATCAACCTGTATTTGGTCTGGCCAGAATTGACCCGGCTGAGGAAGGTTATCTACCCTTGCCCATGGTTGGCCATAATAAGTTCCCTGAACATTACTGATGCGGTTATTAACCGGGTCCCAATACTTCGGCCCACCGGAGGTGGCTTCTGTTTGCCAGTCCTTACCGGAAAGGTACCAGTTGTATACGCTATCCCAATTTGTATAACTATGTCGAGGTAATGAATCGTGAGAGAATTTACAATTAACCTTACCAGGGAAAATTTGCTTATTATGGATAAAATAATGATCACTGTTTCTGTCTTGCTCAACCGCATTTAAGAAAACAAATCGTGGTGCAGCAGGAGGGGCAATTACAGGGAAATAACCTGCTTTGGGATTAGAAAAGGAAGTACATTTTGGCGCGTAATCATCATCAAAATCCCAGCGCATCCATAGTTTACGCGACTTAAATGTCATTGATGTATTTACGAAATCAACTGTGTAATCCGGACCACACTGATTTTTCTGCCAAGGCTTTAAAAGTACGGGGGGAGGACTTGTTTTTTCAATACGGGCAAACGGCCCTATTACTTCTACCCCGTAAGCTCTTTTATCAATTGAGTCTAGAATCGGGGTATATAAGAACAGGGTATCGGTTAATTGTGAAGTACCCGGTTTTTTTGTTAAATCATTTTTAGGCATCCATACGATAGGTTTTGAATATCGTCCCTTGTAAGGATAAACGGAATCACCGCTGTGAATGAGCTTTCTGTCGAATGGCTGATAGATTAATTGAACAAACATTCCGCGGGAGACTTTCATCGAATCTTTTAATTGTGTAACCGGTGGTACCTTTGAAAGATAAACACCTAAGCCATTTGCATCTCGGTAGAGATAGATACTGTCGCGGATTTCAGGCAGGAAAAATTGTTCTGCTCCAGCAGATCTCACCAAAATAATGGAGTCTCGACTGCCTTTTACCCTGTCTAGCAACATGGTGTAGGTGGTATCCTGCGGGTTTACAACCTGATTAGGTGGCACACCATAAGGATTAGGCCCCCAATCGTTATCAGCAGGTCTGAAACCGCTAGGTGTTAAAATACTATCGAAACGCGAACGCGTAACAATTGCAGAGTAGTAAGGTATAACACCGGGACATACACGCTTAATAATAAGTTTAGGGAAGAAGGTACCCATGGCAGAAAATGCATGGCACACACTGAATGCGCTTGAGTCTTCGTTACGCATAGTTGGATCATTCGGATCTCCAAAATCCCAAACAAAGTCTCCTGTTCCGGGGGCCAAGAAAGTCATTGGTGTAACTTTAAAGCAAATTTCTGTGCTGCTAAAACTTTGCACGCAAACAGTATCTGCATCTTTTCCGAGCGTAGAGTCTCTTTTAAAAGTGGTGATATCTAAATCATAAACAATATTATCAGGCAGAGGCCTGGATGTATTAGAGAATGTTTTTCTTAAAGAATCAGTGCAATCAGTTAAATCTGTAACTGCTAATTTAGGATTAAAAGGTCCACGGGTATAATAGCAATGTGTAATGGTATCATACCTAAATGAATCGTTTTGGGTGGTGCTGGCATAAAAATTACCATCACCAAAATCCCATCTGTAGCCTTTTGCCTTATGGCGTGGTGCAGCACTGAGGTTTTTAAATTTATAGCATGAGCTAAAGCAAGGTCCTGATAACATGCTCCATTCAAAATCAATCTGGTTGTTTTGATTTACACGAACGGCATCTAAAAGAATAGTGTCTTTGCGACAGCCTTTATTATCAACTGCGCGCAAGAAAACGGTAAAAGTGCCGGCAAAACTATACTTATGGCAAGTTACCCCATTATTATAAGTTGTATCGCCCGTTGCATCGCCCCAGTTCCAAAAATAAAAGTCGATTGGATTACTTGGCGTATTAGGATTCTGAGAACTATTGTTGATGAAGCATAGGTTATTGCCCCTGAAGCATTGAGTCAAAGGGGTTCCGGAAACCGGAAGTGGTACCGGTAAGTGATACACATTAAATGAAACATCAGAACTGGTAACGTTTGAACTGTTGCTCAGCTGGACTGTAATTTTAGCAGTATAAACTCCGGCAGCAAGAGGAAGAGTTGGAAAATCCGTAGATGCAGTGGTGGTATTTTTCTGCCCTATAAGGGTTCCGTTAAGAAAAAAATCGTAACGGGTTGGCGTAATACCGGGAGATAAACCTGTAACCGTTCCAACGAGTTGTGCTTGCTGGCCATCACAAATTACAGCAGGATTTACTGTAGTTGCCACAGTCTGAGCCGAAACCTCATGCAATTGCAACAGCATTGACACAAGGAAAAGTAAAAGTATTCGTGTATATTTCATAGAATTAAGAAGTGCTTTTTTATAAATGTTTTGAATGCCTTTCATGGGGGCAAATTTTTTAAGTTGATAGTAATTAAGACTCGCTAACATAAACTTAAATTTTATTAATTTCAATTTTTTATCTAACCAATTTAAATTTTCCTGATTTAACCTGATCGGCATCAGACCCTTTTAGCCTATATATCAGGGTATAAACATACCATCCTGCCGCACACTCTTCACCATTTATTCGGTTTAATCCATTCCATCTTTTTTCTTTACTGTGGGTTTCAAATACTGCCTTTCCACTCAGGTCGATAATCATTAAATGAAATGATTCTTCATTCTCAATTTCTATTACAAAATCATCGTTGAAAGAGTCTCCGTTTGGCGAGAATGAACCCGGAATTTTTAACCGTGCTTGCTCCTCATGCTCCCATTGCGATTTTTCTGTTCGGTTAGCTTCCAACTGGTTTTTACCAATATTGTTTTCTTGTTTTTGAATAACCTGCGTTTTGAATTCAGTTGCATCATCATGATTGAATTGCTTTTCTCTCGATTCTGTAATTTCAGTACTGCCTTGTGTACGATATTGAGAAATGGTTTCCTGTTTAGTTAATTCACTTTTTTCAATATCAGTATTCTCAATAATCTGATTTGATTGCTGTTTAATTGAGTTGATAATCTTTTTGGCGGTGTACTGGGGTGCTTGTTCTGCATCAAATTCAGGCATAGGGGCTTTTTCAACTGCAATTTTCTCCTCGTTAGCAACTACGCTTTTCTCTCCAGACTTCAAGGTTAACTCCGCAGGCTGAGGCTTGGGCAATTCTTCCTTAGCATCTTGCTTATTTATTATAGCCACGAATGCAACAACCGATGCGGCCAATATTGCTATACCTGAAACCCATGCAATTGTTTTTGTAGAGGCTAGGCCATTTTTAATTGCAGATTGAGCAGCATGGCGCGGGGCAACAGGATTTGTTGAAGTAAGCCTCTGTTCAATTCCCGACCAAACATCAGGGTGTTCAGGAGCAAAATCTTGGAACTCCTTTTTAAGTACTTCATCTATATTATTAGGTGTAATCTTCATTTACTTTGTTGTTTAATAATTGCCTCCTGAAGCAATACCCGAGCTCTTGATAATTGTGACTTAGAGGTCCCCTCGCTTATTCCGAGTATTTCAGCTATTTCAGCATGAGAGTAGCCTTCTATGATATACATATTAAGTACGGTTCGGTATCCAGGCGCAAGTTTGTTTAATGCAAGTAATATTTCCTTTCTACTCATATGTTCTACCGTGTAATCATGATGGGGATTTTCTGAAGCCATTTCCACATCTCCATGATTCATGTAATTCTTGTTCACACGGTAAAATTCCAGAGCGGTGTTCACAAAAATTCTCTTCATCCACCCTTCAAATGAACCACTGAAACGATATTGGTTCAATTTTGTAAAAACCTTGATAAAGCCATCCTGAAGGATGTCTTTTGCTTCCTCGTATCCGTTGCTATATCGTAAACAAACCCCAAACATCGTTCTTGCGTAGTAGTCGTATAGTTTTTTGTGAGCCTTTCGGTCCCCTTTTAAACATGAGTTTATCAGCTCATTTTCATTAAAATCACTCACTTTTTTTAATGGGTTAGTGTTACAGATGTATTTGTTGAAGGGAAGGTTGCAATTTTTAAAATTTAGTTAAAACTTTCATCATAATAGCCTTAACAAATGAAATATTCTTACCTTAGTAGCATTCCTATTTTTGGCTAAAATATTGATTGTAAGGTCTTATTTACTTCTATTCTCTTTTTTGATGCTAATATTTTTAGCAAAGGGACAGACTTTAGCCGAACACAAAGTTGTAAAGACTGAATTTATTGAAAACAAGGGTCAGTGGGCTCAAGACGTGCTGTTTGAACAAAGGCAGGGCTATAATCTGATGCAGGTAACATCCGGAGGCCTTTCCTATATCAGCTATCACCCGGATGATATGGCAAAAATGAGCCGGGATGCCCATGAAAGTATTAGAAACAGATTTAATCCATATTTGGTGAGGGGTCATCGATTAGATGTGCAATTTAACAATGCCTTACCCAATAAGGTTGTTATGGGAGCCGCCCCACTTACTCATTACTATAATTTTTATTTGGGCAGCAATTCATCTAAATGGCAAGTCGGGGTAAAAGCTTTTGAAAAGGTGCAGATTAACCGCCTTTACAAAGGTATTGATATGGTTATTTATGGGAGCATCCGAAACACACTAAAATATGATTTTGTGGTAAAGCCATATGCTAATCCCAATGAAATTATATGGCAATATGCCGGAGCAGAAAGCATAAAAAAAATAGCCGGTTTGCTTCAGATAACCACTTCGTTCAACACCTTAACAGAGGCAAGGCCATTTGCCTATCAAATTATAAATGGGCATCAAGTAGCTGTTTCATGTGAATACCGAATAATAGAAAACAGTAAAGTTGGATTTATGCTTGGCTCCTATCGAAACGATCTGCCCCTTATAATTGATCCTGAACTGATATTCTCTACCTACTCTGGCTCTACAGCAGATAATTTCGGTGCTGCAGCCACCTATGATTTTGAAGGCAACTTATATACCGCAGGTATTACAAATAGTTTTACAGGGGCTTACCCGATTACTCCCGGTGCATTTCAGGTGCAATTTGGCGGTGGCGCAGGAACTTGGCCACAAAGGGCACACCCTTGTGATATTACAATAAGCAAATACAATAATGATGGCACCCGCCTGCTATACGCAACCTACTTAGGTGGAGATAATCAGGATTATGTGCACAGCTTGGTTACCGATAAATTTAACCATTTGGTCATTTTAGGTTCTACCTTATCAAGAGATTATCCAACCTCAAATAATGCATTTGATAGAACACATAATGACTCCTTTGATATTGTGCTAACCAAACTAAATGATAGTGGTACCGCATTGATTGGCTCAACTTTTATTGGAGGCAGTCATAGTGATGGCTTATCTCTGGCCGATACGCTTTGCATGAACTATATGGACCAGATGCGCGGAGAAGTTCAGATAGATTTAAACGGAGATATTGTAGTTGGGTCTGTAACGAACTCATTCAACTTCCCCACTACTGCCAATGCTTTTCAAAAAAATAAAAGTGGCGTTCAGGATGGTTGTTTGTTTACGTTTGATAGTGCACTGAGCACATTGCGATGGAGCAGTTTTCTTGGCGACACGCTAAACGAAACGCTCAACTCCATTGAGGTAATGCCCAATGGGGCCATTTTTGCAGTTGGTGGAACCCACAGCAGACACAAACCAACAACAACTGGTGTGGTTGTCAATTCCTACAGTGGAGGAATTTCAGATGGATGGATTGCCCGCATAAGCGCCAATGGAGCAAATCTTGAACGATTCATGTATTGGGGCAGTGCCGGATACGATCAGTGTTATTTTGTTAAATCAAACGCCAATGGCGACATTTATGTGTATGGCCAAAACTTTGATACCATTGCACCTACACCGGGTGCATATCGCACACCAAGGGGAACTATATTTATCAGCAGTTTTAATTATGACCTAAATGTATTACGTTTCTCCGCAAGATTGGGAAATAATCTCTCAAACAATGCGCTTTCTCCCAGTGCATTTATGGTTGACTTGTGTGGTAATATTTATGCCTCATTGTATGGTGGCATCTCAATAAACGCGCGTGCCGGTTTGTCCCAAAGCTCAACCACAAACCTCCCCCTAACTTCTGATGCTATTCAGTCTGCAACAGATGGAGAAGACTTTTATTTATTTGTGTTGAAACCCAATGCCGATTCATTGCTTTATGCCACTTATTTTGGCGAAAATGCCGAAGATGATCATGTGGATGGAGGTACCAGTCGGTTTGACCGCAGAGGCATTGTATATCAAAGTGTGTGCGCAAGTTGCAGTAAAGGCCCGAATGGCGCTTTCCCAACAACTGCCAATAGCTATGCCCCAAGAAATTTAAGTGTACGGTGCAGTAATGTCGGTTTAAAAATTGATTTCAGAAAAAACAATGCAGTAATAGCAGATTTTACTGTGCAGCCACGCAACTCATGTGGCGATACTCTTTTTCGCTTCACCAGTAAATCTTACAATGCTAAATATTACAAATGGTATTTAAATGGGGTATTACGTTCAACCGACTCTGCTTATACCGATACCATCCGAGCACAAGGCATCTACATCATGAAACTGGTGGTTATTGATTCTTCGCGCTGCATCATTGTGGATAGCATTAGTAAAACAATTGAGAAAGGATCTTTATCTGATGCCAACTTCACTTTTAAGATAGACAGCTGCGAGCCTCGTGTGGTTTTTACCAATTTGTCTACCACACTAAATCCAACACCTGTTTCATTACTCTGGTTATTTGGGGATGGCGATACCTCGCATGCTACAAATCCAACGCATATTTATACCGATACCGGCTGGTTTGATGTAAAACTCATTATGAATGTAGGATCGGCATGCGCAGATACCCTGCTTCAAAAAATCTATATAGATAATAAATTCTCCCTTAAAGTTGGTTTTACACCAAACGATACCTTATGGTGCGAGTTTAATCTTATTCCGCTGCGGTTTACCGGATTTAACGGAACCACATTCAGATGGTATTTGAATGATAGCTTATTTAGTAGTAGCAAGGATACAGATCTGTTTTTAAACGATAAAGGAGTTTATGAAATTAAACTTGTTGTAACAGACTCTACAGTGAGGTGCAACAAAGCAGATAGTTTACAAAAAACATTTCATTTGTTTCCTGAAGTTTATCCCAATTATACATGGACAAGGGATAGCTGTTCGTTTAGTGTTCAATTTATTAATACCTCTCCGGTTTTACCCGGAGACTCCATTGGATATAAATGGCTTTTTGGTGATGGGACTAGTTCTTTCGAAAGGGCTCCCAGACACACATTTCCTTCTGGAGGAGATTTCAATGTTAAACTAATAAGTAACCCCTTCGCCAAATGTCCTTATGAAATAACCAAAACCATTTCTTTGGATACTTTACCATCCATTCTCAAAGCCAATTTTACATTGACTCCGCAGCCTATTTGTTTGCCCGCGTTTATTACGATGAATAATACATCTGTTAATGGAATTAAACGTTGGTGGTACATCAATAATGTGTTTAAAGACAGTATAAGCAATCAGCTCAAAGACACTTTTACCACCGCTCAATCATTTTCTGTAAGGCTTATTGTATTTGACACGGCTACCTGTTTTCCGTTCGATACGCTTACTCGAATTTATACGGTAAATCCTGCAGCTAAAGCAGATTTTGAGGTGTGGCGCGACACCTGCTCCCCCAATCTCATTTTCAAAAACAAATCGGTTTCGGCCAACCCGACTGATGTCATTCATTACTACTGGGACTTTGGCAATGGCGACACTTCCACAGCCGAAACTCCAGCTTACACCTACAACCAAAACGGCACCTACACCATTACACTGATTACACTACCCGGAACACCTTGCGCTGATACCGCAACCCAAGTCATCAACTACAATAATGCAACTCATTTGCTAGGGGCTTCCTTCAACTTAAATGATTCTGTTTTTTGTTTGCCGGCAATTATTAAAGCTACAAACACTTCAACCAATCCGAAAAAGCCCAAATGGTATCTGAACGGTGTTATAGTTAGCGATAGTTTAAACTATACAGACACTTTAAATGCAGAGGGGAATTATAAATTAACGATGATTATAACAGATTCTGCAGCTTGTGCCAAAGCAGATACCTTTACCAGAAATATCTTGGTGGGAGAAAAAATTGCTGCTGCTTTTGAGTTGGATCGAGACAGCTGCTCTCTTGAAGCCCGCTTTGTAAACAATTCGGGCACAAGCACCAATACAACCTTCACTTGGTACTTTGGAGATGGTGACAGTTCAAATCTCAGAAACCCCATACACACTTATAAGCAAAGCAATACCTATACAGTAATCCTTGTAAGCAATGCAGGTAAAATTTGCGCAGATAGCATGATTAAAACCTTTTTTATTGATGGAGACAGCGCAATGGATGTGAAAATACCAAATGTATTTACACCCAATGATGACGGACTAAATGATTGTTATAAAATAGAAGGCCTGACGAAATGTGATGATATTGTGTTTAAAGTATACAACCGCTGGGGTCAATTACAATTTGAAACCACCAATTACCAAAACTGCTGGAATGGCCGCAATATGCTGAATGAAGAAGTTACACCCGGAGTGTACTTTTATTTGCTAAAGATTAAAAAGAATTTAGGGAATAATATAGAACAGCACGGCACTATAACACTTATTAGGGAATAATAGTGGCTATTAAGACAACTGCTGAGCGAATTATTGCTCTTTTTTCTGCACCACATCCCAACTGTGGTCGCCTAATAGTTTAACAGAGGCAACATATTTCTTGGAGTTCTTAGAACGGCCCCACTCCTCAGGTCCAACCAAAGAAAGCGTGTAGTAATCGTTCTTCTCATAAAGATGATATACTTGATTTACTACAGGCACAAAACGTATATCTGATTGATAAATGTTTTCTGAAATCTTAAGGCGTTGTTCTATTTCCCTCACCTGTTGCATAATTAAATCAGCTTGCTTTTTTAGCATAGAAATTTCCTGCGCAGCATAATGATGCATTGCCTCTACGGCATTGGCCTTAATCTGGTTTTTATCTTCGGCTTTGATGGGCGGAGAGCTAACGCTAAGCGGGATGGGAGAAAGAGAGGCTTCTCCGGAATAACTTTCAAACTCGGTATTTTCTTGCATGGTACTTTCTAATAACCAAACACCCAGCCTTTTGTTTTTATAAATAACCTGTTTGTTTTAAACTTTATATCACTGAAATGTGTTTACATTTGCAGTTGCATGAACGTAACAGTTGACATAGACGACAACTCAGGCTTCTGTTTTGGTGTGGTATATGCCATACAAATGGCAGAAGATATCTTGGATGAAACAGGCCGCCTTTATTGCCTGGGGGATATTGTGCACAATGACGAGGAGGTTGCTCGCCTCACGGCAAAAGGACTTAAAATCATAAACCATGATGAGTTTGACAAGCTTCACAATGAATCTGTGCTGATTCGTGCACATGGAGAGCCTCCTGAAACTTACCAGAAAGCACTTAAAAATAATATTGAACTGATAGATGCATCTTGCCCGGTGGTCTTAAAATTACAAAATAGAGTGAGAGAAGCCTACAATGATAAGGAGCAAATTTTAATATACGGGAAACATGGCCATGCTGAGGTTGCCGGCCTTAAAGGGCAAACCAATGGTGAAGCCATCGTAATTGAGAAATTTGAAGAACTGGACCATATTGAGTTGCCAAAAAAAGTTCAGCTATTTAGCCAAACCACTAAGCGTACCAAAAACCTTTATGCATTAAAAGATTTACTGGTAAGTAAAGGCGTAGAGGTTGATTTTAATGATACCCTTTGCCGCCAGGTTTCAAACAGAGATATACAATTGCGTGAGTTTGCCACCAAATACGATAAGATTGTTTTTGTTGCGGGCAAGAAGTCTTCTAACGGCAAAGTTCTATTTGATGTATGTAAGGATATAAATCCGCAAACATATTTTGTTAGTGCCAAGGAAGAGCTGGATAAAAGCTGGTTCAGCGAAAATGATCGTATTGGCATTTGCGGGGCTACTTCCACCCCACAGTGGCAAATGGAAGAAATTAAACAATCTATTTTATTATTATAAATTATGAAGAAGTTTTTAATTGCTGCTGCTTGTGGGCTTTTGCTAACAGCATTTATGCAGGCTCCAACCGAAAAAAACACTCCCCCAAAATCATTTTACGACTTAAGCATACAGTCGCTTGATGGAAAATCAATCATTCGTTTCAGCGATTTTAAAGGCAAAAAAGTATTACTGGTTAATACTGCTTCTCAGTGCGGATACACAGGGCAATACAAAGATTTGCAAGCGTTGTATACACGCTATAGCAATAATTTAGTTGTTGTTGCTTTCCCATGCAATCAGTTTGGTGGCCAAGAGCCATGGGCTAATGATAAGATTAAGAATTTCTGCTCCCTGCGTTACGATGTTACATTTCCGATGACTGATAAAGTAAATGTAAAAGCAGGTGAAGACCAGCACATCATTTACCAGTGGCTTACACAAAAAAAATTTAACGGCAAAGAAGATATCAATATTCGCTGGAACTTTGGTAAGTTTTTGATTGATGAAAAAGGAAGATTTGTGAAGTATTTTCCTTCACAAGTGGAGCCAATGGACAAGCAGATTCTTTCGCTTATTGAAGGAAAATAATATTAAGGTTTTAACACTTTCGGCAAGCCCTTCTCTATTTCGAGGAGGGCTTTTTGCAATACCCTGTCGGAAGAATTCATCACAGTAAAATAGCCATTATCTCTCCACAAACCTCTTGCAATTAATGCTTTTATGGTTTGTGTCAAATACTTTCCTGAGCGCTGTATATCATCTTCATTTCGTTCAAGATTATTTTGCGAAGCAAACAAAACAAACTCACTAAGCAGATTTTTTTGAAAGCCTTCATTAAAGCTCTTTGCAGATCCATATTTCATGAGTTCACTCCGATGTAAATCAAGGTAGTTTGCCGCAAAGCGATTCAATAAACTTTGAGACATAGCTTCAAGCAGGTACGTTGAGATGTATGTGGTATCCAGTGGCACAAAATAATCAGGCATAATACCTCCTTTGCTGTACACCTTTCTTCCGCCTGAAGTAAAATAAGTGGTTGTATCAGTAATTTTAACCCGTGCCTGATTTTTCAATTCTCCATTATCCATCCTATCCATTAACTCATGTTCGTAGGCTTCATAGCCATCCTGATATGGTTTTTGAATACACCTGCCTGATGGAGTATAATACCTTGAAACGGTTAAACGCACTACCGACCCATCTTTGAGTTCAAAAGGCTCCTGAACCAGTCCTTTCCCAAAAGATCTTCGGCCAACCAGAACTCCTCTATCCCAATCCTGCACAGCTCCGGAGAGTATTTCTGAAGCAGATGCCGAACCTTCATCTATCAGCACAGCCAGCCTACCAGTTTCAAACAACCCTGCACGCTCAGCATTATAATCACTGCGCGGTTGTGTACGCCCTTTTGTATAAACAATTAGTTTATCATCATCAAGTAACTCATCTGCAATAGCAGTGGCTGCTGAGAGGTAACCACCAGGATTTCCGCGCAGGTCAATGATTAATTGCTGCATATTTTGCTTCTTGAGTTTATCCAAAGCTGCCATAAATTCCTTATGCGTTTCGGCAGCAAAGCGAGATATTTTAATATAACCTGTTTTGTTATCAATCATCATACCTACATCCACACTGTAAATGGGAATGGTATTTCTGATAATTTCATAAGTTAAACGCCTGTTATTACCCGGCCGAGAGATTTCAACCTTTACCTTGGTGCCTTTAGGTCCGCGAAGCAAGTTAAATACTTGCTCATTTGTAATGTCTACACCTGCAACAAGGATGGTATCCACCTTCACAATGCGGTCGCCTGCCTGTATACCTAATTCTTTAGAGGGACCTCCTTCAATAGGGCTCACCACCATAATGGTGTCATTTAAAATGCTAAACTCAACGCCAATTCCCTCAAAATTTCCTTCCAATTGCTCATTGGCCATTTGCAAATCTTTAGCAGGAATGTATACGGAGTGCGGATCTAATTTATTGAGCAGGGCATTCAGCGTTTCTTCTTCCATGCCATCTAGATTCACCGTATCAACATAAGCCTGCTGAATAAGATTGAATACTTCGGTAAATTTATTTTTACCCCCAAACATGAGGGTGCGGTTACCTGTAGCAGGTTTAAGCCATATGCCAATGGCAATTCCGGCAGCTATCAACAATCCGTATATAAAAGGTTGCCACTTGATTTTATTATCCATTACGATATTTGAAAACGTTTTCAAATATATGAACCCGCAAGCGCTAAAAAAGATTTAATAAGTATGACCGCAAAAATGATAAAAACCACAGAGCAAACATCCAGGTACGACAAGCTGGAAAAAATGAGTACTAAACAATTGCTAAGCTCCATAAATAAAGAAGACCAAACAGTGCCTCTGGCAGTAAAAAAATCTGCAAAGCAAATTGAAAAATTGATTGATGCAGCATTAAAAAAAATGGCATCAGGAGGCCGTTTGTTTTATATTGGTGCAGGCACAAGCGGGCGTTTAGGTATAGTAGATGCAAGCGAGTGTCCGCCAACTTATGGAGTGCCTCATGGAATGGTAATTGGCCTTATTGCCGGAGGGGATGTAGCCATAAGAAAAGCGGTTGAGTTTGCCGAAGATGATGCCAAACAAGGCTGGAAAGATTTACAGGCTCACAAAATATCAAAGAAAGATGTGCTCATTGGCATTGCTGCCAGTGGCACCACACCTTATGTAATTGGGGCATTAAACACTGCACGCCATAAAGGTGTGTTAACGGCATGCATAACCTGCAATAAAAATAGTCCGGTTGCTTCTGTGGCAGAATTTCCTATTGAAGTAGTGGTGGGCCCTGAATTTGTTACCGGCAGCACCCGCATGAAAGCCGGAACAGCACAAAAATTGGTACTAAACATGATTAGTACCACTTTGATGATAAAACTGGGAAGGGTAAAAGGAAACAAAATGGTAGATATGATGCCTACCAATAATAAACTGGTTGAACGAGGCACCAAAATGATTAAAGAGGAATTAGGTGTAGATAAAAAAATAGCTGCAGGGCTGCTTGCTAAACACGGTAATGTAAGAAAGGCTATTGAAGCCTACCGCAAGCGAAAGTAGCAAGACTTGCTAGAATAGATTTTTTTTAATCAGGGTAAATACTAATTTAGCCGCCACAAAAAACAAACGATTATGAATTTTCCTGAAACCCTTCTTTACACCAAAGACCACGAGTGGGTTCGCGTTGAAGGCGATACTGCTTATGTTGGCATTACTGATTTTGCTCAAAAAGAATTGGGTGATATCGTTTACGTTGATATCAGCTCTGTTGGGAAAACGGTTAACGAGCATGATGTTTTTGGTACGGTTGAAGCAGTAAAAACTGTTTCTGATTTGTTTATGCCTGTAACAGGAGAAGTGCTTGAAGTAAATGCCAAACTTGATGGCTCACCTGAACTGGTAAACAACGATCCTTACGGAGACGGTTGGATGATTAAAATTAAAGTAACTGGCAGCAAAGCCGAACTAATGAGTGCAGCTAATTACAAATCACTCATCAACGCCTAACAAACTATACTACAGGTAAAAAAACTAAAGCTGCCTCTAAACAGAGGTGGCTTTTTTTCTACTCACAATGGGGCCATTCCTATTATAAAGCAACACCTGATCTTGATCACTTTTAATAAGAACAGGGAAAACTACCTTAACCGAATGAAAAACAACTTACCCATAAAGCACAAGGGTTTATGGCTACTTATTATTTTATTTATAACCACTTTCATTTTAATGGCCACAACAAGAACGAAATACCCCGAATTAAAAACCGTGCCGCAGGTAGACCTGAATAGATATGCCGGTAAATGGTATGAAATTGCTTCTTTTCCTCAGCGTTTTCAGAAAGGATGTCATTGCACCACTGCTGAATATACCCTGTCTGAAAAAGGTTATGTAATTGTAGAAAACCGATGCAATAAGGACAGCATAAGCGGCAAAGAATCTTATATTAAAGGGAAAGCATTTGTTGAGGAAGGAACAGGCAATGCAAAATTAAAAGTTCAGTTTTTCTGGCCATTTAGAGGTAAGTATTGGATAATAGATCTAGCTGATGATTACAGCTATGCAGTGGTTGGCCATCCGAACCGAGAATATTTATGGATTTTATGTAGAACACCGGAGATGCACAATGATACCTACGTACAGATTCTTGGGCGTTTGGAAGCAAACGGTTTTGATACCCGAAAGCTTCATAAAACCATTCAGAAATAGTTGAATTTGTTTGTAATTGGATTATCTAAAACATAAATTGAGTTTTTACAAACCAAGTGGGGCTATGCGCCCCAAACCCGCAGTTTCTTTTTTGTAAACAAAAAAGAAACCAAAAAGTCAAGGGCATATGATAGCGTTGCATCACAGCTGCGGCATTGGATAGCCTTGCAATCCACAAACCTGTGCAACTCAATGATTACTTTCAAAGCCTATTAATTCATCCAACGCATTGTTAGTTTGGCAACTCAATCAATGAACAATATTACCAGGCACTGATGCTTTCATTCCAATACCTAAATTTAAAGCGAAATATAAACATACTAAAAGACCCGTTTTCGGTATAAAAACTCCGAAATTCATAAATAATGGTATGCAAATCTGAAGAAGAATGAACATCAGAATCGAATCAATACGGAGTATTATAATTAACTCCAATTTAGTTTCTATTCAATTGAATAACTTTTTAATTACAAAAACCAAAATTATCAACTTTAATAATAAATTTGAAAGCAAAAAATTAAGTAGAGCAATTAGCATTTACAAGCACCCATTTAAATTTTATAATCACTATGAGAAACAAATTATTTACACTCATTTGCTTGGTAAACCTTATATTTACTAAAGGTGTTTTAGCTCAAAACCCTTATCCTATATTACCTATTGACTCCATTCAGTTCGTAAGTCAGGTAAGATTAAGTACAATTGGCAACACCCTGCCTGATTATATTTCACCAAATTTTAAAAACACAGCTTATCGAGACACTGTAAGGTTTGAAGGTATAGTTGTAACAAACCCCATGATTTATGGCCTTTCACCAAACAGAAAAGCTGCCTATATACAAAGAGTTGGTGGTGGTCCTTGGAGCGGTGTATTGGTTATGTGTGAGCCTTCAGGAACAGGAGCAACCTTAACTCAGCTGAACTCTGAAACAAATTTTTATCAGAACTTTGTAAGGGGACAGCGAGTAAGAGTTACTGGAGTTATAAGAGACTTTCAGGGAGAAACACAAATCAACCTAATTAGAAATAATACTAATTTTTCAAATTCCGTTGAAGTCCTTCCGCTTAATAATGCTGCGGTTACATGGAATGAAATCAATATTCAAGATTTAATGCAAGGAGGAGGCTCTGTAGCCCTATCAGCACAAAAACAAACTGCAGAGCAATGGGAAGGTACTCCAGTAATAATTAAAAATGTCACGGTGCATAGCAGTACTATCAGCGGCAGCAGAACATTTTGGACGGTTAAAGACGACTCAGATAATATTATTGATATAAGAGATGTTTCAGCCTATTATAGAAGGGATGATAATGAGGATACTATTCCTAAGGTGGCAAACACCTTTCAAGCGCCTGCGGTTGGAACCAGATTGGAGTTTATAAGGGGAATTGTCACAGAATATGCATCGTCAGGGTCACAACGCTACGGTATATCCCCTCAGTATCCAAATGATATAAAGGTTTGTGATTCCCCCTGCACATACATTAACATCAAGACTATCAGCTGCGCTCTATCAAATAGTAGCGTAAATATTAGCATATCTAAGGGAAACATCTCTTCTGACACTGCTTACCTTGAGTTTTCTTTAAATCCTATCTTTTCTTCATTAGTCAAGGTTGATACTTTTAATAATTTTATTCAGGCTACTACATTAATCAATACTATATTAAACGTAAATGCAGGAAAGTACTATTTACGGTTAAGAGCAAAAAACAAAAATGTTTTAAGTAATTCAATTGTATTAAATGTATCGCCAAATATAACAACCATCTTCAATGACACCTCTGTAGTATTTAAGCAAGACAGTATGCTTTTAGATGCAGGGGCTGGATTTTTTAATTATAATTGGAGCAGAGGTGACTCTACTCAATCAATTTGGGTAAAATCGGCAGGTTTATATAAGGTGACTGTAAAAAACTCGTTAGGCTGTGATTTTGCTGATAGTACAACTGTGATTTTTGTGAAAGGTATACAACAAAAAGATACTGCCATCTGCTCAGGAACCAAATTGACACTGCAATCAGCAGACATAGGTTTAAAAATAAGATGGTCCACAGGTGACACCACGAATTCAATAATAATCTCTCCTATATCTGATATAACCTATAACTGCAATTTCAAACTTGGTAGTTACAGTCTTACGGATAGCATAAAAATAATAGTAAAAGCCGCACCTATTCTTTCATTGTCAGATACTATCCTTGTGCTCAAACAAGATAGTGTTTGGCTAGATGCCGGCCTTGGATCCAATCAGTATAGGTGGAGCACAGGAGATACCACCCAAGGTATTTGGACTAAAATCAGTGGAAAATATAAAGTTACCGTTAAGAACACTTTGGAATGCATAAGCACTGACAGCTCCGTTTTATTTTTCATCAAAGGAATCGAACAAAAAGATACAGCAATATGTCTTGGGAGTAGTATAGTATTGAATACAATTACTTCAGGCGAACCTGTTCCAAAAAATGGTCTCATTAGCTGGTGGCCATTCAACGGTAATCCTAATGACGAAAGTCTTAATGGAAATAATGGGAATTTGTATGGTCCAGTTCTATCAACTGACAGAAATGGCAAGCCTAATTCTGCTTATAACTTCAACGGAGTGAATCAATACATAACAATCCCATCGTTAAGTAATATCAATAATTATCCTATTACATATTCGATTTGGTTCACAACAAATGCTCTCTGCACCAATACAGGTAATAATACATTGGATGCTAAATTACTAATTGGCAGAGACCAGTCTGTTGCCAGCAATTTTCAAACCGGATCTATTGGAATTTTGAACGCTTCAATTGTGCTACCTATCCCCCCATTTACTTTTAATGTGCCAAATAGATTATCCTTCTATACCGGAGGGACAAGCGCTGCGGTCTCTTCTCAAACACCATCAGTCAATGCATGGCATAATTTAACTTTTACATGCGACTCAGTAAAAAAATTTAAATTTTATTTTAACGGGGTGTTAACTGACTCTGGCAATTTTAACGGGTTAACTCAAGGCATAGCTTTACCTTTCAAAATTGGCTCTGGAGATAACAGGTTTTTCTGGAATGGGAAAATAGATGATATTGGTATCTGGAATCGCACGTTATCAAATCAGGAAATAAGCCACATATATTATGGAATTCCATTTTTAAATACATCACCAAGCATCCGTTGGTCTACTAATGAAACATCTAATTCCATTAACATTAATCCATCAAAGACCACTACCTACTATTGCGATTTTAGTGTAGGTAGCCATACTATTCGGGATAGTGTAGAAGTTTCTGTTTGGTCATTACCAACAAAATTGGTAAGTTATGATAAGCTAGCCTTGTGTAAAAATGATACTCTTAACTTAAGCGCGGCTGCAGGTTATAATTATAACTGGCTAAGAAACAACATTAGCATTGGCCAGAATCAAATGGTTAAAGTCACACTACCAGGTAATTATATGGTTAAACTTACAGATGCGAATGGATGCACCAGTTCATCTGACACCATAAGGATTTACAGTGCACCTCTGCCGAATATAAGAATACTAATAGATGATACTGCACAGTGTTTAAATGAAAATAATTTCAAATTCAAGGACTCCACAACTTTAGACAGCGGCACCTATTCAAGATTATGGGAGCTTGGTGGTGGTAATGTATCAACTCAACCTAATCCTTCATTGTCATACTTGGCCATTGGAGCCTATCAAATAAAACTTAAAATTACTACAAATAATGGATGCAAAGACAGCTTATTTAAAAACATTGTGGTTAATCCGAATTCAAGTGCAGGTATAATTTTAGGAGATAGCATAAATGTGAAAACCGCCACTCCCTATATTTATACTGCAACTCAGCAGATGAACCACACTTATCACTGGGCTGTAAGCAATGGCATACTCGCATCGGGTCAAGGTACCAATGCCGCAACAGTTCAATGGATAAGTAATGGAACAGGTGTAGTAACCCTAGCTGTAACTAATTCACAGGGGTGCAGCGATACAACAACTAAGCAAGTTAGCATAGGGACTGTTGGTTTTGAAAATTTTGAGGAACTTAAAGATTTGATTGTCTACCCTAACCCAAGTAATGGTTTAATTACTTTGGAAATAAACATGCCAAATCAGCAACCGATTAAGATGTATTTGATGAACATGTTGGGTCAGGAGGTTTGGAGCAAAACAGAGCATTTGAATGCTGGCCATAATACATTGCCTCTTAATTTAAATGTCGGGCCAGGAATCTATCAAATCTTAATATCAATACAACAACGAAAGTACATGCAGACGATTGTTATAAAAAAATGACAACTGCTTAATTATACCAATTATTAACCTGAAGTTATGGGCGGTAAATTGAGTTGAATCATCCCTTACTGCCATCCTAAATTAATAGTTTTTTCCATGAAGTTTCAGCAGCAATGATTTCGCTGATGCGATTGACAGGAATTCTTTCCTGCTTCATGTTATCGCGGTAACGAATGGTCACAGTTTCATCGGCCAGCGTATCATGATCTATAGTGATGCAAAAAGGTGTACCTAAGGCGTCCTGCCTGCGGTAACGTTTTCCTATGGCATCTTTCTCTTCATAAAAACAGGTATAATCTGCCTTCAGTTCGTTCATTATTTGCTCGGCTTTTTCCGGCAGGCCATCTTTTTTGGTAAGCGGGAAAATAGCAACCTTATAGGGCGCTAGTTGCGGTGGTAAATTAAGTACCACACGTGTGTCCTTTTTATCTCCTTCACCTACTTCTTCTTCTTTGTATGAGGCACACAACGTGGCTAAAAACAGACGGTCTAAACCAATGGATGTTTCAATAACATAAGGAATGTAGTTTCCGTAAGGCTTACCGGTGTTCTCGTCTATGTCATTATCAAAGTACTGCATTTTTTTGCCCGACAATTCCTGATGGTTTCTTAAATCGAAATCTGTGCGGCTATGTATGCCTTCCAGCTCCTTGAATCCAAATGGAAAGGCAAACTCAATATCAACGGCAGCGTCTGCATAATGAGCGAGTTTCACATGATCATGAAAACGATACTTATCCTTTCCAAATCCTAATTTCTCATGCCATTTGATGCGTGCTTCTTTCCAATGGGCATACCACTCTTTTTGTGTTCCCGGTCTGATAAAAAATTGCATTTCCATTTGCTCAAACTCACGCATGCGCATTATAAACTGACGGGCAATGATTTCATTTCTGAAAGCCTTACCCGTTTGGGCAATACCGAAAGGAATTTTCATCCTTCCTGTTTTTTGAACATTTAAAAAATTTACAAAAATGCCCTGAGCAGTTTCGGGCCTAAGGTATACTTTATCTGCACCATCGGCCATTGCGCCCATTTCGGTGCTAAACATCAGATTAAATTGCCTTACGTCTGTCCAGATGCGTGTACCACTTATGGGGCAAGCGATTTCGTGGGCAATAATCAATTCTTTCAGCGCAGGCAAATCATTTTCGGTCATGGCTTTATCTAAGGCTGCTTGCAGTTCCTGTGCCTTATTGGTTTTGCCATCCTTTTCATAGCGTGCAATTTTATCCTCCAGCAACTGATCGGCACGGTAGCGTTTTTTAGAGTCTTTATTATCAATCATAGGATCGCTGAAACCATCTATATGTCCGCTTGCTTTCCATACCTGAGGATGCATAAAAATAGCAGCATCAATACCTACGATATTTTCATGCATTTGTACCATGGATTTCCACCAGTAGGTACGCAAATTATTTTTTAGTTCTGCTCCATTTTGACCGTAGTCATAAACTGCGCCCAAGCCATCATAAATTTCACTTGAAGGGAAAACAAAACCATACTCTTTGGCATGGCTCACCACTTTCTTAAATAATTCTTCGCTCATAAGGCTGCAAATTAAGGGCTTATCGGCTTAATCACAATATTTCTTAAATTGCCGCAAACATGATTCTGATTTATAGCGAAAAAGACAGCCCTCGCCTGCGCTATGTGGTGCATGAATTGCTTGAGCGAAGAATGGGACTGGAAACCCGCATTTGCACCAACCGGGAAACTTTTGAGGAATACACCCTGCCTAAGATTAATTACAGTGCTTTTGCCATTGTTGGTGCACTTCATATTTACCCCAATGGACTATTACAGCAAACCACTATAGTCAATCAAAAAATAGCCGTAGTAAAACATCCGCAATGGCAGCATTTGTTTTTTGAACAGGCTGGGGCATCCATTCCATTTGACATTTTTGCTGCAGTATTCTGGCTACTTAGCCGCTATGAAGAATATAATGCATTGGATACGGATGAACATGGACGTTTCATGCATGAGAAGGCATTAGCATATACAAACGGATTTCTTAACAAACCTTTGGTTGATATTTGGGCAGAGCAGTTAGGATATGTGATCAGACAAATTTTTCCTGAGGTGATGATAAAAAAACCACCATTTCAGTTTTTAAGCACCATTGATATTGACTTTGCTTACCGCTATAAAGGTATTGGCGTGAAGCGCGGTGTTGCTAAACTAATAAAGGCAATCTTTGAATTACGCTTAACTGATGCGTTGCAACAGCTACAAACAATAGCAGGAGCAGAGAAAGATCCATACGACACCTACACCTACATCAGCAAAACAGCACAGAACCATTCGGTGCCCCTGCTGTATTTTTTTCTATTGCGCACAGGAACACAGTTTGATAAAAACATTGACCCGATAAGTGCAGATATGCGGGCTCTTGCGATGAAACTGTCGCGCGAATTTGCCTGCGGAATTCATCCTTCTTACGGCTGCACCCATGAAATGCTGCAGGTAGAAATAAAGCAGCTTGAGGCTTATACGGGTAAGAATGTAAACCAAAGCAGGCTGCACTTTTTAAAAATAAACCTACCATACAGCTTTACCATGCTTGCTGCAGCAGGCATAAAGGCTGACTACAGTATGGGCTATTCCAAACATTGCGGATTCAGGGCATCTACCTCAAATCCTTTTTATTTTTTTAACCTACATACCAATGAATGTACTTCGCTACTGCTTTATCCTTCAGCCGTTATGGATACTGCTCTGCGATATGGAATGAAACTTGATACACACGAAGCGGAACAAACTATTGAAAGCTGCATGAACGAGGTTGCGAAAACAGGGGGTATGTTTATAAGCATCTGGCACAATTCCAATTTAAGTAAGGCAGAAGGATGGATGGAATGGAGAGAAGTATTTGAGAAAATGCATAGATTAGCCTCGATAAAAATGCAGCCATAATGATACAGCATTTAACACATGAGCAGATAGATAAAACCAAGTGGGATGTTTGTGTGCAGCAATGCACCAATGCGCTGCCATATGCCTTTAGCTGGTATCTTGATAGGGTATCGCCAGGATGGGAAGCGCTGGTTAGCGGAGATTATGAAAGTGTGATGCCCCTAACTTGGAAAAAAAAATGGGGTATCAAATACTTGTATCAGCCCTTTTTTACGCAACAACTGGGCGTGTTTTTTAAATCAAAAGAAACGCAACAAGAAGTTATTCATTTCATCAGAGCCATTACTAAATCATATAGGTTCATAGACATTCATTTGAATAGCGAAAATCATTTTGAGCACCTTGACTTTAAACTGAGAAAAAGAAAAAACTATATTCTTCAATTAAACAAACCGTACGATAAGATTGCAAAGGGTTATGATAAGCATTGCATGCGCAATGTAAAGAAAGCAAAAAAGTTTAATCATTTTATTAAACCTGCAGAGCCTTCTGATATTATTGAGTTCTATAAAAAACACAAAGGCCTTGAAACAAAAAATGTAGGTAAATCAGATTATGCCGTGCTGGAGCAATTATGCAAAGAAGCAGCCAAACAAAAGATGATGATGGCCTATGGAGTGTATAATGATAATGAGGAGTTGCTGGCCGGAGGGTTATTTTTACTTTTTGCCAATCGGGCAATCTATCTGTTGGGAACCGCATCTGCAAAAGGAAAAGAGTCGAGAGCCATGTATGCACTGATAGATTATATGCTGATGCAGCGTTGCGGCTTTCAGGTAGTTTTTGATTTTGAAGGATCTGAAATACCCGGCATTGCGAGATTTTTTAAAGGTTTTGGAGCAGAAAAAGAAACGTACTATAAACTTAAAATAAACCGATTACCATGGATAATCAGGTGGTTGAAATAAAATTTTTGAGATAACAATAAACAAGATATGAAATGAAAATAGCGGCCATCGATATTGGATCCAATGCAGTACGTTTGCAAATTGCACGAGTAAATGAGCCAGGCTCAGGTGAGCTGTTTAAACGTGTGGAATTTGTGCGCATTCCCATAAGGCTGGGCGATGATGCCTTTAAAGAGGGGAAAATAAGCAGTGAAAAGAAACAAATGTTTATCAAGGCTATGGAGGCATTTAGTTTGCTGATGGAGGCTTACGATGTGAAGCATTATATGGCCTGCGCAACAAGTGCCATGCGCGAAGCAAAAAACGGAGATAAAATAGTGAAGAAAGTTGAAGAGCGCTGTGGTCTAAGAATTGAAATCATTGACGGAAGGAGAGAGTCAGAGCTCATTCTTAAATCAATAAATCATTTATTTGAAAAAGATAAAACCTACCTCTCCATTGATGTGGGTGGCGGAAGCACAGAAATGACTGTGATAAAAAATAAACGAGCCTTTGACTCCGTATCATTTGATGTAGGAACAGTTAGGTTGCTAGATGGCGCCATTAAAAAGAAAAACTGGGATGCAATGGAGCAGTATGTTAAAAACCATCTGACTGATGTTAAAAATGCAAAAGCCATAGCCACCAGTGGCACCATCAATAAAATTGCTGCATTATTAAATCCCGGGTCTACAGAACTACACATTACATTTGAGCAGTTAGAGCGCTTTTATAAGCAAATAAAGAAACTAAGCTACGATGAGCGTATAGAAATGTATAAACTAAATCCAGACCGGGCTGATGTTATTGAGCCTTCGGCAGAAATTTATATTAAGATACTGAAGTGGGCAGGTATTGAGCGCCTGCATGCACCAAGTGCCGGTTTAAAAGATGGGATATTGTATCAACTGCTAGAATACAAGAGCTAGCAAAACTTAGGTATACATTTCATGAAATGCTTGAAGACTAATGAGCCCTAGGTATTGCTCTCTGTTCTGCTCAAACTTTCTAAAAGCATAAAATGGATTATCGTTTGTGATACGACAACCTGTTTGAGACTTTCTAATAATCCCCACGCCCCAGTCTGTATTTACCACATGACAAGAGTGGGTGTCTGCCAGCCCAGAAGCACGGAAATCTACTATGGCTTTCCATACTGTACCATTCCAATAATCCCTGGCAGGTGTATTAAAGTCATAATAGTCTTCACGCGCATGGTGCAACGTTGGTGGGTTGCAATCATGTAACATCACAGTACCATTATCTGTAATTGATTTGAGTGCATTACTGATATCTCTGCTTACCTGCTCATCGATATGCAGGCCGTCAATAAAAATGATATCATACTTGAATGTATTCTGCGCGAAAAACTCATCAGAAGTCATTTTAAAATCTACCTTGTAATCACCCTCTGCACCAGGGTCTACGCCATGTTTGGTTTCGCATACAATAAAATTAAAACACTCTTCCGGATTTCTTACGCCAATTTCGAGATAAGTTTTATACCCAAACTTTTCAATTAGCTTGTTAATGATGTCATAACGGGTAAAAACAGGGTGTATATTCACGGTATCTTTCTCTTCCAGGATTGCTTCAGGTGCGCTGCTTGCATTAATGTCTTGTGTAATGAGTTTGCGAAATATTTTATTAAGCATGAAGCAAAAGTAAAAAAATAAATAACATATTTATGATACCCCAATCTACTATATTTAGCAAACACTGCACAGATAAGTTTTAGTATATTGCGCCACATCTGGTAAGCGTATTATTTACTATGAATATTGATATCATTTCTGTTTTATATCATTCAGATAAGTGGTTAAAAGGCTTTTTTCAATCAATTGCTAAACTTGACTACGACTTAAAAAAAATTAATTTGATTCTGGTAGATAATAGTCCTGAAGTAACCAATCTTGAATTAATTAACCAGGAGTCGCTTGCAGAAAAACTTGGCTCATATACCTATATACCTAGCAATAAAAATCTGGGATTTGGAGCAGCCAATAATTTAGGTGTAAAAGCCGGGAAATCGCCTTATGTATTCTTTTTGAACATTGATACGGAGCTCACACCTGAATGTATGAACGAGCTAGCGGCTGAAATATATAATGCCAATGAGCAGGTTGCAGCATGGGAGTTTAGGCAGTTTCCATATGAACACCCAAAATACTATAATCCTGTAAGCAGAGAAGTAACATGGGCCAGTGGTGCTGCACTTGTGGTGAAAAGGGGCATATTTGAACTCATTGGTGGATTTGACGAAAACATTTTTATGTATGCCGAAGATGTAGATCTAAGCTGGCATCTTCGAAGACTGAATTACCGTATTATATACTGTCCGAAATGTGTAGTTTTTCATTACTCATATAACGAAGAAGACGAAATAAAACCAACACAGTTTTATAACAGCATTTTCAACAATCTGATGCTGCGCTATAAGTATGGCAGTATTTTTCAAATCATAGATGGTTATAAAATTATTAGCGCTGTAATAAACAGTAAATATCCGGTGTTTGAAGATCAGGGGTCAAGGTTGCGTAACATGTTACGCGGATCGCTGAGAAAGGGCCTGACTTTTAGAAAAAAAAGTTCAAGACTTTTGAATAAAAATTTTAAGCCGCAGTTTCACGAACTGGATTATGAATTGACAAGAAAAGGTGCTTTTTATAAAAATGTCCGATGGCAGGAATTTACTTTAAAACCCCTCGTATCAATTATTGTACGCACACACAAACGCCCACTTGTGCTTGAAGAAGCAATAAAAAGCATCATCAACCAGACATATCCCAACATTGAAATAGTTGTCGTTGAGGATGGTAAAGATACAGCAAAGGGTTTAATAGAAAAATATCAAAATAAAGCCAATATTCAATATTATTTTACCGATGCGCAAAAAGGACGAAGCTATGCAGGGAACCTTGGAATGGGTAAAGCACGCGGAACATATCTGACTTTTCTAGATGATGACGACTTGATTTTTGCAGACCATATTGAAGTGCTTTTAAATGAAGCTCTCAGATCTCAGGCGGACTTGGTGCATTCCCCCTCCTTTTGCGTAAGCACTGAAATAAAGTCAACTAATCCATACATTTATATTGAAAAGAATTTTGATGCCAAGCACGACTTTGCTGCTGAGAAAGATGAGTTGCTTAACAATAATTTATTCCCCATTCAATCCGTATTATTCAAGAAAGAATTATTTGAAAAATATGGCGGTTTTGATGAAAAAATAGAGTTTTTGGAAGATTGGGCATTATGGCTAAAATATGTTTTACCATCAAACATCTCCTACGTTGACAAACTTACGAGTCTTTATCGCGTTCCTGCAAGTGCAAGGCTATATAAGAAACGACTTAGTCAGCTTATGTCTACAAGAGATTATGTTTTGGCAAGATATGCAGGAAATTATCTTATGGAGAAGCAGGCTTTTAAACTGGCTGTTGAAGGAATCAAAGACCTTAAGCCCATTGAGGCTACTAGGGTATCAAAGTATATTGACCTGATAATATTTGGTTATAACTGTATGGAGATTTATGGCTGGGGGGTGGTTGACAAACGGGATAATTTTGATAAGTTATTTCTGAAAATTAACATCTTAGGCAATACCCTTTACTATAAAATAAACACCGACTACAGAAGGGATATTCAGCGAAAATTTCAGTCAAAAAACCGTAAACTGGGCTTCAAAGGAGTGCTTCAGATACTAGGCTTGAGAGGGAATTTTGTACCGGTTACGATTATTATGGTAAAAGGTAATGAGTTTTATGAATATAAGGTTACCTGGTTTAGAATTCATAAAAATATTTTTATGAATACCTTAAGAAGATATTTTCGCAGCGTTATCTGGTAATCCACCTGTGCATAAACAGTTGCTGTTCTTGCTTAAATTGCTTGTACTTAGCTGGATGAGAAAGTGGGTGACGTCTGGATACCGATTCGTGGTGAACAAGCTCTGCTTCAGGAATATAAAGATTAATGAATCCCTTTTGCTGTAAACGAAGACAAAAATCAATATCATTAAAATCTACAGCAAATGCTTCATCAAAGCCATTTATCATTTCAAATTTTTCTTTACTCACCATTAAGGCTGCTGCAGTAACAGCTGGGTAATTTTTGCAAACCGAAACTTCCGTACAGTTTCTATCATAACCTGCAAATAGGTGTTTAACTATACCATTTTTATATATCATGATCCCTGCATGCTGAATAGTAGAGTTGGGATAAAGAAGCTTGCAGCCTACAACTCCGACATTACTTATAGCGGCATAAGATAATAACGTGCCGAGCCAATCTGCGCTGATTACTTCCGTATCATTATTTAGCATAACCAAATACTGGCCTGATGCTATTTTGCTTCCGAGGTTAATCAAGGAAGAAAAATTAAAAGAAGAATCCGTCTGCACATAATGAAACAACTTGAAAATTATGCGCGCCTCATCCATTAATTCATAGAATACTTTTTCTGTACTGCCATTATCAATAACAATTATCTCATAGTTTTTATATGCGGTTTTGCTATTTATCGATAGCAGACACTGCCTAAGAAGTTGGCTTTGATTCTTTGAAGGAATAATGATGCTGATAAGGGGTCCTTCTATAGAATCAATTTTTTTTAAGTCTGCAATATTCTTTTGCAGAAACATTGGTTCACTGCACTTTTGGCACATGAACTTTCTAAAGAGTTTTTTAATGGGATTTGATGCATAGAAATAAAATGCGAGACGAAAACATGCCTGCCCAAAACCGGCATCGGCTCCAACAATTGTTTTTATTCGATTTCTTATTGATGCCAAGCTAATGAAATGATTGATCATAATATGCACCCACCTCATCAATTGGGCCTATTTTGGCAATGCGGCCATTTTCCAGACACGCTCCTCTAGTGCAAATGCGCTTAAGTTCGGTAAGGCTGTGAGAAACATAAATAATTGTGGTGCCCGCTGCTTTCATTTCATTGATTCGATCTGCGCATTTTTCCTGGAAGCCCTGATCACCTACCGATAATGCTTCATCTACAATCAGAATATCGGGAATGCGGCAAACTGAAATACTGAATGCAAGACGGGCCATCATACCGGCTGAGTAGCGTTTAATTTGCATATTTAAATCATCATGCGACAGCTCAGAAAAGTTTTTTATTACCTCTATCGATTCTTTTAACTCTTTTCCTCTAAGGCCAATGAGAGTGCCTAGGATTTTTATATTGTCATATCCGGAAAGTTCATGCTCTAAACCAGCACCTATTGCCAAAAGCGGGGCCACAGTACCTCTAATAGTTATACTGCCACTTTCGGGTGTAATTATTCCTGCGAGCGTTCTGAGCAATGTGCTCTTGCCTGAACCATTCTTTCCCATCAAGGCAAAGCATTCACCTTTTATTATATCAAGATTGAGTCCTTTAAGTACTTGCTTTTTTTGCAATGCCCGTTGTTTGCCAAACAGCATTACAGCATCTTTAAAGGAATTAACTCCGCTGCTGCTTATCCAAAAATTAACATATAAGTCTCTTACTGAAATTACGTAGTCTTCACTCATTGCCATTATAGGTTTGATACAAAGCCTCTTTTATATCTGTTAAACACAAACAGCCCCAAAACGAAAGTAACCACCGCCAATATAAAAGTAATGAGCAAAGTTTGCACGGAAGGCATTCGGTTGTAAAACAAGATATCGCGAAAGAGGGTCATAAAATGAAATAGCGGATTTGCCTGAACAAATACCTGATATTTGTCCGGAATAAGGTTAGACAGGTAAGCAATCGGGGTGAAATAAAATAAAGCAGGTGAAAGAGTATTCCATAATATGCCTATGTCTCGGAAGAATACATTGAAAGTGCCCATAAATGTTCCAATGCCAATAGTGAAAATGGCATAAACAATAATGGCAGGAAAAATTAATGCTGTGTGCCAGGTTATTTGTAAACCAAAAAACAACATAAGTGCAAAAAAGGGTATTAATGACAACAGCATCGTTACCAGCTCCGCAAAAGCTGCGCTCAAAGGAAAAAGAATATTTGGCAATGCGATTGTTTTAATAATGCTTGCATTATTAATAATAGACTGAATAATCTGATTCATGGAGTTATTAAAATAAGTCCAGAAAACCAAACCTACCAATGCATATAAAGGGTAGCGTTCTACATTCGCAAATGCCTGACTGAAAACGAAAATGAAAATAATCAGATAGGCAAGTGGATGCAGCAGACTCCACATGTAGCCAAGAAGAGAATTCTTATACTTTACCTTAATATTTTTTAAGGCAATGGTATAAACCAGATGATAGAGATTTTGAATTTTATAGATGAGCATTGTTTGAATATTGCAAACCTAAGTAAATAATCAGTTTTTTCATTGGATGAGGGCAGGATACATAAACAATGCCTGGTGATGATAGGGGTCTTTTAATGCAGGAGTATAGCTTGACCATTTATTTCTAAACCGGATAAGCTCATTGGCTTCATATCCTTTCTTTCTGGTGAGCGACTCAAAATGATAGAGAACGGCATGTGGGACAAACACATTTCTCAATCCGTTTTTGTGTAGCTGTAGGCAAAGATCTACATCATTGAAGTTAACCGGAAAGGATTCATCCATCATACCGGCATCGTCAAACTTCTTTCGCTCAACAAGAAGGCAAGCCCCTGTTACTGCCAGATAATTTTTATAGGCGGTTAGTGCATTAAAATAGCCCTGACCCAAATCAGGAGAGCCATAATAAACATGGCCGGGTGCACCATCGTTCAAGATGATGCCTGCATGTTGTATCTGGTTTTGTTCTGTTATTAACTTAGCCCCTACGGCACCTATTGCAGGTTGCGATGCGAAACCCAGCATCTTTTCAATCCAGTCAGGAGTTATTATTTCAGTATCATCATTCAGCAGCATTACATATTCACCGGAAGATGATTTAACACCTTCATTAATCCTCTCAGAAAAGTTAAACTGTTTCTTTACATGCACCCACTTCACAGAAAAGGCAGAACATTTATTAACCAAGGATGCATCAATATCGCCCCCGTCTACTACAATGATTTCAAAATTACTGTAAGTCGTTTTTGCTTTTATGCTTTCCAAACAGTTCAACAAAAGACAGATCTTTCGGCCTCTAATGATAGCTTCTTTGCCCGCACTGGGTATAATTATACTAACAAGCGGTGCGTTTTGGAGTAGGTGTGACACACGATAAACTCCATAATAATCGGTGAACGAAGCTGCACCTCCTCCTGTTGTTCGAATGAGGTGTTGTTCAACAGCATTCCGGCCTGCCTCATATGCATATAGTTTTGCCGTAGGTTGCAGTGCCGTAGAAGTAGCAATGGTTCTCCAATGGTAAAGAATTTTTGGCACATGATAAATTGCCATAGTATTTTCTGATACCCTTAAACACAAATCATAATCCTGCGCTCCATCAAATTCACTTCTGAAACCTCCGACAGCATCAACTAGATTTTTTCGGTATACAGAGAAATGACATACATACATATGTGTAAGTAAATACTCAGGAGACCAATCCGGCTTGAACCACGGATTAAAATACTGTCCCTGCTCATTAATCTTATCTTCATCACTGTATATTAAATCTGCATCCGGATGGTGATTTATCAATTTTACCACCTCATACAATGCATCAGGGGTTATCTCGTCATCATGATCGAGCAGGGCAATAAATGCTCCTTTTGCCATGCCAATAGCATCATTGCTGGCTGCAGAGATATTCCCGCTCCTCTCCCTGTGTGCTACCTTTATTCTCTTATCACTTGTACTGATTTCATCAAGCAGTAGCCTAATATGAGCAAACGTTGAAGCATCATTGACGATACACAATTCCCAGTTCTCATATAACTGATCGGTTACCGATGCTATGGCTTTTCGTAACCATTTTTCATCAACATTATAAACCGGCATGATAATAGAAATGAGTGGCTTTAAAGAGAAAGATTGTATTTCGCCCTTGATGACTTTTTTCTGAACAGCAGAGAGTTGATTATTTTGAATCATATTCAAATAAAATCTCCGCTGGTGAAAACGCTTTTTTAATTTCCCTGAAATAAAATGGTATGCTCCGACAAAACCCTGGCTACTGATGATACTCTTCAGCTTGAGTATTTTAAACTTGATTACCTCGATTTCCATTTGATGCCTTAGCTATTCTTTTCAATATTGGTTTCCTCTATTAAATAATCAGGCCTGTTCATTACATTACTCATAATACGGCTAATATACTCTCCGATTATGCCCATGCAAAACAATTGTGTACCTCCAATAAGTGTCATTAAAATCATCATAGACGTCCAGCCCTTTACCGTTGAGTGCAAAACAAATTTTGAAACCAAAGCATAAATAATGGCTAAAACAGAAACAAGGGACATGATGAGTCCTATATACGTTACCAACCTGATAGGGAAATGGGAGAACCCTGTAATACCATCCAAAGCAAAATTGAGCATTTTTTTAAACGAGTAACCGCTTTTGCCATGCAAACGTGGTTCGCGTTCAAACTCAATAAACGACTGCTTAAATCCCATCCACGCCATTTGACCCCTGAGGAATTTGTTCTTTTCAGGCATCTGTATAATAATATTTCTAACCCGCCTGCTTATCATCCTGTAGTCACCTGTATCAATGGGAATATCTACCGCGGTAATACTTCTCAAAATGCGATAAAATAATTTGGCAGTTAACTTTTTAAAAAATGAATCGCCCCTGCGGCTCTTACGTTTGGCATATACAATATCAAACCCTGAATTTAACTTTAACAATAACTCCGGTATTAACTCCGGAGGATCCTGTAGGTCTGCATCCATAATGACCAAACATTCTCCTTTAGATTTTTCAATACCTGCGTATACTGCCAACTGATGGCCAAAATTGCGCGACAAGGAAATATATTTTACTCTGTTATCATTGCTTGCCAATTCCTTTATTAATCCTAATGAAAAATCAGAGCTACCATCATTAATAAAAATGATTTCAAATGCATTGGGTGAAACGGAGTCAACAACCCGTTTATATAGAACTGCAATATTTTCCTGCTCATTAAAAACGGGAATAACAATGCTTAAAAAGGGGTGATTTTTTTGATTGAACTCCATTACGGTTGTTCTAAGAAGTGTTAAATAGAATGTGGTGGTTTTGGCAATATTATGAATATTTAACCATAATCAATTTATCTATTTGACTGATAAGCGTTATCTTCCCCATCGTTTAAGAGTGGAAAAATTACCGGTAATATATATCAATGCCCGTTTTCTTAGTCAGACCATAACAGGTGTTCAATTGTATGCGCGTGAAATTTGCAGACACCTTTCCCAGCGGGAGTCCTGTAGGTTTGTGCTTATTGCACCAATGGGTACTGTTCTTCCCGCTGAGCTGTCTCATCTAGATTTTGTTACCATTGGAAAAACCAAAAGCTACTCATGGGAGCAGATTGAATTGCCCGCATATTTAAAAAAAAGAGGCTCCCCCTTACTCATCAACCTATGCAATACTGCACCACTCCTATATAAAAATCAGTTTGTAACCATTCATGACCTGGCTTTTTTGCATCACCCGAAATGGTTTAACAAGAGCTTTGCGGCTGTTTACAAATTTCTAATACCCAAAATTGCAAAACGAGCCCAAAAGGTAATTACTGTTAGCCAAACCATTAAAGCACAGCTCATAAGTGAATTGGGAATAGCAGAAAAAACCATTTGCATTTTTGGTAACGGCCTGCAATATGATGTGCTGCAAAGCCAAGTTGGTTCACACAAAGAGAAAATTATTTTTACTGTTTCATCAATTAACCCCAGAAAAAACCTGCTAACGCTTATTAAAGCTTTTGAACAGGCAAATTTACCCGGCTATCAGCTCATTATTTGCGGAGCTAAGAATGCGGTTTTTGGCAAACAACAACTGCCAGCCTCAAATCCAAATATCATTTTTGCAGGCTATTTGGATAATGCACAGATGATTGCCCACTACAAGAAAGCAGAAATTTTTGCCAGCCTATCTTTAGATGAGGGATTTGGCATACCGGTGCTGGAGGCCGCTTATTTTAATTGCAAACTGCTGCTATCCAATATTCCTGTATATAAGGAATTATATACAGATGCTGCCGTTTTTGTAAATCCATATGATGCCGGAGCCGCTGCTGCTGTGCTAAGCCAAATGATTCAAAGCCAACATAAAAATGTACAGGCCTGCAGACAACTTGCCACTGCTCACTCCTATCAGAAATCAGCTGCGGCACTTACCACACTTACAGATTCTTTTTTTTAGCTAAGTTTGAGGCCAGATATTAAATGAAAGTAGCCCTCGTACATGATTGGTATACCGTAAGTGCCGGTGGAGAGAAAGTAATGCGCGCCATTCTGAATAGCTTTACAGATAAAAGTTATTTACGTGAAAACCCTTTTACTTCCGATTGGGAAAAAATTGAGGCGGATAAAATTTCTGTTTTTAGCCTGATTGATTTTTTAAGCAAAGCCGACAGAGAATATTTATTAAATGGCAGAAGTATAAATGCAAGTTTTATTCAGCATTTCCCATTTGCCAAGCAACTGTACAGAAACTATTTGCCTTTCTATAGAAAGGCTATAGAATCTCTGGATTTATCAAGGTTTGATTTAATCGTATCTTCCTCTTCTTCTGTAGCAAAAGGCGTAAAAAAGAAACCGGGCCAAATTCATATCTGCTATTGCCATACGCCTATACGATACGCTTGGGATTTACAAGAGCAGTATTTAGAATTGATGAACCCCATGCTCAAACCATTTACGTTTTATATTAAATATGAGTTGGCAAAGCTACGTAAGTGGGATTTGGAAACGCAAGGTAGAGTGGATCATTTTCTAGCCAGTTCAGGTTTTATTGCCGAGAGGATTAAACGCATATATAATAGAGATGCTACTGTTGTGTATCCTCCGGTAGATACCGACTCCTTTGCCCTAGCACCTAAGCCGAGAAAAAATTTTTATGTTACCGCTGGAAGGTTGGTTCCTTATAAAAAAATGCATGTGATTTCTGAAGCATTTAGACTTATGCCTGATAAAAAGTTATTTATTATTGGTGATGGCCCTGATAGGAACACGGTAAAAAAATACTGTAACGATAATATAGTGCACCTCGGCTACCAACCCAAAGACCGTATGGTGAAGTATATTCAGGAGGCAAAAGCTTTTGTTTTGGCAGCCGAAGAAGATTTTGGAATTACTACCGTAGAGGCAGAGGCATGCGGAACGCCAATTATTGCCTACAAAAAGGGTGGCTATTTGGAAACAGTTGCAGATGGGAAAACAGGTGTATTTTTTGAAAACCAAACAGCAAAAGAAATAAAAGATGCTGTTATGCAATTTGAAAGCAAGGAGCAAGATTTCCTTCCAGAAAATATCAGGCAGCAAGCACTTAAATTTGCAGAGAAGAACTTTAATACAAACTTTGTTAAAGAAGTTAAACGTATATTACATGAAAAAAGTGGGAATGCTTCATAAATTTAAAATAGCGGCACTTGTGCTTGCATCCGCATTTCCTCTGTTTATGCCACATCAGATTTCCGGAATGGGTATGCTTGTGTTTTCGGCTTGCGTATTTTCTGCCTTTGCAGAAAGTCGTTATGTTTTTGACTGGAAGAAGATGCTGCTTATCAGTGCTCCTTTTTTTGTTTTTGCAGCAGCAATGGCACAAACTTCGCATACAACTGAAGGTGTTGAAGTGTTGCAAAAAAAATTATTGCTCTTGGGACTCCCGCTTGCCTTTGCCATAAGACCAACGCTTGTTGATGAAAAGTTGAGGGGAAAATTATTTCTGGTTTTTGAAATAGCAGCATTTGCTATCGGAATTTATGCAAACCTAATGATGCGTTTTCGAGGATTAACCATAAGTGATCCAAACGTAACCGACTATGCAATAATCTATCGTCATGCACTGGAATATTATTCCGGTTTACACCCTACCTACTATGCCGCAATTTTATTTTTTGCTGCGTTTCTGAGCTTAAATAATCTGGTGCGCGACTGGAAAAAGCGGCATGAAAATAAAATGGTTTGGGTAGAGCTGGTATTATCTGTTTTGCTTACAACAATGGCAACGGCATCTGCTGCTCGTGCTCCACAATTTGCCTTTGGAGTTATTCTATTTGGATGGGCATTGTTGCATTTTAAAAATATAGGTAAAACTTGGGTTGCCTTTTTGCTCGCTGCTCTATTTATCCTCACATTAATGGCATTGCCTTCTACCCGAAACCGCATTCTGGAAATGACAAACCCTGCCAATTTGCATGCGCCCAGCGGAAGCAATGATAATGGCACCAATGTTAGGGCAGGTATTTACCTTTGTAATTGGGAAACACTTAAACAACATTGGCTGATTGGCGTGGGGACAGGAGATGTACAGTACGAACTAAATCAATGCTTGAGCCGTTTTAATACCCATGTTTATTCCAACTTCAACTACAACACCCATAATGAGTATCTTAATATTTGGTTCTCTGCCGGCATTATAGGCTTGCTGGTTTTTATTTGCTCGTTGTTTTTATCTTTTAAACATGCCATCAAGCATAAAAAAATTACATACTTGTTTTTTCTTGTTTTTATGAGCATCTGCTTTTTTACCGAAAATTATCTGGAGCGTCAAGCGGGCATCATGCTTTATACCTGGTTTCAATGCTTGTTCTTGTTTACACCTAAAGAAATACACCCCGCATGAAATTATCTTTAACAGAAATCTCTACCATAAGTCTTACACTTTTTGCAGTAATTGACATACTGGGTGCGCTGCCCATCATTATTGGAATGCGGCAAAAGAATGCACATATCGATTCTGGATGGGCAACAGTAGCTGCAGGAATATTAATGGTTTTATTTTTAGTAATCGGGGAGCGCCTGCTAAGTTTATTTGGAATAGATGTTTCTTCCTTTGCGGTTGCAGGTAGCATTGTTATTTTTATAATTGCCCTTGAGATGATTTTGGGAATTGATTTATTTCGCCATGATCCACAGGAAAAAACAGGGAGCATTGTTCCAATAGCATTCCCAATAATTGCAGGCTCCGGCACCCTTACCACCATCATTTCACTCAAAGCCATTTATACTTTTGAAAATATCCTTATGGGAATTCTATTCAATTTGGTTTTTGTTTATATCGCCCTAAAATCAACCGGATTTATAGAACGTATACTTGGGAAACCTGGACTACTACTTATCCGTAAATTTTTTGGCATCGTGCTGCTTGCCATTGCCGTAAAGCTTTTTAAAACAAACTTCTAGTTATACTCCAAAAATTTTAATGGAGTTCTCTGTTGTTACTGCTGCCACTTTTTCAACTGATATATTTTTTAATTCTGCAAGTTTTTCAGCTACCATTAATAAATAACTGCTTTCATTACGTTTGCCTCTGTAAGGTATAGGTGCAAGATATGGCGAGTCTGTTTCGAGTACCAATTTCTCCAATCCAATATTTGCTATTGCATCAGGCAGGGTTGATTTATTGTAAGTGAGCACACCGCCAATTCCCAGATAAAAACCTAGCGATACTATTTCTTCAGCCTCCGCAGATGTTCCGCTAAAGCAATGAAAAATTCCACGCAATTTCTGATGATTGATTTCTTTAATAATGGAAATAATATCGGCTGTTGAATTACGCGAATGAATAACTACCGGCAAATCGTATTGAATAGCCCACTGACATTGTTTTTTAAATGCACTGATTTGCTGCTCCTTAAATTCAGTCGACCAATAATAGTCTAATCCAATCTCTCCAACAGCATAGAATTTTCTTTTCTTAAACCACTTTTGAATTTGAAATAGATGCGCCTCCACATGCTCATCTACAGAACAAGGATGCAATCCCATCATAGGAAAACAATTTTCAGGAAACTCCCACACCAAATCCAGCATTGGTTGTATGCTCTGTACATCAATATTGGGTAAAAACAATCTGCGTACCCGTGCATCAAGTGTTCGGTGCATCATCTGCGCACGATCTGCTTTAAACTGCTCGGAATATAAGTGGGTATGGGTGTCGGTAAAAATCATGAGTCGCAAATATAAACCAACTCAAAATTAGAACAAGGTATACATCAGCTCATCAAGCCTGATGCCAAACCAAGCATAGATACCATAAAGCAATGTGCCCCAAAGCACAAACGCTGCAAACATATAAACCTTTATGCGCCACTTGTTTTTTTCAATCATGCTGGCCAGAATGGTACCCACCGGCACTGAGAGAAATACAGGTGTTAATGCCACTATTCCATAAATTTCATACTTATTAATAAAATTTACCAGCCAGCGTAGTCTATTGTTTACCTTAATACCTTTTCTTGACTTAGTGGGATAGAATTTATGCTTCAGTTTTATGATTAGTCCCCATAAATACAGATAAATCAACACTCCAAGAAAACCACCTAATGTGGTAGTAAGTATCGACTCGACATAGTTAAAGCCAAATCCAAGCGCCATAAAAAATCCAAGCATGAATTTAAAACTGCTCCACAGCGCAACGGCAAAAAATTTAATAACTTCGGGTGTCATGGCAATGGGTGAAGTTAATAAGTATACTTGTAAAAACATGAATCATTCTTCGATATTTTAAACAAACAAATTATATTGCCCAAGATGACAAAATCTCTTCGAAATTTATCACTCATTATTATCCAACTACTTTGGGCAACTGCATGGGCTCAGGTACAAAATACCGGAATGACCGACCAAAGCGACAGCGCTGAAATGGGCAAAATTATGATTGCAGGTTATGTAGATGTGTATTATGGATTTGATTTTAATAACCCGGCTTCAAAGCAACGACCATACGCTGTTACTGCTGCCCGTCACAATGAGCTAAATATAAACCTGGCGTATCTGGAAATTCGCTACCAGGGCGAGCGCACACGTGCTCGTTTTCTTCCGGGGATTGGTACGTACATCAACGATAATTATGCCTCAGAACCCGGAACACTTAAAAATTTGGTAGAAGCCTATGCAGGCATAAAACTCTCTTCATCTAAAAATATATGGCTCGATGCAGGTGTGCTGGGCTCTCCTTATACTTATGAGTCGGCTATATCAAAAGACCAGCTTATGTATTCGCGCTCACTTGCCGCAGAGCACTCTCCATATTACCTCACAGGCCTGCGATTGCAAATGCCGCTTGGCAAAAAAACAACCGCTTATTTTTATGCACTCAACGGCTGGCAGCAAATAGCCGATTTAAACACTGAGCCTGCAGTGGGTACCCAGCTTGAAATAAAACCAACCCAAAACCTGCTCATTAACTGGAGCAATTATGTGGGCTCCGAACGCTCAGCTGCGCAGCCGCAAAATGGTATGCGTTATTTTACAGATTTGTACGCCATTTTCAGCCTCAACAAAAAATTGGGCTTCTCTTTGGGTGCTTACCTTGGTATGCAGCAAAGAAAAGACAGCATAACCGCAACGGAGAAAGGCTACTTCTGGGGCCAGGCCAACTTAACCGGCAGGTATAACCTAAGTAAAAGCCTGATGCTAACGGCTCGGATTGAATACTTGGAAGACATGCATGGGGTTGTGGTGATGCCTATTACAAATGCAAATGGTTTTGCTTCTTATGGTTCAGGTGTGTGTTTAACTTGGAAAGTAACAGACCATGCCGCGCTGCGACTGGAAGGAAGAAACTTTTATTCCTCATCCGGCATTTTTCAGGATACAGATGGTAAGCCATCCCGCCAATCGGAAATGGTTTTAGCAAATATGACAGTTTGGTTTTAACTACTTAGCAGGCTGTATTTGTTTGAAGTACAGCCTTAAAAGTCAATTATTACATATGCTCCAATCATAAGTAAATTATAGCACTTCCCTTTTTAAAAAAGCCTACACATTTGCACTTTTGATTCTTTTTTTCCGATAATTGAAAAATCATCTTCTTAGCCTTTGATTAAATTAATAAGCCGTTTTCTACTCATACCTATTTGTGCTCTGCTTTGCTGGCAAGCTCACGGCCAAACTGTTATTACCATTAAAGGTAAAATAAGGGATAAAAAAAGCAATGAGCCCTTAATTGGTGTTGCTGTAAATGTAAAAGGCACCTCCAACGGAGCCACAACCGATTTTGACGGTGAGTTTACCTTGCGCACCTCTCAACCACTGCCATTGGTTTTGCTTGTTAGATATGTTGGCTATGAAAACCAGGAAATAAATGTTGGCAGCAATGCCAAGCCCATTGATATTAAATTGGCAGAAAACACCAAAATTCTGAAGGACGTAGAAATACGCGATACCCGCATTACCGAAAAGCAAAAACAGCAGCCCCTTTCTGTTGAAACCATGGATGCTATTGCCATTAAAGAAACCCCTGCAGCCAATTTTTATGAAGGGCTCTCTCACCTCAAGGGTGTTGACCTTACCAGTGCCAGTATTGGTTTTAAAATCATCAATACCCGTGGCTTTAACAGCACTTCTCCTGTGCGCTCACTGCAATTAATTGACGGGGTAGATAACCAGGCTCCCGGATTAAATTTTTCTCTCGGAAATTTTTTGGGAGCTAGCGAACTCGATCTGCAAAGGGTAGATTTAGTGGTGGGGGCCAGCAGTGCCTATTACGGGCCCAATGCTTTTAACGGTGTAATTAATATGCAAACCAAAAATCCATTTTTGTTTCCCGGATTAAGTGCGCAGGTTAAGGTGGGCGAAAGAAATTTGCTTGAAACGAGTGTGCGTTGGGCACAAGCCTTTAAAAACAAAAAGGGCGAGGATAAATTCGCCTATAAGTTTAATGTGTTTATGATGCGCGCCCGCGACTGGGAAGCACGCAATTATGCACCAACCATTCAATCTCCCACCAACCAAACCAACCCGGGTGGCTATGATGCGGTTAACAGGTATGGTGATGAGTATACCGACAGAATATTTTATACGCCTCCAATAAATTTACCAAGCATAGGCAGGGGCTATTATCTCAGAGATGGATATAATGAAGAAGATCTGGTAGATTATAATACCAGAAACCTGCTGCTTTCCGGTGCCCTACACTATAAGTTTTATAAAGACCATGAAATAGTTTACACGTCACACTATGCAACCGGCACCACCATTTATCAGGGAGACAACCGCTTCAGCCTGCGAGATATCAAATTTTATCAGAACAAGCTGGAGGTAAGAAAAGAAGGAAAATATTTTATTAGAGCTTATGCCACGCAGGAAGATGCAGGTAGGAGTTTTGATGCGTATTCAACCGCCATTATACTTCAAAATATTGTGAAATCTAACACTGATTGGGGTAAAAATTATAATGACTATTTGTCGGCAAGACTGTCTCCCTTAGTAGCCACATGGTACTTTGAAAACGTTGGCGGAAAGGGGCTAAAACTCGATGAACGTTTCCCTCCAGGCACTAACGACAGGATAAATTTTATTGAAGAATATTGGCGGCAGAACTTTGGTGATACATTAATTAAAATACATAATGAAGCAAGAGTGCGTGCTAACAATGATCCCACTACTAATAATACCGGCCTCCCTCGTTTTGATCCGAATACAGATAGGTTTGATTCAGCTGTTAACTCCATTACCACCCGAACCAAAAGAGACGGGGGCTCCATGTTCTTCGACCAATCTGCCTTGTATCATGTTGCGGGCGAGTATAAATTCACCATTCCCCACGTGGCCGATTTTACTGCAGGTGGCAATTACAGGCTCTATGCGCCTCATTCTCGAGGGTCTATTTTTCTTGATACTGCGGCCAACCAGCGCATTTATAACCGGGAGTTTGGCTTGTATCTGGGTATAGAAAGGAAAATGCTAAAAGAAAAACTTAAATTAAGTGTAACCAACCGCATTGATAAAAACGAAAATTTTAACTGGTTGTGGTCTCCTGCTGCTACGGGTGTATTTACACACAAAGCGCATGTATTCAGGGTTTCATTATCATCTGCCATACGAAATCCTACACTAACCGATCAGTATATCAATTTAAATGTGGGCAGAGCAACTCTCCTCGGTAATTTGCAGGGCTTTGACAGTTTGGTTTATATCGCCTCCATGATTGATGCGTTTAACAATGGCAGGCAGTTTTTGCAATATTTTAATGTTGCGCCTATACGACCCGAAAAAGTGAGAACCATAGAGTTTGGCTACCGCTCCGCACTTTGGGAGAAAGTATTTGTAGATGCCAGCTATTACCACAGCTGGTATACCGATTTTATCGGGTATAAAATTGGGGCAAAGATTCTTTGGTATGAAAGTTCTCCTTTCCCTACAAATGTGAGTGTTTTTCGAGTTGCAACCAACTCAGAGTCAGAGGTGCAAACCCAAGGTTATACCATTGGGGTGCAGTATTTCTGGCAAAAATGGCTTGGCTTTAATGCCAACTATTCATGGAACAGGCTAATCCAAACCAATGAGGCCGACTCTATTATTCCTGCCTTCAATACCCCTGAACACAAATACAATTTAGGTATCAGCGGCAGGGACATCACAACCCAAATTGGCTCATTTGCCCTGCGCCACTGGGGTTATGGCGTTAACTACAAATGGCAAACCGGATTTATGTTTGAGGGTTCGCCCCAGTTTACCGGAGAAGTGCCTGCCTATGGCATGTTGGATGTTCAGGTAAACAAGCAATTCCCGGTTTACCGCTGCACACTCAAACTTGGCGCAACCAATGCACTAAATAACAGGGTTTTTCAAGTATATGGAGGGCCCGTGGTGGGGCGCATGATTTACCTATCGCTGCTGTTTGAACTCAATTCTGCCAACTAAAACTTGTTTGTTTAATCAATTTTTTCATTTTCTTTGTTTAAATCTTAATTTTAAAAAAACTTATGAAAAAACTATTACTATGTTCTATGCTCTTTGTTGCCATGATGTTTTTAGGCAGCAACTTGTTTGCACAACGTTACTTAGATGACGTTTTTAGCGCAGTAAACAAAACCACCAACGTGGTTTATGACAGTAACCGTGCGGTAAATATTATTCCGCCAAACAACCCTCCCATCATTACCCAAAACCTGATTTGCGATATTTACCAACCTGCCGGTGATAGCCTTTGCAAGCGTCCGGTTATCATTTTATTACACACCGGAAGTTATTTGCCAACCCTTGTGAACCAGCAGACAACAGGAAGCAAAAATGACAGCAATGTTGTGGAGATAGCTAACCGTTTTGCTAAAAAAGGCTATGTTGTGGTGGCAATGAACTACCGCTTGGGATGGAACCCTGCCACCACCAATCAAGCAGCTGCTGCTGAGCAGCTCATCAAGGCAACTTATCGTGCTATTCAAGACGTTCGCAACTGTGTACGTTTTATGCGCAAGAACGCAGCTACCTACCGTGTTGACACTGCCAAAATCATAGTTGGTGGTCAGGGTACAGGCGGCTATGTGGCACTTGGACTTGCAGCCGTTAACAAACGTTCTGAAATTGAAACTAACCCTAAGTTTTTACGTGGTGATTTTTCTCCAATGGTTAGCGTTGATACACTTGGCGACTGGAATGGTTTGGGCGGAAATCCATTCTTCAACTATAGTGGAGAACCTGAACTTTCAGGAAATGTTCACATGGTGTTTAACTTTGGTGGCGCCATGGGCGATAGCACCTGGATGGACAATGCAACCCTGCCTATTGTGAGCTTGCATTGCTTGAAAGATCCTTTTGCTCCTTATCGCACCGGTAACGTTATTGTTCCTACAACAGGTATTACCGTAATTCCAAGTGCCTCAGGTGCAGGTTCAGTAATTCCTTTTGCAAATAGCCTTGGCATTAACAACAAAATCAATTCAAAAACATACACCGATCCAATTAGCGTAAGAGCTACTGCTTTAACAGGTGGCGTAAACAATCTGTATCCATTCTGGACATTAACCCCTGAAGGTTCACCATGGGAGTGGTGGGATAGAGCTTTCGTTCAATCCATCAATTTCCCTTCTCCAGGCGCAGGTCGTATAGCTGACTCCCTTTCTATGTTAACCAACCCATTCATGTCGGCTGCAAGAGCCAGGGCATATTGCGATACCATCGTTGGTTTTGTTAACCCTCGCATTGTAACTCAGTTTGATTTGGATTTACCTTCAGCAATAGATAGCATTTCTATAGGTAACCTCCTAGCACCTGCCAGCAATACCTCGATTACAGTTTATAACGATTCAACCAAAAATATCAATATCTCATGGAGCCCATCTTGCAGTCCATTCACAAGCTTAGGCAGCATTAACTACTCATGGGCTATTACCGATAGCAGTGGTAATTTCACTACACCTATCTTAAAAGTTCCTACAGGCACAAATACCTCTTTAACCCTAACAGAGAAAGCCGTTTGGGATTTACTGGGTAGTGCTGCTATTCCTGTTGGTGGCAGCGTGCCAGCCAAATGGACTGTATTTGCTAATATTGGTTCAACTTCTGTCAAATATGCTACATGGAACATCACTCTTACCCGTGGAACCAATGTAGGCCTCCTTGAGGTTGATAACAAAGCTGCTTTCAATGTATATCCTAATCCTACAAGCGGGGTAGTTAATTTTGCTTCAGCTCAAAAAATATCAGCAGTAAGAATCATTGATATAACAGGTAAATCTGTTGTTGAAACCAACGAAACCAAAATAGATGTGAGCACACTGAATAAAGGAATTTACTTTGTAGAAGTAACCCTTGAAAATGGTGCAAAAGCTACCAAGCGTTTATTGGTTAACTAATCAAATATTAGCTGATTATTCAGCTAACAAAAAGAGGCTGTCTCTGAAAAGAGTACAGCCTCTTTTTTTGTTTAAATAATTTGCCTTTATGATAGCGGTGGTTTCGACAAGCTCAACCACCGAGACACATCTCGTTGCCTGAGCCTGTAATCTCGCTGCCTGAGCCTGTCGAAGGCAGCATACACAGCGGTGGTTTCGACAAGCTCAACCACCGAAACATATCCCATTGCCTGAGTTTGAAATCTCGCTGCCTGAGCCTGTCGAAGGCAGCATACACAGCGGTGGTTTCGACAAGCTCAACCACCGAAACACATCCCGTTGCCTGAGTTTGAAATCTCGCTGCCTGAGCCTGTCGAAGGCAGTGATTTTCCATAGCTCATTGCTAACTCGGGTAGCTTATCGCTCTCACCATTTATTAATGCTTCCTTTTTTTCCCTGCGCCAACCTTGTATTTGTTTTTCTCTGTAAAATGCTTCATCTATTCTTTGATATTCTTCGTAGTAAACCAATTCTACTGGAAGTCTTTTTCTGGTATGGTTCGCGCCTTCTCCTGCATGATGCTGAGCCAAACGTGTTTGAAGATCAACTGTGCTCCCCACATAGTAACTATCATCTGAGCATTTTAATATATACATGTAACCTTTCATCTATTGTGTTTGTAAAGCTCTAAATAATTGTTCCTTTAAAGCAATTTATATTTAATTGTTCAAAATAAAAAGAGTCGTTCTCTCCTTTCCGCTCTTATATATCAGTGGTTTCGACAAGCTCAACCACCGAAACACATCCCGTTGCCTGAGTTTGTCGAAGAACCAAGAAAAAAATAAAATAAAGGCTGTTATGTAACGTGCAGATTTTACTTTTTACGCACTAGCATTAACCCATCTCTTATTGGTAAAAGAATATTTTCTACCCGTTCATCATGTTGTATAAATGTATTAAGCGCATGAAGCGTTTTTGTGTCTTTATCTTTCTCGCGTTCCTGCTCATCCAATACCTTCCCGCTCCAAAGCATATTATCCAACATTACAAATCCTCCGGTGCGCAAATTCTCTAAAGCCTGCTCATAATACTTTGCATAGTTAGGTTTATCAGCATCAATAAAAATCAAATCGAAAGTATGCGGCAGTGTTTTCATGATATTGTATGCATCGCCCACAATAAATTGTATCTGATTTGATTTACCTGCTGCTGTTATATATCGGTTAATTCTCTCTTCCTGTTCCGGATTAATATCAATGGTAATGAGTTTTCCGTTTTGAGCCAAACCTTCTGCCAGACATAAGGCAGAATAGCCGGTATAGGTGCCAATTTCAAGAATAAAAGTTGGCTTAATCATACGGCTAATCATACTTAGCAGCCTTCCCTGAAAATGTCCGCTAAGCATTCTGGGCTGCAACACGTGTGCATGTGTATCACGATTCAGTTGTTTGAGCAGTTCCGTTTCTGTTGTTGTGTGGCTGCTGCAATAATCATCAAGAGATTTGGGAATAAATTCCATATCAGCCAAAGTTTATTTCAGTGCTGTCGCCAATATTCAGGCTTTGTTTCATACCTTTTAGCAAGGCATCATTGCCAATTAGCGATCGGTCAAGAATGGCATACTCAATTTGCGCATACGGACCAATGATAGATTCTTTCAGTACCGCATAATTCAATATCACATTGTCGCCAACAGAAACATTGGGACCTATGATGGAATTACTGATGCGACAATTTTCGCCAATAAATACGGGAGGAATAATGATGGTATTTTCAAACTTATAACTATCGGCAGGGTAGTTTAAGCGTTTTAATAAAGTTGCGTTGGTATCGAGCAAAATTTCTTTTTTACCGCAATCAAACCAGCTGTCGGCATCCATTGTTTTCATTACCACGCCTTGCTCCACCATTTTCATTAATGCATCGGTAAGGTGGTATTCGTTTTGTGTGGTAATTTTATGCTGTATATTGTAATCAATGGCATCCAGTAGTTTATCGGTTTCTTTTATTTTATAGATGCCTACCAAAGCAAGGTTAGATTTGGGAATGCCGGGCTTTTCAACCAATCGGGTAATGCACCCTTCTTCGTCTGTTTCTGCTACACCAAACTGGCGCGGGTCGTCAACTTTTTTCACACAAAGTGTGCTATGTTCGGCAGCAAGGAGTTTTTGCAAATCAAGGTCGGCAATGGTATCGCCTAGCACAATCAGCAATTCTGAATGTTGCAGGTGCTCTTTGGCAAGCCATATGGCATGCCCTGTGCCTTTACCGGTGGTTTGAATAACGAAGTGGGTATTAATGTGCGGATAGGTTTTGGTAATATAGTCTTCAATCTTATCGCCCATGTATCCAATAATAAAAACGTACTCCTTAATACCGGCTTCTATGAGTGATTCAATAATATGTGCGAGAATAGGTTTACCCGCAATGGGTATTAACGCTTTGGGTTGCGTATGGGTGTGCGGACGCAAACGCGTGCCAATACCTGCTACAGGAATTACTGCTTTCATCTGATGCGAAGATATACATTTGGCATGTTTGGCAGGTGTTTTGGTAAATTTTTTACGCTTTACCTGCATGAAATAATTTGTATTTTGCGGCCCGAACACAATAAAAAATGATAAACGATAAAGTAATATTTGATCTGATAAGCCGCGAACAGCAGCGTCAGGAACACGGACTGGAATTGATTGCTTCAGAAAATTTTGTAACCCCTCAGGTTATGCAGGCAATGGGCAGCGTATGCACCAACAAATATGCCGAAGGACTGCCCGGTAAAAGATATTATGGTGGATGCGAGGTGGTGGATGAAATAGAAAACCTAGCCATTGATCGTTTAAAGAAATTATTTGGTGCTGCCTGGGCAAATGTGCAGCCGCACTCAGGTGCGCAGGCCAACGCTGCAGTTATGCTGGCATGCCTGCAACCGGGAGATAAAATTTTAGGATTTGATTTAAGCCATGGTGGCCATTTAACACATGGTTCGCCAGTTAATTTTTCGGGTAAATTGTATAGCCCCAGTTTTTACGGGGTAGAAAAAGAAACCGGTATTATAGATTATGATAAAGTAGAAGCCACAGCAAAAGCAGAAAAACCCAAACTCATGATTTGCGGTGCATCTGCTTACAGCCGCGACTGGGATTATGAACGCTTGCGTGCCATTGCCGATTCTGTAGGCGCGTTACTGCTTGCAGATATTGCGCATCCGGCAGGTTTAATTGCAGCAGGTTTATTAAATAATCCGCTTCCCCACTGTCACATCATCACCTCTACCACACACAAAACTTTGCGTGGACCGCGTGGTGGTATCATTATGATGGGTAAAGATTTTGAAAATCCGTTTGGACAAAAAACGCCTAAAGGCGAGATTAAGCCCATGAGTGCTTTGCTTGATGCAGCTGTTTTTCCGGGCACACAAGGCGGTCCGTTGGAGCATGTAATTGCAGCCAAGGCCGTAGCTTTTGGCGAAGCACTGAGTGATGATTTTAGAGTGTATGGCAAGCAGGTGCAGCAAAATGCACAAGCTATGGCTAGTGCATTTGTAAAAAGAGGTTACCAAATTATTTCAGGCGGAACCGATAACCATTTAATGTTAATTGATTTAAGAAACAAAAACATAAGTGGTAAGGCTGCAGAAAATGCTTTGGTAAAAGCAGATATTACCTTAAATAAAAACATGGTACCTTTTGATGATAAATCGCCTTTTGTTACCTCAGGTATTCGCATAGGAACAGCAGCAATTACCACGCGTGGTTTAAAAGAGCAACACATGGAACAAATTGTTTCATTGATTGATGAAGTATTGATGAATCATGAAAATGAAGCTACCTTGGCTCAAGTGAAAAAACAAGTAAACAATATGATGGAACAGTTTCCGTTGTATAGGTAATGTATTTAATGTTTCATCATTCCAAAATCATTTAAAGTAGATCGCTACAAGGCATTGCAGAAAAAATAAACATATCAAAGACGAGGAGCTAACCTTTGCGATGCAATCGTTTTTTTACAACTTCCATTAGCAGTAACATTATAAGCGCCCCAACAAGAGCAGGAATAAAGTGGCTGAAACCAGGAAAATTAAATTTAAAGATGCGTTGCAAAAATGGGATGGTAATGGTAAGCAGGAGCATTGCTATTGCCGCAAATGAAATAAGGAGCACAGCAACGTTTCGTTCAAGTATAATGGCAATAAAGCCACGTGAAGCAGATAGTGAGCTGATGATTAAAAACAAGTTGCCAATGATGAGCGTAGAAAAAGCAATGGCCCTTACCTCCCCTTCCGTATGCCCTTCGTTAATGGAAACAAAATAAACCAAAAGCACCAGTGCTAATAATAGCACTCCTTTAAACAAACCTAGCATAAAGAGGTGCAGATTAAAAAATCGGGCATCTGTTGGTGCAGGCGATCGTTGCATGATCCCCTTTTCTTCCATCTCCGACTCAAAAGCAATGGAGCAAATAGGATCAATGATCAATTCCATAAAAACAATATGCAGCGGCAGCAGTAAAACGGGCAATGATGCAAAAAAAGCAGGAAGAAATACGAGACCAATAATGGGTATGTGTATAGCAATAATATAGGTCATTGCTTTCTGCAAGTTATCGAAAACCCTTCTTCCGGATCTTATGGAGTATACTATGGAAACAAAGTTATCATCAAGCAATACCAGAGATGAAGCCTCTCGTGCCACATCCGTTCCTTTCAAACCCATTGCTATCCCGATATCGGCTGCTTTAAGTGCGGGTGCATCATTCACACCATCTCCGGTCATGGCCACCACTTCTCCGTTTGCTTTCAGCGCTTGTATTATCTGTAATTTTTGATGAGGCTGTATGCGTGCAAATACACGTACATGTTTTATACGATTTTGTAACTCTTCTGCCGACATTGTATCCAGTTGTGCTCCGGTAATGATATCTCCATCATGAACCAGTCCAATATGCGAAGCTATACTTCTAGCAGTTTCCGGATAATCACCGGTAATCATGATTACCTTAATGCCTGCCTCCCCACATTCCTTGATAGCATGCGGTACTTCAGGCCTGATGGGATCTTCAAATGCAACAAATCCGGTAAAGCTAAATTTAAATCCTTGCTGGTGCTGTGGCAATTCTCCCTTATGATCCATGCATACAGCAAGGGCAATCACTCGGTAAGCGCTGCCTGCCAGTTTATGCAGCACCTCTCGGTGCGTTTCCATTTGTTGTTCATTTAAACCGCATAAGGCAAATACTGCTTCGGGGGAGCCTTTGCAAAATGCCTGAATGGTTTGATTGCTTTGCGAATGGTAAACACGTGTCATTGCAGATAAGGCATGACTCAGCGGATATTCTTTGATAAAGATATGCCCTTCAATTCTATTATAGTAAGTCGCATAATCTTCAGTAATGGCCTTTTCCATAGGATCAACAGCATTGGCATGTGTTGCCAGATATAGCCCTCCCAACATGGCACTAATCTGCTCCTTGCTACTTTCAAACATCTCACGCGTATGCACATTACCGTTAAAATATATAGCCGCAATCTGCATTTTATTTTGTGTAATGGTACCTGTTTTGTCACTGCAAAGTACCGTTGCTGCACCTAGGGTTTCTATGGCAGATGGGTTTCTGGTGAGTACTTTATTGCGAGACAAACGCCATGCACCAAGAGCCAGAAAAATGGTAAGTACCACAGGAAACTCTTCGGGAAGCAATGACATAGCTGCTGCTAAACCGTTTAATACCGACTGAAGAAAATTACCTCTGTTATAATAAAAAGCACCTATTACCCCAACACTGATGATTACCCCTCCATAAAACAGCTGGCGCACCAGTAATTTCATTTCAGCCTGTAGCCTTGTTTCTGTCGGGTTAATGGTTTGCAATGAGAGCCCGATTTGACCAAAACGAGTACGTGTACCTGTATGGGTAACTTTGGCCATACCTCTTCCCTGAACCACTAATGTACCGCTATATACCATGTTGGAATATTTCTCGTTTTTTTCTATCGTTTTATTCACTGGCATAGATTCGCCAGTAAGCAAAGATTCATCAACCGAAAGGTTTTGGCTTTCAAGTATGCACGCATCTGCAGGAATACGGTCGCCTTCATTGAGGAGCAGCACATCTTCAGGCACCACCTCTCGACCTGAGATACGCATTTCTTTACCATCGCGCAATACAAGCGCACGAGGAGAAGAAAGCAGGCGAAGAGCTTCCAGCGAACGTTCTGTTTTTTTATGCTGGTAGAAGGTGATATAAATAACAATGATAACCCAACAAAGCAACACTCCCCCTTCGGTATAATCACCCAGCAGCATATAGAGCAAGCCGCATGCCATCTGAAGGATGAACATAGGTTCACTTGCCACTTGCTTCACCATCTGCCAGATATTCTTTGGCTTGGAAGCAGGCAACTGGTTATAGCCATATTGCTTGATTAATGCTGCAGCTCTTTCAGATGATATGCCTAGTTTGTGTGATGTCATCGCCTATGCAAGTAAATAAATTTTTAGGAAGCAAGGTTGTGTGCCAAACTGAGTTGATTTACTAGATCTGATATTTGCTGTTTCTGTAATATTGGAATCAATTGCTATCGAAGCACAATATTTCAAATAATGAAAACAAATGTTTATTTAGTCCTTATCGCAGCAATCTTTAATCTTAGTGAATTATTAATTTAATCATTCATTATCCACCACCTTACTTTTCTTCGTTCCCGCGTAAATATCATATCCATGAAACTTGCACTCCAACGGACCATTCCATACGGTGTATTTTTTTGAGGTTGCCAAACCTATATGTTTCATAGCTTCTTTATTGGATGATAAAATCCAAACCTTATATCCTTGAAAATCTTTTTTCAGCTTATCGCCAATAGATTTATAAAAGGCATTTATTTCTGCCACAGGCAAGCGTTCACCATAAGGCGGATTCATGATAACGATTCCTCCTTCGGCTGGTGGTTTCTGTTCTTCAAACTGCTTGTTGGATACGCGAATATCTTCATCAAGCCCTGCCATCATAATATTGTTGCGTGCAATTTCGGTTACCTTAAAAACCTTATCGCTTCCAATAAATTTGGTATCTGTTTCCTGTATGGCTTTATAAGCTTCGTCTTTTAGTATTTGCCAAAGTGCTGCATCAAAATTTTTCCAAGTTTCAAAACCATATTTTTTTCTGATCAATCCGGGAGCCATAGTTTTGGCAAACATAGCGGCTTCAATTAATATGGTGCCGCTGCCGCACATGGGATCGAGAAAAACACCTTTGCCATCCCAGCCAGTCAACTGAATCAATGCAGCAGCTGTTACTTCATTCAACGGAGCCAGATTGGCATCAGCCCTATAGCCCCTTCGATGCAGCGAGTCGCCTGAACTATCTAATGATACTGTACAATCATCTTTAAAGATATGAATATTGATTCTTACATCCGGATTTGCAACATCTACACTCGGGCGTTTGCCATATCTGTCTCTGAATTCATCTACTATGGCATCTTTGGTTTTGAGTGCCACATATTGTGAGTGATTAAAAAAATCTGATTTTACAATGCTATCAACAGCTAGCGTTTGGTCAACTTTTAAATATGTCTCCCAGTTTATGCGCCTGAGTTCTTCGTACAAATCTCTTTCGCCCGTTACCTTAAAACGCGCAATAGGAACCATTATACGCAATGCAGTGCGCAACCACAAATTAGAGCGATACAAAATTTCCAAATTACCCTGATAGCTCACCGCTCTGTTATGTTGTGTAATATGAGCTGCGCCAATCGATTTTAATTCTGCTGCCAGCAAAGGCTCAAGTCCTTGCTGAGTCGTTGCGGTGATTGGTAAAAGAGGTTTGGAGAAAATGTTCATGAAACTTAAGTGGATTTGCGCAATTAGCGGCTCTCCTTATCCTTTATATCTTTAAATACCTTCTCCATATGAAAAACATAATCCAGGCTATCATCGATATAAAATGTCAATTCCGGGATAATACGTACCTGTTTCCTGATTTTTGCAGCCAGCTCCTGTCTGATTTGTTTGTTATGAACGTTAATGATATTAAGCATTTCATCCTTGTTGGAAACCTGTAGCATACTCAAATAAACTTTGGCATGTCCCAAATCAGGAGATATGGTAACTTTGGTAATGGTTATAAAAGCATTTCCAAAATACGCTGATCTTTTTTCCAAAAATACTGAAGCCAGTTCCTGCTGTAATAAACCGGCAAACTTTTCTTGCCTGATACTCATGCCACAAATATGGGAATAAATTGTGATTTAGGCATTAATCTCTTTATTTGCTGCATAATTAACACAAACCACAGCAGATGAAAGGTTTTCTAAAACTCATTAAACTGGCAGCACCTTATAAAACGTATGCCTTTTTAAATGTGTTTTTCAATTTATTCTCAATTGTTTTTGAGTTGTTTTCGCTTTCGCTGCTCATGCCTTTTTTAAATATTTTATTTAAGCCAAATGAACTGTTAGCGGTTAGGCCTCCGCTTGAGCCTAATTTTACTGCCATTTATGGGCAGCTTAAATATCTTATTTCTCAAATTATTATGGCCAACGGGCCAGAGGCAGGACTAGTATTTATTAGCATAGTAGTGGTGGTAATGATTTTTTTTAAGAACGTATGTCGCTATATGGCCTTGTTTTTTATGGTGCCACTGCGCAACAATATTGTAAGAGATGTGCGCAACAAATTATATCAGCACGTACTTATTTTACCTCTTTCGTATTTCTCTTCAGAACGCAAGGGTGATTTGCTTACACGCATGAGCAGTGATGCACAAGAGCTTGAATACTCGATCATGAGTTCACTGGAAGCCATGTTTAAGGAGCCACTAACCATTATTCTTTCTCTTTCGTTTTTAATCTGGATGAGTCCGGTGTTAACCATGATAGTGCTCTTATCATTACCTATTATCATTCTTTTTCTCGGGCGTATTACTCGCAAACTTCGCAAGCAAGCAAGAAGGGGTCAGGACCAGTTAGATACAATGGTATCAACATTTGAGGAGACGCTGATGGGTGTTCGCATCATCAAGGCATTTAATGCACAGCATTTTCTAAGAAAAAAATTTGGTGAGCAAAACGACAGGTATACACGAGTTTATATTAAAGGTAATCGCTTGCTTGATGCGGCTTCGCCTATATCTGAAACCCTTACCATTGGCATACTTGCTTTTGTTTTGTGGTATGGTGGCAGCATGGTTTTACATCATGAGAATAATATGACTGCCGATACATTTATTGGTTTTGTTACGGTTTTTTCTCAGCTCATTCCACCTGCAAAAGCTTACTCCACTGCATATAGCCGCATGCAAAAAGGAATAATATCTTTGGGTCGCATTGAAGAGGTATTGAACAGTGAAGAAAAAATTGTAGAGAAACAGCTGGCTACCAATATTGAAGGTTTCCAAAATAAAATTGAATTCAAAAACGTAAGCTTTTCTTATGGCAACGAGCCTGTTTTGAAAAATATTAACCTCGTTATCGAAAAAGGCAAAACAATTGCGCTAGTTGGTCCATCTGGTTCAGGAAAATCTACCTTGACTGATTTAATACCCAGATTTTATGACCCCACCGAAGGCAGCGTGCTGATTGATGGAGTAGATGTACGCGACTACAAAATTCTTGAGCTTAGAAAATTAATGGGCATTGTTTCGCAGGAGTCTATTTTATTTAATGACAGTATTTTTAACAATATAGCGTTTGGTCAAGCCAACAGCTTAAACGAGCAGGTAGAAAATTCTGCACGCATAGCCAATGCATACGACTTTATAAAAGAAACCCCGGAAGGCTTTAATACAAATATTGGCGACCGTGGAAATAAACTAAGCGGTGGGCAGAAGCAACGCATCAGCATAGCAAGAGCAGTGCAAAAAAATCCGCAAATTTTAATTCTAGATGAAGCTACCTCTGCATTAGATACTTCTTCTGAGCGCCTTGTTCAGGAAGCTTTATCCAATATCATGAAAGGACGCACCACTGTGGTTATTGCCCACCGCTTAAGCACCATTCAGAATGCAGATGTAATTGTGGTGATGAGCAAAGGTGAAATAGCCGAACAAGGCACCCATGCAGAATTGCTGCAAAAAGGCGGCTTGTATAAAGAGTTGCATGATATGCAGCAACTCACCCAAGGCTAATAATACTGGCCACTTTTTTCAGCCGGCAATGTATATTCGCAATTCAATTCCACAATAAATATGAATATTTTAGTGATTGGATCAGGCGGGCGCGAACACGCTTTTGCCTATAAAATGAAACAAAGTCCGCTTTGCAAAAAACTATTTATTATGCCGGGAAATTCGGGCACTGCAGAGCTTGGCATGAATGTGCCGCTGGAGCCGAATGATTTTACAATGGTGGGTAAATTTTGCTTAGATAATGAAATTGGCCTTGTGGTAGTGGGCCCGGAAGAGCCGCTGGTAAAAGGTATTAAAAACCATTTTGATGCAGATGACAAGTTAAAGCAAATACCTTTTGTAGGTCCTGATAAAACAGGTGCTCAATTAGAAGGCAGCAAGGATTTTAGCAAAGCATTTATGGCCAAATACCATATACCAACTGCAGCTTACCAAACTTTTACCGCAGAAAATATCCAGGAAGGATTAAAGTATGTTCAAGCACATTCCCTGCCTGTGGTACTTAAGGCAGATGGGCTTGCAGCAGGCAAAGGTGTGCTTATTTGTGAGTCGCATGCAGAAGCCACAGCCGAACTGGAAGCGATGATTAATAATGGCAAGTTTGGTGCATCAGGAAGCAAAGTGGTGGTAGAAGAGTTTTTAAAAGGAATAGAGCTTTCTGTTTTTGTGCTAACAGACGGGCATTCTTATAAAGTATTGCCTGAGGCAAAAGACTATAAGCGCATTGGTGAAGGCGATACCGGATTAAATACCGGTGGCATGGGCGCCATATCTCCGGTTCCTTTTGCCGATGGTGCTTTTATGAATAAAGTAGAAGAGCGCATCATTAAACCTACCATGAATGGATTAAAGGCTGAAGGAATATCCTATACCGGTTTTATTTTTATTGGCCTGATGAGTGTAAACGGAGAGCCCTATGTAATAGAATACAACTGCCGCATGGGAGATCCTGAAACAGAAGTGGTGCTGCCCAGAATAACCTCAGATTTTGCTTCGCTAATGCTGGCAACAGGAGAAGGAAAACTAAACGAAGCCACACTTGAAATTACCGCACAACATGCTGCAACCATTATGCTGGTTTCAGGTGGTTACCCAGGCGAATATGAAAAAGGGAAAATAATTACCGGAACAGAAGCTGTTAAAAGTAGTCTGGTATTTCATGCCGGCACGGCAAGAGATGAGCAAGGCCAATTGGTTACAAAAGGAGGAAGAGTTATTGCCATTACTTCCCTTGCTTCAAATATAGAAGATGCCCTTTTACAGAGCAAACAAAATGCTTATGGTATTTCTTTTGAAGGCAAGTACTATAGAACAGATATAGGGTATGAATTTATAAAAAACTAAGCATCAGATCTAGATAAACTCATTTCATCTTTGATACATGCGCACCATTCTTTGTTTTGCCTGGCCTTTAGAAGCCAAACCCTGGCTTGAAAAAGCAACATGTATGTTGCGTTATCAGGTAAAGCACGTGCGCTATTACGAAGGATCAGATTATGATGTGTTGATTGCGGGTATGGGCAAATATCAACTACCCGCTGCCATAGGCTGGATTCAGGGTTTGCTGCCACATGAAAAAATTTGGTGGAATATTGGTATAGCCGGTGGGCCGCATAATGCATTGCACCAATGGTTTCAAATTACTGCTGTTAAAAGCGAATGGTCTGGCGACACCTTTTATCCGGATATGGCTTCAACACCTGTATTGCCTATTGCAACATTGAAAACGTTTGATAAGCCTGCATCAGCTGAAATGATAACTGCTGAAGGTAGCCTGGCAGACATGGAAGGTTTTACTTTTTGTAAAGCTGCACATTTGTTTGCATCAACAAGTCAAATACAATTGCTAAAATGGGTGAGCGATACAGGTATAGAAAATTATGATAAAAACAATTGGCAAAAAACATATGCAACATCAATTGATGCACCACTGCAGATTGTGCTGGACTATCAGGAAAAAATTGAATCCATTCAGGCGGCATACAAACCTGATATCAGCAAATATTTACAACCCATATTGAAGAAACTAAACCCAACATTTAGCCAGCAGGTTATGATTAAAGATGCGCTTTATTTTGCAAGTCAATATCATAACGAAGCGCATATAGAAAAGTTGATTGCTGCCATTCCGCATCATTTAAAGCAAAAGAAAGATAAGAGCAGTGCACTTCTACAATTGCTTAATGAACTGAAAGATGTTTAATGCTTTTGTATATATCGAAGAAGATATTCTCACGCATCCCGGCACATTGCAAATACTAAGCAAATTGGGAAATCCGCAAGTGATGCCAATTAAGCACTATAAAGATGTGTTTAACCAATCCGGCAGTGATTGGCGTTTGCAAAAGGGGGCACAAAAAATTATTCTGGCATCACGCAAAAGCAACTTTTATTATGAGGGTTCTGATATTACCCCAGCTTTCGGTTTCAAGTACTTTTACTACAATACGCTTGCGTTAAATTGTATTTATGATTGTGATTATTGCTACCTGCAAGGCATGTTCTCTTCAGCACATATGGTGCTGTTTGTAAACAACCAAGATTTCATGGAACAGACAAAAGTGCTGTTGCAGCAAATACAGGAACCGGTTTATCTGGCTCTTTCATATGACACGGATTTGCTTGCCATTGAGCATTGGTATCCATACTGCAAGGAGTGGATTGCATTTGCATCGGAGCAAAATAATCTTACCATAGAAATCAGAACCAAGAGTGTAAATGCAAAAGCGCTTCAGCACATTAAACCAATTGACAATGTAATTCTGGCATGGACACTCTCTCCCCAAGAAGTAATTACCCTGCATGAGCCCAAAAATCCTTCTGCCCATAGCAGGATTATGGCCATTAAAAAGGCAGTTAAACAAGGTTGGCGGGTGCGCATATGCTTTGACCCGATTTTGCATATACCAAATGCTGTTGCGGCATACACCAAATTGGTAGATGAACTGGCTGCCAAAATAAATCTAAATACAATTGACTCGTTTAGTTTGGGCGTTTTCAGAATGAATCATGAATTTTTAAAACGTATGCAACACGAGCGAAAAGACAGTGCGTTGCTTTTTCATCCTTTTGAAAAAATCGATGAAACGGTTTCTTACACTCCGCACGTAAAACAAAAGTTAATTGAAACAGTGTCTAATCGTATTGTTTATTATGAGCCAAAAGCATCAATAGCCATACTTTAGTCGTGCCTTTATTTATAGCCATTTATTTCAGGGTATAGTTTTTATATTCAAACAGCCTAACTCCGGTTAATTGCTCAATCGTTTTTAGTATTTTTTCTTTAACAGATAATTTCTTTTTGTTGCTATCCCAATCAAAGTGCCAATTCATTCGTTTCAGCCGTTCATTCATTACCTGGGGATGTGTTCCGGTAAATTTCTTTAAGGAGTCAATAGCGGAGTAATCAAATGCATCGGCTTGGGTAACATTTTTTTTAACCCATTCATCATCATGCCACATTTTATGAAAACTTTTCTGTTTTTCCTGTTGTGAGCGTGGGTCTTTTACCCAGCCATAATGATACACTTTTGCCGCAATGGCTTTAACCTTCAGCTTTCGGCCGTTTATTCTAAACCCTTGCGCATCGCGGTAACTATTTATACTTTTGTTGTTACGTATAATGCGCACTTCATTCCTGTACCATTTGCGTGAATCTCCTACAAAATCATAGCTGCCATAAAAATGCACATAGCCAAATAACACTCCTTCAACCGCCTTATCATCCTTAAACTGTTTGCATGCTGCAATAATTGTATGGTGGTATTGCTCATGCACTACTTCATCACCTTGCAAATAAAAGCACCAGTCGGCTTTAGGGTTAATAACCGCAAGGGCTTTATCGGTTTCAACTGCCAGCACCCTTCCGCCTTCGCGTAAACTGTCGTCCCACACGGTTTCAATTATTTTTATTTTAGGAGATCGGATAGATTGAATAAGGCCTAACGTATCATCCTCACTCTTACCAACTGCAACAATATATTCATCAACAACAGGGAGTATACTCAGTATGGATTCCACAATGGGATAATCATACTTTATGGCGTTTCGCACAATGGTAAACCCGCTGATAAAAGGCTTGCTCATGCTGCTAATAACGCTCATTTTCATCAATTATTCATCAACCGGAAAAATCCTTTACCTTCGCAGCCTTAACTGCAAAAGCTATACAGGCATTTTTTTACAGCACAACGAATGAAGTTATCTGAATTGCAATTTGGCCAAACCGCTGTGGTGATAAACGTGATGGGCGAAGACCTTTCGCTTAAACTTTTTGAAATGGGATTGCTGCCCGGTGAAGAAGTGGCTCTGGAAAACATAGCTCCCTTTGGTGACCCCATAGCCATTCGTGTGGGCGAATACAAAATGTGCCTGCGCCTGGATGATGCGGAAAATATTGAAATTAAACAGCATTAAAAGTGAAGCAGGAAATTACAGTGGCATTGGTAGGCAACCCCAACAGTGGCAAAACATCCTTGTTTAATGCCCTCACCGGTCTTAACCAGAAAGTAAGCAATTTCCCGGGCACAACCGTTGATAAGAAAATTGGCTACACCAAACTTAATGCAGATACACGTGCCCAGATTATTGATTTGCCTGGAACCTATAGCCTATACCCTAAATCAGCTGATGAACTGGTAACTTATGAAATTCTGCGTAATAAAGCAGAAACAGATTTTCCGGACCTTGTGCTTTTTATTGCCGATGCTTCTAACCTTAAACGCAACCTGCTGCTGCTTACTCAGGTGGCAGATTTAGGTGTACCGGTAATACTTGCCCTGAACATGACAGATATTGCAGAGCGTAGGGGCATTTTTTATGATATTCAATTATTATCAGAAGCTTTGCAGGTGCCTGTGATACCAATTAATGCAAGGCAAAGAAAAGGCATAGCGGAATTAAAGGCGCACTTGCTAAGTGAGAAGAGTTACAGGAAACACACCTATTTTTCTTTAAGCGAAGTAAACGAACTGTTGCTAAACGAGCTGTGTGAAATAACCGATAAAAGAAACCCTTATGCTGCACTTCAATATGCCATCAATGCATCGGTATTGCTAAATACCAAAGCCAGACAGATGAGGGCATGTTTTGAGAAATTTGTTTTTGATGCAAGGGCTTTTCAGGAAAAGGAAATCTTGGCTCGCTATCGTATTATTGATGATGCAGTGCGCAAAAGCCGCAGGGAAAAAGCGAATAGCAAGCTCAAATCAATAACTGCGCAGGCAGATAAAATACTTACGCATCGTATTTGGGGTATTGCCATATTTTTAGGGTTACTATTTTTGGTTTTTCAGGCTATTTTTTCCTGGAGTACTTACCCAATGGATTGGGTTGAAAAAGGCTTTTTAATCTCCTCTCAATGGGTGGAAGATACACTGCCCGCAGGTGTGCTTAATGATTTGCTGGTGCATGGCATACTAGCCGGCCTTAGCGGGGTAATGGTGTTTTTGCCTCAAATCATTATTCTATTTGCTTTTATTGCCATACTCGAAGATGTGGGCTACATGGCACGAGTGGGTTTTATTATGGATCGCATTATGCGGCCGTTTGGCATGAACGGAAAATCCGTTGTACCACTTATTAGCGGCATGGCTTGCGCTGTTCCTAGCATCATGGCCTCTCGCAATATAGAAAACAAAAAAGAACGACTGATAACCATTTTGGTTACCCCTTTGATGAGTTGCTCTGCACGTTTGCCTGTTTACACCTTGTTAATTGCCATGCTCGTGCCGGAGGAAGCCAAATGGGGCCCATTTAACCTCCATGGCATTGTTATGATGCTAATGTACCTTGTTGGTTTTGGTGCAGCATTGTTTAGTGCCTTTTTATTTAAGCAGTTTATTAAGTCAGAAACTAAAAATTATTTCATGATGGAACTGCCGGGCTATAAACTGCCGCTGGCAGGCAATATTCTAATAACACTATTTGATAAAGGCAAGGCATTTGTTTGGGGCGCGGGCAAAATTATTGTAGCGGTTTCTGTTATTCTGTGGGCACTAGCCTCTTTCGGACCAAGAGAAGATATGCGTGCCGTGGAAGCCAAGTATTTGCAAATGGCCATGGATACAGGCTCAGGTAAAACAGTTGAAGAACTTGCAGCCATGAAAGATGCCGAAAAACTGGAGGTTTCTTATGCTGGGGTTTTTGGAAAGTGGATTGAGCCTGTAATAAAACCGCTTGGTTTCGACTGGAAAATTGGCATTGCCCTTATTACCTCGTTGGCAGCCAGAGAGGTTTTTGTTGGCACCATGAGTACCATTTACAGCGTAGGCGGTGATATTGAAGACTTGAATAATATCCGCGCAAAAATGGGAAGTGAAGTTGATAATCAGACGGGTAAGCCCAAATATTCCCTTGCAACAGTTTGGTCGCTGATGATATTTTATGCCTTTGCCCTACAGTGCATGAGCACCATATCAGTGGTGCAAAACGAAACACGCAGCTGGAAGTGGGCTTCCATTCAGTTTGTGTATATGACAGCTCTGGCTTATTTAAGCAGCTTGGCTGTTTTTCACCTGTTTAGCTAAGCATCGCATATTTTTGGAGTAGGTGCAATTTTTACCGCTGCCAGGCGTTTATATAAGAAATCTAAAAATCAGTTGCCGTTTAATGAAAATCTTTTATATTTCCCCTAAATTTGCAACCCTTTAGAATAGAAGAGGCGATTAATACAATATGAGACAGCTTAAAATATCAAAACAATTTACCAACCGCGAAAGCAAATCGCTTGATAAATACCTGAACGAAATTTCCAAAGTTCCAATGATTGATGCACAGGAAGAAGTGGAACTAGCGCGCAGGATACGCGAAGGCGATCAGGTGGCTTTGGAGCGTTTGGTAAATGCCAATCTGCGTTTCGTGGTTTCGGTATCAAAACAATATCAGAATCAAGGTTTAACATTGGGCGATTTAATTAACGAAGGCAATTTAGGCCTTATAAAAGCAGCAAAGAGATTTGATGAAACCCGTGGTTTTAAATTTATTTCCTATGCCGTTTGGTGGATTCGTCAATCCATTCTTCAGGCTTTGGCCGATCAAAGCCGTATTGTACGATTGCCTTTAAATAAAGTAGGGTCTATTGGACGTATAGGTAGTGTGGCTGCTAAGTTAGAGCAGCGCTTAGAGCGTGAACCAACGGTAGAAGAGATTGCTGTTGAAATGGATTTGCCTTTACAGGAGGTAGAAAATGCCTTGCGTTCAACAGGTCGCCACTTATCTATTGATGCACCTTTAACCGATGGCGAAGACAATACCCTATTGGGTATTTTGGATAGCAATGATGAGCCGCGTCCTGACGTGCAGTTAATTAATGAGTCGTTACAAAAAGAAATTAACCGTGTTATTTCTACCCTCTCTGAAAAAGAAAGAGATGTTTTGAAATACTATTATGGTTTAGATGGTGGTCCGGCTCATACATTAGAAGATATCAGTGAGAAAATTGGCTTGACACGTGAGCGTGTACGCCAAATAAAAGAAAAGGCGCTGAGAAGGTTGCGTAAATCATCAAAGAGTAAAATATTAAAAGCGTATTTGGGTTAATACATCCTGCGCAAATGGTTGAAACATCTGTCGATTGACTTCGGCAGATGTTTTTTATTTTTGTAACATACAGGTCGCATAAAACAATATCACATGAGTAATCACAGATTGTCTGATTTTTCAATTTTACCTGCGGTGGTAAAAAACTTGCTCATCATAAACGGGCTTTGTTTTTTAGCCTATGTGGTGTTGGCCAATAGAGGCATTATAAACCTTAATGAAACGCTTGGCCTGTATTATCCTGAATCGAAATTTTTTAAACCCTATCAGCTCATTACCCATGTGTTTATGCATGGTTCATTTATGCATTTATTTTTTAATATGTTTTCATTGTGGATGTTTGGCAATGTGCTTGAAAACTATTGGGGGCCAAAACGTTTCTTCATTTATTATTTTGTTACGGCATTCGGTTCAGCAGCCTTGCATATTGGTGTAAATGCATTTGAGGTTATGCAAATAAAGCAGGCCATTGCCGGATATATTTCTTCTCCAGGATATGATACGTTTTTAGCACTTCAGGAAAAAATTGATCCTACATTAATTGATAATGACTATTTTCAATCGTTTATGCGAGAGTGGCAAACGCAGAAAGAGAATCCTCAACTTATACAAGGCTCAATAGAATTAACCGATGCAATGGTACAGCGTAAGGTTAATGTGCCTACGGTTGGCGCTTCGGGGGCTGTTTTTGGACTATTGCTCGCCTTTGGCATGTTATTTCCCAATACCCAGTTAATCATGTTATTCTTCCCTTTCCCCATTAAAGCCAAGTATTTTGTAATGATTTACGGTGCATTGGAATTATATCAGGGAGTAGCCAATAACCCTACAGATCATGTAGCTCACTTTGCACACTTAGGAGGTATGTTGTTTGGGTTTATCTTGATTAAAATATGGAATAAAACCAATAGGAATACATTTTATTAGCGATTAACATGAATTTATTTAATGAAGTAAAATATACATTCAGTAATAATGATCATGCGATTAAGCGCATCGTCATTATCAATGTGGCGGTATTTCTAACTTTCGCCATTATTCATGTATTTGCATTTTTATTCAGGCTAGATGCAACTGCTGTTAATCATTTTAAAACCCATTTAATGCTGCCTGCTTCCTTCGCTACCTTCATTAGTCAACCATGGAGCATACTAACCTGCATGTTTCTGCACGATGGTTTTTTTCATATCCTATTTAATATGTTGTGGTTGTTCTGGATTGGTAACCTGCTGCATGAGTATTTAGGAAATCAGAAGGTATATGAAGCCTATTTTGCAGGGGGTGTGTTTGGAGGTGTGGTTTTTATGGTGTGCTACCAACTGTTTCCTGTTTTGTATCCTTATATAACTACAACCTATGCCTTGGGTGCATCTGCAGGGGTTTTGAGTGTGGTTGTTGCAGCAGCTACCTTACTACCCAATTATCCGTTTCAGTTATTGCTTTTTGGAAACGTAAAACTTAAATACCTAGCCATTGCAACCGTGCTACTTGATTTTATTAGTATACCTCAGGGTAATGCAAGCGGCCATATTGCGCATATTGGAGGTGCCTTGTTTGGCTATTTATATATAAAGTATATTTATAAGTATGGGTCGCTATTGCCCGAAAAATTGTGGAGCAGTTTCAGGAGTAAATCAAAGGTGAAGATTTACCACCAACAAACACATTCAAAAATATGGAAGGCAAAGCCTTCGCAGGATGAGGTTGATCGTATTTTGGATAAAATATCTAAATCCGGTTACGATAGCCTTACCAAAATTGAAAAAGATATTTTATTTAAAGCCAGTAAAGTATAATGTTTATTGTTCATCGAATAGTATTTGCCTTAAACGGAATAGCGCTATTGCTGCTGCTGCTATCTTACGCAGCACCTTATATTAGCCCTGCATTGTTCTGGCCAATTGCGTTTTTAGGATTGGCCTACCCGGTATTGCTTATCATCAATATTCTTTTCAGCATTTACTGGATTTTATTTTTTAAGGTTAAGTTTCTCATGTCTCTAATGGTTATTGCCATAGGGTATTCTTACATTCCTAAATATGTTCAACTCAATGCAAAAAAGCTAAGTGAAAAAGATGGCACACTTGAAGTGGTTAGCTTTAATATGAAATATTTTGGAGCGTATGAAGGCAAAAAGCCGGAAGACGCAGATCACTTTCTTGAAGTATTAGATAAAGTAGGTCCGGATATTTTGTGTTTACAGGAATGTGAAAATTTTAATACAAAGGCCGAAGGAGCTGCCTTCAAAAAGTTGTATAAAAAAATAGGAAACTTATATGCCTATAATCTAGATCAGAAGGATGGTTATAAAAGTGCTGACGGTTTAATGATTGCATCCAGATTTCCGATTATTGATTCAGGTATTGTAGAGCGGGATGAACGCAGCGATAACTATACCATATTTATTGATATAAAAGTGAGAGAGAAAAGGTATCGCATCATTAATACCCATTTGCAATCAATTAGGTTTGAAGAGAAAGAATACAATGCTGTTAAGAAATTAGATTTTGAAAATGATACTGTTGTATCCGGATACAAAAGCATTACACACAAACTAAAAACAGCATTTTTAAAAAGAGCAAAACAAGCAGAAACTATTCGGTTGTTTATTGAGCAATCGCCTTACCCAGTTATTGTTTGCGGAGATTTTAACGACTCGCCTACATCCTACGCATATCATCATGTTAGAGGAAGTTTAAAGGATGCATTTATAGAAGCGGCAAGTGGCTTAGGTAGAACATACACCGGCAGTGCTCCTTCTTTCAGAATTGATTATGTTTTATTTGACGCTTCGCTTGATGCCTTTAATTATTATGCAAAGCCTTTTGAATTTAGTGACCACAAGATGGTATCCTGCACTTTAAAAGCAAAATAGTCAAACAGTTTCTACACCTCTGTTTTAGTCATCAACTGCTCACGGTACTTGCTTAGCAGGCCCGACTTGGAAATAAATCCTACATAACGATTCTCGTGCATAACGGGAATATTCCATATTTGATGGTCTTCAAACTTTTTTATAAGCTGTAGCACCGTTTCTTCCTGATAAGCTATTGCAGGCGGTACGTTCATCAAGTCCTTCACCCTAACCTTGTCATACTTGTCGCGCTCAAACATAATGCTTCGGATATCATCAAGCGTAATAATACCTTCTAAATCTTCATCTGCAGAAATCACAGGAAAAACATTTCGCTTGGATGAGGCAACTACCTGAACAAGCTCTCTAAGGGTTTGCTCAGGCCTTAGCTCAGAAAAATCATTTTCAATAAGTGTACTCAGGTTTATTTGATTAAGCAACTCCTCATCCTTGTCTTTAATAAGAAGCCCTTTATCTGCAAGTACTTTATAGTAAATAGAGTTGGGTTCAAAATAGCACGAAGTAAAATAGGATATAGAAGACACCAGCATAAGAGGCACAAACAAAACATAACCGCCTGTAATTTCTGCAATTAAAAAGATGCCTGTAAGGGGGGCATGCAATACACCACTGATGAGTCCGCACATGGCAACTGCAATAAAATTTGCCTCATTTAACGTTACAATATGAAAGCTATTTATAAAATGTGCGAAAACAAAACCAAGTGTGGCGCCTGTAAATAATGACGGGCCAAAAATGCCTCCGTTACCCCCTGCACCAATGGTAATGGAAGAGGCAACAACTTTTATGAGAACAACAGCTAAGGCAAATAACAAAATAAAAGTGTCATTGCTTTGCTGCTTATAAAACAAGCTTCGCTCCAACAATGATTCATAATTACCTGCCATCAATTCGTTAATTACTCCATATCCCTCTCCATAAAGTGGCGGAAAAATAAAAAGCAATAATCCCAACCCAATTGCGCCAAGAATAGCTTTATGCCAAATATTTTTTCTTCGATGAAAAAAGTTCTCAATCTTAACGGCTGCACGAATCATGTATGCTGAAGTAAGACCACAAACACCTCCAAGCACTAAATAAAAAGGCACTGCATTTAATGCCCAGGTATTGGTGGTGAGGAAAAAAAGTTGCTGCTCACCAAATAATTTAGAAACCAACGCACCGCATGCTGATGCGATAAGAATAGGAACGAATGCAGGGATAGACAATTCACTCAGTAAAACCTCAAAAGAAAAAATAACGCCTGCAATAGGGCTGTTAAATACTGCTGCAATGCCGGCAGCGGCACCACTGGCCAATAATAATGTGCGGTCTTGCCGGCTCATCCATAAATTTTTTGCAGTGTTAGATCCAAGCGCAGAACCTGTAACAGCAATAGGTGCTTCTAGTCCTGCTGATCCTCCAAAACCTACTGTTAGCGCGCTGGTAATTAAATGTGAGTACGTTTTGTGAAGTTCTATACGAGAGGCTTTGTGTGTAATGGCATAGATAATGCTGCTTAGCCCTTTATCAAAGTTAAGTTTATAATGAAACAAACGCAGGTAGAGCATGGTAAGTAAAATACCTATAAGCGGATACAACAGGTATAGGTAGTTTTCATATTTAATATCAAAACCACCTTGACAAACCCATTGAAAAAAATGAACAAGATATTTAAGCAATACTGCTGCTAAGCCCGATAAAATGCCGGTTATGCCGCTAGCAATCAGTAAAAATTTTTTATCGCTGATGTATTTTCCCCGTTGCTTAATAAATTCATGAAAGAGGATATTAGCTTTGATGCGGAGTATTTTAAACATGCGGTTTTATTCTGTTTCCTGCTTCCACTCCTCCACGCGTATTCCGGTACTCTTAATATGCATGAGTGTATCTTCTCGCATGTTCTGCTCGATCTCAAATCTGTAAAATCCGCTTTTGGGAAATTTAATACGATTATAAACGGGGAATTGGTAATCATATAAATCACCCAAGCCGTTACCAAGCCATTTGCCTCGTTCATCAGCCAATTTCATTTCAATTCTTCGCTTATCGGTTTGCTTATCAGGACTGGTTGTATGCACCCACAAAAAAATATTGCTGTACTTATAATCAGAAGCAACCCTTAAGTTTACCAATACATTGTAGAATTTAACCGTGTCGGTAATCTGCACATCAAACGGAATACGATTTTGGTAGTGCCAGCCACTAGGCTCTGCATTTTTATTTACCTCATATAACCTGCCGGAGTCACAGGAAGCAAGTGCTAGAATTAGACCTATAACTAACCATGCATGTATGCCGCAGTTTTTCAATTCTTGGGTTTATTTGAGTTGTTATTGTTATTGCGATTCCTGTTGCGATTGTTTCGATTTTTATTTTTATTCTTATTGCGGGCATCCAATCTGTTAAGGTCGCCAGTGCCCATATCATTTTTAAACTCAAACTCAACCACTTTCTTTTGTTCCTTTTTAGGAGCAGCTATTTCCGGTTTTTCACCGTTTCTATTTTGCGCCTGTATACTTTTAACCTGATCAGTAGAAAGGGAAAGCCACTCGCCACCAAATTCAAACTCGGGCACAAACATCATTAAACGTTTAAGAATATCGGTTTTAATTAGTTTATAAACACCATTTGCCAGTTCAATCTTGATGTTGTCTCCTTCCGGGAAATCCTTGGTGGCTTCCAAATAGTTATCAAGCTCAAAATTGAGGCAGCATTTTAACCTTCCGCATTGTCCGGAGAGTTTCAATGGATTTAAAGACAGATTCTGATAGCGTGCGGCACTGGTATGCACCATTTTAAAATCGGTTAGCCAAGTTGAGCAGCATAGTTCTCGTCCGCAGGAACCAATAGCCCCAAGCCTACCTGCCTCTTGACGGTATCCGATTTGGCGCATCTCTATTCTCACTTTAAATGCATCCGCCAGCTTTTTAATCAACTCCCTAAAATCAACACGTTCTTCTGCAGTATAGAAAAAAGTAGCTTTGCGTCTATCGCCTTGGTATTCCACATCACTTAGCTTCATGCTAAGTCCCAATTGCAATGCTATGGTACGTGCCTTATACATAGTTGGAACCTCGAGTTCCTGGTTTTCTTTCCAGCGCTGAACGTCTGAATCGTTGGCGCGTCTGATTATCTTTCTGAACTCATCATCCTCTCTAATGCCATTTTTTTTGAGTTGAAGTTTAACCAATTCTCCTTTCATGGAAACCTTGCCAATATCATAACCATTCTCCAACTCAACAACAACCACATCATTCAAGGTGACATCAAGTTTATGGCTATTTCTGTAATATTCTTTGCGTGTGCCTTTAAAACGAACCTCAATTATATCAAAAGGTTTCATGTAGGCAGGCAACTCCATCATGCCCAGCCAGTCATAAGTATTTAATTTATTGCACCCTCCGGTACTACACCCTCCGGAAGAGCATCCGCCAGTTCCACAACCCATGTATTATTCTATAATTAAATGTGTATGTAAATGAATATCAATTGCCGATTAAGCCTGTTTGGTCTTTATCATGCGTTGGGCAATATACAAAGAAAGATTTAAAAAGGTGATGCGAAGATCCGCATTCCTTTCCAGATGGGACATACTCTTGTTTAATGCCTTAGAAATTTGTTCAATATTATCATCATTAAATGCAATTGAAAATTTAACAATAAACTGCTTTTCCTCCGGGCTTAGCTTAATTAAACGCTGATCGGCATTTTGGTATAGAAACACCGCTCTAAGCATGTGCAGGCTATAGCCGGTAAAGCTTTTAATAAACTCTCGTCCGGTTCCGATTATTTTTTCTATGGCTATATTAATGCCATCAATCTTTCGTCCGTAGCAGGCACGCATCCACTCAACAAACAGCTCATGATAATCAGACCTGCCTGCGCCTGTTAAACTGCTTGCAAGCGATAGATTGCCTTCGCTCACACGGGCAATTGTTTCTGCCTCAACAAGCTCAATTCCACTATTTTTAATAAGCGCTTCTGTAATTTCTTCGTCTTTTAATCTTGGTATTTTAAGCGTTTGTGCCCTCGATAGTATGGTTGCAATTACCCTATCTGCATCCTGAGCAACTAGAATAATCAAGGTTTTTTCTGGTGGCTCCTCAAGTAATTTTAGTAGAATATTACCTTCCTGCTTTAAATACTCCGGTAGCCATACAATTACTGTTTTGCATTTCGCCTCATAAGATTTGAGTCCTAATTTTCTTATAATATCCCTGCACTCTTCTGCCGTTATGTTGCCCTGTTTTTTCCCCTCCTCGTCCAATTGAAGCAACCATTGCAGTTCGCTTATGTAAGGGTTAGTGGCAAGTGCTTTTCTCCATTCATCAATAAAATCATTACTCAGCCTTTTCTTTTCAGGATTGGTTATGGTAGGAAAAGTAAAATGTAAGTCGGGGTGAATGAGTTTTTGAATTTTGATGCAAGAAGTGCATTGTCCGCAACTATCGGTATCTGTTGGTTGCTGGCAGTTTATATATTGGGCATAAGCAACAGCCAAGGCCAAACTACCGCTGCCTTCAGGACCCAGAAAAATTTGGGTGTGGCTGATGCGACCGGTTTGAACACTCTGAATTAGGCGTTGTTTTATTTCTGCCTGACCAACAATATCAATAAACTGCATAAGGCTTCAAATAAACAAAAAATAGAAGAACTTAAGGCTATTCAATTCCTGATTACTGCTGTTGCAAAGTATCCGTGGCTGCAACCAATTCATCTTTGCTGTGCAATGCCCACATGGCCAATAATTCAATCTCATCAGGATTTAAACGGGCACTGCTATGGGCAAGCGTATAGGAAAATAGTGGCATTTCTTTCTCCCTAACCATCTCTGCAATTTCATCCAGTTTATGTTTTTGCCTTTTGGGCGAATACTCTTTAAATGCAGAAAAATTCAGCTCATCCTTACCCTCCTGAACGTGGTTGTTTAACCACCAGGCAAACGGCTGTATATTACTATACCATGGATATGTTGTATGGTTGCTGTGGCAATCGTAGCAAGCGTTTACAAGCAACGTGTTTACTTCAGAAGGAAGGCTAACGGCTTTGGCAATATGAGAATCGGTGTAAATTTCACCTTCATTCTTTTCAGGTTTTATAGCTTGTATCACTATAAGTGCTATCGCTAAAGTTATAATGATTCTTTTTTTCATGCGGATGTAATGATTGGTATTTGATGAGATTGTGATAAAATAAATAAAACTGTTTTATTCTGCCTCAACCCAAACCGGACAGTGATCACTGTGAACCACTTGTTGCAAAATTCCTGCTGACTTAACCGTTACCTGAGGAGTGGTTACACAATAATCGATTCTCCACCCTTTGTTACGTTCACGTGCAGCTGCCCGATAGGTCCACCAACTGTATTGATGCGGTTCAGGATGAAACAAACGGAATGTGTCAATAAATCCGCTGTCAAGGAACTTACTCATCCATTCCCGCTCTTCAGGTAAAAAACCTGAGCTGTTTTTATTTCCAACAGGGTCATGTATATCTATAGGTTTATGGCAAATATTGAAATCCCCGCATATCACCAGCTTTTTGTTTTGCTTCTTAAGGTTATGCATGTAATCATAAAAAAAATCAAGCCATTGCATTTTATATCCTTGCCTGGCTTCTCCGCTTGACCCTGAAGGTATGTAAACACTAATTACCGACAAATCGCCAAAGTCAGCCCTTACTATTCTTCCTTCTTCATCATACTCATCATTCCCGAAACCATAGGTAACTAAATCGGGTTTATGCCTAGTAAAAATGGCTACACCGCTATATCCTTTTTTTTGAGCCGAAAACCAGTAGCTATTGTAGCCAAGCAAATCAAAAGCGCTATGATCTACCTGTTCTCGGAGAGCTTTGGTTTCTTGGAAGCAGTAAACATCCGCTTTGCGTTGCTCCATCCAATTAAGCAAGCCCTTATTCAAAGCAGAACGTATACCATTGATATTATAAGAGATAATTTGCATGCAGGTTACTTGTTTCGCAACTCTTCAAATACTGCTGCTGCCTTAAATTTTTTAGCAGAGCGACCTTTACGGATAATTTTTACCTTAACAATTTTATCGCCTTGTTGAATGGCGTTAACCACTTCCTGTCCGCTAATGAGATGGCCAAATATGGTATGTCTATTATCCAGCCAGGGAGTTGCTACGTGGGTAATAAAAAACTGGCTTCCGTTTGTAGCCGGGCCTGCATTGGCCATAGCCAATATACCGGGTCCGGTAAATTTGAATTCAGGTACAAACTCATCCTTAAATGCATAACCCGGCCCACCGGTTCCGTTGCCCAGCGGATCACCGCCTTGAATCATGAAATTAGCTATTACCCGATGAAATGTGAGTCCATCAAAATATGGAACCCCGGCCTCCTTAGCCGTATTCTTTATTTTTCCTTCAGCAAGTCCTACAAAATTGGCTACCGTGAGGGGCGTTTTATCCAACGCAAGTTTAATTAGGATAGAACCTTTTGAAGTTTCTATCTCGACATACAGGCCGTATTCCAGTTTTGGTTTGGCCGCATAAGCCTGAATAATCAATAGGAATGAATAAATTAAAATAGATATTTTTTTCATGATAGTTTAAGATTTGTAACGCGCAAAATAAAAAAAGTTTATCGTATAGAATCAACAGAATTACATTACAGATATTTAAAATAAAATACGAATAAAACTAGTAATAGGAATAGGCCCTCCTTGAGTAAAAATCGTTTATCACTAATAAAAAAGTATCCGATAATAATGGCAAGTGGCACATTAAGGTAATATAAGGCATATACAAAATTGGTATTCTCTACAAATAAACCTGCTACTCCAAAAAGCAACATCAGAGCTAGGGTTTGGATAATTCTTCGAGTTTTAACTTTATTTCTGAAAAAATTTTGCTGCAGGTTAAACCCTGAAACTACACTAACAGGAAAAATAATAGCAAAAGGTACCAAATAATCAACCCTATTTATAGCCGCACGAAGAATGTCCTTTTCAAAACTCTGTTTAACATATCCCATCAGCTCATTCAGATGGTCGGTTAAGTAAAATACACCAACAGTTAAATAAATAGGCAATGCAATACCAAGAACAGAAACAATTAGATAGCGCAGATTAAATGAGGTGAAAATAATAACACTGATAAGTATGAATGGAAGAAAAATAATTAAATCATAATTAAACAAAAGACCTACGCCAAGATAAAATCCTGAATCTAACATGAGCAATAAAGGATTAGCCGACTCATAAAGATAGCAAAGCCTTAAAAGAAGAAACATTACAAAAAGATTTGAAACCAATTGAGGCGTTAGCTCGGTTTGCTCTGGAAAGATGCTGCTTAATAATACAAACATGAGGCCCGGCATGTATGTATCTTTATATAAGATATTATGCCTTGAACTAATATAATTAATAAGAATTGCCTGCGTTGATACAAAAAAAATATTTCCTGTTATTGCCCAGAAAGTTGGGTTGCCTAAGTTTTCAATAAAATTAAATATCAATGCAGAGAATGGCGCATTTTTAATAAAACTATAGTTGTGTGGGCTTAGAAATTCAGGGATACGCAAAGCCACTGCCAGTAAAACAGTAAGAATGCCTGCAAACAGCGTATTTTGCCTGAATAAATTTAACAAGTTTTAAGTTTTAATTGGTGATACGCAACAAAGAAAAGCGTTTATCTTTTAAAGTAGAAATGATTACCGCATTTGAAGATACTTGCTTGGATTCAGGTGGCATTATACTAACATAATAGCTAAGTGCTTTAATTAAAATTCGTGTATTCATTTCGCCTTTAGGATTCACTGTACTTATCATTACGTCACTATCTTCACCGGTATCATTGTTATAAATAAATGAAATCCGGTCATTGGCATTCAGCAATACAAATGAAGAGTAGTAGCCGGCATCACCAACTGAGCTCTGTTTCTTTTTAATAAAATCCCTGAACTGTGTGGTTCCATCAGCATTTTTTGATATGAAGATTACCTCATCGTAATTAAACACCATACGCGATTGTGTTTGAGGTATACCATTAACAAAATAAGTATACATCTGGCGCGACTCATAATACTTCTCCCCAACAATTAGACATCCTCCATCACTTCTTGGAATAATTCGTTTTATATGCAAGTCTGTAATGTTTGCTGCATTTTCATTCTGCATACTGCCCGCAACTTTGGCAACAAAATATTTATCAAAATCTTCAAAAGCACTCGTGCTCAATGCCGCTGTTTGCATATTTAAAACATACTGAAAATGCCCTGAAATTTTATTGTCTTCCTTTTCTTTAGAATAAAAACCGGCAACACAAATACTTTTATGGTAATTATTTACTGCTAAAGCAAGATCGTATATATATAAAGAATCCTTACCTATCTCTTGAGTAAGCGGCTTCTGCTCTGCAGGTAAAAAACTATAGAGAAAAAAAGTGCGCAACTCTTTCTCTTTGCTTCTTCTAATAACGTTCTTCGGATAATCTATCAGCATATGAGTACTGCCTAGATTATCTGTCTCAACACCTGATATATAAATATCATCTACATCATAACTAAGTACATATTCCTTCTTAAAGGTTTGCACCAACTGGTCATTAAAACCATATGTATTAATCATGCTGGTGTATTTATCTGTTCCATTTAGCGAAATAAATGCAATTGAGAAAAATTTCCTATCAGCTGATACACGCACATAGAACTCAGGTTCTTCTTTAAATAAACCTGAAGACACTTGTAGCAAAACACCCGAACCTGTAACATTAAAATTATCGTCAAGCAAGTAGTAAATAATCTCTATTTTATCTTGCTCATAATTCTTTTTGCTCGTAAACATTATCAGTCCACTTTCCCTTAGCATCATCTTTTCAAGATAAATACCGTTACTTACAGGCAAATCTCGTGTTATCTCAAGGGTTAAATTTGGCTTGTAGCGTTCAATAGTAAGTTCCTTGCTAAAATCATTTGTTCTTGAGCGGAGTAAAAATATGCCGGCATTATTTTGCCCTAAAACCTGAGAGTAGTAGGTTTTTGATTTTACCTTTTGCTGGTTAGACCACTCTATCACTTGCGCACGGCCTTGAATAGTGAGGCACAAAAAAAGAAAGAAGAATATGTGGTGTTTAGAATTTGACATTTACTTTGCAGTACAAAATAAGCAAGAGTGCGCTAATTTTAACATCGATCGCAGTTAAATTATTGCATGATTAACATAAATGGCAAAATTAACGGAAACTGCTAAAAAGCAGGAAAAAGTAGTATTGGTTGGTGTGATTAATCAGCACCAGCGGGCAGAGCAGGCAGAAGAATACTTGGACGAGTTGTCTTTCTTGGCTTATACTGCAGGCGGCCGCGTGGTGAAAAGGTTTTTACAAAGACTGCCTTATCCTAATCCCCGAACATTTATTGGCGAAGGAAAACTAAATGAAATTGCTACTTATGTAAAGGAAAATGAGGTGGATATTGTTGTTTTTGATGATGAATTGTCGCCTTCTCAAATACGCAATTTGGAACAAAGCCTAAAGTGCAAAATACTTGACCGCAGCAATTTAATTCTGGATATTTTTGCAACGCGGGCACGCACCGCTCAAGCAAAATTTCAGGTGGAACTTGCCCAAGCACAATACCTGCTACCTAGGCTAACCCGGATGTGGACACACCTTTCCAAACAAAAAGGCGGCATTGGAATGAAAGGCCCCGGTGAAACTGAAATAGAAACCGACCGAAGAGCCCTGCGAAATAAAATTAGTAAATTGGAGGACAGGCTTAAAGTAATTGATAAACAAAACTTTACGCGAAGACAAAACCGAAGCGATAAGATAAGGGTAGCTTTGGTTGGATATACCAATGTCGGCAAATCAACAATACTTAATTTGCTTAGCAAATCTGATGTTCTTGCAGAAGATAAGCTTTTTGCTACCCTTGACTCAACCGTTCGAAAAGTTGTAATACAAGATATGCCCATGTTGCTTACTGATACTGTTGGCTTTATACGCAAATTGCCCCATCAGTTGGTAGAGTGTTTCAAATCTACCCTAGATGAAATAAGAGAGGCAGATTTGCTACTACATGTAGTGGATGTATCACATCCGAATTTTGAAGAGCAAATAAATGTGGTTAATAAAACCCTTGAAGAAATAGGCGCCCATAAAACCCCAAGACTTCTCGTTTTCAATAAAATAGATAAGGCTACAGAGATGCTCATTCCTGAACAACCGGAAGAATTGCCCTATCTTGAGCAGCTAAAAAATACCTGGCTTGCCAAAGAAAATGCCCCTGTGATTTTCATATCTGCCGTTCAAAAGCAAAATATTAGCGAACTCAAAAATCGCCTGCTTGAAATGGCCATAAAACTAAAAAGAGATGAGCCCCCAAAAGCATAGGTTATGTAACAGAATTTTATATTTTTGCGCTTCATCAAAAAATAGGCTAGGCTAGCTATCTTGGCTGCTGTGTCCTGATTTACTTTATACAAAAAATAAATAAACCGTTTGATAAAATGAAAAAGATAGGAATCATTCTTTCAATGCTTAGTGTAGTAAGTTTTAATACCTATGCTCAAAAAAGCAAAGTGCCGGTAAAACCTTTGGTTAAACCTGCAACACCTGCCAATCCATGGGTATTTACCTATGGGCAGGATACCGTTTACAAAAAAGAATTTGAGCGCCTGCTAAGTAAAAACAGAAACGAAAAGGAAATACCAACTGAGTCTGATGTAAGAGAATATCTGGATCTTTATCAGAATTTTAAAATGAAAGTAAAGGAAGCACATCTGTTGCAACTGGATACGCTAAACTCATTTAAAACTGAACTGGCAGGATATAGAAAACAACTTGCCAACCCTTACCTAACTGATAAAAAAGTAAGTGAGGCCTTGATAAAGGAAGCTTATGATCGTATGAAAGAGGAAGTAAATGCCAGCCATATCCTCATCAATTGTGCAGAAAATGCAATGCCTAAAGACACACTCGATGCTTACAATAAATTGATGGACATAAGAAAACGTATTCTCAAAGGCGAATCGTTTGATAGCCTGGCATTGCAGTTTTCACAAGATCCTTCTGCACAGAAAAATATGGGGATACTGGGTTGGTTTACCGCTTTTCATATGATTTATCCTTTCGAAAATCAAGCCTATAAAACACCTAAAGGGCAGGTAAGCTTACCATTTCGCACACGTTATGGCTATCACCTCATAAAAGTTAACGACCGCAGACCTGCCCGCGGTGAAGTAAAAGTGGCACATATTATGATTCAAACCGGCCCGAGCGCATCAGAAGAAACCAAAAATGAAGCACGCCTCAAGGCAGATACGGTGTATATGAAACTACAAAAAGGAGAATCGTTTGAAAGCCTTGTTGCAGAGTATTCTGCAGATCAATCAAGCAAAGCAAATAGTGGATTAATGAATTGGTTCAGCAGTTTCAGCAATTTTCCTGATGAGTTTAAAGCAGTTGCTTTTTCATTATCAAAAGGTGAATATTCTAAACCTTTTAAAACGGATTATGGATATCATATCATAAAACTTGCAGATAAAAGACCGGTTGCTGAGTTAAAAGAAATGGAAGAAAATATTAAATCAAAAATTGGTCGCGATTCTCGTGCAGAAAGTAGCAGACTGGTTGTTGCTCAGCGCATCAAGAAAGAAAGCAAATATACGGAGCACGCAGCTGTACTAAAAGAATTTATAGCAGGCATCGATTCATTTTTCTTAAAAGGCACTTGGACACCGGATGAAAGCAAGATTAATGATAAGCCGATTGTAACGATTAACGCAAAATCCTTCACTATGCGTCAATTTGCCGATTTCGTTAAACTTCTTCAGGAACCAAGAGAAAATGAATCTATTTCTATGATTGTAAATGGCTTATTTAAAAAGTTTACAGATGAAAAGGCTTTAGAATACGAGGAGTCAGTGCTGGAAGAAAAGTATGAAGATTTTCGTAACCTGATGCAAGAGTATCATGATGGTATTTTGCTTTTTGATTTAACCGATAAAAAAGTTTGGACCAAAGCCGTTACTGATACTGCAGGCTTACAACAGTTTCATGAAGCCAACAAAGTAAAATATATGTGGAAAGAACGCGTATTTATATATACCTACAGCTGTTTAAATGAGAGAGCCAAAAAAGAAGCAATGAAAATGGCTGCAGCAGGAAAAACCAGAGATGAAATTAAAACCAAGCTCAATAAAAAATTAGTTGGAACTGTTATTATCGCAGAATCTAAACATGAGAAAGGTGAGAATCCGGAGAAAGATAAACTATGGGACAAAAAAGGTGTTGTTGATGCGTCCAATGAAGGAGGAGCATTTAAGTTTTATGTGGTTTCAGGAATAATTGCACCGGAGCCTAAGGCACTTAAAGAAGCAAGAGGCGTAGTTACCAGCGATTATCAAAATCAGTTGGAAAAAGATTGGATTCAATCTTTAAGAAGCAAATATCCGGTTACAGTTAATGAGGAGGTTGTAAAAACACTTTTCAAATAACATAAACTTGTGCGAAATGCTTTCCTGATTTGCGCTACAATGGTCCTTCTTGAGTTAGCATGTAGCAAAAAATCTGCTACAAGTGAAGAGCCACTTGCCAGGGTAAATAACAAATATCTTTACCCATCTGATGTGCAGGATTTATTCTATTCAAATAAAGGAGAAACAGATAGTGCGCGTATTTTGCAGGTGTATATTGATACCTGGATTAAAAATCAATTGCTGGCTAATATTGCAGAAGAACAGTTGAATGAAAAAGAAAAGAACGTAGCTCGCGCGTTGGATGAATATCGTAACTCCTTGCTCATACATCGATATCAGTCACGATTGCTGCAAGAAAGATTAGATACTTTGGTTTCAGAAGAGGAATTGCGTACATACTTTGAAAAGAATAAGAACAACTTTGAGTTGGCAAAAAATATAGTACAGCTCAAGTTCATTAAAATAGACCGCAAGGCAAGTATCCTTCCTGAGTTAAGGCGTCTTTTTTTATCACCAGACCTTAAAAGCAAAAAAGAGTTGGCCTTGTTGTGCGAAAAACATGCAGCCAATTTTTTTCTAGATGATGAGGCATGGCTTGATTTTAGTGAGGTGCAGAAAGAACTTCCAATCAAGCAATATGATGAAGAACATTTCCTGAGAAATAATAAATTTCTTGAAATAAACGAGGGCAGGTATATTTACCTCATTCTAATTATTGCTTACCGAACTAAAAATACGCTTTCATCGTTTGAGTTTGAAAAGGAGCGAATTAAGAATATAGTGATTAATCAGCGAAAAAGTGATTTACTCAGGAAGTTTGAGCAAATTATGATAGAAAAAGCAAAGGAAAAAAAGGAGATTCAAAACTATACCATTCAATGAAAAAATTAGCCTGCATCTTTTTCTTTTTTATAGCCTCATTGCCTGCTATCCTTGCTCAGCAGGCAGGAAAAACTATTGATCAGATTGTGGCTGTAGTGGGAGATAATATTATCCTGCAATCAGAAATTGAAATGGAGTTTGAACAACTTAAACGGCAGGCCGATGAAGCGCTTAGTGATACACTTAAATGTGAGCTGCTGAGACAAAAACTTATTGAACGCATTTTTCTGAATAAAGCCCAAATTGATAGTATTCCTTTATCAGAAGAACGAGTGGATGCAGAACTTGAAAAGCGGATTAGATACTTTGCTGCGCAGTTTGGCGGGGTAAAACCAATGGAAGAGTTTTACGGGAAAACTGTTTCGCAAATTAAAGCCGATAACCGTGAGAAAATTAAAAACGGCATGCTGGTTAATGAAATGCAAAGTAAGGTGCTAAAAGATGTGAAAGTTTCGCCCATCGATATTAAGAAGTATTACAATGAAATGGCTGCCGAAGACAGTTTGCCTTTTTACAGTGCAGAGGTAGAAGTGGCTCAGTTGGTTATTGAACCCAAAGTATCTAAAGAGGCTAAACAACTGGCCTATGAAAAAATTACTGAGCTGAGAGAACGCATTATTAATGGCGATAATTTTAACTCGCTGGCAACATTATACTCTGATGACGGATCGGCAGCAAAGGGTGGCGAACTTGGATTTTTTACACGCGGGCAGATGGTCCCTGAGTTTGAAGCGGCTGCGTTTAAAATTAAGCCCGACACAATCTCTAAAGTTATTGAAACAAAATATGGCTACCATATCCTTAAATTAATTGATAGAAAAGGGGATAATATTAATGTGAGGCATATTTTGGTTCGACCTAAAATTTTTAAATCAGACGTTGCTGCTGCTCGTGAAAGAATGGATAGCATTATTTGGCAGGTTAAAATAGACAGTATTTCTTTTGAGAAAGCAGTGAAACGCTTTTCAGATGACAATTTTACTAAAGGCAACGGAGGCTTTATTACTGCGGAGCAAACTGGCTCAACCAAAATTGCCATTGATGAGTTGGATAAGGAAATTTATTACAAATTGGAAAAGTTAAAACCTGGCGATATGACCGAGCCGGAACTGATAACACTTCCAGGACCGGATAGGCAGCAAGTGTGGAGGGTTTTTTATCTTAAATCCGAAAGCAAACCACATCGTGCTAACCTTAGAGACGATTACCAGAAATTTCAGGCAATGGCTATGCAGCGAAAGCAACAACGCGCCATGGAAACGTTCATGAATAAAACCAAAAAAGACTTATATATTCAGGTAAATCCACCATATAAAAGTTGTAAACAGGTTGTAGAATTTTTAAAAAAATAACACATGCAATTTGCTAATGATGTAGAAGCAGCCAATATGCTGCATCAGAAATATCAAACCCTTAAACAGGAAATAGGAAAAGTAATAGTTGGCCAGCATGAGGTGGTTGATGCCGTGCTCAACGCCATATTTTCAAATGGACACGTATTGCTGGTGGGCGTGCCGGGTTTAGCAAAAACATTGCTTGTGCGCACCATTTCTGAAGTGTTGGATTTAAAATTCAATCGTATTCAATTCACACCTGATTTAATGCCGAGCGATATAACAGGCTCTGAAATTTTAGATGAAAAAAGAGAGTTTAAATTTATTCGCGGTCCATTGTTTGCCAATATTGTACTAGCTGATGAGATAAACCGAACTCCACCAAAAACACAGGCGGCCTTGCTTGAAGCCATGCAGGAAAAAAATGTAACTGTTGGCGGTCGTGTACATAAACTGGAAGCACCATTTTTTGTATTGGCCACGCAAAATCCTATTGAGCAGGAAGGAACATACCCTTTACCTGAAGCCCAGCTCGATCGTTTTATGTTTAATGTGGTGCTTACTTATCCAAAATACGAAGAGGAGTTGCAAGTAATAAAAAATACAACAGGTAATATGAATGTCACCTTACAACCTGTTATTTCTGCTGCAGAGATTTTATCCTTTCAGCAATTGGTACGCAAGGTTCCGGTAGCAGATAATGTGATGGAATATGCAGTAAAGCTGGTTAGCAAAACTAGGCCGAATACAGCCAATGCCACACCAAAAGTTAACGAGTATATTGGCTTTGGTGCAGGCCCACGTGCAGGACAATTTTTAATACTTGGAGCAAAAGCACATGCATTGCTAAATGGCAGCTACTCTCCGGATATTGATGATGTAAAGGCAGTAGCAAAAGATGTATTGCGTCATCGCATAATAAAAAATTATAAGGCAGAAGCAGAAGGTATAAGCGTAGAGGAGATCATTGAAGGTTTGCTATAATTAAATATCGTAACTGCTACCATTTCATCTAAAGCAGGAACTTATTTAACTTCGGGGTATCAACCTACAAATTGCCTTTTTTGCCAATTTATTGTACATTTATAAAAAAACAGTAATTGGTTGCTTCATTATTCTTTCTTTTTGCTGCATTTATCTGCGAAATTTTAGGCACTGTTGGCGGTTTCGGCTCATCAGTTTTTTTTGTTCCGGTTGCCCAATTTTTTTATCCCTTTCAGGTTGTACTGGGTTTAACAGGCATTCTTCATGTTTTCAGCAATATCAGCAAATTGTATTTGTTTAGACTCCATGTTAACTATAAGCTGTTATTTTATTATGGCATTCCAAGTGTTGGCTTTGTTGTTTTGGGTGCATACCTAAACACTTTTATTGAGCTTAAATGGGCGCAGCTTACATTGGGTATTTTTCTTATCTGCTTCAGCATTTTTATGCTGTGGTTCCCAACATTCACCTTACCCGCAACCAAAACCAATGCAGTGGCTTCCGGTGCGGGTGCAGGATTTTTTGCCGGCTTCAACGGAACGGGAGGAGCCATCAGAGGAATGAGCATGGCCGCATTCGGGTTAAGTAAAAATACATTTGTAGCCACATCTGCTGCTATCGATTTTGGGGTAGACCTTAGTCGCAGTGCCATTTACCTCGATCATGGTTACCTGCCTCGCGAGCAACTCTATCTTATTCCCGGGCTCATTATCATTTCATTTGTCGGCTCTTTAATAGGTAAAAAATTGCTGAATAAAATTGATGAACTCTGGTTTAAAAAGATTGTGCTAACTTTGGTTCTCATCATTGGTGTTGTAATTGTTTATAAAGAAATACTGACATTTAGTTCATGAAACCACTAACATTTTCTTCTGTAAAAGAATACTTCTCTCATGATATCTGGTATGTTAAGCTAGACAAATTTCCCCGCTGGCAGCGCGGAGCCATTAAACTGCTGCGTATTCTATTACTTGCCATACATGATTATACGCAAAAGCAATTGGCATTAAGGGCAACGGCACTAACCTTATATACTCTTCTTTCTATAGTGCCTGTTATAGCTATGGTGTTTGGCATTGCACAGGGGTTTGGGCTTCAGCAATACCTTACTGAAGAATTGAATAAGGCTTTTGCCACACAACCTGACATTTTAAATAACCTGCTTGTATATGTGCAAAATTTACTGGGTAATACCAAAGGTGGTATAATTGCCGGATTTGGTTTTGCGTTGCTGCTTTGGTCTGTTCTGCAGGTATTGGCAAATATTGAGGATGCATTTAATTTTATTTGGCAGGTGCAAACTCCGCGCACTTGGGCCCGCAAATTTACTGATTATCTTAGTATCATTATGGTTGCTCCGTTGTTCATTGCTTTTTCAGGAGTAGCCACCATTTTTATCAGCACTCAAATTAAATGGGTTGCTCAAGAAATTTCCTTTCTAGGCTCAACCATATCACAGCTCATTATCATTTCCATTCAATTTTTGCCTTACATCACCACTTCATTGTTATTTTTTCTGCTTTATCTGGTTATGCCCAATACACGAGTTAAGCCAGCCTCTGCAGCTTATGCAGGTATTGTTGCCGGCATTGTTTTTCAGGTGTTTGAGTGGGCCTACATTACTTTTCAAATAGGTGTTTCAAATTATAATACCATTTATGGCAGCTTTGCCTCTATCCCTTTGTTTATTACGTTTCTTCAGTTCAGTTGGATCATTGTGCTCATTGGCGCTGAAATATCTTTTTCTGTTCAGCATGTAGTAGAATATGAAAGCCGCGTTCAAATGGCAAATCTAAGTCATGAAATGAAAATGGTGTATTCTCTTTACCTGCTACATCATATTGCCAATAAATTTAAAGCAGGCGATAAAGCAGCATCAGTAAGTGAAATGAGCGAAAGGCTTGGCTTGCAGACTACAATATGTAAAACATTGCTTAATCAGTTGGTTAGAGCCAAGCTTGTTGCCGAAAGTGTTGAGGGAAAAAATAAGGATGCTGTGTATTTACCCGCAATGGATATTGCTCGTTTAAATATTGCCTTTGTGGTAAATAAATTAGAGAGTGCAGGCGAGTTGAGAAAATCAGATTCAGATACGCTTACTAAAATTAAACGCCTCTATAACGATTTAGAGCTGGCAACTTTTAACAGTGCCGCAAATAAAAATATCACTGAAATATAATACTACATGCTCAGTGCCGATGAATTGATTTTCGGTTATATGTGTGGGGTTTTCCCAATGGCTGATTCCAGCGAAGAAAATGCCATTTACTGGTATGATCCACAACAAAGAGGCATACTTCCATTGGATGGACTTATCATTAGCAAATCGCTTAGTCAAACCCTGCGTAACAAAAAGTATAACGTAACCATAAATACAGCTTTTGAGGAGGTAATTCGCGCTTGTGCCAATAGAACAGAAACCTGGATTTCGGAAGAAATTATTGAGGCATACACCAACCTTCATGAAATGGGTTTTGCCTACAGTTTTGAAACGCGCAACAAAGAAAACAAGTTGGTTGGCGGACTTTACGGTGTTGCTATTGGCAAGGCTTTTTTTGGCGAATCTATGTTTCACATAGAGAGAGATGCCTCCAAAGTGGCCTTGGTGCATCTGGTTAGGTGGCTAAATCAAAACCAATTTTTACTACTGGATACACAATATATTACTGAGCACTTAAAAACATTGGGTGGCATTGAAATTAGCCGAGAAGAATATCGTAATCTATTGTCAGATGCTTTAGGTAAAGAACTAACAAACGATATAAAGGATTAAGCTGATGAATTTGCATTCAGCTTTTCTTGCACATACGATTGACGCCAGTTATAATAACCTGCTATAGAAAGGAAAAAATATATGGCAGCTAGTGAGGCCATTCCTTTTAAATCTGCATTTACATAAAGCCAAATAGAAAAACCATTTAAAGCAATCCAGTAAAGCCAACCTGATAAAATTTTTCTAGATTCTTTATATGTAGCAATAAAACTGAATATAGTAATAAAAATATCTAAGGTTTTTAATTGAAGATGAGGGAGCATGAAGCAGGCAGTAAACCAAATAATTGCACATAACACGAAGCCGCCTGTCAAAACACGCAATTGCAAAGAAAAGGGCCATTTAACAACCAATCTTTTATGATTAGTGCCGGTGTACCAATACCACCAACCATAGGCACCCATTGCTGCATAAAAAACATATAAAACAAGTTGACCCCACAGTCCCTTTTCTGCAAACAAGAAACAACTGGCAACTGACGAAACAATCCCGAAGAACCAACAACTGATTTTTTCGCGTGTGAGGAGATAGTTATACAGGAGTGTGGTTATGATAGCAAACCATTCCAATAAGGAAAAATTAAATACACTTATTAAGGATGTCATTAATACCTGCAAATAAATATAATATCTTCAAACATCTCATTGCAGTTATTATGCTTGGGCATTAGGCGTTTATTTTCTGCTATTAGTTGCTATTCTTAGCATTTTTTGACCATTAGTTCCCCTCCAAAATTTCTAGAGAAAAGCGAATTGCCTTTTGATTTTTTAATTTCCCGTGCGCAGCCTAAATAACCCATCTATTAAACTTTTAATCAGAATTGAATACAATAAAATATAATCAATTCAATGATTACATTTGAGGCAATGAGCGCTCGAAAAAAATTATTTTTATTAGATGGAATGGCTTTGGTATACCGTGCCTATTTTGCATTTAGCCAAAACCCAAGAATCACCTCTTATGGCTTTAATACATCAGCTATTTTTGGATATGTAAATACCGTGTTAGATATACTAAAAAAGGAGAAACCTACACATATAGGCGTTTCGTTTGATACCGCAGCACCCACTGCCAGACACGAAGAGTACGAGCATTACAAAGCACACAGACAAGAGCAACCCGAAGACATAACCAAGTCTTTACCCTATATCATGAATATTACCAAGGCCATGCGAATACCTTTATTATTAAAAGATGGTTATGAGGCTGATGATATAATAGGAACGCTAGCTAAGAAAGCCGAACAGCAGGGGTTTGATGTTTATATGATGACCCCCGACAAGGATTTTGGTCAATTGGTAAGTGAGCATATTTTTATTTACAAGCCCGGAAGACAAGGCAATGAGTATGAAATTTTAGGTGTGCCGGAGGTTCTGAAAAAATGGGGGATAACTGATATAAAACAAGTGATTGACATTTTGGGTATGTGGGGTGATGCAGTAGATAATATTCCCGGAATACCTGGTATTGGCGAAAAAACAGCTAAAACCCTTGTTCAAAAATACGGAAGCATGGAGGGATTATACGAAAACCTGCATGAGCTTAAAGGCAAACAGAAAGAGAACGTTGAAAATAACCGCGAGCAGGCTTTTCTTAGCAAGCGACTTGCTACCATTGATACAAATGTACCTGTTGAATTAATTGAAGAAGAACTGATTCTTGAAGAACCGGATAAAGAAGAAGTAGAAAAGATTTTTGCCGAACTTGAATTTAAAACGTTGGCTAAAAGATTATTTGGCACAGAGCCTCAAAACAGTGCTATTGAAAATAAAGTGGTGGGCTCTGCACCGGGTGCATTTGATTTATTTAACCAAGGGGCATCTGCAGAAAAAACAATTATACAAGAAGAACCTGCCGCAGCATTGCTTACCATAGAGCAAGTGCCACATGAATATATTTTATTGTCTGCAACAGAAGATATTAAACAGGCATTGCACATTTTACTTCAGCAAAAAGAAGTATGCTTTGATACCGAAACAACCAGCCTTGATAAAATTGATAACGATATAGTAGGGTTTAGTTTCAGCTACAAACCACATCACGGCTACTATATTCCGTGCCCTGCAAATTATGATGAAGCCAGAAGCATTCTGCACCTATTCAAACCCCTGTTTGATAATCAAAATATCATTAAAATTGGTCAGAATATAAAATATGATTTAAGCATCCTGAAAAGATACGGACTCGACTTAAAGGGTCCGTGGTTTGATACCATGTTGGCACATTATCTGATTGAACCTGATTTAAGACACGGCATGGACTACCTATCTGGTATATATCTGAATTATGAGCCGGTGAGTATAGAAACACTTATAGGTAAAAAGGGCAAAAACCAATTAAGTATGCGAGATGTGGAAACAACAAAAATAAAAGAATATGCCGTTGAAGATACAGACATAACCCTGCAACTTAAACATAAATTAGAGCCGGAGTTAAAAGCAAGAGTGGCTGAAAAATTGCTGCATAATTTGGAAGAGCCATTAGTGCCCATACTGGCCGATATGGAAGCAGAAGGCGTGCGCATTAACAAACAATTTTTAAACGAATACTCCAAGGAGCTGGAAGGAGAAATTGTTGAGCTGGAAAATAGAATTATTGAGCTTGCAGGTGTTCCATTTAATATTGCCTCTCCAAAACAATTAGGAGAAGTATTATTTGAATTACTTAAGCTAGATCCTAAAGCCAAGAAAACCAAAACCGGCCAGTACCAAACTGGTGAAGATGTATTGCAAAGTTTGAGTGACCATGAGATTGTGCGGTGCATTCTAGAAGTTAGACAGCTTCAAAAATTAAAATCAACTTATGTTGATGCATTGCCTGAGTTGATACACCCATCAACCGGAAGGATACATACCTCTTTTAATCAGGCAGTAGCAGCAACCGGCAGACTAAGTTCTACCAATCCTAACTTGCAAAATATACCTATCAAAACAGATAAAGGCAGAGAGGTAAGAAAAGCTTTCATAGCAAGAAATGAAGATTATATATTGCTCAGTGCTGACTACTCGCAAATTGAACTGCGCATTGTTGCTTCCATTGCCAATGAACAAAATATGATTGATGCATTTAAGCAAGGAATCGATATTCATACCGCAACCGCTGCTAAGGTATATGGTGTTAGCGTTGCAGATGTCACATCGGAACAAAGAAGAAATGCCAAAGCGGTTAACTTTGGCATTATATACGGACAATCTGCTTTTGGCTTGTCTCAAAGCTTAGGAATTCCGCGCAAAGAAGCTGGAGCAATTATTGAAGAGTACTTTAAACAGTATCCAAATATTAAAAAATATATGAATGATACCATTCAGTTTGCAAAAGAAAATGGGTTTGTACAAACATTAATGGGGAGAAGAAGATACCTTAGAGACATCAATTCCGCCAACTTTACCGTGCGTGGTTTTGCCGAGCGAAATGCCATTAATGCACCTATACAGGGTAGTGCTGCCGATATGATAAAAGTGGCTATGATTCGTATACACCAACGCATGAAGAATGAGACATCGCTCAAATCAAAAATGATCTTGCAGGTACATGATGAGCTGCTGTTTGATGTGCACAAATCAGAAATTAACGAAATGGGAAAATTAGTAAAAGAAGAAATGGAAAATGCAATGCCATTAAAAGTTCCTGTAATTGCCGAAGCAGGCACCGGAGAAAACTGGCTGGAAGCGCATTAAACTTTTTATCTATTCAGGTGTTTGCACCATTATAGTTACTTACTAAAATTCAGCTTATGAAAAAATTAAAATTATATGGGTTTGTTTTGGCACTGCTTGCCACGGCTTCACAATTGGCTTTTACCAGCTCAAACTCTGCGCCACCTGTAGGATATACGAATGCCCCGGGCAATGGCAATTGTACTGGGTGTCATGCTGGTTCGTTATTGGTAACTTCAGGTAGCTTATGGAACAATATTAACCTTACATCAACTGTACCGCTTGGGTCATTTCAGCCCAACACAACTTATAACATGACGCTTGCATTCTCAGATCCATCTCGCACCAAGTTTGGTTTCCAGTTACTTGTGCTACCCGCTGCCGCAAATGCCTCAAGCGCAAGTTTGGGCACTTTAACCGCAACCAATGCATCAGTGAGTGTTAATGCCTCTGGGAATCGTTCATATGTTAGTCACTCCAGCACTGGTACAGCCGCTCCTTCAAATAGCCGCACCTGGAATTTTAGCTGGACAACACCTGCTGCTTTTAATGGAGGTGTTACTTTCTACGTAGTTGTTAATTCGGCAGATGGAACGGGAGGCAGCAATGGAGATGTGATTTATGCCAAAACTTTTGGGGCAACAGTATTGCCTGTAAAATGGCTTTATACCAAAGTGAACACTACTACTGATGAAAACATCATAGAATGGGCAACTGCCTCTGAAACGAATAACAGTCACTTTGATATTGAGAAAAGTGATAACCTGAAAGAATGGAGAAGCATTGGCCGCATATACGGAAAAGGGAATAGTGATGAGATTAATAATTACAAATTTGGCGATGTAGAAAAAACAGCTGCTTATTACAGGGTTAAGCAAACAGATTTTGATGGCTCTTTTACCTATTCAAGTGTGGTATTTGCTCCTGTAAATGATGGCATACGTGAACTTGTATATAAACCCGAATCGAAGCTTATTGAAGTTGTCGGCATACACCATTCGCAAACCTTGCAGATATTAAAAAACAATGGCACATTGGTTAAAACCATTATTGGTGAAGATAAAATTGATGTGGCTGATTTTACTACTGGTATTTATTTTATTCAAACCCCTTCTGGGGCATTTGAAAAAATATTTATCTATTAATTTATCTGAGCCATTTGTCTTGCTTTTGCAGCTGGGTAAAGTGCAGCCACAAAACCAATAGATATAATAGTTGCAGCTACCTGAATTAAATCTGCAGGCCTTAATTGCACAGGATAAGCTATAGAGATAAAGTCAGCCGATTTGCTGAGTTTTACAAAACCATAAACTTCCTGAAGTTTAGCAATACAAATGCCGGCTAGCATGCCCAAGCCTCCTCCGGCAATTGCAATAAATAGGCTGCTCCATTTATAAACAGACGCAATCTCACCATTTGTTAAACCTAATGCCGAAAGCATTTTAATGTCCTTCTTTTTTCCCATCACCAATATATACAAAGAGCCAATGGCATTGGTAGATGCAATGAGCAGAATAAAGAATAAAATTATGTAGCTCATCAGTTTTTCCGACTTCAATACTTTGTAAAAGCCTTCTCGCTGCTCATATCTGCCTAGCACTTTTAATTCTGAACCAGCAACTTCTTTTATTGCCTGAACAACCTTATCAGATGAGGTATTTGGTTTAAATTTAATTTCAATTGCGCTAATAGCAGTTTGGCGTTCCAATAATGGACGTAGAAACTGTAATGGCACCAGTACCACCTTATTGTCTATTTCTTCCTGAACACTAAAAACCCCAGCAAGTCTAACTGGCGATTTAGTAAAAGAGCCTTCCGGATTTAACACATCTGTTTCACCGCGCTTGGGCACATATACTAACATCTGCTGAAAAATATCCTGCGGATCTGCACCGAGCTGCCATGCAATACCCTGACCCAACAGCGCATAAGAAACATCCTGCGATTGCAATAGTAAATCACCTGCAACCATGCAGCTATCCAAATCCGTCATTTTTAAATACTGCTCATCAACACCTTTTATGGTTGCAATATTTTGCCTGTCGGCATACTTTAACAATACATGTTCTTCTAAAACCAATGAAAAGGTTTCAATACCATCTATCATTTTCAGTTGTTTAATGATGGCATCCGGTTCAAATACTTTACCCGTTGCAGGTACTATTTTCACCTGTGGATCAAAACGATTGTACATACTCTGAAACATATTTTCAAAGCCATTGAAAACAGAAAGCACAACAACTAATGCTGCAGCTCCTATAAAATATCCCAATAAAGATATGCCAGAAATAATGCTGATTAAATTAAAAGCCCCCCCACTCTTGCGGGAGAAAAAATAACGCTTTGCTATGCCAAGTGATAGCATCATAATTTGGAAGGCTGCATACTTTTCATTCCCTCATTAAAACAGTGGCGACAACGCGCTTCATAGGTTTCTTTCTCCCCTAACATTATTAAATCCATATCAGCAGCTTTTCTAAAAGAGTGCGTGGCCAAATCGCCACAAACCATGCAGATGGCGTTCACCTTGGTTACATATTCTGCAACTGCCATTAAGGCTGGCATGGGGCCGAAAGGTTTGCCCAGATAATCCATATCAAGACCGGCAACAACCACACGCACTCCTTTTTCAGCAAGCGTTTGACATACATAAACTATTTCATCATCAAAAAATTGTGCTTCATCTATACCAATCACATCGGCCTCACTATTCATCAATAAAATATTTAATGACGACTTAACAGGAGTTGAGTGTATTGAATTTGAATTGTGCGAAACAATCTCCGTATCGTGATAGCGGGTATCAACCATTGGCTTGTAAATCTCCACGTTTAGGTTAGCAATGCGCGCGCGGTTAAGCCTGCGTATGAGCTCTTCTGTTTTTCCTGAAAACATAGAGCCACAAATCACCTCTATCCATCCCTTTTTGTGTGTATAATGAAATCTTGGTTCTAAAAACATTTAAATTTACTTGCTGCAGTAAAATAAAACAGAAATTTGTACAAATTTGAATAATTAATTTAAACCCATGCAGAAAAAAGAGTTCACTACACAACTTTTAGAAAAACTGTCCACTATGGAGCACCTCACACGCGGCTTGTCGGCACAAAATACAATTAGCACATTAGATTCAGCTTTGCTTCGTAAAACTTGTGTTGACCTTTATGAATTGATTTTGCAAATTGATCATTCACAGGTAACTCCTTCATCAAAATCAGCAGCGGCAGAAAATCCAAAAATAATCACGCCTGTTATCGAAGAAACAGATACACAAGAAGCACTACAGCTTTTTGCAGATGAGCAAGTGCATGAATCTCCTGTGAGTTTAATCAATGATATTCCTCCATTCACAGAAGAAGCAAAAACTGAAATCGCCTTTTCTCCTGCTGAAGAAAAAATTATCAAAACCCATCACATTGAAAAAGTACAAGAAATAACACCACCATTGGTGCAGGAATTAAACCTGAATAAAGGAGAAGACGAATTGCTCCATGAAAAAATTGCAAAAACGGTGAGCACACAAACAGACCTCTCGCAAAAATTTCAGGCGAAGGTAGAAAGCCTCAAGTCTGCTATTACACTCAACAGAAAAATTGCATTTGTAAATGAGTTATTTAAGGAAAATACGGTAGAGTATGCAACAGCTATTGAAGCACTGAATAATGCAACTGATTTAACAGACGCTAAACGCATTTTAAGTGATTTAAAAAATATTTATACCTGGGATGAAAACAATGCGCTGGTAAAGGAACTAGAAGCATTGGTGGTGAAACGCTACAACGCTTTTTAAATTTCTTTACGCAGGCGAGCTACCGGAATATTCATTTGTTCACGGTATTTGGCAACCGTTCTGCGCGCTATGGAATAGCCTCTCTCTTTTAATATTTCCATCAACCTCTCATCAGGCAAAGGTTTTCTTTTGTCCTCAGCCTCAATAGCATCTTTCAGAATTTTCTTTACTTCCCTGCTGCTCACCTCTTCTCCATCTTCTGTTTGTATGCCCTCGCTAAAGAAAAATTTAAGTGGTATTACACCATACTCTGTTTGCACATACTTGCTGTTTGCAACACGCGAAATAGTTGATATATCTAAACCCACCTGCTCAGCAATATCTTTTAAAATCATGGGGCGTAAACGGGTTTCATCTCCTGTTTCAAAATAGGCATATTGGTATCGCAAAATTGCATTCATGGTTAGCAGCAATGTTTGCTGACGCTGTCTGATGGAATCTATAAACCACCTGGCACTATCCAGTTTCTGCTTAATAAACTGAACTGTTTCTTTTAATTCTTTTGACGGCTTAACTGCTTCATCATAACTCTTCAGGGTTTCCATATAATTTCTGCTAATCCGCAAATCAGGAGCATTACGTGAGTTAAGCTGCACCTCTAACTTACCATTGTGCTCAACCAAAATAAAATCGGGTATGATATATTGTGGTTTAGAGTCCGACATGCTTTCACCCGGCTTAGGATTTAAATGTGTAATTACCTGTATAGCCCCCTTCAGTTCATCATCTGTAATTTTAAGTTGCTTGCACAACTTATCGTAGTGTTTTTTGGTAAAGTCGTCAAAGTAATCCCGAAGCATATCTTCTGCCAGCCTCACCCCTTTTTTCTGATGGTCTTTTCGTTTAAGTTGAAGTAGCAGACACTCCTGCAATGAAGTAGCTGCTATACCGGCAGGATCAAGATTTTGTATTTTATGCAAACAACCCCTCATTTCCTCAAGTGTTGCTTCAATATTCATGGAAAAAGCCAGATCATTTTGAATGGCCTCCAGCGGCCTACGCAGATAGCCATCATCATCAATGGTGCCAATAATTTGTTTGCCTATCATTTCCTCTCGTTCATTATCTGCAATGGCATTAAACTGTTCTAGCAACGATTCGTGAAAAGTAGCTGTTTCGGCTAACGGTGTCTCTTTGCGCTCTTCATCTCCTTCATCGCTCAGATGAAAACCCTCTGCATCATAATCATCATTCACATATTCTTTAACATCCAGTGTTTCGTCTACCAGATAATCCTCTACCGAAACATTTTCTTCCGACTCTGAATCTTCATTGATTTCATTGTCTTTAAGGGCGTCTGTTTTAGAAATATCGTCATGGGCATCAATATCGTCTGCCTTAACCAAAGCGGGATTTTCCATTAATTCTTCCTCAACCCGCTGCACCAAATCAATCGAGTTAAGTTGCAATAACTTAATAAACTGAATCTGCTGCGGAGACAGTTTCTGAAGAAGTTTCTGCTGTAGTCCCTGTTTTAACATAACCCTGCTACACTAAAAATAATGCCAAATACCTTTTTCAGCACACTTGGCTTGCTAAATATTTGTATTTTCGCATTTTAAAATTCAAACAAACATACAAAATGTATATCAAAGATTTGGGTTTATATGAGGGGAGAGAGGTTACCCTAAAAGGATGGGCAGCTAATAAAAGAGAAAGCAAGGGTCTGGTATTTATTATTGTACGCGATGGCTCAGGCTTATGCCAAACTGTAGTAGATGCAAGTAAGGTAGCTGTAGATATTTTTGAGGCTGCAAGAAAAGTAACACTAGAAACATCACTGATAATTAGTGGAATAGTGGTTAAAGATGAGCGCCAGGTTGGCGGATACGAGCTGCAGGCAAGCCATGTTGAAATTATTCAAACCGCTGTAGATTATCCAATAGCAAAAAAAGAACATGGCGTTGATTTTTTGATGGATCATCGCCACCTGTGGCTGCGCAGCCAGCGGCAATGGGCCATAATGCGCATACGCAACAGAATTATTTTTTCCATTCACCAATTTTTTCAGGAAGATGGATTTGTGCAGATGGATGCCCCTATTTTTACCGGCAATGCCTGTGAAGGAACTACCAATTTATTTGAAACAGAATATTATGGCGAGCTGGCATACCTTTCTCAATCAGGCCAGCTCTATGGAGAAGCGATGGCTATGGCTATGGGAAAAATTTACACGTTCGGGCCAACGTTTAGGGCAGAAAAATCGAAAACACGCAGGCATCTTTCTGAGTTTTGGATGATTGAACCCGAAATGGCGTTTTACGACATATGTGACAATATGGAGGTGAGTGAACGTTTCCTTAGAAGAG
>JBILGC010000014.1:0-41161 GCA_044351265.1 Bacteroidia bacterium
CCATTAAGTTTTTGAGGATTGGCAATAAATGGTTCAATAAATAAGTTTAATCTGAAATCTAAATTGCGTTTACCATATAATTTATAGAGTGATTCCTTTGCCGACCAAATAGTTGTTAATGACTGAATTGAAGGCGGAGAATCCAAATAACTAAATTCTTCTACGCTCACAAACTTCTTACTCACCCTTTCCACTCGGCTGTCAATAAGCTCCAAATCGATTGCAACAAGTTTATCAGGCGAAACAATCACAGCAGCCATTTGATGTGAGTGGGTGATGGAAATATGGTATGCCTTACTACCAATCAAGAGTGACGGTTTATTGTGCTCATCTTTCATTAGCACAACTTCCTCATTAGAAAACAAATATTTAATTAAAACCCTACTGGCAAACCAATGCATACTTTCCTTATTTCTGCTGCTAATATCTTGAAGTGAAAAATTGAGTAATTGCATCAACTCTTCTCGCGATTCAGTTATTTTCCAGAGCGCTAAAATTGTATTATTGTCAAAAGTTTCTTTTGCGTATAAAGGCATGGTTAAATTGAATGTTTCAAAAATAGCACATTTCAGCGGTCATAAAGATGCCGTTTTTGCTTTGGGTAAATCTACACAAGCTAATTCATTTTACAGTGGAGGTGCAGATGGATATATTGTAGAATGGGATATTGAAAGCAAGCAAAATGGGAAGTTGCTTATAAAGGTACCAAGGCCTGTATATTGCTTACATACTATGCAAAAAGAGCAGTTGTTGCTTTGCGGAACTGCAGAAGGCAACATGCACATAGCTGATTTAACTGCGCGAAAAGAAATAAGAAATATTGAGGCACATGTATCCGGCATATATGATATAAAGGAAACAGCTAATCATCTTATTACCGCAGGTGGTGATGGTAAAATTTTGATTTGGGGTAAGGAAAATTTTGACCTAATTAAAGAGTTACATTATGCAAGCAAAAGCGCTCGTGTAATAGCCATTCATCCCAATGAGAATAGGATTGCTGTTGGCTATAGCGATTGTTTTATCAGGTTCTTTGATGCTAAATATTTTGAATTATTGAATGAAATAAAAGCCCATGATAATTCTGTATTTGGTCTTGCCTATTCAGGTAATGGACAAGAGCTTTTATCAGGCGGAAGAGATGCCATTTTAAAACTATGGCATCAAGAGCTTAATTTATCAAGCAAACAAAGCATACCAGCGCATCTCTTACACATCAATGCTATTCAGTTTAATCCTGAAAGTAAGTTTTTTGCAACCGTAAGTATGGATAAAACCATCAAAATTTGGGATGCTTTAAACTTAAGTTTACTTAAGGTACTAGACAAAGCCAGAAATGATGGTCATCTTAGCTCAGTGAATAAAATATTGTGGCATAACAGCCAGCAGTTTATTACCTGCAGTGATGATAAAACAATTATGATGTGGGAGCTGGATTTTGTGCAATAAAATCTAAGATATAAATCCGTACTTTTCCGGATACATCGATTTGACTAAAACTTTGCTATTATTGAGAGGTAAAAATTAATACATGATTAGCATTGGTGAAATTATTGGTTGTTTAGAACTAAACGCCCACCCTACCCTGCAGGAATCCTATGATAACGCAGGTCTGCTCACTGGTCAGGCTTCAACGGAAGCAAAAGGTGTATTGGTTTGTTTAGACTCAACAGAAGAGGTGGTAGAAGAAGCTATACGCAGAGGTTTTAATCTGATTGTGGCGCATCACCCCATCATCTTTAGTGGCTTAAAAAAAATAAATGGCAAAACATATGTAGAGAGAGCCATCATAAAAGCCATTAAGCATGATATTGCCATTTATGCCATACATACCAATCTGGATAATGTAATTAAAGGAGTGAACGCGAAAATAGCAGAGAAATTAGGGCTGAAAGACTTACGCATTTTAAACCCTAAGGCAAATCTGCTTAAAAAACTGGTTACGTTTGCTCCGCATGCAGCAATTGAACAAGTGAGCGAGGCTTTATTTGCAGCTGGAGCTGGTCATGTCGGCAATTACGATGAGTGTGGTTTTCAAACCATTGGTTCCGGTACATTCAGGGGTAATGAAAACAGCAATCCGGTAATTGGTGAAAAAGGCAAAAGACATACCGAAGCAGAAACCCGTTTTGAAACCATATTCCCGGTACATCTGGAACATAACATCATTCATGCGTTGAAAAAGGCTCACCCATATGAGGAAGTTGCATACGAAGTATATTCACTTGATAACCAATGGCAAGAAGTAGGTTCAGGTTTAATCGGCCAATTAACCGATGCTTTGGAACCCATGGCATTTCTTAATCATCTTAAGAAAACTATGCACCTCACCTCAGTTAAGTATACACCGGTACAAAAAAAGATTAAAACAGTTGCTATTTGCGGTGGGTCAGGTAGTTTTCTATTAAAAAAGGCCATTCAAGCAGGTGCAGATGCCTATGTTTCAGCAGATTTTAAGTATCACGAGTACTTTGATGCCGAAAATCGCCTGATGATAGCGGATATTGGCCATTATGAGAGCGAAATTTTTACTACAGAGCTGCTTAGAGATATAATTCTCAAAAAATTCCCTACATTTGCCGTCCTTTCATCAGAAATAAATACGAATCCAATTAAATATTATTAGCCATGGCAGTAGCTACAGAAGTTAGTGTTGAACAAAAACTGAAAGCCTTATACAAGCTTCAGATCATCGACTCAAAAATAGATAAACTTAGATCCGTACGCGGTGAACTTCCAATGGAAGTTGCTGATCTGGAAGATGATATTGCCGGATTAGAAACCCGTATAGAAAATGTTAAAGCAGAAATTAAAAGTCTTGAGGAATCTATTTCTATCAATAAAACTAAAATAACTGACTCAAAAGCCAATATTAAAAAGTTTGAGAAACAACTAGATAATGTAAAGAATAACAGAGAGTTTGAGGCACTTAACAAAGAGATTGAGATAGCTGGATTAGAAGTGCAGGCAGCTGAAAAGCGCATCAAAAATGCACAGTTTGACATTGAGCAGAAGAACCTGAACATGGAAGGTATTCAGGCTGAATTGGAAGGTCGTAAAGTTGACCTCAAGAATAAAAAAAGTGAGCTGGATACTATTGTAGAAGAAACTGAAAAAGAAGAAGCAGAATTAAATAAACAACGTGCAGCTGCGTTGAAATTTATTGAAGACCGTTTATTGCATTCTTACAATAAAATTCGTGGAAGTGTTAAGAATGGTATTGGCGTTGCCCAAATTATTAGGGATAGTTGTGGTGGTTGTTTTGCAAAAATTCCGCCTCAGCGTCAATTAGATATCAAGCAACGCAAGAAAATACTTGTTTGCGAGCATTGCGGCCGTGTTTTGGTTGATTCTGTGCTTGCCGAAGAAGTTGCTATCTAGAAATTAATACACGTATGTGTTTCAAAAAAAGAGCCAAGGCTATTCTGCTAACATGGCTCTTTTTTTATGCCTCATGGTGCTGCGCTCTGCAAAGTTTTAGCTTTAATGAACCATTGCTGCATGCCCAATCAAATATTTTACAATTTAAACTTGCCAATGCCATAAAAATAATTGAGCAGGAAGAGCGTAATAATCCAAATAATCTGGCAGGTCTCTATCTAAAAAATCATATTGATTTTCTTGAGTTACTTATGCATCAGGAAACAGCTCTGGTTGAGAAATATGAAAAAACAAGAAATCGCAAGCTAGAACTCCTTGAGCAAATTCCTAAGTCCTCTCCTTATCATCTTTTTGCCAAAGCTCAATATTATTTGCAGTGGGCTGTTATTTATGCTCAGCATGAGCGTTTTCTAAATGCTGCGGTGAACTTCAGAAATGCATATCATTTACTCCAAACAAATAGGCTTAAATTTCCGCAATTTCTTCCCAATAAAAAGGAGTTAGGACTAATAAACGTTGTATTGGGATCTGTTCCGGAAAACTTTAAATGGATTTTAAATCTTACCGGTTTTAAAGGAAATACCTCAGAAGGGCTCGATTGGCTCAAGGAGGTTGCTTTAGCAGCAGTTAACCCTGAGCAACAGATAGAGAAACATTTTGCTCTTTTCTATCTAATTTTAACCGAACTGAATTATGGAAACAGAGATCTTGCATGGCATTATTCAGTAACTGAGTTAAAAGACATCAACAAGAGTTTACTTTCGGTTTATGTAAAGTCTTACGTAGCCAGAAAAACAGGACATACCGATGAAGCTATTAACACCATTCAGAAGCGGCCGCAAGGTGATGATTTTACCAATACGCTGCTATTTGATTACGAAATGGGAGTAGCCAAGCTGCAAAGATTGGATTTTGATGCAGATGCTTATTTAAAAAAATTTGTAAGTTTTTATAAAGGGGATGAATTAATAAAGGATGCATATAAGCGACTTTCATGGTTTTATCTTATTCAACAGAACAAAGAAAAATATGAGATATATAAAGGCCTTGCTCAAAAATATGGTGCATCCATAAGCAATGAAGAGAAGGTAGCACTAAAGGAAGATTTACCTGATTATACACCACACCCTTCGCTTTTAAAGGGCAGACTTCTTTTTGATGGTGGATACTATTTGCGTGCCGAACAAATATTTAAAGGGATAGATAAAAGAACATTGATCAACAAATATCAGCAAATTGAATACGCTTATCGTTATGCAAGGGTGTTGCATGAAGAAAAGAAGATTTCGCAGGCAGTTGACCTATATCTGGAGGTGATTGAAAAATCAAAAGATAATATGTATTACTTCGCACCAAATTCCTGCTTACAGTTAGGCTATATCCATGAGAAACTTGGTTTTGTACAAACAGGACTCTATTACTACCGAAAGGTACTTACCTATAAAAACTATGAATACAAACTAAGCATCACCCAGAAAGCAAAAGCAGCTATTAACAGGCTGAATAAATGAAAAAACGGGATGATAAAAGTCATGATAATAAAGCCTATGTTTGAACAACTTTGACACGCTAACAAATCAATCGCTATGATAAATTTTGAATATATAGAAACAAATAAAGACAAATTCAGAGAACAATTCCTGAATGCCAAACCATTTCCGCATATTGGCGTAGATGGCTTCTGTAATGAGCATAAACTAACAGAATTGTATCAGAGTATTCCGGAGATAGAAACACCCAGTGCTGATTACGTATTTGCCAAAAACAAGTTTGAAAAATCTAAATTCTGGCAAATGGGGGGCTTGTTTAAGGAGCTTTATGATGATTTAACATCTCCGCGTTTTCAGAACTGGTTAAGGTATGTAACCAATGAAAATGTATTTGTTGATGCTGAATTTTATGGTGGAGGTATACACCAGGGTAAGGCAGGCAGTTTTTTGGACATGCATGCCGATTTCAATTATCATCCGCTTAAAGAAACCTGGTTTCGCAACCTTAACTTACTATTATACATAAATAAAGATTGGGAAAAAGCATACGGAGGAGAGTTAAAATTGGAGCACAGCGAAACTGGTGAAAAAACAAAAGTTGATGTTCCTTTTAACAGGCTAACTATTATGCTTTGCAGGGGATATACACTTCATGGTTATGACCCAATTCACTTCCCTGAAGGCAAATACAGAACTTCCATTGCTGCATATGCATATACACTTCATGAACACCAAATGGAAAGTGCCAGAACCACAGTTTGGAAAGTGGAAAAGAAAAACCCCATAAAATACCTGATATCCAAAATATGGGTGCCTGCGGTTAAAATTAAAAGTAAGTTTAGCAAAAGTAAAACCGCTGAGCATTAATATTTGCACAGCATCTGATTAGTTTTATATTTGCAGCCCTATCGCCCGGATGGCGGAATTGGTAGACGCGCTGGTCTCAAACACCAGTGAGCTCAACCCTCGTGCCGGTTCGACCCCGGCTCCGGGTACAAAATCCTCAGCATAAGCTGGGGATTTTTAGTTATTGAAAATGGCATTTGTATTCATCATATACTCTCCTGCGCTCGATAAGTTCTATATCGCATAAAAAAAGGCTACCTTTTTCGGGTAGCCTATTTAAATCTAATTCAGATAGATTATTCCTCCGATTTCTTTTTTCTCGGAGCTTTGGATTTAGCTTCCCCTTCAGAAGGCTTAGCCTTGGTTGATTTATTTGCCTTAGTTGACTCAACTTCTTTGCTAACTTCTGTTACTTCCGGTGCCACAGTTTCAGTAGTTTCCTGATCTTCTTCGAGCAGAGTTGCAAAATCAAGAAGATCTTTTAATAGGCCATACCAGTTAATCAGTTTCTTGATATCAGAATCATAAACTCGTTCACTATCCAGCTGAATTGTTTCAATTAAAAAGGCACGCTGTTGTTTTGAGTCATCCTTTGAAGAAGGAACAGTCTTGCCTGATTTTTCAACACCGTTTATTTTGACAAATACCTCTGCCAACCTTAAATCACCTTCTATAGTATACATGGCAATATCATCCAACACAGAAACTCTGTCTTGTATGCCTGTTGGGAAGCGTTTTTTAGGTTCTGCAAGAGTTTCCAGAATCAATCCGTTTTTAGTTCTTCCAATAATCTTGTGTAATCCGCCAACACCGGCAATAGCAACAATCTCTTTTAACTTCATCGTTTGTATTTGTTTATTATATGAGGGAGGCAAAAATATACTTTTTTCAATTTGTTCAAACCCTAAGTTTATAAACCTGTATATCAATATCTAATACCAAAGTCGAATTGTCAGAAAATTGGCTAAAATACCTAATTTAGCAGCCTTTAATCATATTTATAGTTGATTATGGAAACAGTTGAAATTTATAAGCCTAAAAATAAAATACGTATTGTTACAGCTGCTAGCTTGTTTGATGGCCACGATGCTGCCATTAACATCATGCGCAGGATTATACAGGCCAGTGGCGCAGAGGTAATTCACTTGGGCCATGACCGTAGTGCAGAAGAGGTAGTAAACTGTGCCATACAAGAAGATGCCAACGCCATTGCCATGACCAGCTATCAGGGTGGGCATGTTGAGTATTTTAAATTCATGTACGACCTGCTGCAGCAAAAAGGTTGTGGTCATATTAGAATTTTTGGTGGTGGTGGCGGAACCATATTACCCGAAGAGATTGAAGAATTACATAATTACGGAATAACCCGCATTTACCATCCTGATGACGGCCGTGCCATGGGATTGCAGGGCATGATTAACGATATGCTGGAGAAATGCGATTTCGCAACAGGCCAAAATTTGAATGGTGAAGCCAAACACCTTTCTGAGAAAGATAATAAATCCATAGCTCGCCTAATTTCAGCTGCCGAAAATGATCCGGAATATTTTAAGAATATACTCTCATCATTAAAAAAGGGCAATGCACCTGTGCTGGGCATTACCGGTACAGGAGGCGCAGGAAAATCATCGCTAGTGGATGAATTGGTGCGCAGATTTTTACTTGACTTTAAAGACAAAACGATTGGCATCATTTCAGTTGACCCGAGTAAAAAGAAAACAGGTGGAGCTTTGTTAGGTGACCGCATCAGGATGAATGCCATCCGTAATCCGCGTGTGTATATGCGCTCACTGGCTACACGCCAAAGCAATTTGGCTCTTTCAAAACACGTGCAGGAAGCAGTTGATATTGTAAAGGCTGCCAACTTCGATTTGATTATTCTAGAAACTTCAGGCATTGGGCAAAGCGATACAGAAATTATGGACCACAGCGATGTGGCTTTATACGTAATGACACCTGAATATGGAGCTGCAACACAGTTGGAAAAAATCGATATGCTCGATTTTGCCGACATTATTGCCATTAACAAATTTGATAAAAAGGGTGCACTCGATGCCCTGCGTGATGTGAAAAAACAATATCAGCGCAACCATAAATTGTTTGATCAAAACCCGGATACAATGCCGGTGTATGGCACCATTGCCAGCCAATTTAATGACCCCGGCATGAATAGCCTATACAAAGCGGTGATGGATAAAGTGGTAGAGAAAACCGGTGCAGCGCTGCACTCCACTTACGAAATTACCGATGAAATGAGTGAGAAAGTATACATCATTCCGCCTTCACGTACACGTTACTTATCGGAAATTAGTGAAAATAACCGCAACTACGATAAGTGGGTTGATAAGCAAGTTGAAATTGCTGAAAAATTGCATAGCTTAAAAACGTCAATCGAAACCATTAAAACAACTAAACTGGAGGATAAAGATAGATTAGTAAAAGTTTTGGATGAAACCTACCATCAGGTGGCATTGGATTTAGACCCGCGTAATAGACAAATATTAGAAACTTGGGAGCAGAAAAAAGATTTGTTCCGCAACGAGTATTATGTGTTTAAGGTACGCGACAAGGAAATAAAAATTAAAACGCATACAGAATCACTTTCGCATTCGCAAGTACCAAAAGTAGCTGTGCCCAAATACAAAGCCTGGGGCGAAATTTTACGTTGGGCATTGCAGGAAAACTTCCCCGGAGATTTCCCATATACTGCGGGCATTTATCCATTCAAACGTGAAGGCGAAGACCCAACACGTATGTTTGCCGGAGAAGGTGGGCCAGAACGCACCAACAAACGTTTTCACTATGTGTCGCAAGGTATGCCGGCCAAGCGCTTAAGTACCGCATTCGACTCGGTAACGCTTTACGGAAACGACCCCGACCACCGTCCGGATATTTATGGTAAAATTGGCAACTCGGGTGTGAGTGTTTGGAGTTTAGATGCTTCTAAAAAATTGTATTCAGGTTTCAACCTGGCTGATCCAAAAACATCGGTATCTATGACCATCAATGGTCCAGCTGCGATTATCTGTGCATTTTTTATGAATGCGGCCATCGATCAACAATGCGAATTGTACATCAAAGCAAATGGATTAGAAGCACAAGTAAATAAAAAGATTGATGAGATATTTAAAGCAAAAGGCACAACACGTCCTACCTACAATGCAGCAGAATTGCCTGAAGGTAACGATGGTTTAGGTTTGATGTTGCTGGGCGTAACAGGTGATATGGTGTTGCCTGAGGAGGTATACAACAAAATAAAAGCAGAAACATTAAAACAAGTTCGTGGTACCGTTCAGGCTGATATTTTAAAAGAAGATCAGGCTCAAAATACCTGCATTTTCTCAACCGAATTTTCGTTGCGTGTAATGGGCGATGTGCAGAAGTATTTTATAGATAATGCGGTACGCAATTTTTATTCGGTATCCATCAGCGGCTATCATATTGCTGAAGCAGGTGCAAATCCGATTACACAACTTGCACTCACGCTTTCAAACGGATTTACCTTTGTGGAGTATTACCTTAGCCGTGGAATGAATATTAATGATTTCGCTCCAAACTTATCATTCTTCTTTTCAAATGGTATCGATCCAGAGTATTCGGTGATTGGTCGTGTAGCCCGCAGAATATGGGCTAAAGCCATGAAGTTAAAATACGGGGGCAACGAACGTAGCCAAATGTTGAAGTATCATATCCAAACATCTGGTCGCAGTTTGCATGCACAGGAAATTGATTTTAACGATATACGAACCACTTTACAAGCGTTATATGCTATTTATGATAATTGTAATTCTCTTCACACCAATGCGTATGACGAAGCCATTACAACCCCTACCGAAGAGAGTGTAAGACGAGCGATGGCCATTCAGCTCATCATAAACCGTGAGTTGGGGTTGGCTAAAAATGAAAACCCGTTACAAGGCTCGTTTATAATTGAAGAGCTAACTGATTTGGTAGAAGAAGCTGTACTCACCGAATTTGATAAGATTACCGAACGAGGTGGTGTTTTGGGCGCTATGGAAACCATGTACCAGCGCAACAAAATTCAGGAAGAAAGCATGTACTACGAAATGCAGAAACACACAGGCGAGTACCCTATTATTGGTGTAAATACATTCTTGAGCAGCAAAGGTTCGCCTACAATTGTGCCGGCAGAAGTAATCCGCTCAACCACTGAGGAGAAAGAATATCAGATAGCTATGCTGAACGAGTTGAAAAAGGGTAATACCGATAAAGGCAAGGAAATGCTTCACCGTTTGCAACAAGTAGCTATTCATAACAAAAATATTTTTGCCGAATTGATGGAAACCGTAAAATACTGCTCACTAGGACAAATCACGCATGCACTATTTGAGGTCGGAGGTCAGTATAGAAGGAATATGTAATAATAAGCCTTAAAGGCGTTTGACATTTAATCAATCTGAGTTTTTCTTGTCTTGTTAATATACAAAACCAAACAACCAAAGTGGAATTTTATTTTCAAAACTATTCTCCAGTATATCAGCTGCGATATAGCTGTTTTTTGGAGATTTAATTTTCAGTAGTTTTAAGGTCCCGTGCAGGTGTTTATGCATGCAACATTAATTGGTTAACTGATTATACATAGAGCGTATCTCCGGCAGGTTGCAACACATTAGGCACATGTAATTTACCCGATTTTATAAGTGTGGCATGCAGCGGTGTGGCACAAAAATCAGTTTGATGTATGTTTGATTTTAATAGTTGAACAAGAACTTCAAATGGCGTTTTTGGATTAAGCCAATCATCTAAGGCAGCATCAGGTAGAATAACAGGTGCACGATGATGCGCAATGGCAGCGCAAATAGCGAAAGCCGGTGTAGTAATAATGGCAAAGCTTACAGATACTTTCCCAAGCGCGTTGGTGTATGCAGATGCAATGGCTCCCAAATAAAAAGTAGCCATTGGCTCTTTATGAATTAAAAAAGGTTTACTGAGCTTTTCTTTTTCCGGACCTTCAATAAATGAATTAACAGGAATGGCCAGACGTGAATGAAGAAAAGCATGTTTATATGCCGGCATTTGATGTATGCCCACTTCCCATCCATCCCAATTATTCGCCTCATTCCCCCTGCCTTCGGCACGTGCATTAATAAATAGTTTTTTTATATCCCAAACCGGCCTGAAACCAAACTCTGCAAGTATGTAGCCTTCTGCGCTTAATGCAATAGCAAGCATACCCGGTGCTAGGTTAGCGGCATTTGCCTTGTTGAATTGTTCCGCACTTAAATGCCGGTCAGCAAATGCACCGTTAAAGGTTATAGAATCCTGATTAAAACGTCCACACATATTTGCATCCGTATTTAAACAAAACAGACAACCTGCTAAAGCAAATTGCCTGTTTTATTACTATTGGGCCGAGGCCTTTTTATTCAATCGCTCTTTAATGTCCAATCGGTGTTTGCGAGCTGTATCAATGGCAATATCGTAGCCGGCATCAGCATGTCTAATAACACCCATAGCAGGATCGTTGTGCAATACACGTTTTAATCTGCGTGCTGCGTCTTCAGTTCCATCTGCCACTATCACCATACCGGCATGTATGCTGTAGCCCATTCCAACTCCACCACCATGATGTACACTAACCCAACTGGCACCACCGGCAGTATTGATTAATGCATTTAAAATTGGCCAATCAGCTACTGCATCACTGCCATCTTTCATGGCTTCCGTTTCTCTGTTTGGCGAAGCTACCGAACCTGTATCTAAATGGTCGCGACCAATTACAATTGGGCCTTTTACTTTTCCTGTGCGCACCAATTCATTAAATGCCAATGCGGCTTTTTCTCTATCGCCCTGCCCTATCCAGCAAATACGTGCAGGCAAACCTTGGAAGGCAATACGTTCTTGCGCCATATCCAGCCAGCGGTGTAGTGATTTGTTTTCAGGAAATAACTCACGCATTACCTGATCTGTCACATAAATATCATTCGGATCACCGCTTAGAGCCACCCAACGAAAAGGGCCTTTGCCTTCGCAAAAAAGCGGACGTATGTATGCAGGAACGAAACCAGGAAACGCAAAAGCATTTTCTACATGGCGTTGGTCTTTGGCCTGTCCGCGTAAATTATTTCCATAATCAAAAACAATGGCACCACGTTTTTGTAATTCAATCATCAACTTTACATGATGAGCCATAGTATCCAATGATAAGTTTACATATTTTTCAGGTTCAGTTTTGCGCATGCGGTCTGCTACTTCTTCAGCCAGCCCCTCAGGGTAATAGCCATTCAGCGGATCATGTGCCGATGTCTGGTCGGTTAACAAATCTGGAGTAATATTGCGTTCAATCAATCGCTCCAATAGATCTACAATATTGCAGAGCACTCCAATTGATAAACGTTTACCTTCAGCCTTAGCCTTTAAGGCCATATCAATTGCCTGATCAATATCTCTACTCATTACGTCTAGGTAACGGGTCTCTATTCTTTTTTTTATGCGCCATTCAACCATTTCAGCAGCCAGGCACACTCCATCACACATGGTAACTGCCAAAGGCTGCGCTCCCCCCATACCTCCTAAACCTGCTGTAACAGATAGTGTACCCTTTAAACTACCTCCAAAATGCTGTCGGGCAGCCTCAGCAAATGTTTCATAAGTTCCTTGTACGATTCCCTGTGAGCCAATATAAATCCAACTGCCAGCAGTCATTTGCCCGTACATAATCAGACCCTTCTTATCGAGCTCATGAAAGGTTTCCCAGTTTGCCCATTTAGGTACCAGCATTGAATTGGAAATAATTACACGTGGGGCATCTTTATGTGTTGGCAAAATGCCGACCGGTTTACCACTCTGAATCAGCAGGGTTTCGTCTTCTTCCAAATCCTGAAGTGCTTTTACTATTAAGTCAAAACTCTCCCAATTTCTAGCAGCTCTACCAATGCCACCATAAACAACGAGATCTTCAGGTTTTTCTGCTACTTCCGGGTCTAAATTATTGTGAAGCATCCGCAGAGCGGCCTCCTGTATCCATCCCTTGCAGCTAAGGGTATTCCCTATTGATGCTTTTAAAACACGTTTACTCATATTCTCTATACAATAAAGGTGCAAAAATAGATTTAAATGATGGGGTTTCAAAAAAGGTACTTACCCATAGATACGCAAAAAAGGAGGCACACAGGGCACCTCCTTTTTAATTATTTTTTTATTGCTACTGTTTTACAATTCGATACGAATAAGATTGATTAGCAGTGATGATTCGAACAAAATAGATGCCAGCAGTCAAGTTTATTACCTCATCCTTTAATTGTATTACATTTTCTGAAGGATTGTTTAATTCGTAATGTTTCTTTCCCTGAACATCAAACAGAACGATTGCCTGAATAGTTCCTGAAGTATTGGTGATAAACACATCCTTGCTAAATGGATTAGGGGAGATAACTATTGGCTCTTCCATACCGCTTACATGAATAATCGGTGAGTAGGTGAATGCACCATCTGCATCTAGTTGCTTTAAACGATAATAAGCAGGTTGCTTTTGCTGTTTATCAGTGAAAGCATAATAGTTAGTTGTATTGCTGTTCAGTTGCCCTTTAACAAAGTTTAATTTATTAAACTCTTCACCATTAAATGAGCGCTCAATATCAAATCCTTTACTATTTAATTCCGAGCTAGTAGTCCAGTTTAGTAAAACATCTTCTTTGCTTCTTAGGCCTTTCCAATCAAGCAAATCAGCAGGTAAAGGATTAGAAGAGGCACTGCTACTGCCCAGCGCAAAATCACCAAAGCTATTAATTGTACCGGTTAATAAACTGGTTCCAACCCTTGTGGTATTGAGTGCTATCCATGATGAATTGTGGGAAGGTCTTCTCATGACATAAACGCTATCGCCATTATTCACACCAAAAAGAGTGGCATAGTCAATCAATAACTGATATCCAATTGTGGCAGGAAGATTACCTGTACCGACACCTGAATAGGTAAAGTTCCAGTACCTATTACTTACATTACTTGGTGTAAATATAGCACTGTTATTTGTTGTGGCTGCACTATTAGCAGCATAAACAGGTGATGCAACAGAAGGAGGCACACCATGATAGAAACTGCTCGCCATAACACCATTAATATTTCCTACAGATGTGAAACTAACAATTGACACCCCGCTTGGGTAGCTACCAAGACCAGAAATCGGAAATGAAGAAACCACCTGGGGATTTGTTACCTGCACATTACTAATATAAATGCGATTACCTGTACCTGATACATTCCTGAATGCGATTACAATACGTGGAGCGTTGGCAAATGCTGACAAATCAATAAATTCCTGTCTCCACTCATTTGTAGATGCAGGAGTGAAAAGGGTTCCTTGAGGTGCAACTGTGCCAAGTGGCAATGTGCCACCCTGACCAAGTCTTGTATACATAGTGGTATAGGTATAACCACCATTGGTAGAAACACGTACTTCAAGTGAATCACTAACGGCAAAAGTATTAGGTGCATGAGCCACATGGAAATTCAAAACAGGATTACTTAAACCATTAAAGCTGAGCATTGGCGAGCAAACAATTCCTTCACCAAAAAATGAGAAGTTATCGAATGTTAATGTATTGGAATTACTCAGACCGTTTGGCATAACGGCAGTTACCTGCTTAATAATATTGTTTACATTTCTAGGAGATGACCAATCCGTTCCCAATACAATATTCTCTGTACGATATGGAATAGTTAAACCGCTGTTTACTGCATTAACAAACAAATTAATAGTATCATTAAACGCAGCAGCATCTCCTGTTAATTGCGTCCATATTTTAATATTATATGAACCTGGTGTGGCAAAATTTAAAGCATTCGTTCCTGAAAAGATCACACTAGCCGTGTCATTAGAAGCTATTATAGCAGTGCTGTTAATGGGACCTATAATGTTACCATTATTTATCCTATATCGTACCGGAATGCCAGATGGCCTGGCTGCTGTACCAAAATTACTAATAAGCGCTGTAAGTGGTATTGAAGTATTGGTAGGTACAGTTAAGTTATTTGAAGGGAAGCCGGCAGAAATACCAACATCATTGGCAGGAAGTTGATCAGCAGTACACTCCATCACTAGCCTTCCAAGATTAGTTAAGGTTGGGGTACCGAAAAAAGCACCTGAAGGTATATTGGTGATATTATTACCAGCTGTATGAGTAATCTGGATGAAAAGATTTGGATTGGCTCTTAGGGGAACTTCGTTTTGAACAGTACCTAAAAACAAGTTAGAAGTTTGCACACCATTGCTTACCCCCGCCAGAAAAGCTCGGTTTGATAATGTTGGTGGATTTGTGATAGTAAATGTTAGCCAAGTGCCAAGATCTGATGCCTGCACCACATATGCAGGAGAACGTCCTAAAATATTACCTATAGTATCTAAAATAAATGCGCAAAGGGTATCGCCAAGTGCATCTGAGTTGCTGAAAAGAAAAGACCTTACAGTAGTGATACGTCTTGTTCCTTGAATCTGATAGCGGCAGCCCCAGAAAACGAAAGCAGTGCTACCCCAAGCCTGTCCGGCCGGCTGAAGGGTATCGGTGTAGGCAAAAGACCTTTCACTTACTGATAGTCCATAGTCTTTGCTATTATTTGCATTGTTATCATCTGAAGGCACGGAAACTGTAATTAATGAATTTCCGTAATTGGCCGGTGAGTATGGTGGGAAAGCTACAATTGCAGTGGTATTAGGTGCTATAAAAGGTATGGTGGAGGTAGCAACGTTTGTATTGGCACCGCTAATAGTTAGTGTAACAGGAACATTTGATTGTGCATTTACTCCAGGATTTGATACGGCAGCTCTTATGGAATCAGGCACATAAGCATCTCGTGCTATTTTGCCCAATGCATAGACAGCGTTCACAGCTATGTCGTTAAATACAACAGGCGTAAAACGGTATGTTCTTCCAGGATCGGGAGCAGGCCTTGCAACACCAACATTATTGCCATAATTTACTGCATTATTAACATAATTACCTGCATTAATGGTTGGTAATTGCCAAGAAACAGTTGAGCCTTTTGTTACAGTTAACAACTGATTAGACAATGTGCTGTTCCCTTTTAACCCACAGGCGGCAAATCTTGCAGCTGATGAGTTTGTAGATGGGACCCAGCGGCCATAAACAAATTCAATCCAATTGGTACTCTCATAAAGTTTAAGCTGAAAATTGATTGTATCATACTGACTGGTTACAGCGTTCTGCAATTTATCACTTACATTTTTCCACTGAATGGTGCAAACACGAACTCCCGGGAAACCACTGGTATGGATTCTGAATTCAGGAGACTGAGCTCCACCTCTATTCCACAAATCCTGCCCGAAAGGCACAATTAAGTTTGTATCTGACGGCAAGGTGCTGTTAAAAGGCCCCCCTGAAGGCGGCTGCACAAATGTGGAGAAGAGAAGTTGACTTGAAGCTGTGTCTCTCCCAAGTTTTACAAACCCATCAACATAAACTACAAGTGAATCATAATCAGTACCATTGAATCGAAAAGTAAAACCAATAGGTAAAGGTAGAGAACGACCAAAGTCGTTATCGGTCATTGTTATAACGGACCCATTGGTACCAAGGTCGGTATAGGTGCTGGCAGCCGTACCAAAACCACCGGTTTGATAATTTAGCTGTGCACTTGCAAGAAAAAATAGATGCAAACAGCAAAACAACACCAAAAAGCGAGTAAGAGTTATTTTCATAATATCAGGGGTTTAATTATTTGTAAATTTATAATTAAAAAAATGAACTTTTCAAAAAATAATTTAATAAAAATCTATCATAGTTATGGCAGTATTACCTGGCTTGTAGAATTGCTATCCTACCACTCCCACCGGCAAGAAAAACAGCATTACCCTTTTTGGATTTTTTTACTACATGAAATGCCTGCGGAAGGTTAATGAAATTATAATGGTTCACAAAACCATTACATACCCTGCTACCAATGGATGTACCGGTTGTTCCGGTTAGGATTATATGAGGCTGATCATATTTTTTACCGTCATTCAATAATTCGATACATGATTTGTAACCATTTGTATTTTCATGTATTGATGTTGGCAAAATAATTAACTCATTTAAGGAACGCACATATACAAAATTCAATGAAGTGGTTTGGGTATCATTTATATAATCACCACCGGTAAAAAAATAACCATTTTTAGAGACTGCAAACGAAAATGTTCCTTGACTGCTCCTACCCTGAATGATAGGAATTTTATACCAAGCTTTTTCTTTTCCGCTTTTATCAACTTCTATTAATCGGCTAGTGGTCCCTCCGGTAACAAATGCAGCTTTACCACTTTTTAAACACCGGAAGCTACTACCGCTTGCTGCAAAGATTGCTTCGTCTGAAATAGCTCCTGGAGTAATAAATGAATCTATCTCATGCCATGAGTTGCCACCATCAGTTGTTTTAAGTAATGTGAATTTACCGTTTATAGGATCGGCTACCAGCATACCATTTTTGTTATCCCAGAAATCCATGGCATCAAAAAAATAGGCCGAATCATTTCTTCTAAAAACCTCCAGCCAGGTTTTCCCTCCATCTATTGTTTTTAATAAAAGTGCAGGCGTACCACTGCTCATAATTATGGCCTGTCGGTCATCAAATGCTTCTATATCTCTGAAATCAGATTTTTCATAACCGGGGATTTGCAGCACTTCTATTGTTTTACCACCATTTATGCTTCGTGCCACCGTGCCTCTGCTGCCGCTAACCCAAACAACGTCATCGTTAACCACAGATAAACCCCTGAATGATGTTTTAGATAATACCACACCCGGACCTATGAGATAAGAAGAACTATCCATTAACTGAATGCGATATTGCGCGTTGAGTGTAACCCAAGATATAACAATTAGTAATAAAAGAGTGCTTAATTTTTTCAAACGTTGATTACCTTTGAAGTGTGATCAAATATACATTTTTATTTGTGCTTATAGTTTTGCTAAATGGTTGCATTGGCACACAGATAGGATATTTTGAAGTGAATCCTTATGCCTCGGTTAAATCAAATAAAATAGATCAGCCATTGCATATTCGGATAAGTTCACGCATCAGTAATGAACAAAAATACAATTTGAACGGACTTACCATCGAGGTTACCGAGTTGCACAGAAGTCTTTATTATGCAACACAAAAGGTTTATGCCGATTTGTTTTCAGAGGTAAAACCTGAGCAAATAAACGATAATGGTTTCTTTATAGAACTGCAGCAAATGGAAGCAAAATGGGAGGTGCAGGAAGTACGGAAAAAAATAGTTGATAACTATGAAACTTTTAATGACGCGAGATGCACTATCTCCTATTCAGGTAATATATACCGAAACGATTTACTGATAATCCGCGCTACCGGACAGGTTACAGTAACACAGACTGAGTTAAATACGCATAGAATTGATGAAGTATATAAAGAGAGCATCAAGCAGGCTCTATCGGCAATGGCACAGCAGCATTTCAACCAACAATAAACTTGTAATTTATGGGTGAGTTGGTAAATTGCCCGCTCAATTTCAAAATCCATGTCTACCATTACTGTTCACAACAGAATATTTGAACCGTTTATTCAGGCAGATATTATAGCCAAACGTATTTCGGATATTGCTACACAAATGAATCTTCGCTTTGAAGGCAAAAACCCTTTATTTCTTGCCGTGCTAAATGGAGCCTTCATTTTTGCTGCTGATTTACTTAGGTACATTAATGTGCAGAGTGAAATATCATTTGTAAAAATTGCGAGTTATGAAGGTATGCAAACTACTGGAGATATTAAAGAGTTGATAGGATTTACTGAAAAGCTAGCCAAAAGACATGTAGTGATACTGGAAGATATTATTGACACAGGAATGAGCATGCAGCATATTTTAAAGCAGGTTGAGGCGCAAAAACCAGCCTCAGTTAGCGTTGCCACCCTATTGCTTAAACCATCTTCTCTTCAACTACCGGTCAAGATTGATTACATAGGTTTTGAAATTGAGAGTCGTTTTGTGTTGGGCTATGGAATGGATTACGATGGCATTGGAAGGAACTTACCTGAAATATATGCAGAAAGAATAGATTAAATAACTCAATAAACAAGTATTTTCATTTTCTTCGCACAATCAATTAATACCAAAGATCGCCATGTTAAATATTGTATTGTTTGGACCTCCCGGAGCAGGCAAAGGCACACAATCAGCCAGATTAATCAGTAAATACGCACTTATTCACCTGTCAACGGGTGATATTTTTCGTGTAAATATTAAAAACCAAACCACGTTGGGTACCCTTGCAAAAAGTTATATTGATAAAGGGAAACTGGTGCCTGATGAAGTAACCATACAAATGCTTGAATCAGAATGCAATAAGCACCCAAAAGCCAAAGGTTTTATTTTTGACGGATTTCCGAGAACACATGCGCAGGCAGCTGCCTTAGATATATTTTTAAGAAGTAAAGGAACACGCATAAGCATGATGCTTGCTTTGGAGGTGGAAGAAGAAGAGTTGCGTAAACGCTTGCTTTTACGCGGCAAAGAAAGCGGTCGTGCAGATGATCAGGACCCAGCAGTTATTCAGAAAAGAATAGATGTTTACAACGCTGAGACCATGCCTGTTAAATCATACTATAACGCACAGCGGAAGTATTACGGTGTAGATGGTATTGGTGATATTGACGAGATATTTGAAAAACTCTGTAAAATAATCAATGCAAAGCATACAACAAGCAAAACTAAGAGTAAAAAAGAGTCTTCAGCCAAAAAACAGTCTAAGAAAAAAAGCAAAGCGACACCTAAAGCCTCTGTGAATAAAAAATTGTCTAAGAAGGATAAGAATAAGAAGAAAACAGCTACCAATAAAAAGTCAAAACTAAAATCTGGTACTAAAGGAACTGTTGCTAAAAAGAAGGCTACCAAAAAATCAGTAAAGAAAACCGCCAAAAAAGCTATAGCAAAAAAAGTAAGTATAAAAGTAAAGGCAAAAAAGTCGGTAAAAAAATCAGCAACAAAGGCGAAGTCTAAAAAATTAGTGAAGAAAAAAGTGACTAAGAAAAGTGTAGCAAAAAAGGTTGCTAAAAAAAATAAGAAAAAGTAGACCGTGCCCGAAAGTAATTTTGTTGATTATGTAAAGATATGCTGCCGCAGTGGTAAAGGAGGTGCAGGCAATGTGCATTTCCATCGTGATAAGCATACAACTAAAGGCGGACCTGATGGCGGAGATGGCGGAAAAGGTGGGAGCATTATATTAAAAGGCAATAGCCAATTATGGACCTTACTGCATCTTAAATACCGCAAACATGTAATTGCAGAAGCAGGTGAGAATGGCGGAGCCAAACTATGCACCGGTTCCGATGGTAAAGATGAAATTTTAGAAGTGCCTTTAGGAACTGTTGCTAAAGATGTAGAAACAGGTGAAGTTCTTTTTGAGATAAGTACTCACGGCCAGCAAGAAATCTTGCTATCGGGAGGACGAGGCGGTTTGGGTAATAACCATTTTAAGAGTGCAACACAACAATCACCCAGATTTGCTCAACCGGGAGAACCCGGTAAAGAAGAATGGAAAATTCTTGAGTTGAAAATTCTTGCAGATGTTGGGCTGGTTGGTTTTCCCAATGCCGGAAAATCAACCTTGCTATCTGTGGTAAGTGCCGCCAAACCGGATATTGCAGATTATCCATTCACCACATTGGTTCCTAACCTTGGCATGGTTCAATACCGCGATTTCAAAAGCTTTGTTATGGCCGATATACCAGGCATTATTGAAGGTGCGCACGAGGGCAAAGGTTTGGGAACAAGGTTTTTGAGGCATATTGAAAGAAATGCTACCCTGCTTTTTTTAGTTCCAGCAGACAGTAAAGACATTAAACAAGAATACAAGATCTTGCTTAATGAACTTAAACTTTATAACAAAGAATTACTTGATAAAAAACGATTGCTTGTAATTAGCAAAGCGGATTTATTAGATGATGAGTTGATGAAAGAAATGAAGAAGGAGCTACCTCGAAACATTCCTCACCTTTTCATCAGTTCTGCCACAGGCTATCAAATAACTGAGCTAAAAGATAAACTCTGGCAGATGATTAATGAGGCCTAGTCGAGTTCCATCAGAAGGCCCTGTTTACACCTACCACCCATCGGTATCTCAAAAATTCACCATCAACAAAAGGGGTATTATTTAAGAAGAGGGGAAAATCTACACGAAGGGTTAGCGGTTTTATTTCATCATGTTTCCCCCAACGCTTAATAGTAAATGCAGTTCCTGCCCCGGCACTCATTAACAATCCGGTTTCGACATAAGTATCTTTGTTTAGGCCAAAATCTCCTTGTTTAAAATTTGCTGAAATAGCACCTGCATCTGCAAACAGATAAGCATCTATATGCATATATTCAGCTATTTTCCCCGGCCTTAAAGGAATCAATCGGTCAATATCTATTTCAATATTGGCTGCCAAACCTGAATTACCCGCGTATAATGATACCTGCGAGTTATCTATGTTTTTGGGCAGTACATAGCCTGCATAACCTCTTATATTTAAACCTCCACCGGCATGAAAATGATTTACATCGGCACCATATCCAAGCCACGCAGTGGGGATAAAAGTACGGGAACGAGTAAATTTATTATCCATCAACTCTTCAGGATTTGCCCCTGCCACAAACAACCTTGATTCCGGTGCAATATTACTGCCTTCCATTATCTGGGCGAACGTGCGGGTGTGCATATCTATTTTGCCAAAGCGGTGATGGTTAACCCAGCTAAAAAAAATTGCAGAATAATCATAATCAGAAAATAATGTGGTTTTCAACCCTTCCTTTAATGCACCGTAGCCTTTGCTATAGCTATAGTTCCTAGTGAATACAAGATTAATGGTATTGTTTCTCATGTTGCTTCTCCATTCTTCCGGGTAAAGCAGGTAGGCTAGATCACTGGTGTTTTCGCGTAGCAAAGATTTAATAAATACTTCAACCGTTCTGTCTTTTTTGAATTCCCAATCCCATCCTACTCTTGCAAATTGCAATCCATCAAGCTGTTTAACAAGGTAAGTAAAATTTTGGTGCTTGCCAACAGCGGTTTTATAATAAAAACTAAAATCAAGCAGCCGTTGCTGCTCAGGAGTTTCCTGATTAGCGAGACTGGTATTATACCAAACTGAGGCTGCGATGATATGATCTTTTTGCAGATATTGGCTATTGAAGTGTAAGCCTGCCTTAATGCCATCAATATTATTATACCATACATCCGGCCTCCATCTCATGTAAAATACTTTACGGTTGTAGGGTTGAGATTGACCCTTATCTAATCTAAATGTGTATGGCAGTTTTTTGCTGTTATCTAAATGATAAATATCGGCCAGACGATAGGTAGGGTCAATGATGATATCATCTACTTTTTTACCTCTAGGCAAAGGTATTTTAGCCGTATAAGTTTGATTGAGCAGCCCCCATCCCTTCCATGCAGGTAATACTGTAGCATTGGTTTTTTTTACAAAATAAGTATTGGGAATATGATAAGAATATACTGAGGAATCCTTAGTTATTAAAGTTAAATCAAGAGGCATCTGCATTTGTTTTTTTCTAACAAGCAACACAGAAACAGTATCATTGCGGAGCTTACTTACGTGCCAGATACCGTAGTCGATAGCTTTGGTAGTTTCCATCCACTCATCAAAGAACCAGTTTAAATCTACATGGGTATATTGTATGATGCTGTTTCTGAAATCCTCAAAATACGGATGCGCCATTTTCCATTGATTAAAATAATTCTGCATGGCTGAAAGAAAAAGTTCATCACCCAACACATATTGCAGATTGTATAGCATGGTTGCAGTTTTATAATATACATTGCCATAGCCACCGCCATGATTAAGTGCCCCATTAAAATCATCGCTGTGGGTGTTAAGTGGCATATCATCACCATTGGAAGCATCTCTGATATAACCTCGGTAAACAGTTTGATCCATGCGTGTAACAGGAAAAGGATTTTTGGCAGAAGCTTTTACTTCACCAAAAAGGCTGGTCATGCACCAATTGGTAAGAAATTGCGTAAAGCCTTCATCCAATGAGGCCCGGTAAGTCTCGTTATTCCCCACCATACCAAAAAACCAGTTGTGGCCTATTTCATGCGCAAACAAACCATAATAACCTGGAGAGCTTCCTCCATCCAATGTAAGCATGGGGTATTCCATCCCGTCACGCGCATCGACCACAATCATTTTAGGATAAGCATATAAACCAATATCTCTTGAATAAACTTTTATTACACTTGCACAAAATGCAGCTGCATCCTGCCAACCGGAAGCGTGAGGTTCCTGAGCCAGCGCTATACAAGCTACCTCACGTCCATCTGATAACTTTATTTTTTGCTCCTCAATGCGGTAAGTAGGGTCTGTAGTCCATGCAAAATCATGGGTATTTACTGCTTTGTATTTCCATGTTTTTGTGGTGCCGTTTGGCTGTATAATCACAGATGGTTCGCTATCCCATGGTTTCTTGGCAAAGTTTTTTATCTCCAGCTTTTTCAGCAAATCATCTGGCAGCACCTCGTCCTTGTTTTGCAATACACCCGTACCATCCATGATAAAGTGATTGGGTAGTATAAGCTCAACATCATACGAACCAAAGTCGCCATAAAATTCTTTACCCAAATGTTGGTCGGTTTCCCAGCCAAATTTACGGTCGTAAACGCAAATGCGCGGATACCAGTGCACCACATCGTAATGTTTGTTCCCCCAATTATCTTTAAATAATTTCATACGCCTGCGCTGGGTACCACCATCATCAAAATAGGTTTGAAACTTTATTTGCACACCAATACTTTTCCCCGGGAGTAAAGCCTGTTTTAATTGCACACGCATAATGCTGAAATCTATGTTATAGCTGGCATCATATCTAGAAACATACCCATCAGCAGCATATCCCTCTCCAACCTTAGGCGCTTCAGTTGCTTCAATAATTTTTACGTAAGATATAGAGGTGCCCAAGCCTGCCGCTTCGTATTTGCCAAATTGCTGCTTAAAGCGGTTTGCCAGATTTAATTGCTCCAAATAACTGCCCTTAATAAATGCATTCTGATAAAGATGAAAATACAACTCACGCAGGGTATCTGGTGAGTTATTAGAATAGGTTAGCTCCTGCTCAGCAGAAATGATATCAGTTCTATCATCAAGCTTTGCTTTAATTTTATAATGCACATCCTGCTGCCAGTATCCTTCGTATGGTTTGCGATTTTTCCAATAGTAGGGATTTTCGGCAGATCGATAGGCGTAGTTTTGTGACAAGCTATAAAGGGTTGCACAACACATCAGAACAGCAAAGGCTATTTTTTTCATGCAGGCAAGATAACTTTTTACACTTCATATTTCCACCGTAGCGGTCATTAAGATATATTCAGTCGATTATTCAAACTTTTGTAATCTTATTCAGTTTAAGGTTTTTTAAGCAATATCAATAAAAATTATTTGAATGAAAATGCTTTATTTGCAAGCAATTAATATGAAAAAATTAAACATCATTAGCCACCTATCTCTTGTTATCCTTTTTGGCCTAACAGGAACTATGATGCTATTGACCCATCCCATAAAACGTAAAAAAATCCCCAAGCGCGATCGCATGGATTTGGCATGGAAGCAAGAAGCGGAATTAACAGCAGACCCGGCAACAGGAGAAGTTCCTTCAGAGCGACTATATGCTGCATGGAAGTACATGCAAACACTTCTTGGCAGATATGGTAAAGCAGCCATACCCGGTGTGCAATGGACAGAAAGAGGTCCCAATAACTGCGGAGGCAGAACAAGAGCTGTGTGTGTTGATCTTAATGATCCAACAAGAAAAACCCTTTGGGTAGGAGGAGTAAACGGGGGTCTATGGAAAACCACCGACATAACAGCAGCTCAACCCAATTGGACCGTTACAAACGATTTCTTCCAAAATCTGGCCATCACTTATATAGAGCAGGCTCCTGCAAATCCGCAGGTAATGTATTTTTGCACCGGAGAAGGCAATGGAAATGTTGATGCGGCCCGTGGTTTAGGTGTTTGGAAAAGTATAAACGGAGGCAATACATGGTCTCAACTATCTGCAACCAATAATAGCAGTTATTTCTTTTGCCAGAAAGTTTTTGCACTTGGAGGAGGCGATACCGTTTTTGTTGCCACGACAACGGGGCTATATCGCTCCTTAAACGGAGGCACATCATTTACGCGTGTGCTGGGCACATCAAGCACCATTGCGTATGATATTGAAAGGGCTGCCAATCGAACCTTGTATGCAACGATTTCAACAGGTGGAAGCAATACAGGTGTAATCCATAAATCTTTTGACGGAGGTGCAACCTGGAATGCCCTAACATTGCCATCATTCCTGACTGAAAGAGAGATTGAAATTGCCATGGCAGAAAATGATACCAATACCATCTGGGGACTCGTAGAGAATGGTGGTAGAATAACAGCCATTATCAGGAGTATCAATGCAGGAACCACTTGGGATACCACAGCTTCTCATCCTGTTGATGCAGATCCGGGTGTTTCACAAGGCGGATCAGTATGGAAAGACTTCAGTCGCGGGCAGGCATGGTATGATTTATCTATTGCAGTTGACCCAAATAATGCCAATGTATGTTTTGTTGGCGGAATAGACTTATTTAAAACATCAAACAGTGGAGCAAGTTGGCAGCAAGTATCGCATTGGTATGGAGGATTCGGTTTTCAGGAGGTGCATGCCGATCAGCATTACGCCATGTTTGAACCAGGAAACTCTAATGTAATATACTTTACCAATGATGGTGGCATATATCGTTCAGGCAATGCTACAGCATCCATACCGGTAATTGATTCGAAGGAGTATGGCTATAATACCACACAGTTTTATGCATGCGCCATACATCCGGGTTCCGGTGTAAACTATTTTCTTGCCGGAGCGCAGGATAACGGATCACACCGATTCAGCAGCGCGGGCATAAATAGTACAGTTGAGGTAACAGGGGGTGATGGAGCATTTGTGCACATAGATCAAAACCAGCCTCAATTTCAGTTTACTTCTTACGTGTATAATAATTACAGACGATCAACCAATAGCGGAAGCAGTTTCAGTAATGTAGACTTTGGAAATACAGGTTCGTTTATCAATCCAACTGATTATGATGATACTTTAAACGTATTTTATGGCAATTACGCCTCGAATCTTTACCTCCGCTGGAATAATCCGCAAAGTGGAAACTCACGAGATACCATACGCGTAAACGCATTCAATGGTATTATTACGCATGTTAGGGTCTCGCCTAATAGACTGAGAAGAGTTTATTTTGGAACCAGCAGCGGTCGTGTGGTAAGAGTTGATAGTGCCACAGCACCTGCTGCTGCCATCACCGCTACCCAAATTAATTCTGGAGCTGGTATGCCTACCGGCAGTGTTTCTTGTATTGAAGTGGAGCGAGGTAATGAAAACCATATTTTGATAACCTTCTCCAACTATGGCGTAAACAGTGTTTGGGAAACCAGAAATGGCGGCACCAGCTGGACAAGTGTTGAAGGCAATGTACCTGATATGCCTGTTAGATGGGCCTTATTTAATCCTGATAAGCCATGGCAAGCGCTGCTTGCCACAGAATTAGGAGTATGGAGCACAGATACACTTCGTGGCACTACAACCGACTGGCAACCATCAAGCAGCGGATTGGCAAATGTGAGGGTAACTCAACTGCATATGCGCACTAGTGATAAATTGGTTATCGCATCAACGCATGGACGCGGTTTGTTTTCAAGCGATATTTTCATGGATCCATTTGCTGATTTTACTTCCAATAAAAGGGTGTCCTACATTAATAAGCCTATACAGTTTAGCAGCACCTCATCAAAAGCTACAACCTATTTATGGAATTTTGGTGATGGTACCAACAGCACTGCAGCCAATCCATTAAAAGTTTACACCACTGCAGGCACTTATTCAGTTACGCTAACCATTAACGGGGGCCTCTCTACAAAAACATTAACCAATTATATCACCATTCTTCCCTTCAGAGGAATTCCATACTTGCTTGCAAACGGAGGGAACTTTGAAACCAATACAGGAGACTTTGTGCCTGAAACTCCCTCAGGCACTGCATTTGTGAGAGGCAATTCAACTACTGCAGGTAAAAGTGGGGTGCGCAGCAACAGCAATGCATGGGTAACAGGCTTAAGCGGAAATTATCTTGATAATACAACGGCCTATCTATATTCGCCTTCTTTTAATATGACCGCAAGCGGAACCTATACCCTTAGCTTTTATACGAAGAATATTTTTGAAACTGGCTATGATGGCTATTTGCTGCAATACACCCTGAATGGCGGTGATACTTGGATTTATTTAGGCAATGCAGTTCAAACCAACTGGTATGATTATGCAAACACTGCAGGCGGTAGACCGTTCCCAACCGGTCAGCCATTTTTTAATGCTACCAGTAGCAACTATTCGTTACGCAGTTTCAATGTGAGTTCACTGGCAGGCAATAATAATGTTTGCTTTCGTTTTGTTTTCAGATCTGATGTTTCAGCTAATGCTGCGGGCCTCGCAATAGATGACTTTGAGTTAACTGGTCCAACAAATAACGCTTTGCCTGTTAGCCTGCTTTCTTTTGCAGCCAAACGGATTTCGAAAAATGAAGTGATGATAAACTGGCTTACCGGAAATGAACTGAACAATAAAGGATTTGATGTTGAACGAAGCCGTAACTTTAATGAAGGTTTTGAATCCATAGGTTTTGTAAGCGGTAATGGGAATAGCAAGGAGAAACAGGCGTATCAATTATTGGATGAAAACAACCCGCATGCACTATCCTTCTATCGCTTAAAACAAACGGATATGGATGGAACGTTTGTATACTCAGACGTGATTGTGGTAAAATTACCTGATGAAACAGAGGTTCCAAAATTAATGGAGGTGTGGCCTACTGCCAATGAAAAGCAATTTGTTATTCATGGTAACTTTAGTGGTAATGCCAAGTTGATGCTTTTCGCAAGCAATGGACAGTTGATTGCAAACAAGAATATAACCAATCAGGAAAAGCTTTCGTTGGAAAATGTACCTTCAGGAATATATTTCCTTATGGTTACCGGATCTGACAACAGGCAACAAACCATTAAACTGTTGGTACCTTAATAGTTGACTGATTTAGTTTATGTTTTATTAGATGCTTCTGCTTATCTTTGCCGCTTATTCTAATCCATCTTGCATATGGAAAGAAAACCATTTCTTGTATTAGCATACTATCATTATACCCGGATAGAAAATCCGGAAGAGTTATCTGCACAGCATTTAACTTATTGCAAATCCATAGGCCTACGAGGGCGCATTTATTTTGCCCATGAGGGCATTAACGGCACCATTAGCGGCACGCGTGCAGCTTGCGAGCAATATATGGCAGACCTAAAGGTCGACCCACGCTTTGAAAAGATAGAATTCAAGGTTGATGAGGTTAATGAGCATGCATTTACCCGAATGCATGTTAGACCTAAAAAGGAGATTGTTCATTCCGGGCTTCGTAATCCTAATGATATTGATCCTACCAAAGAAACCGGCAAACACTTAAGAGGCCAAGAGTTTTTGGAATTTAAAGACAAAGATGACGTGGTCATTCTGGATGTTCGTTCAAACTACGAAACACGTTTAGGAAAGTTCAAGAATGCCGTTACACTTGACATAGAAAATTTCAGAGAATTTCCTTCTAAACTTCCTGAATTGGAAAAATATAAGGACAAGAAAGTAGTTACAGTGTGTACCGGTGGCATCAAGTGTGAAAAGGCATCTGCATTGCTGCTTAAAGAAGGATTTAAAGATGTTTACCAACTTCATAACGGAATAATTGGTTATGCCAAAGAAACCGGAGGAAAGGATTTTGAAGGTGTATTATATGTTTTTGACGGAAGGGTGAGTGTTCCGGTAAATGAGGTTAATCCGACAGCAATAGCTAATTGTAGCAGATGTGGAAATCCAACAACACGCAACTTAAACTGTGCAAACGTTGAATGCAATGAGCAGTTCAATATGTGCCAAACCTGCAGCGAGGAAATGGAAGGTGCGTGCAGTCATACATGCAAAACGCATCCAAGAAAAAGGCTATATAATGGAACCGGATACTATACAAGGCCTCCTGTTGAAATGGCTTAATATCTTGGTTATATTTATCTTGAATCTGAGTCGAAAAATCTAATTCTAATTCTCCATGCAGAATTATCATTTTTTATCAATCGTAATAATCTTGCTTCTTCAATTTACAAGTGGCGCATGTCAAAAAAAGATGAGCGAATATATTTCAGATGAGCATGCCGGATTCAACGGTAGTTTTGAGATAGTTAAAAATAATCTTCCAGTGAACTGGTTTATTTATTCGCCTTCTACTGTTCTCAATTCCTCTTTTACATTGCAATTATCTTCAGATGCAACCGATGGAAAACAATCACTTTTTTTTGATGTAAAATCTTGTGAAGAAACCGGTGGCTGGCACTCTCCGGGCATAGCCAAAGAATTGCCGGTGAGACCAGGACAAAAAGTTGAGATTAAAATACAACTAAAAAATGTAGGCAGCAAATACAGGATTCAATTGCATCCTGTCAATGCAAAGGATAAAAGTAGAGGCATTGATATCGTTCAAACCGAATCACACAATTGGAGAATAGTCACTCATGACATAACAATACCCGATCAAATGAATTCATTAAGGTTTGAATTTAATGTATTATCTGCAGGGAAATGTTGGATAGATGATGTGCGCATCTATATTAAGTAATGTGATCATTTTTGATTGAACATATGAAAACGGCTGCCAAGTTGACAAGGCAGCCGTTTAAGTTGTTACTGAATTTTAACTGGAAAAGTTACATCCAAATCCGTTGAACCGGCCTGTGGATCGGTTGATTTTGGTGCTGCAGAGGTATAGTGTTTCAGCATACATCTAAGCGTACCAAGAACAGAACCATTGGATGATGTTTGTGCGGTAAAAGCTAATCCCAGTGGCATATTTTTACTATCGTTATCACGATTGCTGATAAGCAAACGACCCGTACCAGATGTATAAAAGAACTGGTGTTCATTGCCATACTTTCTTATCTCAGGAGTAACATCTAAAGCAGGAGATTTACTTTCATCCAGCAAAACAACAGTTACATTAAAAGCACTGTCAATTGGAAGTGCAATGGTATCAGTGGTAATCGCTGTACCTGGCCCGGCCGGCTGTGACCATTTAAAGGTGCGCACAGTATTGTTTACTGTATTCGTAAAAGTAAGTCTAGCTGAAGTGATGAGTTCATTTTCATGGTCATGGTCGTGGTCATCATGATCATCTTTACAAGATGTAAAAAATGTTGAGCTAGCAATACATGCGCCCAGTATGAATAAAAAATATTGTTTTTTCATAAATGTATTTTATTTAATTGTTTTTAATTGTTATTGTTTTACCGGTGTTGAAAATGTGAACGGGATAGACAGGCGCAACACCAGATTAAAGCCTGTATCATCCGTAAAGTATCTGAATCTACTCAGATAATCGCGATAGCGGGTATTAAACAAATTGTTCAGGTCCATGCTCAGCATCCAGTTATTGTTAACCACTTTAATATATGTTCTGGCATGCAATCCCATTAGAAAGTAAGCCGGTGGCGGATCAGCGTAATCAATGCCTGTAATAAACCTGAATTGCCTCATTACATAATTGCTGCGTAACTCTACAGCAGTTTGACTCAATCGTATACCATCATTAAATAAATAGCCGGCATGTATACGCAGTCTGTTTGCCGGCATGTAAATGAGAGGCTCATTGCTGTTAACGTCATTGGCATGCAAATAGGAAAAAGCTATTCCTGTTTGCCAATGCTTAAGCCATGCTTTCTCTGCATGAATATCGACACCATTTAACCATGCATTTGTTTGGCTAAACTGAAACGTAGGGAAAGCCCCTCTAATGGTTAAGGTAGGTTGCAGGTTAGGTTGCTGATAGATAAAATCTGTTATGTAATGAGAGTAAACACCAATTTCTATTCGAGTGGTTTTGGCCTCTTTTTTAATCACTGCATCCAGCATAAGAGATTGCTCAGGTTTCAGCTTATTATCTCCAATTTCATAACTTGCATTAGCAGCATGCAGACCATTGCTATAAAGCTCATTTATGGCAGGCGCACGCCAACCTGTAGAAGCTGTAGTGGTAAGTATCCACTGTCTCGGCATTAAGCGCACCAATGAAATGATTCCGTTGAAATTATTGAATATTCTGCTTTCATCCAGTTCATTAAACCTTCGTGTAGAGTTTGCATTAAGCCAACGCATATCATAACGCAAGCCGGCCTCCAATATCCAGTTCGCATGCTCCCATTTTTCTATTAGGTATATCCCTGCTGTATGTGCATTAAAGTTAGGGATAATAAATGCCACTCCCGCAGCATCATTCTGCTGATGCATCCAGCTTATACCCAGCTTCCCCTTTACGTGCTTCATTAGTTCATGCTCCCATTTAATATCTGTATTCAGGCTATACAGACGTAAATCATATGCAGGCCTGTTTCTGATGGCTTGATTAAAAGGTCGATCAGTATCATATTCTTCACGCATATTTTGCTGATAGGATTGTTGCAATACTACCCTACTTTTATCTGTTGTGAACCATGTTAATTTCATGGATACCAAATCATGGGTAACTTGCTGAAAAGGTCTATCAATTTTATAAGTAAACGGATTCACAACTAGCGGTTGGCTACGCCTCAATGCAGCTAGCAAATCATTTGCATTACCCATATGCGAACCAATAAAAATTCCAATCTGCGAATAAAATTTACTGTAATAAAATTCGGTATAAAATCGCTTAACCCGATAGGCGGTTGCTAAAGAAAAATTTCGGTCACTTAATCCGGTATTAGAGATCACATAATCAGGAGCTCGGCTATCACCAGCTTTTCGCATACTGCCTTGCAGGCGCCAACTTAGTTGGTTATTTTGCAGATGTGTGCCTTCGGCAGTTAATGAAACCGCACCCTGCATATTATTGCTTAAACCCTGAATCTGGAATATGCCGCCTGCACCTTTTTCATTGCGGTAATCACGTGGTGAAATTCTAATCACCCCACCAATGGCTTCAGCTCCAAACTCAACAGCAGATGCTCCCTTAATCACCTCTACCCTATTGGCAACAAACGGATCTATTTCCGGACCATGCTCAGCACCCCAATTCTGTCCTTCCTGCCTTACACCTGCATTTAGCATTAATACCCTATTGCTGTGCAATCCTCTTATAACAGGTTTGGCAATATTGGGTCCGCTGTTCAACAATGTTATACCATTAATAATCGATAGCATTTCACTGATATTTTGTCCCCTATTATTTTCAGCCTGCTCGGCATTGATCACAGATTTGTGTTGCGTACTGAAGGTTGGATCATCAACATTACGCTGATTTATGATAACGGTTTCATGAAGGTGATAAGATTCCGGGCACATAAAGATTTCAACCCTATCTCTTGCCGGAACATTCACAAACACTTGAACAGGATGGTAGCCTAAACTGGTAACTTGTAGTTTTACCTCACCCGCTTTAATGGAATCAAAGCGTGTAAAGCCTTCTTCGTTGGTGGCATGCAAATGTCTATGCCCTTTCACAGCAACAGAAGCAGCTGGAAGGGGTTGATGTGTAATGCTATCACGCACCCACACATTGAGTACAAATGTTTGATTGTTTTTTACCGGTTGAGCCTCTAATAATAAAGACAGCAACAGGCAGCAAAACACGAAAAAGTATTTCAAGCCGATTAATAATTAGCGCCTAAAAAAAGAAAAATACTTAGGTGTTAGGCTTGTGGCGGGCCCTTATTTAACAAGAGAACTATGGCTCCCTTATACGCTAAGCTGAAATAAGGTTTAAACTTAACTGTAAATTCAAGGTTTATAAATGAAGAGTTATGATGGGTTAAGTCAATAGAACCAACAAAGTGAAAATGGCATGTAAAACACTTAGTTGTTTCGCGCTGAAGGTGGTTGCCATGTTCACAATGATAACCGATACTAGGCTGGCAGAATAAATCATCCAAGTCGCAATGGTGATTTTCCGTAATTTCATGATGCAAAAGTGAAGAAAGGTGCTCGTCTTCGGCATGGTGATGCAGCGCATTAAATGGCAACAGTGTAATCTGAAAGATAACCAGCAGGAATAAAGCAATATGTGTTAAATGTTTCTTCAATTGATTGTAAACATATTAATAATACTCAGCCGGCTGTGTTCTTTGTTGAGTTCAATGTCTTACTTTTTTAACTTATCGGTATCAATGCCACGCTTCTTGGCCATGTCTTCCAGTTTCTGTTCAAACTTTGATTTTTTTACCGGCTTCTTTTTATTCTCCTGAATTTGTGCATGCAACTTATCTTCATTCACAAATCTGCGTATAGCCAGTTGCTGACCGATGGTAACAATATTTGAAAGGAAATAGTAGTAATTTAATCCTGCAGGATAGCTATTGAGCACAAACATGAAGATAAGAGGCATGATATAGCTCATCCATTTCATCTGACCTGTTACGCCTGTCATCTGATTATTATACACAGCATACACGATGGATGAAACTGTCATCAGAATAGTAAACAAACTCACGTGATCACCATATCCAGGAATGCTGAAAGGTAAATTGAAAATAGAATCGTAAGTAGATAAATCTTCTGCCCATAAAAATGATTGCCCGCGCAGCTCAAAAGCAGAAGGGAAAAACTGAAACAAGGCAAATAAGATTGGTAATTGTAACAACACAGGCACACAACCACCCAGAGGGTTAACACCCGCCTTGCGATACAACTTCATATTTTCTTGCTGAAGCTTTCCCATATCGTCTCCGATTTTGGCTTTAATTTCATCCAACTCCGGTTTTAACGCACGCATCTTAGCTGCAGATAAATAAGAACGGTAAACCAGTGGAAGTAACAATGTTTTAATGATAAGTGTGAGTAATAAAATAATGAGCCCAAAACTGCTTATGTATTGACTCAAAAAATGAAAAACATTGATTACAACATATTTATTTACCCAACGGAAAATACCCCACCCCATCGGGATAATTCGCTCCAGCTGTGTATCAAATTTTGCAAGCGTTTTATAATGATTAGGTCCAAAATAAAATTTAAAACCAAAGCTCTCTTTTGCCCCATGATTATAGGGAACCGTGAGTGAAGTTTGCATGATGCGCACATATTTACCCGACTCGTCTGATTTGGTTTCAATGGTTCCGTTGTCAAAAAACTTATCAGCAATAATGGTAGTATTAAAATATTGTTGCTTAAAAGCAATCCAGTTGATAGCTGTTTTTAGGTTTTGTTTCTCATCTGTTGTTTCTGTGATAAATGCCGGCTCGTCATCGGTATAACGATAGTAAATGGTGCTTGTGCGCTTTTCAGCCTCTAAACTCTTTTCCTGCAGCATGGCATGCTGGCTAATGCTTAAATCAAGATAATTGTTACTGGGTGCAATTATATTCTGCAATCCATTTAGTTCTAGTTTATAATCTAAGGTGCCGGTTTCTGAATTTAAAGTGTAACGCTGTTCCATAAAATGGCCTCCTTCCAAACTAAGCAGCATTCGGATAGTTTTACCATCATCAGAAACAAGTGGTGTAAAAAACAGGTCCTTGGTTTGAATAGCTTTTGCATCAGCAGTGGCAAATGAATAGTTAAATTCATTGTCATTTCCATCCATTAATATCAAAGGCGACTGATCGTAGCGCTTGTATTTCTTAAGTTCAACCTTAAATATGCGTCCGCCTTTATTACTAAATGTTACTTTTATATCGTCATTCTCTATGCTTGTAAAAGACTCATTTCCTGTTGCAAATGGGGCAAACAAGCCAAACGCTTTACTGGTGAAGGTTGAATCTGGAGTTGCCTTAACCGTATCCTTAGCGATAGCTTTCGTAGCCAGTATATTTGCCACACTGTCTTCACGCAATTGCACAAGGGCAATAGAGTCCTGTATGCGTTTTGCAGCTTTTAGCTGATCTTCAGATGGCTGATTGATATAGGCAAACGTAACCAGTATAACAAAGATGAGTGATAAACCAATTATGGAATTTCTGTCCATGAGTTTTGAGTAATTATTTAATGGAGGCAGCAAAAGTAAGCCTTTTTTGTACTTTCACTAAACTAAATCATTAATTGGCAATCAGTGAAATAAGCATTTTTAAGAGCAATAAGTAGCCATAAATAGCATATTTAAAAGTATGATTAACCGAAAATGAGACCTAACTTCTTACGAGTTGCTATAGGTAATTGCTGCCTTAACAAAACGGGCAAACAATGGATGTGGATTTAGCACAGTACTTTTATACTCAGGGTGAAACTGAACAGCTAAAAAATATGGATGATCTTTCAGCTCCACAATTTCTGCCAGTTTGGTTTCAGGATTAATTCCACTAATAACCATACCCTTGCTTTCAAAATCTTTTTGGAACTTATTATTGAACTCAAAACGATGGCGGTGACGCTCACTGATTTTTGCTCTGCCATAAGCACTATAAGCTTTACTATCCTTAGATACCTCACAAGCATAGGCACCTAAGCGCATGGTGCCGCCTTTTTGGGTGATTTTTTTCTGCTCAGGCATCATATCAATTACAGGATATTTTGTTTTTGGATTCATCTCTGTAGAGTGCGCATCTTTAAAGCCCAATACATGCCTTGCAAATTCTATTACTGCCATTTGCATTCCTAAGCAAATGCCAAAAAACGGAATCCCATTCTCTCTTGCATACTTAATGGCCAAGATTTTACCTTCTATGGCACGGTCTCCAAAACCCGGAGCAACCAAAATGCCGTCTAAATGACCCAGTTTATGTTCAACATTACCATCTGTAATCAGGCTAGAGTGAATATACTCCAGTTTCACTTTACAATCATTATGGGCGCCTGCGTGTATAAAAGCTTCTGCAATAGATTTATATGCATCGGGCAACTCTACATATTTACCCACCAACCCTATTTTTACCTCATGCTTTGGATTTTTAAATTTTGTTAGAAAGTTTAGCCAGCTTTCCATTTCCGGTTCATTTCTGGCAGGTAATTTCAACTTTGTCAAAACTGTTTTATCCAACTTTTCCTTTAGCATAGCCATCGGAACATCATATATGGTTGGCATATCCAGCGCCTCAATTACAGCATTGGGTGTAACATTACAGAACAAGGCAATTTTCTTTCTGATTTCTTTATTAATGGGATGTTCAGCGCGGCAAACCAGTATATCTGGTTGAATACCCGACTCAAGCAACATCTTTACGGAGTGTTGGGTTGGTTTTGTTTTTAACTCATGCGAGGTAGCCAAATAGGGCAACAGTGTTAAATGTATCACAATGCAGTCTTCGGGCTTCATCTCCCAGTTCATCTGACGCACAGCCTCTATGTATGGCAGCGACTCAATATCGCCAACAGTGCCCCCCAGCTCAGTGATGATAATTTCATACTTGCCTGAATCTCCAAGCAATTTCATCCTGCGCTTTATCTCATCTGTAATGTGCGGAATTACCTGAACGGTTTTGCCCAGATAAGCTCCTTCTCTTTCCTTATCAATTACATACTGATAAATGCGGCCTGTGGTAACATTGTTGGCCTGCGAGGTTGGCACATTTAAAAAACGCTCGTAATGGCCTAAATCCAAATCCGTTTCGGCACCGTCATCGGTTACATAACATTCCCCATGCTCATATGGGTTAAGCGTTCCGGGGTCTACATTAATGTAAGGGTCAAACTTTTGTATGGTAACCGAGTAGCCTCTTGCCTGAAGCAATTTAGCCAATGAAGCGGAAATGATTCCTTTACCTAAAGAAGAGGTTACCCCGCCAGTAACAAATATATATTTTGGTGAATGCATAATCTAAAGAGAGAACCGAAGCATTGTTGCATTTTGGTGCATGATGTTTCGTATTTTACTGTACGGGAAACAAAAATACTTTTTTTCAGCATGGCTGAGAACCCCTAGTGCAACTGTTTATCAAAATGTTTTCAACAATACCAAAATCCCTTAGAGCCACGCGAGGGTTATACAAAATAAGGATCCGATAAGAAACCGATGCTTATTAATGCCCTATTTATTTGCCCTTAAATAAGCTTCGGCCTTAATCAGGTCATCAGGCGTGTCGATGGAAATGGTTTCCATATCAGTTTCTTTCAAACGAATGGCATAACCTTTTTCCAACCAGCGCAATTGCTCTAAAGATTCTGCTTTTTCTATAGCTCCTTGAGGCAAATGGGTTATTTCCGTTAGCGCTTGGGCACGGTACCCGTAAATACCAATATGTTTGTAGTAGGTGATTTGAGCCTCCGGATTTCTTCGGTAAGGAATGGGCGAGCGGGAGAAATACAAAGCGTTTCCCAAACTGTTTATTACAGCTTTAACCGTATTTGGATTTTGAACCTCACTCTCTTTATCCAGCTTTTTTACGAGCGAAGCAATCTGCACAGTGGAATCATTAAAACAGGACGCAACCAATGCAATTTGTGCCGGATTAATAAATGGCTCATCACCCTGAATATTAATAACCACATCCACCTGAGCATCCAATTTAGATAATACCTCTGCACAACGGTCGGTACCACTCTGATGATCTGCGGAGGTAAGAAAAACTTTACCTCCAAATTTTTTAACTGCATCGGCAATTCTGGAATCATCGGTTGCTACATAAACCTCTTCAAGTTCCTTAACCTTTTTAGCCTGCTCATAAACTCGCTGTATCATGGTTTTACCACCAATAATAACCAAGGGTTTACCCGGTAGTCGGGTCGAAGCATATCGGGCAGGAATGATACCTATAATGGTTGACATATGATTGTATGTATGTTTCGAAGATAAAAATAATTCAACACTAAAATATTCCTTGCATGGCATCGGTAATCTCTTCTCTCCAAACCAAAATAAACACTCCTCCTACACTGATGATGGCCGCTATTAATGAACTGAGCTCCATTTTTTCTCGACCGCTAAGCACTGCTGCCAGCATTACCGTAATAGGTAGTAATGAAAAAATAGTTTGTGCCAATGAAACTTCGATAAGTGAGGCAGCCAGTAAAGACATTGAAACTCCTATAACCGGACCAAAAACGGTGCCTATTAAAACCGGCTTCAGATGTTGTGGCTTGTATGCTATCTCTTTAAACTCAGCAATTAAATTTGTTTTAAAAATGCCTGACAGGTAAATGATTAACGTGGCTGTGAACATGCGAATCCAAGTGGCATGAACAGGACTTAAGTCAGTACCCTCATGCGATATCATCAGCCCCTTTTTTGCCAACACAATTCCTAATCCCTGGCAAATAGCGCCTAAAATGGCAAATAATATTCCCTGCATTAACTCTTGATTGCTTTTGCCTGAAGCGGAAATACTCTTCTTCTGATTGGTTCTGATAAACCAAAGCAAACCACCAACCGAAATAGCCATGCCCAACATGCCCAAGGCACTGATATGCTCAGCAAGTAATATCATGCCCAGCAACAACGCAGCAAAGGGAGCAAACGTATTAAACAAACTGGCTCGGGAGCTGCCAAGCATTTTAAAAGCAGTAAAAGCAAAATGATCTCCAATACTTAGCCCTACAACGCCAGACAAGCCCAGCCAAAGCCACTCTTTCAAAACTGGTAACTTAAATAAGGAAACGATGGAGTGCGTAGAAAAGCCAACGGTAATAACTGAAAGCAAAATCATGGCAAAAAGCAATCTTACCCTATTTACAGCTTTGGGCGTTGCCAACTGAGCTGCATGGGTAAAGGCAAACGTACCTATTGTCCAACAGGCAAGGGTGGTAAAGGCTGCCAAAATTCCGGTTGTATGGTTCATTGTTCAGCTTAACTTTTAAGAAATGTAGAGCAAACAGATAAAAAACCGGGATGTACCATGTAAGTAATTAAAAATGCCTTGAAACGGCTTGAGCAATTTTTTGAGCAGGTAATTCCTCCATACAACTGGTGCCATCTAAGCAGCTGCCGCGGTAAAAACACTTACATTCCTTGTTTGGCGCAACAATTTCTCCTTTACCAAACAAATCAAACTCATGCGGATTGAAAATATTATTCATCAACACAATTTTTTTGCCTAATGCCAGTGTAATATGCATTCCCATAGTAACCTGAGTAATGACCAAATGGCAATGATTAACCAGATTAATAAACTGAAACAAACTAAAATAACCCAGGTATATGGCACCGCTCCGATGCATTATTTCTTTGTTTCTTGTATCTTCTGCTTCACCGCCTAATAGCAGAATTTCGGCATCGGGATGCTGTTGTTTAAGAATACCAACCAGCTCTACCCATTTATCAATGCTCCATAAGCGAGTGGTCCAGCGGCCACCGCAACCGGTATTTAAACCAATTATTTTTTTATCCTTAGGCAAGTTCCATATATACCCCTTCTCATTATGGGTATCCATTAAATAAGGTTCACCTTGATGGGTATATCCGCATATTTCAAAAATTTCCTGCAGGTAGCTCTTGGAATTGGCCTTACTCACATCATCAAACATACCGGTCATAAATTTATGAATGGCTAAATCATTATAAGGCTGTATTTCATTGTCCTTTAAAACAAACCCAAACTTTTCTTTTGCCTCAACAACTTTAAGCAAGGCTCCTGCTTCCTTTTCCTTATCCAGGTTTATTGCAATATCCCAATTGCTATGCTGAACGTACATAATAGAATTATGGTCCCATTTCAGAACTTCATCAATTTGTGATGCAGGCAAAATATCCGGTGTCCAGGTGAGCCATGTTATTTTACAACCCGGAAATTCCTTTCGAAATTTAACAATAAGAGGCGTGGTGCGTATAACATCTCCAATGGCCCCAAGTTTAATAATGAGAATCCGTTTAGTAGTTTTCTCATAACTTGGGCAATCAGCACAGTGATAACCATGCTGTTTGTGTGGCTTACAGGGTATATGACCTTTAAAGTGGAGGCAGTCGGGTTTAAATATCATGACAAGCAATAAATAATAGGCGAATATATAGGGTTAAGTGGTAAGGCGCAAACACAAGAAGACAGGCAGTTAAATAAAGTAAAGGCAATTTGTCAGGTAGGTAAGGGTTTGGATGTGAATTTGTATATTGCCATACATCAATTTAACTAACATGAAAAAAGGAACAATTATTCTTTTAGTGGTGGCAGGCTTATTTCTGCTGCTAATTTTTAACGGCTGTGGTAGCTACAACAATATGGTTAGCAGGAAAGAGGCAACAGAATCTGCATGGGCACAGGTAGAAAATGTTTACCAGCGAAGATTGGATCTGATACCTAACCTCGTAAATACTGTAAAAGGTGTGGCCAATTTTGAGCAAAAAACGCTTACCGATGTTATTCAGGCGCGTGCCAATGCCAGCTCTATTAAAGTGGATGCAAGCAAATTGAGCCCGGAGCAAATACAAAAATTTCAAGCCTCGCAAGGAGAACTCTCGCAAGCATTGGGAAGATTGATGGTGGTGGCTGAGCAATATCCGCAATTAAAAGCCACTGAAAATTTTCTTGAACTGCAATCGCAACTAGAAGGTACCGAGAACAGAATAACCATCGAAAGACAAAAGTTTAATGACATTGTGAAGGAATACAATACTTACATTCGCAGGTTTCCTCAGGTACTTTACAGCGGCATTTTTGGTTTTGACAAAAGAGGTTACTTTGAAGCCACAGCAGGTGCAGAAAAAGCCCCTGAAGTAAAATTTGAATAATTTTAAGACACCATTCACAGCCACAGGTTTCATTAAATTAGTTGAGGTGGAATCTGTGGCTTTATCATTTTATAATGGCAAAACATTTTTTTACTAAAGCAGAGCAAAATGACATTATTGATGCCATAAAGCAGGCCGAGCTTAATACATCCGGAGAAATACGTTTGCATGTTGAGGCACACTGTAAAAAAGATGCATATGAGCGCGCTCGCGAAGTGTTTGAGCAGTTGGGTATGCATGCAACAGATTTAAAGAACGGTGTTCTTTTTTATATTGCCTATGAGGATCATAAACTAGCCATACTTGGAGATAAAGGCATTCACGAAAAAGTAACACAACAGTTTTGGGAAGGCGAAAAAGAACTGCTTCGTAGTTATTTTAAACAAAATAAATATGCCGAAGGTCTTATTATAGCTATAAACAAAGCCGGAGAAAAACTTCAAGCATATTTCCCCTATCAGAAAAATGACACCAATGAGTTGAGTAATGATATTTCTTTTGGAGGAGGTTTAGATGCGCAATAAAATTAATCTGATGCTTGTTTTATGTATCAGCTTTGCCTCATCATTTTTTTTACATGCCAGAGAAATTCTGGCTAAACCCAATCCGCCTCGATTGGTCAATGATTACACCCAAATACTTGGTGCTGCAGAACAACAACAACTGGAGCAAAAACTGGTAGCTTATTTTGATTCAACCTCAACGCAAATTGCGATAGTGATTGAACAATCCTTAGATGGTGATGATTTATTTGACTACTGCCAACGTCTTGCAACTAATTGGGGTATTGGAGAG
>JBILGC010000043.1:0-15951 GCA_044351265.1 Bacteroidia bacterium
GAAAAATAAGGATACATACGGGATATGGCATGGAAGCTACCATTACAGATGCCCTATCTAAACGCATTATAGAGAGAAACATTAAACCTAACTTTAAAACAGGAAATTACTTTCAGGGTCTTGTTGAAGCAACCGATATCATTATGCAGGCTGCCTCAGGAGAATATGTATATGACCGAACACAAGGGAATGAGCCAAACATAAAGTCTATCCTGAAGTTGATCTTCATCATCATAATCATCATAATTGTGATTTCTAAATTTGGTGGGGGCCGAGGAGGCAGAAGGCGCAGCGGATTTGGTGGACCCATATTTTGGGGAGGCACTTTTGGCAGCGGTGGATTTTCTTCAGGTGGAGGATTTGGTGGCTTTGGTGGCGGAGGCTTTGGCGGTGGAGGAAGCAGCGGCAGCTGGTGACCTGCTAACTTAATATAACAAATAGCATCCGCATGCCTTATCAAGTATTCCCAATAACACAATAAACAAATACAGGATTTTGTATATATTGGCTACTTAAATGCTAAATATATGCTTGAGAGGCTTGATTTAAGTAAAGTTTTGGTACTCGATATTGAAACAGTGCCACAGCAACCCCAATTCAACGCACTAAACGAAAAGTGGCAATCACTTTGGGAAAAGAAGGCCACTTTTCTGAAAAAAAATGAAGATGAAACTGCTCATGAGATTTATAACAGGGCAGGTATATACGCTGAATTTGGAAAAATTATTTGCATCTCGGTTGGATTTTTTAGCAGGACAGGTAATAACTGGCAGTTTAGGGTAAAATCATTTTATAGCGATGATGAGGCGCTTGTACTTAAAGAATTTAACACCCTTCTTGAAAGGTATTTTAACCAATCCGGCAACTTGCTATGCGGACATAATGCAAAAGAGTTTGATTTCCCCTATTTGTGCAGGCGAATGCTTATTAATGGAATTAGCATCCCAGAGATTCTGGATATAGCAGGCAAAAAACCTTGGGAAGTTCCGCACCTTGATACAATGGAGCTATGGAAGTTTGGAGATTTTAAAAGCTATACATCACTAGAACTTCTTGCCACTGCCTTTAATATTCCTACACCAAAAGATGATATTGACGGAAGCATGGTTTGGAAGGTATACTGGCAAGAAAAAAACCTAGAACGAATAGCCACCTACTGCCAAAAAGATGTGGTTACTGTTGCGCAATTACTGCTCCGATTCAGGGGAGAAAACCTGTTGCAGGACTCAGACGTTATATTCTCCTAGCATTTTTAAATAGATGACCAAACTGTCTGTAAATATAAATAAAATTGCTACACTAAGGAACTCCAGAGGTGGCAACAACCCCGATTTAATCAAAGCAGCAATTGATTGTGAACGTTTTGGTGCCGATGGAATTACCGTGCATCCACGGCCCGATGAAAGGCATATTAAATACAGCGATGTATATTCATTGAAAGAGGTGGTGAAAACCGAATTAAATATTGAAGGAAATCCGCGCGAGCAAAAATTTATTGATTTGGTACTTGCAGTTAAACCAGCGCAGGTAACACTTGTACCTGATGCACTGAACCAGCTTACCTCTGACCATGGTTGGGATACCATTACACATAAAGCATTTCTTTTAGACACAATACAAATATTTAAGGAACACGGCATACGTACTTCAATTTTTGTTGACCCCGACTTAAAAATGATTGAAGCTGCTCCTGAAACAGGTACCGATAGAATTGAGTTGTATACAGAAAGCTATGCGCATGCTTACGATAGCAACAAGGAGAGTGCTATTGCGCCATTTATAGTTGCTGCAAAAAAAGCCAATGAGTTAGGCTTAGGTATCAATGCAGGCCACGACTTATCATTGGATAACCTTCAATTTTTCAAACAACATATCTCCACACTGCTAGAAGTTAGTATTGGCCATGCCTTAATCTGCGATGCCTTGTACTACGGTCTGGAAAATACCATACAGCTATACAAGCGTAAGCTTAACTAATATTATCTGTCATGAAACAACTATTTGCGCTCACACTCATACTTGCCTTTAATGTGTCCATTGCCCAATCTCTAACCCATCCGCAGGCTGAGCCAATTTTATTAGGCAATTATAATCCTGCAGTGTATACCCCTTCACAAACATTTACCAAACAGCAGTTGGTTCAAGGCATATGGAGTAATATAAATACCGATTCAATCTTTGGTTACCTAAAACAACTATCCTCTTTCTACAACCGAAATACCGGTGCCGATACGCTATCAGAAACATTAGGCATGGGCGCTGCGCGCAGATGGATTTTTAATCGCTTCAACAATTTTTCATCTGCCAATCAAAACAGACTCCTTGTCTCCTACCATCAGTTTGATAAAGCAATATGCGGACAAAGTAAACATAGAAATATTTTAGCCATACTTCCTGGAACAGATACCAGCGATAAATCCATTTTACTGGTAGAGGCGCATATGGATAGCCGTTGCGAAGATGTATGCGATACGGCATGCATAGCAAACGGTATGGAAGATAACGGAAGTGGCACCGCATTGGTGATGGAGCTGGCAAGGGTTATGAGCAAGTATGCCTTTAAAAATACCATTGTTTTTATGGCAACCGTAGGTGAAGAACAAGGACTAGACGGGGCAACTGCATTTGCCACTTACTGCGCTCAAAAAGGAATTAAGATAGAAGCCGTTTTGAATAACGATATAGTTGGAGGTATACTTTGCGGAAAAACAGCTTCACCTCCAGGATGTCCCAGTGAAAACACTATTGATAGCAGCAGTGTTCGCCTATTTTCATTTGGCACCAATTTATCTGTACATAAAAATCTGGCTCGATTTATTAAACTGCAATTTAAAGAAGAAGCTCAGCAGGTTATTGATATCCCATATACCATTCACATCATGAATGCAGAGGATAGAACAGGTCGAGGTGGCGATCATATTCCATTTAGGCAGCAGGGTTTTGCATCTATACGAACCACTTCTACACATGAACATGGTGATGCACAAATTAACACCAACTATTCCGACAGGCAGCATAGCACAAGAGATGTTTTGGGTAAAGATAACAATGCAGACGGAACCCTAGATAGTTTGTATGTAAACATGAATTACTTGAAAAGAAATGTAATGGTTAATGCAACAGCACTAGCAATGGCAGGAACTGGCCCTGCTGCAATTCCACAATTTGAATTGGGTAATGATGGCAACGGCATTACCATTCGCATTACTCCTATTCTTGGTATTTCCAAATATAGAGCAGGGGTAAGAACCACACGAAACGACTTTGATAGCATTTTAGAAATGAATGGAATAACTGAAACAAAACTATATGGCGTAAAAAAGGATACGTTTTATTTTATAACTGTAATGGCCGTTGATGCAAACGGCATTGAAAGTAGGTTTGCACAGGAAAAACAGGTGAAAGCCATAACACAGGCACCAACTGGAATACAAAGACTAAATAAAGAAATCCGTTTAATTGAATTGCTGCCAGCTGCTCCAAACCCTTTTGATGAAACAACAACAATTGGTGTAATGGTTAACCAATTACCCGATGAAAAGCAGGCAGTAATTATAATTAGTGATGCTGCAGGAAAGAACATAGCCTATTTGCCCTTTACACTTCAAAATGGATTAAACGAAATTTTATATGAACATGGATTTGGCCAGAACGGCCTGTATTACTATTCTCTGCAAATAGGTAATAAAATCTATGATACACGTAAGCTTATTTTTAATAAGTAGGGCTCATATTTATCCTTACATTTGCCTTATGAACTTATACGATAAAATTAAATCAGGCACATTTTTAATAGCAGGGCCTTGTGTAATAGAAGATGAAGATATGGTGATGCGTTTGGCAGAAAAGATTGCCGGTATAGCAGACGAATTAAAACTAACTTATGTTTTTAAAGCTTCCTTTGATAAAGCCAACCGCACTTCGTTAGATTCATATCGGGGCGGTGGTTTGGAAAGCGGACTAAAAGTTTTGCAAAAGGTTAAAGACCGTTTTAATCTGCCTGTAACTACAGATATACATGAAAGCAACCAGGCAAAAGCCATTGGTGAAGTTGTAGACATAATACAAATTCCGGCTTTTTTATGCAGACAAACAGACTTGCTGGTAGAATCTGCAAAAACAGGTAAAATCGTAAACATTAAAAAAGCACAATTCCTTTCGGGATTTGACATGAAGCATGCGGTTAAAAAAGTTGAAGGTGCAGGCAATAAACAAATTATTTTAACAGAAAGAGGTACCATGTTTGGTTACAATAACTTGGTGGTTGATTTTAGAAACCTAGTTGATATGAAAACATTTGGCTATCCTGTTTGCATGGATGTAACGCATAGCGTACAACGCCCTGGTGGACTTGATGGTAAAAGCGGGGGCAACAGAGAATATGCTCCATATATGGCTAAAGCAGCTGCTGCAGTTGGTGCAGATGGATTTTTCTTTGAAGTACATGAAAACCCTGATCAGGCATTAAGTGATGGCCCTAATATGATTCCGCTTAATGATTTTAAACAACTCCTTCAGGAAACCATTATACCTTTTAGGAAATAACAAATACTAACTCCCCAACACAGAAAGCAAAATCATAATTAGTGCTATTCCCTCAGAATAAGGATATAAAAGCGGTCATCTTCGATATGGATGGCCTTCTCATTAACTCCGAACCTTATTGGAAAATGGCCGAGAAAAAAGTATTCGGTCAATACGGGCTTGATTTAAGTGATGAACTACTCAGACAAGTAATGGGTTTTAGGCTTAGCGAGGTCGTAAAGCATTGGTACACTCATAAGCCTTGGCCAAATGCAGATTTTAAAGCAACAGAAGAAGCCATTTTAAATGATGTAACCGAACGCATTCTTGCCCATGCCGAAGCCATGCCAGGAGTATATGAGGTATTAGAAAAATGTAGATTAGCAGGTTATAAAATGGCAATTGCCTCCTCATCAGCTATGAGATTAATTGAAGCAGTTGTGAATAAACTGAATATAAGAAATTACTTTGACGTAATGTGGTCGGCTGAATTTGAGTTATACGGGAAGCCACATCCTGGTATATTTTTAAGCACAGCTAACAAGTTGCAAACGGCACCTGAAAATTGCTTGGTGTTTGAAGATGCCATTAATGGCGTATTAGCAGCCAAAGCTGCAAAAATGTATTGCATTGCCGTGCCTGAAGAGGCAACCTATCATGATCTGCGTTTTGCCATAGCAGATAAAAAGATAAAGAGCTTAATACAGCTTACTGTTTCTTCCACTTAATACCGCAGCCAATGGCCTTTGTTTGACTTGTTGCAATGCTTTTTCCTGAAAGCAATGCATCAATTGCTTGCTCTGCGTATTTTTCTTTTGCAGCAGAGGCATCTTCGTAGTTGTCATCAATGGCACCTACATACCTAACCAAATTACCTTTTTTAGACTTCTCTAAGATAAACACATGTGGTGTGCGGGTTGCACCAAAAGCTTTAGCTACTTGCTGTGTTTCATCATACAAATAGGCAAAAGGATAATTTTTTTCTTTGGCAAGCTTCTGCATGTTTTCAAAAGAATCATCCGGCTCGCGGTCTTTATCATTGGGATTAATGGCAATAACCGGAAAACCTTTAGATTCATATTTCATATGCAAATCAATGACGCGTTGCTCATAAGCCTGCGAGAATGGGCAATGGTTGCAGGTAAAGATGACGATAAACCCTTTGGCATTTTTATAATCAGCCAAACTCACCATTTTTTCATCGACATTTTTTAAAGTAAAGTCGATGGCTTTATCACCAATCTTATAACCAGGTTGAATAGTGGATTTAAAAGCAGCTGCAGCTATAAACAGGCAAAAGGCAGCAATTAGATATGTTATTTTCATTGTTTATTTATTTGATTTATCAATTTAGTTAATTCTTCAAACGTGAGTTCGCCCTCATGGAATAATTCTCTTTGTACATTAGGTTTAATAATCCACGTTGCCGGTATTGCACCACTCCAATTTGTATTAATCAATTCAATCCAGTCATTTGCATTGATTTCATTCATATATAATACCTGCGAGCGTATGTTCTTTTCTTGAATAAATTTTGGCAAACGTCCATTTAATTCACGTTTCATATCGTTGCTCACTAGCAATATCTTGACTTTACTTCCACTGGTTTGTTCATTCATTTTTTCAAAGATGGGTAATTCCTCTACGCAAGGCTTGCACCAGGTGGCCCAAAAATTGATGACGTAAGTTGTATCATTATTTATGTTGGTTCGCATGCTTTTAATCCAAGCCCTGTCAATCATTTGAATTTGCTGTGCAGAAAGCATGTAACCAAAGCCGATGAATAAAAGTGCCAAAAACAACTGTCTCATTTTACTTTCTTCCTCCTGTTTCGTTCATAATCTTCAAAAACGAAATCACCAAGCCCATTTAATGAACTGTAAAATGCTTTACCATTATTGGTTTTGGTAAACTCATGCACAAATTCCTGCAAATAAGGATCACTTGCTATCATAAAAGTGGTAATAGGAATGCCTATTCTGCGGCATTGTGCAGCCATGGTAAGTGTTTTATTCAATATTTTGCGGTCTAATCCGAAACTGTTTTTATAATAACGATTCCCTTCTTTCAAACAGGTAGGTTTACCATCTGTTATCATAAATATTTGCTTATTGGGATTTTTACGTTTGCGCAGTAAATCCATCGCCAATTGCAAGCCTGCATAGGTGTTGGTATGATACGGCCCTACTTGAAGGTATGCTAGGTCTTTCAATTCAATAGGCCAGGCATCATTCCCAAAAACTAAAATATCAAGTGTATCTTTAGGGTAGCGTTTTTTTATCAATTCTGCTAGGGCCATTGCAACTTTTTTCGCAGGAGTAATCCGGTCTTCGCCATACAATATCATAGAGTGCGAAATATCTATCATCAATACTGTTGACGTTTGGCTTTTATGTTCCTTCTCTCTTACCTCAAGATCTTCTTCCGTGAGTAGAAACGAATCTATTCCATGATTGATTTGCGCATTTTGAATTGAAGTTGTCAAATCGATCTGATCAGAGTGGTCGCCAAAAGCATATTTCCTCGTTTCAGAACTTACCTCATCTCCCCTGCCGGTATGTATAGTTTTGTGATTGCCTTGAGGGGTGCGTTTTAATTTGCCAAATATTTCTTCCAATGCCTGCTTTCGTATCTCCTTATTTGCACGGGCACCCGGATTAAAAACACCGGTTACAGGGTTTTCTTCTATATAACCTTTACTCTTTAACTCCTCAATAAAATCACCCATACCATACCCATTATGGGTTATGCGGTATTGCTGGTCAATCTGATTCATCCATTCTAAAGTTTCAGCAATATCTCCGTTGGTATATTGGAGCAACTGTAAAAAGAGCTTAAGCAACTCCTCAAAAGTATTGCCATTAGTAGATGGAATAAATTTGGTAAACGCAAAATTGGTCATATAAACAGATAACGAAGATAGGGTAAAAAGTGTTTAATAAATTAATAGATTTAAAGATTGGGTTAGCTATATTTTATTTATGTTTGACAAATTAGTTTACCCCCTCATTCATGAAGAAAATTTACATTTCCATGTGTATTGCAATGCTCATGCAAGCAGCAGTGGCACAAAAAAGCATTTGTATTGCTTTTTACAATCAAGAAAATCTGTTTGATACCATTGATGACCCGTTGAAAGATGACAATGAATTTTTACCCAGTGCTGAAAAACAATGGAATACCTTAAAATACCAGACTAAAATAGAAAATATGAGCAGCGTTATAGCAGCCATGAATGAAGGAAATGCTCCAGAAATATTGGGTTTGTGCGAGATAGAAAATGCCCAAGTATTGACTGATTTGAGTATGCATAAAAGCCTGAAAAGCCAGCGCTATAAATTTATTCATTTTGAAGGCCCTGATAAAAGAAGTATTGACAATGCATTGCTATATAAATCTGCTTCATTTAAGTTGTTACATGCGGTTGCGGTTCCCATTCAAATGCCTGATGATGCTGATTTTAAGACCAGAGATATACTTTATGTAAAGCTAGAAACCAAAAGCAAAGACCACTTGGTACTACTCATAAATCATTTCCCTTCCAGATCAGGAGGTGAGCTTGAATCAAGGCCAAAGCGCATTTTTGTTGCATCAGTACTGCGTAATATGGTTGATACAATTTTAGATAAAGATCCGAATGAGAATATCATTATAATGGGAGACTTCAATGATGAGCCAATGGATGCCAGTATGGATTCTGTGCTGAGGGCAAAAGAAAGCATGTACAATCTTTATGGAGGAAATCTTTATAATCCAATGGTAGAAATTCAGCAGGCAGGCTTGGGTTCCTACATGCATCGTGGTAAGTGGAATATGCTTGATCAGATTATTTTAAGCAACGGAGTGGTGATTGGAAACCGTAAATACATTTTCAGAAAAGAATCGGCAGATATGTTTAAACAGCCATGGATGCTGGAAACTGAACAAAAGTATAAAGGGTCTCCAAAACGAACCTATGCAGGAGATAAATATATTGGCGGATATAGCGACCATTTACCTGTTTACCTTTATCTTGATTTAAAAAAATAAAAGCCATGCACGAAGAAAAACATTTTGAAGGTTCTGAAGCTGTAAGAGATATTGTAATAGGAATGAGTGACGGACTAACTGTTCCGTTTGCACTTGCAGCAGGATTAAGCGGTGCTGTGAGCGATACAGGTATAATTGTTACAGCCGGACTAGCAGAAATAGTTGCAGGCTCAATTGCAATGGGGCTTGGCGGATACCTTGCTGGCAAAACGGAAATTGAACATTATGATTCGGAATTAAAGCGCGAGTACCATGAAGTAGATGTTTTTCCGGATAAAGAAAAACAAGAAGTGAGAGAGATATTTGAATCTTATGGACTAACCACCCAATCAACAGAGCTTATTGTAAATGAGATGTCTAAAGATAAGGATAAGTGGGTACATTTTATGATGCGTTTTGAACTTGGATTGGAGAAGCCAGATATCAACAGAGCAAGACAAAGCGCACTAACCATTGGCATATCCTATATTATTGGCGGGATTGTTCCACTGGCATCCTATTTTTTTAGTGATGATGCTAAACAAGGGCTACTATATTCATGCATCATTACTACCATCTGCTTGTTTATATTCGGTTATCTTAAAAGCAAGGTTATAGGGCAGCCACCGTTTTATGGAGCAACCCGCATTACATTAATTGGAGCCCTTGCTGCAGCATCTGCTTATTATGTTGCACATTTAATAAGTTAATTTATTGCTCACTATTTTATGTATAACTCAAGCATTTCAGAAGAAAATCAGCCTGTGGTTTATGATAATCATAATTATTATGCTTGATTTAATACTACTTTATTGTTGCTAATTTTTTATGTATATGAAGATTATTTCAGTACCAATGATTTTTATATTGCTGATGCTACATAGCGGTGAAACGTTGGCTCAAAATAAAATTGAAATAGGCAAAGCCAGCCACAATCAATACATCATTACTGCTGATACTACGCTTCTAAAAAAAAGTATGCAGATAGCCCTAGGTGATGCTTCTATCATAGAGCGGCTACAAATAGAATCGGAAGGCAAGTTTCATTACCTGGTTGGCATAGGCACCTGCAAAGGATATGCTAAAATTATGGCTGTTGACTTAATCTATGATATCATGAGCAGAACCTGGTATGCAGTAAAAGGAAATGGACATGTAACCTGTGCATCTGTTGCGTGCAAGGAATGTAAACCATTTAAAGAAAACGGTAAAATTATCGGTTGTCATTGCACGGATTTGGGAACAGTTAGTAATCAATGTAATTTTACTAAAAAGGAATTGAGCCTTTTTTATTCAACATATGCACGCCTAACTTTACAGCGAAATGAAATATTAAAGAAATAAATCTATTGGTCTAAACTCTTATACAGCTAAGCTATCAGCTCAACTCAATGAAGTTAATTACAATAAAGCATATACAATAGGGCTTGCAATTATGAACAGATCTCTTAGCTCGTTTAAGTATTATTATCTTTCGCTCGTATGATTTTTTTAAATCCATCCTTTCTTTGGGCTCTTTCGCTGCTATTGATTCCTGTCATCATTCACCTATTTAACTTCCGCAGGTACAAAAAACAGGTATTTAGTGATATCCGCTTTTTAAAACAGATTCAGCAAGAGAGCAAGGCCAAACGCAAACTAAAAGAATGGCTTATTTTGGCTGCTCGCATACTGGCTATTACATTTCTGGTGTTAGCCTTTGCTCAACCATATAAGCCTGCGCTGCTGCAGCAGCAGCAAGGCAAGCAAAAACTAATCAGCATCTATATTGATAATTCTTTTTCTATGAACAATGAAGGCTCTGATGGCCAACTGCTGGATGCGGCAAAAGAAAAAGCAAGAGCCATAGTATCAGTATATGCTCATACCGACCAGTTTCAGATTATTACCAATGAATTATCCGGTAAAGAATTGCGTATTGTTACAAAAACCAATGCACTTGAACTGATTGATGCAATACAAATTTCTCCTGCTGTGGCCTCACTTGAAGAAATATATAGCAAACAAAAGAATACTATACAGAATTCAGAGTCAGCTTTTGTTTATTATATCAGCGATTTTCAAAAAAGCACGCTTAAGTCTGATGTTTTTAAACCTGATAGTGGATTTTCAATTTCCTTCTTGCGTGTTCAAGCCAATCAGTATAGTAATCTTTATATTGATTCAGTTTGGCTAAATAGCCCTTCACTTCGGTTAAATGAATCTAATAAACTCATGATTAGGTTAGGCAATATAAGTAACCGTCCGGCAGAAGATATTGCCGTTCAGCTTAAATTAAATGGGGTTCAAAAAGGTATGGCTAATATAAGCTGTGATGCAAACAGCATCGTTCAAACAGAAATAGATTTTACAACAAGCACAGAAGGCTGGCTTAAGGGAGAAATATCAATTGCCGACCATCCCATTACTTTTGATGATAAATACTATTTTAGCTTGTACCCCATTGCCAGTAGCAATATTTATTGCATTAATAATGATAAGCCCAATACATTTATCAGCGATTTGTATGAAATTGATAAACTTTATAAACTTACACAAAGCAAACAAGATCTGATTAACTACAGTGAATTCAAAAAATACCAACTTATCATATTGAATGAGTCCGACAGGTTATCATCCGGATTAACTGATGAAATCATCAAATACGTAAATAATGGCGGGCATCTGCTTATTGTACCCGCAGCTGATGGCTCTTCTGCTGTAAAACTCAATAGCTTGCTGCAGTACTTTAAGATGCCTGTTTTATTGAATAGCGAAGGCTTAACACTGCAGGTTAATAGCCTTAATTTGCAGGATGAGCTTTTTAAATCCGTGTTTAGTCGTGTGCCTCAGCAAATGGATTTTCCTGTAATAAAACAATATTACCCTGTAAACATATCTCAGTCTGTAGAAGGTAAATCGTTAATTTCTTTAAACAATGGAGCTCCCCTGCTTTGGCAAGCAGCCAGTGGTAAGGGTAAAGTATTTTTATTTACCATTCCGTTTCAAACCACATGGAGTAATTTCCCAACGCATTCACTCTTTGTTCCAACCCTACTTAAAATTGGACAAGGTGCGCAAAGCCAACTGCCACTGGCTTATACCGTAGGCAAACAAAAATGGATTACCATTCCGGAGTGGCAAGGTGCAGGCAAGGAAAAACTGATTGAAATAAAAGGTGAAAAAACAGCCCTTGCAACTGACGTAATAAATAAGAACGGCCTAATGCAAATATACTTAGACCATGAAATTGCTTTTGCCGGCAATTATACTATATCAAGTAAAACAGATAAAAGTGAAATCGCTGCAGCTTCCATGAATTATGCACGGACTGAATCAAATCTGGAGACACTCACAGCAACACAGCTGGAGGAATTGGCTTCTCAATCTGCACAATACCGTGTTATTGATTCAGAAACCGCCTCACTAAGCTATAAACTGGGAAATGAACTGAATGGAACCCCATTTTGGCGTATTTGTGTAATATTAGCTTTGCTTTTTGTACTGTTTGAGATACTTTTGCTTAAACTTAACTAAACAAATTACAACAGCTTTGTTGTAAAGCGTTTGCCTCATAATGAAACTTGTTATTCTAAATGCCATTGTTTGCGACCCACAATCGGCAATGCATGGAAAAAAGTGCGATCTGCTGATAAGCAGCGGAATTATTGATGACATTCAGCCATCTGCTAAAAAAGTTTTTGAAAAAAGCACCATTAAATCTTGGGATGTAAAAAGTGCGTTGCTTAGTCCGGGATGGTTTGATATGAGAGCCTCGTTGCGTGAGCCAGGCATGGAGCATAAAGAAACCTTGGAAAGCGGAGCACGCGCAGCTGCTGCAGGCGGATTTACACGGATAGCTTGCCTACCGGATACGCAGCCGGCAATGCAAACAAAAGCAGATATTGAGTTTATTTACCGGAAGAGTGAAGATTTACCTGTGCATTTGCTTCCTTACGGATCTATTACCAAAGACAGAGAAGGAACTGAGCTGAACGAATTATATGATATGCATATGGCCGGAGCCATTGCCTTTACAGATGCAAACAGAAGTCTGATGCATGCCGGTGTAATGCTAAGGGCCATGCAATATGCAGCTAATTTTGGTGGCATTTTATTATGTCACGCTCAAGATCAAAATCTTGCTGCAGGTGGCCGCATGCATGAGGGTGCCATGAGTGTAAATCTAGGACTTAAGGGTATTCCTAATATTGCTGAGGAGGTAATGGTTGCAAGAGATATAGAGCTGGCAAGATATAACAATACCCCAATACACTTTTCCCACATTTCTTCCAAAGGCAGCGTTGAGCTAATAAGAAAGGTACGAAAGCAAGGTTTACAAATCACTGCTGATGTATCGGTAGCAAGTTTGGTTTTTACTGATGAAAATCTGAATGACTTTGATAGCAATTTTAAAGTGCTTCCACCACTGCGAGGTAAAGAAGACCAAAAAGCACTTTGGGATGGACTTGCAGATGGAACTATTGATTGTATTGTAAGTGATCATCAACCCGAAGATACCGAGCATAAGAATATTGAATTTGAATATGCTGCATATGGTATGATACAACTGCAGACAGCATACGCTCTACTAAACATGTTTAAGCCTAAACAACTTGATAATAGTATACTTGTAAAAGCACTCTCTATCAACCCCAGGAAGATATTGAACCAGCCGGGTATAACCATAACCAAAGGAGCAAGCGCTGAAATTACCTTATTTGAACCCGGTGCAAAGTGGCAGTATAATTCAACAAACAACCTTTCAAAATCAGCAAATAGTCCAGTATTAAACCAAACCCTTACCGGAAAAGTATTGGGAATTATTAATAAAGACCAGCTAATTAAAACCATATGAGTAATGCTATTAAAGGCTTAGAAGCACTGTACAAGGCATTTTCAGAAAAAGGTGATGTGCATGCACCTGCTGAACTAATAAACTTATTTAGTTCAAGTCAGGACTTTCTGGCTAAGGTCAAAACATTTGATGAAATAGCCTCAGCACATCCGCAATACGAGGCACTCAATGAATATGCGTTTGATCTAATGATGGCGCATCATTTAGAAAACCATAACCATGATGAAGACTATTTCGACTCAAAAGAGTGGATGGATATAGAAGACAAAACCATTGAACGTGGAACTGAACTATTAAATATTTTGCTATATCTCAGCGAAGCAAAGGATTCAGATACACCAGCAGATTTGGAAGATTTCTTGTATGAATTTTTGCTGGTGGATGAAGATGAATTTCAGGATGAACATCGCATTTATGAAGACCTCATCACACATCAGGAAATTACAGAAGAAAATTTAGATACCATTTTAAATATTGGCAACGAAGTAAGCGAACGTTCAGAAATCAAAGAACTCTTTACACCGCTGGTGTTATTTTTTAAAGAGCCAGACGCTAAAAATATAACCAAAGAACAGCACCACAAGTTGGCTCCTGTAGAGCGTGCATTGCTTGCAGCACTTCTTGCCTTTTATTCCTGAAATGAGCGACAGGTTTATTCCACTTAACTTAAACATTACTGATTTATTTCTTGTAGGATAAGTAGCTATTTTAGCCAATTATTAGGTATTTTATTTAACTACCAGATATAAAATAATATTTTTTTAGCAATTTTTAGTTCCCGTAAACTGTTTCCTGTTTCACTGCCAAATCAAGTATATCATTTTTATTTACAGAAACTTATATCTGATCTATTTTTTCGTGTACAAACGTTTAAATACGTTTACTAACGGAACTAAACGGAAGAAATACGACTAAGTTTTTGGGGTAGCCACAATTTTGCATCGTCATTTCGAAACAATGGCTCAAACATAATAGCCTGAGTAAAAAGATGACACCCGCTTACCCGCTGCTTAGTTTGCAAAGGGCGCCCGCAAGATGAAGAGCAGGTAGGCAGGAAAACCAAATTAATGTTAAATTTTAAAAACTAAAAAATCATGAACAATTTAAGAAACAGCGTTCGCCTAATTGGCCGCCTTGGACAAAGCCCAGATGTTAAAAAACTTAACGGAGGAAAAACACTCGCAAAATGCAGCATTGCTACTACAGAAGTTTATCGCAACGACAGTGGCGAGAAAATAGAAGAAACACAGTGGCATAATGTAATTGCTTGGGGCAAACAAGCCGAAGTGATGGAGAAGTATGTGAAGAAAGGTCAGGAAGTGGCTATTGAAGGTAAACTGAGCACCCGCTCATATACCGACAAAGAAGGCAACAAACGTTACGCTACAGAAATAGTAGTAAACGAACTGCTCATGTTAGGCAGCAAAAAAGACTAGTCTTACATCTGCCCCTGCAGCAATCCAACATAGTTGGTACAAATGCTGCAGGGGCTTTTTTTTACCATCGCGTGAAAGACCTAACACAAAAGCAAGATTTATTGTATCAAATAGCCATTACATGTATACCAGGAGTAGGAGATGTAATTGCAAAAAATCTGATTAGTTATTGCGGAAGTCCGGAACAGGTATTCAGGCAAAAGAAATCAAAATTATTACGTATTCCGGGTATAGGAGAAAAACTGGCTGATTCAATACTCTCTTTCAATGACTTCTCTAAAGCTGAAACAGAAATTGAGTTTATAGAAAAACACCACATACAACCTTTATTTTACCTAGATAAAGCATATCCACATAGGCTGAAAAATTATCTAGAATCACCCGTAATGCTTTATTATTTGGGCAATACCGATTTAAATGCGAATAAAATAGTAGGTATTGTAGGCACAAGAAAAGCCTCAGATTACGGCAAAGCCTTTGTAGATGAACTCTGCTTAGGATTGGCAGATACAGGCTGTTTAATTTTAAGCGGCCTTGCATACGGAATTGATATACAAGCTCACCGTGCAGCTATTAAAAATAAATTACCAACCGTTGGCGTAATGGCACATGGACTTGACAGGATTTATCCAGGCCAGCATAAAGCAACAGCAAAAAAAATGCTTGAAAACGGAGGTTTACTTACAGAATTTACCAGTGGCAGTAATCCTGACCGTGAGAATTTCCCTAAGCGCAATAGAATTGTTGCCGGTTTATGTGATGTGCTGGTAGTTGCTGAAACTGCAACTTCCGGAGGTGCTATGATTACAGCAGAAATTGCCAATTATTTTAATAAAGAGGTAATGGCCTTACCCGGCAGGGTAAACGAAATATACTCTCAAGGATGCCACTTGCTCATTAAAAAAAACAAAGCAGCCATCATAACCGGTGTTAATGATCTGATTGAGTTAATGAATTGGGATTTACCTATTTCAAAACCAAAGCAGCAGCAACAACTTCATCTAGGATTGAATGAAGAAGAGCAGAAAATCGTAAACTACATTAGGCAAAAACAAAAGACCGGTATTGATGATATTTCATTTGAACTGGAAATGGATCCCGGAATGCTTTCCTTTACACTACTTGATATGGAATTTAGGGGAATTC
>JBILGC010000032.1:0-22030 GCA_044351265.1 Bacteroidia bacterium
CACCTTCTATACCGGCATGCATTTTAAGCGCTTGTGTAGTGGCCACCAATACGGTTGCTTTTGGCTGCAGTCCTGAAGCACGGCATTTAATATCTAAAAACTTTTCAGCACCAAGGTCGCTGCCAAAACCGGCTTCTGTTACTACATATTCTGCAGTGCTCAATGCCATTTTGGTAGCTATTACACTGTTACAACCATGTGCAATATTGGCAAAGGGTCCACCATGAATAATGGCAGGCGTGTTTTCTGTGGTTTGCACTAGATTGGGCATGATGGCATCTTTTAACAAAATAGTTATTGCACCGCTTACACCTAAATCTTTTACGGTGAAAGGGGTATTATCCAGTTTATAGCCTAAAATAATACGTTCAATGCGTTGCTGCAGGTCATCAAAGTTCTCACTTAGACATAATGCAGCCATGATTTCACTCGCAGGTGTAATATCAAATCCGGTTTCCTGAGGTAGGCCATTTGTTCGGCCACCCAAGCCTGTTGTAACAAATCGTAAACTTCTATCGTTTACATCCAGCACCCGTTTCCAGGTAATTTGTTTCAAAGCTTTATCTGTGTTGATATGGTTATATTGATAATTATCGAGCAATGCAGCAATGGTGTTGTTTGCAGTGGTAATGGCATGAAAGTCTCCGGTAAAATGGAGGTTAATATCTTCCATAGGCAATACCTGTGCATAGCCACCACCGGCAGCTCCGCCTTTCATTCCAAATACAGGGCCCAAAGAGGGCTCTCTGAGCGCGGCAATACATGTTTTTCCAATTTTATTTAAACCCAAGCCTGCACTAACAGTTGTAACCGTTTTCCCAACACCCGCTTTTGTTGGTGATATTGCAGTAATCAATATCAGATTATTCTTTTTGATGTTGGCTTCGTTTAGCACATCTAAACTTATTTTGGCTTTGGTATTGCCATAAGGTATGATATGCTCTGGTGAGATATGAAGTACGTTTGCAATTTCCTGTATGCATTTTAACTTGGCTTCACGAGAAATTTCAATATCTGTTTTCATATGATTTGCATTTAGTGGTGATTAAGCAATTCTTCAATTTTAATCATTACTTCATTAAGTTGTATCATATTAATGCATGGGTTTTGTGGTTGTATGCAGTTGTTCTGGTCACATGGGTTACAGGGCAAAACATAATGCAGATAAGTGGTATGCCTGCCATAGGGATAAAACACGTCAGGTTCACCTGGGCCAAACAAGCCAAGGCTTGGAGTTCCGCATAAGGACGCAATGTGCAGCGGTCCGCTTTCGTTACCTATATATACTTTTGCCTGTCTACACAATGCTGCGAGTTCAGCAAGATTAAATACTCCTGCAATGCTGTGCGTCTCAAATGATAGTTGTTGCTGAATACTTTTAATCAAATCTCTTTCGTAATAGTCACCAGTAAATATGATTTCCAGATTCTTCTCCTTATACAGCCATTGAGCTAATGATGCGAACTTATCCCATCTGCGCAATTTTTTTCTGGCTCCGGGATGCAAAATAGCAAAGCGTTGCACGCCAAGATCGGTAAGGTAATTTTCCACCTTTTTTCTTTCATATTCACCTGCATACAATTGAGGTGAATAGTTCAATAAGGATTTATTGCTTATAAGAGGTTCAATAATTTCTCTGTTAGTAATCACCTCATGTGGTTGCTTACCCTTCATTTTGTTTTTAAGCCTGATGGTTCCTCTGTCGACTCTGATTTTTGGCCAATGGCATAATGCGTAAATTAAGCTACTGCTGCTAACCCTTAAATCAGCAATCAAATCATAATCGCCTGTAAGGTCATTCCAGTTGCTGGTAATATGTTTAAGGTTTGGATTGTTATGTGCCAGTGTCATGGCAAATGGTTTACAAATAAGGGTAATCTCTGCCTCCTTAAATTGTAATTTTAGCATATCAATTACATGTTGTGCATAGCATAGATCACCAATTTCATCTGTTTTAATGATGAGTATGCGCTGAACGGGTATATCTTTAAGATTCTTTTGACCGTTAATTAATTTGGTTAGCAATACCGAGCAGGCATTGTTAATCTTTTCGGGCAACGTATATTTAAGAAGTTTATACCTGTTCACCTTACAATGATACAAAGTGTTTCGGAATGTTTTACATTGCAGCCATAATAGCATATGCAAAGAAAATTTTTTTCAAATCTTATATTGCTACTATTGCTCAATCTGCTGGTAAAGCCGGCATGGGTTCTTGGTATTGATCGCAGTTTTCAGAACCATTTAGGGTTTGCCAACTATGGTGATTATGCCAACATTTTTAGTTTTTCGTTGATTTTGTCGGTTATATTGGATTTGGGTATTAATAATTTTGTAAGTTCTGCCATTGCAAAGCAGCCGGAGCGCATCAATGAGTTGTATTTGCCTCTGTTCTTCGTTAAAATCTTTTTTGGTCTCATTTACATTATGATAACGTTGGTGGCAGGTTGGTTATACGGATATAATAAATATTTTCTGATGCTCCTGTTATGGCTTTGCATCAATCAGCTCATTGCTTACATAGCCACTTTTAATAGAAGTTTTGTAAGTGGTTTACAGTTATATAAAACAGATGCATGGCTTTCTGTAATTGATCGTTTTACCATGCTGTTACTGGGAGTTTTTATGGTATGGATACCCTTATTACCGGTTAATCTGAATATTTTTATTGGTATACAAACAGCTGGTTACCTGATGGTGCTGCTGGCAAGTTTATTGGTACTGATGGGTCATTTGAAATATAGCGGTTCTGCCCACATCAGGCAACAAATTTATCCCGTATTCAGACAGGCGCTTCCTTATGCATTGCTTGCATTGCTTATGATGTGCTATGCAAGGATTGACAGTCTAATTCTTAAAAAGCTTCATTTAAACGGTAGTCTAGAAAACGGGATTTATGCGGCCGGAGGTCGTTTGTTTGATGCTGCCAATATGTTTGCAGTATTGATTGGGTTCATGCTGCTACCGGCATTCTCAGCCAATTTATCCAAGCCAGATGAGCTCAAGAAACTTGTTCGATCAGCGGTTATCATTCTACCCGGTTTTGGTTTGTTCGTTTCCATTTTTTGTTATGTGTATCGTTTAGAGATTATGCAGGCCATGTATCATGAAGCAAATGCTTACACTGCATCGGTTTTTGGAATACAAATGTTTAGTTATACCATGATGTGCGGGATGTATGTTTTTGGCACGCTATTAACTGCCGGAAAGGAATTAAAACTACTCAATGGTTTGGCATTTGTAGCATTGTTATTAAATGTGGCAGGAAACATACTGTTGGTGCCTGAACAAGGTGCACTGGCTTGCGCAAGAGTAGGACTTGCTACGCATACCTTCATATTTATAACCAACCTATACTTGGCACTAAAAAAATCACCCGGTTTATTTCCGGTTTCTTATCTCGCAAAATATGCATTGCTTTCTATAGGGTCGGTTTGCATCATTGTGTTGCTCGGATACCTTCAGTTTTCATTTGTTTTGGCAGGTATAGCCGGCTGTGTAACATGGGTTATTCTAGTTTTTGTATTGCAATTGGTAAATGTTCAAAGCGTACGAGGCATTTTTATGTCTGCGCAGGCAATCAATTAGTGATGCGCATGTTATTTTTTATATTTTTGTCGGTATTCAATCGTTATTACTTCAAAACATCAGAACATGAATAAAAAAAGAACATCATATTCTTTTGAATTTTTAGATACCTTAAGGTTTCTTATTAAATGGAAAAAGCAACTTTCAATTATAGTGGCAGTTGCCATAGTTGCAGCTGTTACAGGTTCGAGTGCATGGTTTATAACACCTAAGTATAAAGCAACGGCTGTATTTTACCCGGGCACGGTTAGTTCTATTTCTTCTGCTTTGTTTTTTAAATCGCGTGAGCGTGCCAAAGAGGCGTTGGCTTTTGGTGAGCAGGAAGAAACAGAACAATACTTACAGATTTTGGAATCGGCCGATTTGCAATGGCGCATCATCAATAAGTACAACCTGATTGATCATTATAAAATCTCTCAAGACCGTAAGGATAAGTACGACCAAGTTAGCCGCACCTACGCAAAAAACGTGAGTATAAAACGAACAGATTATAATTCAATTTCTATTACGGTTATGGATGAAGATCCAAAAACCTCTGCGGAGTTGGCAAATGCTATTATGGGTATGGTTGATACCATTAAGCATGAAATTGTAGGACGTGTTGCCAAACAGGCGCATGATGTGGTGGCAAAGGCATATTTTGAAAAATTGAATTATATTGATTCGCTCAAGAATGCCATGAAACTGCTTGGTGAAAAGGGTGTATACAATGCACCTGAACAGGCAAAGGGACTTGCCGAAGTTGCAGTTGTGAGCAGGGGAGGTAGTGAAAAGGAAAAGCAGGCATTAGCCGAATATTCCGGAGAATTTACCGTGCTGGATGAATTGTTGCAAAACGAATCGGAAATGCTAGCTGATTTACGCATGCGTTATGAACAAACTAAAATTGATATGTCTGGTGGGTTAAGTAATGTGTTTGTGGTGGGATATGCTTACCCTCCGGAAAATAAAGCTTATCCTGTTAGGTCTATTATTGTTGTAATGTCTGCTTTATCTGCATTTGTATTCGGGTGTATTCTCATTGTTTTTATCGAACGCTACAAGGAAATCAAAGAGCGTTTTTAATCGCCTGAAGCTTGGAGCAAGCGCTTAAATATAGATTGTTTTACCTGCTTTGTGCAGGTTTCATTGGCCTTAATATTACAGCCATTGCATTCGATTTTATATGGCTGAGCCTTTTACCTTTTGCCTTACTTTTTGCGATTCTCATTCTTTTTAGCCTCGATACATTATTGTTCATACTATGTTTCCTGGTTCCGCTTTCCATTAATGTAGAGAATATTGGTGGAGGCCTGGGGCTTAGCTTACCTGATGAGCCACTCATTATGCTTATCATGTGTTTGGCAGTATTTAAATTTATCATCAACAGTGAGTATGACTACCGCGTTTTTCGACATCCGCTAGCCATTGTTATCATTCTTAATATGCTTTGGACCTTATTCACCGTATTTACCAGTGAGCACCCGTTTGTATCGGCAAAGTTTTTACTCTCCAGATTCTGGTTTGTGGTTGTATTTTACTTTTTAGGTGTGGTTTTATTTAAAAAGTTCTCACATATCATCAGCTACCTCTGGCTTTATCTCATACCATTGACCTTTGCTGTTTTATGGACTTTATACCAGCACAGTGCCTATAATTTCGAAATGAAATATTCATTTGAAATCACAAGACCTTTCTATGTTGCACATGGCGTGTATGGTGCGGCTATAGCGTTTTTTATACCTATCACACTAATATTTATTTTATTTCCGGCTCGCCTTCATATCAATAAAACTGCTTGGTTTGGAGCCATTGGTTTATTACTGATTTTGGTTGTTGGTCTGATTTTTTCATACACACGTGCCTCATGGATTAGCATTGCTGCAGCTATAGCAACACTCATACCTCTGCTGCTGCGTATTAAGTTTAATACCATACTTATTTTATTATTTAGTGCCATCACCTTGTTTTTAGTGTTTCAGAGTGAAATTACTTACTTGATGTCTAAAACGGATGATAAATCTTCCAAAGATTTCAGTGAGCATTTTCGTTCTATCTCTAATATCAATACCGATGCATCAAATGCAGAGCGCATTAATCGATGGGTTTGTGCATGGAAAATGTTTGAAGAAAGACCGGTTGTGGGATTCGGGCCTGGTACTTATTCCTTTGTGTATGCACCTTTTCAATTAAGTCAGTATAAAACGGTAATCAGCACTAATTTTGGTGATGGCGGAAATGCACACAGTGAATACCTTGGTCCACTTTGCGAAACCGGACTACCAGGACTAATTACCATTTTGTTGATGGTTTATTTTTCTTTAGCTACTGCATTTCGCTTGTTTTATACTGCACAAAAAGCAAGAGTTAGATATATGGCGCTTGCCTTGCTGCTAGCCTTTGTCACGTATTATGTGCATGGTTTAATGAACAACTACAGTGAGACCGATAAGATTGCCATTTTATGGTGGGGCGGATTTGCCATGCTAACGGCATTGGATATATACCATAATCCGCAAAAAGCAAAGGCTGATAAAAGCTAAATCAGGCGTGAGCAGCTATTAATAAATCAATGTCTTTGTGATAAATATTGAGGCGGTTTCCAATATGCTTATTGGTTAAATTACCCTTGTAAATATAGACACCATTTCTGGCAGCTGCATGTTCCCAGATATAATTGGTAATTGAACCTGCTTCTGCAATATCTGCTATTATTGGTGTGAGAATATTACTTAACGCATAGCTGGCAGTTCTGCTAACGCGAGAGGAAATATTGGGCACACAGTAATGTATTACATCATGCTTTATAAAAATAGGCTTATCATGGGTGGTAATTTCTGACGTTTCAAAACAGCCACCCTGATCAATGCAGATATCAACAATAACTGAGCGTGGTTTCATCTTACTCACCATTTCTTCAGTAACAACAGTAGGGCTTCTTCCTTCTTCGCTCCATAAACTCCCAATTGCTACATCAGCTGTGGTAAGTGCTTTACTCAATATTTTAGGATTCAATAGGGAGGTATTTATTTTAACACCAAGATTGTTTTGCAACATTCTTAGTTTTTCTAGGGAGTTGTCAAACACTTTCACGGTAGCGCCTACGCCCAGAGCTGCTCTTGTGGCATACTCACCAACGGTGCCTGCACCTATTACCACAATTTCGGTGGGAGGTATACCGGTAACACCACCCAACATTTCACCTTTGCCACCTCGGGTTGAGCATAAATATTCAGCCGCAACAGCTATGGCAGAAGTTCCTGATATTTCAGCCATACTGCGCACAATTGGATAAATTTCATCATTTGATTTCAGGTACTCAAACGCTATGGCTGTAATCTTTTTGTCCATCAACGAGCGTATATATTTTTCTGATTTGTTACTTAGCTGTATGGCGGAGATAAGCAATTGCTGTGGTTTAAGCATTTTAATCTCCTCATCGGTTGGGGGTTCAACTTTTACAACAATATCTGCCTTAAATAAGTCCTCTTTGCTATAACAAATTTTTGCACCGGCTTCGCTGTAGTCTTTATCGGAAAAATGTGCCTCGCTGCCTGCACCTGTTTCTATCCAAACCTCATTACCTGTATTAACAAGCAGGTTCACAGAGGAAGGTGTTAAAGCCACCCGGTGTTCCTGCAAGGTGGTTTCTTTTGGAACTGCTATAAATAATGTTTGTCCGGGTTTTTTAATTTCCAGTAAGGCTTCCTTGGGTTGTAATGATGCCTGACGAGCCAGCTCACTGAAGCCTAACTTCGATACGTCTTCCATAGTGCTTTTTAAAAGGTTCCCAAATATAAGCAGTTATTATGTATTGAGGAAATATTGATTCTGTTAACCCTATGCCCAACCACATAGGTAATAATGATGTTTATTATTCATTATCAATACATTAAAGCATTAAAAATAGCCACGTGTCTTCTTTTTTGAGTTTGTGATGTAAGTTTAGCTGAAAATCTTATCTTTGCCCCCTTTCCGTAGAATGCTGAGGCTGAAAGATTATATCGTTGAGTTCAATAAACTACGCTCCGGCAACAATACATTTGCCTTTGTTCTGAATACAGAATTTATACATTCTGTTGATGATCAGTCAAATATAGAAGCCGAGGTTATTGCTCATCTGGATTTGTTTAAAACAGATACCATGTATGATCTGAAGTTTAAGTTGAGCGGAAAAGTAAAAACAACGTGCGATACCTGTTTAGATGAGTTTGGATTGCCTGTAGATAGTCAGTTTAGCCTCATTTTAAAAATCAGTGAAACAGAGAAGTATGACGATGATGAAATCGTTTATGTCACTCCTCAAACCATTGATTACGACCTGAGGCAGTATTTGTATGAATGTTTGGTTCTTACCCTTCCAATTAGAAAAACCTGCTCTCTAGCAGGTAAAACATGTAATGAAGAGGTGGTAAGCAAGCTTAATGATATTCAAGCAAATGAAGAAGATGAAAATAATGATCCACGTTGGGATAAACTAAAAGGAATTTTTAACTAAATTAGATTTATACTACTATGCCTAATCCAAAACGAAAAATGTCAAACTCTCGCAGAGACAAGAGAAGGACACACTACAAAGGTGAAGCCCCTACCATTACTGTAGATGCTACATCTGGTGAAACCCATCTTAGACATAGAGTAACCACTGATGGTTACTACAAGGGAAAACATGTTTTTCCTGATATGAAAAAAGATGTATAATTGTTTTGCCAAACAATTAAATGAATGAGAATCGGATTTGACATTATGGGTGGAGATTATGCCCCCAAAGAAGCCATAGCCGGGGCCATACAGGCCAAAAATGAATTAGAAAATGGTGAGAGCATTGTGCTCATTGGAGATAAGGAACAGGCTGTAAGCATGCTTCAATCTCTTGGAGGAAGTGTTGACGACTTTGATTTTTTTCACACCACTGAAGTTATTGGTATGGGTGAGCATCCAACAAAGGCTATATCTTCTAAAAAGGATTCCAGCATTGCAGTAGGTTTCAGGAGTTTAGCAACCAAACAACTCGATTCATTTGTGAGTGCCGGTAATACCGGTGCCATGCTGGTGGGCGCCATGTTTTCTATTAAACCTATTGAAGGCGTTATCAGACCTTGTGTTACTGCCCTTATACCTAAGCCCAACGGGAAATTAGGTGTTTTGCTTGATGCCGGTGCCAATGCCGACTGTAAGCCAGATGTTTTGTACCAGTTTGCTGTTTTGGGAGCACTTATGATGAAACATGTGCTGAAAGTAGATGATCCTAGAGTTGGCTTATTAAGCATTGGTGAGGAAAAAGAAAAAGGCAACCTGGTAACTATTGCCGCGCATCAGTTGATGGAAGATTCTAATCAATTTCAATTTGTAGGCAATGTGGAAGGCCGTGACTTTCTGAGTGATAAAGCCGATGTATATGTATGCGAAGGATTTGTTGGCAACGTAGTTCTTAAGGCTTTCGAATCTGTTTACTACGTGATGAAAAAACGGGGTATATCAGATGAATATTTTGATAAAATGAATTACGAGAATTATGGTGGAACGCCTATTCTCGGTGTGAATGCTCCTGTAATTATTGGTCACGGTATATCAAATGCCAAGGCTTTTAAGAATATGATTCTTTCTGCCAAAGACGTAACCAATTCCAATCTTTGTGAGATTATCAGAGAAGCATTTAGAAATTTGGTTTTACCTCTTCCATAATGAACAAAATAACTGCTGCTATAACCTGCGTGCACGGATATGTGCCACCTGATGTATTAACCAATGCCGATTTGGAAAAAATGGTTGATACTACTGATGAGTGGATAATGACCAGAACAGGTATAAAGGAAAGAAGAATTCAGAAAGAGCCGGGTAAAGCAACCAGTGATATGGCTGTTGAGGCTGTAAACGGATTGCTAAAAAAGCGTGGTATATCTGCCGAAGAAATAGACCTTATTATTTTTGCAACCATTACAGGGGATATGATTTTCCCTTCTTCAGCTTGTGTTCTGGCCGATAAAATAGGAGCAAAAAATGCATGGGGTTATGACTTATCTGCTGCATGTTCCGGATTTCTTTTTGCCCTAGAAACAGGAGCCACATTTATTCAATCAGGCAAATACAAAAAAGTAGTGGTTATTGGTGGTGATAAAATGTCGTCCATCATTGACTATACTGATCGCAATACCTGTATAATTTTCGGTGATGGTTTGGGATGTGTTTTATTGGAACCAAACGAAGATGGATATGGTGTGCGCGATTCTATTTTGAAAATAGATGGTTCAGGAAGACACTATCTGCATCAAAAAGCCGGTGGTTCTCTTAAACCGCCAACACATGAAACCATTGATGCCCGCGAGCATTATGTGTTTCAAGATGGTAAAACCGTATTTAAATTTGCTGTTACCAATATGGCCGAAGTTTCTGCCAATATCATGGAAAGAAATAACCTTACTTCTGCAGATGTAACCTGGCTGGTTCCCCATCAGGCAAATCTTCGTATTATTGATGCTACAGCAGAAAGAATGGGGCTTGGACGTGATAAAGTTATGATTAACATAGATCATTTTGGCAACACCACCAACGGGACGCTGCCCTTGTTGCTATGGGAGTGGGAAAGTAAACTTAAGAAAGGTGATAACCTGATTCTATCTGCATTTGGTGGAGGTTTTACTTGGGGTGCCATGTATATTAAATGGGCTTATGATACAAGTGCCTCGGCAAACTAAAAATTTAAATTTTCAATTTTTAAAAATTCAATACATTTGATTTAAGTAATAATTACCCATATGGAATTAAAGGAAATTAAAGAACTAATAAAACTGGTAGCTGAAGCCGGTGTTTCTGCTGTTGAAGTGGAAAAAGGTGATTTCAAACTCTCAATCAAAAAAACTGAAGAGAAGACAACAATTGTGCAGTCTTCGGCTCCCATTATGCATGCTCCTGCAGCTATAGCTGCAGCACCTGCTGCTGTTTCTACAGAAAGAACGGAAGCTCCTGCCAGCAAATCTGATACGGTTAGCGGGTCTAACCTGATTACCATCAAATCTCCAATGATTGGTACTTATTACAAGTCTAGCGCACCCGACAAGCCTGCTTTTGTTCAGGTGGGCGATGAAATAAAGCCCGGAAAGGTGCTTTGCATTGTAGAAGCCATGAAATTATTTAACGAAATTGAATCTGAAGTATCAGGCAGAATAGTAAAGATACTGGTTGATAATGCGTCTCCCGTTGAATATGATCAGCCGTTGTTTTTAGTTGAACCTGCATAATAAAATGAATTGAAAATAAAGTTGTCAGTCGCTAAAAAGTCTGGCAACTTTTGTTTTTTATACTATTGAATTTTATATCATATGTTTAAAAAAATACTAATTGCAAATCGTGGAGAAATTGCCTTGCGTGTAATACGTACGGCACGCGAAATGGGCATTAAAACAGTTGCCGTCTACTCAACGGCAGACAAAGATAGTTTGCATGTGCGTTTTGCCGATGAGGCAGTTTGTATTGGACCTGCTCCTTCAGCTCAATCTTATCTTAATATTCCAAATATTATTGCAGCTGCAGAAATAACAAATGCTGATGCAATACATCCAGGCTATGGCTTCTTATCTGAAAATGCAAAATTTTCGCAGATATGTCGTGATCATGGAATTAAGTTTATCGGAGCTTCACCTGAAATGATTAATTCAATGGGTGATAAAGCCAGTGCTAAAGATACCATGAAAAAGGCCGGAGTGCCTGTAATTCCTGGTTCTGACGGATTACTAGAAAATGCTGCCGAAGGAATTAAATTAGCTAAAGATATTGGTTATCCTGTTATTATAAAGGCAACTGCCGGAGGTGGCGGTCGCGGTATGCGTATTATTTGGGCTGAAGAAGAATTTGAAAGACATTGGGACAGCGCCAAGCAGGAAGCTGCAGCTGCATTTGGCAATGATGGTATTTATATGGAAAAATATGTTGAAGAACCTCGCCATATAGAAATACAGCTTGCTGGAGATCAATATGGAAACGTTTGTCATCTCTCCGAACGTGATTGCTCTATTCAGCGCAGACACCAAAAACTAATTGAAGAATCTCCTTCACCATTTATAACACCTGAATTACGCGAGAAAATGGGTGAAGCAGCTATTGCCGGAGCAAAAGCAATTGGTTATGAAGGCTTAGGTACAATAGAATTTCTAGTAGATAAGCACCGTAACTTTTACTTTATGGAAATGAATACACGAATTCAGGTTGAGCATCCGGTAACCGAAGAGGTAATCAATTATGATTTGGTGAAAGAGCAAATTTTAATTGCAGCAGGTGTGCCCATCAGTGGTAAAAATTATTATCCTATTCGTCATGCCATTGAATGTCGTATCAATGCAGAAGACCCACTAAATAACTTTAGGCCAACACCGGGTAAAATTGAGCACCTGCATAAACCGGGAGGTAATGGTGTGCGCGTGGATACGCATGTTTATGCTGGTTATACCATTCCATCCAATTATGATTCTATGATTGCCAAACTTATTGTTTTTGCGCAAACCCGAGAGGAAGCCATTATTAAAATGGAAAGAGCACTGGGAGAGTTTATTATTGAAGGGCCCGGATTGAAAACAACCATTCCGCTTCATATTAAGCTTATGCAAAATGAAGACTTTAAAGCAGGTAATTTTACTACTGCATTTATGAATACATTTGATATGAATAAGTAAAACCTATTTTTCCTCTTAGCTATGAAGCCGTTTCTGAAGTATTTTTCAGAGCGGCTTTTTTGATGAGTTATTCAGTTGGACTTTTATTTCCTCTTCTCAATCTTATCATAAAAGCCACCAAACGTAACCGTTTTTACACCTTCTTCATTCAGGAAGTCACCTGGGAAACCCAATTCTATTTTGCTTACCTCTTTCAGTCTTTGAATATGCTCCTTGTTTAGGTTTACTTCCAGGCATTTGAGGTTTTCTTCGACCTGAGCTACCTTGGTGGCACCTACAATTGGTATTGATGAGAATTCCTGCATCATTGTCCATTTTAAAGCTACATGTGCGGGTGCTGCACCAATTTCTTCTGCAATACTTATAACTGTTTGTGTTATCTGAACGGCACGCTCATTTAGGCGTTTGCTGTTATCCGGTAATCTGCCTTTATCTCCTTTTAGATATTTTCCGGTTAGTGCACCACCGGCCAGCGGAGCCCATGGTGTTACCGTCATTCCAAAATGCTTAGCCATTGGAATCAGCTCTCTTTCTGGTGTGCGTTGCAACAAACTATATTCAACTTGCAAGGCAACAAATTTGCTCCATCCCATTAATTCTGCCAATGTTTGCCCTTTACTGATTATCCAAGCAGGTGTATCACTGATTCCAATGTAGTTTACTTTACCTTGTCTTACTAAATCATCTAATCCACGCATTACCTCATCAATGGGAGTGAGGTTGTCCCAGATATGCAGGTATAGTAAATCAATAAAATCAGTATTAAGCCTTTTTAAGCTTAATTCCACACTTCGCATCATGTTTTTGCGGTTATTACCCGATGCATTTACATTGGTTTGATTATCATGCAGCGAGTATTTTGTTGCCACTACAAAATAATCCCGGTTGGCTTGTATAAATTCTCCAATAAACTTTTCGCTTGTGCCTTCGGTATATCGGTTTGCCGTATCAATAAAATTGCCACCTGCATTGGTGAAACTATCCATTACCGCAAAACTTGTTTCCTTGTTTGCACCCCAGTTCCATTCTTTGCCAAACCCCATGGTGCCCAAACAAAGTTCTGATACCTTTAAGCCACTATTGCCTAATAATTTATATTTCATTTTTTTTCTGATGTTAATTAAGTGAATATTGACTTAGAAGCACTATAGCATATATAGCTTATTTATTAGTGCTACTCCTTTTTTTAGAATTGCATTGGTATGTCCATGACCAAAATTCTACTTTTTTCTTTAGCAATTATTTCTGTTTTTTCGAAATCTGTTATTCCAATTGCATCTCGCTTATGTAATATCTCTTCGTTTGTTTCTATGCATCCGTCTATTAGAAAAATATAACTGCCATTGCCTGCTTTTTTTGATGTATAGCTAATTTTATATCCTGCTTCTAAATCGCAAAGATTAAACCATGCTTGCTGATGAATAAAAATCGCATCACCCTCGGTTTGTGTATTCGGTTTGATAATTTCCTGCCACTTATTTTTTCGTCCTTCAGGGGTAAATGACTTTTGATCGTACCTTGGAGTTACGTTTACTTTGTCGGGGAATACCCAAATTTGAAATAGTTTTACGGATTCAAATTTTGAATCATTCATTTCTGAATGAAATACGCCAGAACCGGCACTCATTACTTGAACATCATTTGCTTTCATTACTGAACCATTGCCCATACTATCGGCATGGGAAAGGGCGCCCTCCTGCACAAGCGTTATAATTTCCATATTGTCATGAGGATGCTTGCCAAAACCCATTCCGGGAGCTACTTCATCATCATTTAGTACACGAAGTGCGCCAAAATTCATTTTATCAGGATTATACCATTGTGCAAAGCTAAATGAATGCCTTGCGACCAGCCATCCGTGATTTGCATAGCCTCTGTCTGCTGCGCGATGTAATATGATTTCCATAGATGTTAATAGAATATAATTTGAGTTTTGATTATCTTATACAAACATGAATAATTAAATCTCTCTGAGCAATTAAAGTTTTAAATTTCTTAGTAAAGGATTCGGTAATTCTTATTCACTTCTTAGTTTATCAATCAGTCCGTTTGTGCTTGCAACTTTCTTTAATGTTAGGGTTTTCATTTCCTGAAGCCACATCCTAATCAATTCATCAATTTCCTTTAATGATTCAGGTCTTTCTCAGATCTACCTGTCTTCACATGCTTTCGCAAAATTCCCGATTCGCTATAACTTTACTAACTAGTTTGTCAATTAACCTGATTGTATTGGACTTTATATCAATCATACGTGTTGCTATTTCAATTATCATAATAGTTTTGGGGTTTGTACCACGTGAAATATCCAAAATGTTATATTGCTCATATGTAATTCCAAATGGTTTATGACTTTTAATATTTTTGACTCAATACAATTAACAGTAAATAAGAGATTTACCAGCAGTCAATAGTACTCATTAGCGAGCCTGTTTATTTTGTCTTCTATAATTATTCTCTATGCAACGTAGAAGATTTCGACATTTAAAATTACCTTATAATAAAGTTCAACACCAATTCATAAAACGCTTTGGGTTTCTCGGCATGCAGCCAGTGGCCGGCTTCTTCAATAATTGCTAATTCAGCATGTGGGAAGAGTTTTTTAATCATAACATCATCTTGTTCTCTAATGTATAGCGAAAGCCCTCCTTTTAAAAATAAAACAGGCCCGTTATACTTATTATTGGCATGTGTCTCCAATAGAATGTTTTCATAATCCTTATACAGTGTTTTTAAGTTGAATTTCCATTTATACTCTCCAATTTCATTACGTTCAAGGTTCTTTAATACAAATTGTCGTGTTCCAAAGTCACTTAAGAATGGTTTCATTGCTTCATCTGCTTCTTTACGTGATTGTATGCGGCTCAGTTCAATGCTTTTGATGGCATTAAATACGTCATCATGTCCATGCTTGTAAGCACGTGGAGACATATCTGCAACAATCAGCTTTTCTGTTTGCATCGGATATGATAGTGCAAATTGCATAGCTACTTTACCACCCATAGAATGGCCTAGGATAATTGCCTTATCTATATGAAATTGTTGCATGAAGTTATATAAATCATCCACCATATCGGCAATCGTATGAGTATCGGTATGCGGAGATTTTCCGTGGTTACGCTGATCTATGGCATAAACAGTTAAATAGCTCTTTCCCCAATCTGTCGCAAGGGTGTGCCAGTTATCAAGGGAGCCTAAAAAACCATGCAAGATTATAAGGTTGGTAGCACCTTCACCATATTTTTTAAAGTTCAACTGAATCATTGGAAAATTATTACATGCGAGGTTTCCAAGGGGTTTCTGTTGCCCCTGATTCATGCACTACAAATCGGGCAAAGGTAAACATGTAGTCGCTTAAACGATTCAGGTATCTAATTACCAAATCATGTACTTGTGTTTCTGACGAAAGGTGAACCACAATACGTTCTGCCCTGCGGCAAATGCATCTGGCTATATGGCATTGTGATGCCACGATAGTTCCTCCCGGTAATATGAAATTTTGTAAAGGTGGAAGAATTTCATGCATGCGGTCTATTTCTTTCTCCAGTAATTCAACATCAGACTCGTGCAAATCAGGAATTTTCATTTTTGATTTTTCAGGATCACTTGCCAAATCTGAACCGATTGTAAATAGTCGGTCTTGAATCTCATACAAAACTTTACTTTTTTCTTTATTCTGATAGCTGTCAATAATTAAACCAAGATATGAGTTAAGTTCATCTATGGTGCCATAGGCTTCAATTCTGAGGTGATGCTTGGGCACACGGATGCCCCCAATTAATGAGGTTTCGCCTTTATCTCCCGTTTTTGTGTATATCCTGAACGTCATTTTTTAGTTGTTGTTTTAGTTAGTAAATATATTAAGTCCACATATCTTAAACTTAAAATCAGGTAAACTTGTTTGCAATTTATGATTGATTATTAAAAATCTGGCATGTAAGACTATTTAAATTGTTTTTTGTTTTGATGACTAAAAGTGGGTATGATTAATATAGTTTTCTTATTGCTTAACAGCTTTATAGAAAGTAGTTAGAGAATTTACCCCATTAGGAGTTTTCGATTGTGCGCTTAATAAAACAGTTTAGGAATACGCTTTTTAATGAAAGGAATATTGCCTATTCTGATAAGTAAGTTAATTAGCCTGATTCTTTTTCCAAGCAATCGTTGTAAAAGATAATGGCTTCGGAAATTGGGCCACATCTTTTTATAAACACGCTTATCATATGCTTGAAGAAATGCACGGGTGAAATTTTGTTCCTTAAAACATTGCATAGCTTGTTCCGCAGCAAATTTGCCACTCTCCATTGCTGTTTCAATGCCTTCTCCGCTAAATGGGTCAATTAATGAAGCGGCATCTCCGCAAAGCATGAATCCATTGCCCGACAGGCTATATTTTTTTGAGCCAAGTGGTAAGCCAAATCCTTTTATGTCTTCTAATGCTTCGGCATCAGCAAATCGCTCAGCAACTTCAGGAATTCGGGTGATAATTTCATTAAGGCTCAATTTTAAATCAATTTTTTGTTTGGCAATGGTATCGCTCAACATCCCAAAGCCAACGTTAGCTTCATTTTTACTTAAAGGGAAAATCCAGAAATACCCGGGTAGATAGCCTTTTAAAAAATAAACCTCTAATGCATTCCCTTCTAAGCCTTCAATGTTTCTGTAATATTGCCTCACCGCTCCAGAATAGTGTTTGCGGTCAACCTTAATTTTCCCAAGTTTTTTTGCAGCTACTGAGTGCGCACCATCACATGCAATAATTAAAGGGGCTGTTAATGTTTCACCATTTTGAAGCTTAACATGGTTCATTCCATTTTCCTGATAGACATCCTTAACGGCATGATTGGTTTTTAGTGTAAGGCTTGGATGCTGATGGCAAGCATGTTGAAACAACCAGTTGTCAAAATCAAATCGCCTGATGCAATGTCCGACTTTACTAAATTCTATTTCTAAACTTTCAAAAGCTGGACTGTATAGTTTGGCTTTGGTGATATTTGTTTTAGGTGCAAACTCAAGCAAGTTTAATTCAAGTTCCGGATCAATTTGTCTGAGTATTCTTTTTGTAATAGAGCTTACTGCATCACCGCATATCTTATCCCTTGGAAAAGATTCTTTTTCAACCAACGCAATACGCAATCCACTTTTTTTGAGCGTCAAGGCACAGGTAGCACCTGCAGGACCTGCACCTGTAATAATTATATCGAAATGATTAGTTGAAGCCACTGGTGGCAAAAATGAAGTAATTCCATAAAGTCGCCAAATGATTTTTGTACTTAAAGTTTGAATTATTTCATAGGCACAACAAGCCACCCGAAAATGAAGGAAAATTTATTGAGAAATTAAACCCTATCTTGATAAAACACTCTTATATCTTATTTTTAAACCATGAAATCAATTGTAATAAGTATTTTACTGACATTAGGCATTCAGGTCTCAGCTCAGTTGTATTTCCCTCCATTAATTGGCAACACATGGGATACCATTAGTCCACAGTCCTTGGGTTGGTGTACCAATAGACTCGATTCGCTTTACAAGTTGCTAGATGATAAAAATACCAAAGCCTTCATTGTACTCAAAGATGGTAAAATAGTAATAGAAAAATATTTCGATACATTCACTCGTGATTCGTCATGGTATTGGGCTTCTGCGGGAAAAACCATTACCTCTGTATTGGTTGGTATAGCCCAACAAGAGGGCAAACTCAAGATCGCAGATTCAACATCAAAATACCTGGGCGTAGGCTGGACATCATGCCCACCTGCAAAAGAAGGTAAAATTACCATACGCAACCAATTAACAATGACAACGGGCGTTGATTATGCAGTACCCGATTGGAATTGCACAACGCCTGCTTGTCTTAAATACAAGGCAGATGCTGGCATGCAGTGGTTTTACCACAATGCTACGTATCTATTACTACAAAATGTTCTTGAAACAGCAACCGGAATTTCTTTTCAACAATATACCCAGCAAAAACTGATTTCCAGAATAGGGATGACCGGACTTTGGTATGACGGAACCTATTATTCAAGGCCACGCTCTATGGCACGATTCGGGCTCATGGTTTTAAATAAAGGGATTTGGAATAATGACACCATCATTAGGGATACAATTTACTACAACCAAATGCTCAACACATCACAAAATTTAAATGAATCGTATGGATATTTATGGTGGTTAAATGGCAAACCAACTTATCGGACGCCCGCTTCTACTCAGCTATTTAACGGGCCACTATTTAAACCTGCACCTGCCGAATTGGTATGTGGTTTGGGCAAGGACGATCAAAAACTGTATGTATGGCCTTCAGAAAAAATGGTGATTGTAAGAATGGGAGAATCTGCTGATGCAAACAGTCTGGTTCCGCTTTCTGTCGATACATTGATTTGGCAAGAACTGAACAGACTTATGTGTAAGAATAATCTATCAGTGCCTGATGACATAAAAGTACAGGAAGATGAGTTCAGTATTTATCCTAATCCTGCATCCGGGCAATTGTTCTATTGCATACCACAGAAAATGGTTGCAGCCTCGCTCAATTTGTATGATTTGCATGGCAAATTGGTTCGTTCTGCAATTAACGATGAGCAAGCAGTCGAAGGTGTCCTTTCACTTGATGAGTTGGAGGGTGGTATTTATACCGTAAGATTACAGGCAACGAACCAAGTTTGGTATAAAAAGATTGTGATTGAAAAGTAGTAAGCAAATGGAAAAAGGAATTTATAAACACTACAAAGGCAAGCTTTATAAAGTTACCGGCTTTGCCCACCATAGTGAGACCTTAGAGGAGATGGTCATTTATGAAGCTTTATACGATTCGAAGGAATTTGGTTATGGAGCAACTTGGGTTAGGCCTAAAAAGATGTTTGATGAGGAAGTAAATGTTGAGGGCGTAACCTATTCAAGGTTTATGTTTATTGGTGATGAATTGAATTGATTCGAATAGGCTTTCAATACAACTACTACATCTTTTAAGTTTTTTCATTGCTGTAATTGTCGTTTTCTTTATGTATGTTTCGCCAATATATGATGAATGAGTAATACACACTATTATTTCATGAATCAACTTATTTTAGCAATAGATGAAACTTCACAAAAACCTCATAGATGCAGTAGTAAAATCACTTCAGCTGATATTTAATGAAGGAAAGTATGCAGATAAGGTAATAGAGAAAGTGCTGCAATCTGATAAGCGCTGGGGTGCAAGAGACCGTGCCTTTATAGCAGAAAATACCTATGAAATAGTTCGCTGGTGGCGGTTAATACGATTTATTGCCGGTTATAATCAAGTTAAAGAAGAGGAATTAACCTACGAATTAGGCTGGCATTTATTTGGTGTATGGCTGTTGCTTAGTGGTGAGCAATTGCCTCCGTGGAAAGAGTTTGAGGAAATTGATAAAGAGCAGGTAAAGCACCTGAGCACACATGCATTGCATGTTAGGAAAATTAAAGAATCTATTCCTGATTGGTTGGATGAACTAGGTGAAAAGGAATTGGGTAAAGATTGGGATAAGGAAATATTGGCACTTAACCATGCTGCCCCTCTAGTAATAAGGGCAAACACATTGAAGACTACGCGCGGACGTTTAGCCAAGCAGATGGCTGAACTCGACATTGAAACTTTTCCGGTAGCTGGAGCAGATGATGCATTGGTTTTAAAAAAGCGAACCAATTTATTTACGCTTCCTTTTTTTAAAGAAGGGTTATTTGAGGTGCAGGATGCATCCTCTCAACTGGTGGCAGCTTTTCTTCAGGTTAAGCCCGGTATGCGTGTGATTGATGCTTGTGCAGGTGCAGGAGGTAAAACCCTACATTTGGCTGCATTGATGCAAAATAAGGGTCGTATTATTTCTATGGATACGGAACAATGGAAGTTGGATGAATTGAAAAGAAGAGGGAGAAGGGCAGGAGCCAATATTATTGAAACCAAAATAATTGAAAGCAGTAAAACAATAAAGCGCTTGCATGATTCAGCAGATAGGCTCCTTTTGGATGTGCCCTGCTCAGGTTTAGGTGTGCTGCGAAGAAACCCGGATGCCAAATGGAAATTGGATATGACATTTATTGATAAAGTGAAAAAGATGCAGGTTGATATCTTAAACGCTTACAGTTTGCTGTTAAAACCCGGAGGGTTGATGGTTTATGCTACCTGCAGCATTCTACCTAGCGAGGATGAAGAGCAGGTAAAATCTTTTTTGGATAAGCACCCGCAATTTGAAAAATTAGGGGAGCGCAGGGTTTCAGCCACTGAAGGTTTTGATGGATTTTACATGGCATTAATGAAAAGAAATAGCTGAAAAATATCTTTATAGCTTAAACAAATAAAACAGGACTGCTTTTATTTTGCCCTGATAGCATCCACCGGGTCAAGTCTGGCAGCCTGCCATGCCGGTATAAAGCCTGATATTATACCAATGCATACAGATACAATAATTCCTGTAAAAATATTAGCTGCGGTAAGCATCATGTCAAAATCGATAAGTGCACTTACCGCGTATGTAATAGCACCAACACAGGCAATGCCAATGCATCCTCCGGTAATGCATAATACGATTGCTTCTACCAAAAATTCGATTAAAATAAAATAATTCTTAGCACCAAGCGACTTCTGAATGCCAATTTGATTGGTTCGTTCTTTAACAGAAACAAACATGATGTTTGCAATTCCAAAGCCACCAACTAGCATGGCAAACCCGCCAATTATCCAACCCGCAAAGGTTATTACGGAGAATAAATCTTTTAATGGTTCTGCAATGAGGGTGGTTTTGTTCAATGCGAAATTTTCTTCTTCACCGGGTTTAAGTTTACGTTGCGCACGCATAATACCTCTTAATTCCTCCTCTAGTTGCTCAAGTGGAACACCCGGAGCAGCCTTAACCTGTATTTGTGCATTGGCACGATCAGAATCTATACGAACATAATTTGCCAGTGTTTTTGCTGGAATAAGCAAAACATTATCGAGGCTGTTTCCCATTAGACTTTCACCTTCTTTTTCAACTATCCCAACCACCCTGAATTTTCTCCCTCTGATTGAAATTAAACGATCTGAACCTCTTCTGTTACCGAATAAATTTTGCGCTATAGCATATCCAAGCACAATAACATCTGTTCCGTTTACTGTTTCTGCTTCTGTAAAGAATCTGCCTTCTTTTAATTCAAAGCTGCGTACCTTATTGTAATCATGGCTTACACCGGTAATCTGAGCGCCTTCCGCTGTGGTACTTTCATATTTAACCGTGACCCCACCAAGCTGAACATTAATGGTACTGGCACCTGCGAATTGTGATTGCATCTCAACCTTTTTTAATTCACTTAAGCGTGGGTTTGGTCTGTTCATATATTTCCACCACTTATAATCTCCGGAAAAAGTCCAGGGCCATTTGTCTATAAAAATAACATCCTTGCCAAGTGACTCAACACTGTTCTGAACATTTCTTTCCAGTGAGTCAACGATTGTTAATACTGCAATAATGCAAAAGATGCCAATGGTAACCCCTAATGTAGATAGAAAGGTGCGAATTTTATTTTGCCTGAGTGCCTCAAAAGCAAATAGTGTACTCTCAATGATTTGTGTAAGTAAAATTTTAGCATCAGCCAGCATAAGGCAAAGATATATCTTACTCTTGTGAAATCGTAGGTGTATTCTAATTCAGCTTATTTACTGCAAAACGGATGATTGCTATTTTAACAATTGGCTGTTTTGCAGTCAATTATTTAATAAGCGATAGGCCTTCAAGGGCAGATTTATCTGCAGGTGATGCAAGCAGTACTTTATGAAAAAGCAGCTTTGCTTCTTTCAA
>JBILGC010000033.1:0-21906 GCA_044351265.1 Bacteroidia bacterium
CGTTGCTGGGCGATATATTGGTTTCACTCAACGCCATCATCTATGCGTTTTATCTGGTGTATGCCAAATCCCTCATGAAAAAGTATCATCCTCTTACAGTTACGTTGTGGTCATTTTTCTTTGGTTTATTTCTGGTAATGCCTTTCGGATTACCTGATTTTATTGCTATCGAATGGCATACGTTTACACCTGCTATTTGGGGAGCAATTGCTTTTGTGACCCTTGGTTCAACCTTTATGACCTACGTGCTCAATGCCTATGCGCTTAGGCATGCTTCTTCATCGCTGGTTGGTTCCTATATTTATCTGCAGCCTGTGTTAGCCGTATTTATTGCCCTCCTTTCGGGTAAAGATGCACTTACATGGGTAAAGGCATTGGATATACTCATTATTTTTGGCGGGGTATTGCTGGTTAATACAACCAAACATAAGGAGGGATAATTCATCTTTTCTTTTACATTTGTCCAAAGTATATAAGCTATGTTAAGATCAATGACCGGATACGGTCAGGCTGAATTAGAAACAGAACGTTTTACCATTAAAGCCGAGTTTAAATCATTAAACAATAAATTTCTGGAGTTAAACCTCCGGTTACCCAAGATTTGGCAAAGTAGAGATCTGGATCTTCGCAGAGAAATTACCAAACTGGTTGAGAGAGGAAGTTGCTCGGTTAGCATCAATGTGCAGTTCAAAAATGCTGAGGACAAAGTATTGCCTCTGAATAAAGATGTAGCAGCATACTATTTAAAAGAGCTAACAGACGTATGTAATCATGCTGGCATCAATCCGCAAATGTTATCGGCAAACTTACTTGCCATGCCAAATTTATTTCAACCTGCAGATGATGAAAATAACGAAGCAGATGGCAAGTTTATCATGCAAGTATTGAACAAAGCTTTTGTAGAGTTTGAAAAATTCAGAATGAAGGAAGGAGGCATGCTTGCTGAAGAACTCATTCGCATGACACAATCAATTGTTCAATTGGTGAAAGAGATTGAGAAATCAGAACCGGAAAGAATGGAAACCATACGCGGCCGAATTGAAAATGAATTAAATCGATTGCGTGAAGAAAACTTGGATAAAAACAGATTTGAGCAAGAGTTGATTTACTATATAGAAAAGCTTGATATAAGTGAAGAAAAATCAAGGCTTATGCAACATTGTTCCTATTTTTTAGAAACGATGAAAACAAAATCGGCCGGAAAGAAATTAGGATTTATTGCACAGGAGATGGGAAGGGAAATCAATACCATAGGCTCTAAAGCAAATCATTTTAGAATTCAGCAACGCGTAGTGGAAATGAAGGATGAATTGGAAAAAATAAAGGAACAAATTAATAACGTGATATAAATACGGGCATGAATAAAGCCATCATATTTTGTGCACCTTCCGGTTCAGGTAAAACCACCATTGTTAAACATCTGCTTTCTATAGATGAAAGACTCGCATTCTCAGTTAGTGCATGTACAAGAAAGCAAAGAGCAAATGAAGTGCATGGCAGAGATTATTATTTTCTGACACACGAGGATTTTAAAAATAAAATTGCCGGTAATGAATTTCTGGAGTACGAAGAGGTTTACGGAGGAAATTATTATGGCACCCTGAAATCGGAGGTGGAACGCATCTGGGCACAAAATCGTGCTGTTTTATTTGATGTGGATGTGGAAGGTGGACTCAATATTAAAAAGTATTTTGGACATAATGCCCTAGCCGTGTTTGTTAAACCACCGGATGTAGTTACTCTTGAAAAACGTTTGAGAGAACGCTCAACTGAGACCGAGAAGACAATAAATATGCGCATTGAAAAAGCAGTGCATGAACTTGAATATGAATCTAAATTTGAAGCCATATTGCTAAACGACTATCTTGAACATGCCCTTGGCGAAGCAGAAAGATTAGTGAATGACTTTTTAAAGCAATGAAAATTGGATTATTCTTTGGTTCATTTAACCCGGTGCATACAGGGCATTTGTTAATAGGAAAATATTTTATTGAATTTGCCGGATTAGATAAAATCTGGTTTGTGGTTTCGCCACAAAATCCTTTTAAAACAAATGATAACCTGCTTGATGAAAACCAGCGACTTCATTTACTAAGGCTTGCCATTGAAAACGATGAACATTTTGTTGCCAGTGATTTTGAATTTAACTTACCTCGCCCGTCATATACAGTTAATACACTTGAAAAGCTAAGGCAGCAATTTCCTGAGTTTACCTTTATACCAATTATAGGAGGAGATAACCTGCAATCATTTCACCTGTGGAAGAATTATGAAGAGATTTTGCAACACCATCAAATATATGTTTACAGAAGAGCGGGTTTCCATGAAAATCCTTTGCTGGCCAATCATCCTAAAATAAGAACCTTTGAAGTTCCTCTGCTTAATATCTCATCTACCTATGTGCGTGAAATGTTGCAGGCAGGAAAATCTGTAACCTATCTGGTGCCACAAAAAGTTGAAGCATATATTGTGGCAAATGGCTTGTATAAAAGCTGAGAAAAGAATTCTAAACTACTTGGTCAGTTGAACAGTCAATCCAGGTCTAGGGTATCTCCTACTATAGACTCAGATATGGATGAACTCAGCATCCTTTCTTTGGGCAGTTCAATAATGTAGGTTTTACCCTCCTTGTTACTCAGGGTATTTTTGCGTAGCCACGGGTTTAGCAGCTTCACTTGTTTGTAATTACAATTTTGCTCAAGGGCAAATTTTGCAAAATCATCGATAGGCTTGCTTATTTTTATCTTTATGGTTGGCACCTGTGTATACAGGTGATTCTTCACCACATTAAAACCATATTGCTGTTTATGCTCCAGTATTTCTTTTATGGCCAAAATACGCAACACATAGCGTGAAGTTTCGGTATTCAGGTATAAATCGTAATAATTATTTACACCTTGTTGCTGCAATTGTTTTTTAACGCCTTCAATGCCCATATTATAGGATGCAGCAACAAGCGCCCAACTGCCAAACTCCTTATACGCCTGCTTAAAATACTTGCATGCTGCCTCTGTTGATTTTTCTAAATGGTAACGTTCATCTACCTCTTCATTAATTTCCAATCCGAAAACTTTTCCGGTTTTATCTAAAAACTGCCACCAGCTTGCTGCGCCTGCAGGAGAAACCACATGAGGCTGCAATCCGCTTTCTGCCAAAGCAATGTATTTAAAATCAAGCGGAATATCGTTTTGCTTCAACACCTTTTCTATGATCGGGAAATACTTCTCGGCTCTTTTCATCATCAACAAGGATTGAGATTGCCAATATACATTGGTGAGCAATTCTTTGTCATACCGCTCTTTAACATCAAAATCGGAAAGCGGCACTTTTTCTCCGGCAAAAAACAAGTCATCCGGTATGCTTAAGCTATAAATGCGATAAAAGGTTTCAAACTCCTCACGGTGCTTTTCGTCTTCGCTCAAACGTGCTTGTATAAAAAGTACAAACACCCCAAATAAGAGGCTGAGCAGAAAATAGAACCTTACTTTAATGCTAAACATGTTGCAAAGATACATTTAATTTTTCCATGACATGATTTACAAATTCAAAAGCACCACATAAGCAAAAGCATTCAATAGTATGTTATTATTTTTTTGGGGCTTCCCCTGAAGTTTGCACCTGGCTCACGGCCAAGCCAAGCAACTTCAGGGTCGGGTGTTCCGCGCTACACGCCCACTCCAAAACCCAAACCCTTCGCTGGTAGCTTGCTTCACCCCCTAAGCCGGGAAATAGTTCGAAGTTTATGTATGTGAGAAATTTTGAATGCTGAATGCAAGTGTTAAGTTTTAAATTTTGGATGTTAAATGGAGAAGTTTTAAGTTTTAAGTTTTAAGTTTTAAATGCGAGTATGCTCAAACAAAGTGGGATGGACAAATTTATAACTGGACTACTATCAACCTTTTAACCTTCTAACTTTCTAACCTTGTAACCTCATAATAAAAAATATCCAAACCCGTAATAAGTAATAACTAACTCGTAATAATCAAACCCGTAATAATTCATCTCAAACAAACTCTAATCAAAACACATTCGAAAATTGCAATCCTTAAATTAATGTATAACTTCACGTAACAAAACCCACGTTTATGAAAGCACTTAAAAATATTGGCATAGGACTGCTGATTGCAATCCTCTTGCTTGTAGCTGTTTCATTCTTCCTGCCTTCAAAAGTTCATATTGAGCGCTCCATTGAAATAAAAGGAAATCCGGCTACCGCATTTAATCTGATTAACCAAACAAAAGAATGGAAACAATGGTCACCTTGGCATAAGCTAGACCCTAATGCTAACTGGACATTCAGCCAACAATCAGAAGGAACCGGTGCATGGTATGCTTGGGAAAGTGAAGTTAGGAATGTTGGCAGCGGCAAACTTACAATTACCAACAGCAAACCTTTTGAACTCATCAGCACAGAATTGCAATTTGAAAAAACAAATCCTGCTTATGCTGATTTTATCTTTACGCCCACTGCAGATGGTTATAAACTTACATGGACCATGAATTCTGATATGGGCATAAACCCAATAGGCAGATGGTTTGGCTTGTTTATGGACAAAATGATAGGTCCGGATTATGAAAAAGGCTTGCTAGCCATTAAAGAAATTAGTGAACGTATCCCGGCAAAAGAAACCATTGCAGGATTTGATTTTGAACAACGTGAAATGCAACCCATGATAATTGCAGGTATTAGAGAAACTGTGAAGATGAATGAATTTAGCTCTGCTAAATTTGCCAATTGGTTTGGTGCCATTGGCAAAACCTTGGAAACAGCCAAAATAGCTCCAACAGGACCACCTATGGCCATTTATTACACTTTTGAAAACGAAACCACCGATATGGAGGCAGCTATGCCTGTAGCAAGTATGGGCAAGGATGTGGGCATGGTAAAATTTCATGAGTTACCTGCAAGCAAAACGTTGGTAGTAAAATATCTGGGCGACTACTCAGGCACTGCAAAGGTTTATACTGCGGCATTCGAATTCTTGAAAAACAAAGGCATTGAAATGGGCGGTGCTCCAATGGAACTATACGTAACCGACCCGATGATGGAAAAAGATACCGCCAAATGGCTTACGGAAATTGTGTTTCCAGTGAAGTAAATGTTTGAAACGTTGCGAATCTACTTTTTTAGAAATATTGAATATTAAGTGTTGAATTTTAATGATGCGGCATTAGAGCTTAAGAACGATAGATCTCTAGAGCTCTTGGTAATCTTCTAATCCCTATCAACCAATCGCCAACACTTACCAACCCAATATCCAGGCAAAAATAAGTGGTGCTACAATAGTGGCATCGCTCTCTACAATAAACTTTGGTGTATGAATATCGAGCTTGCCCCAGGTTATTTTTTCGTTTGGCACGGCACCGGAATAAGAACCATAGGATGTGGTTGAATCACTAATTTGGCAGAAATAACTCCAGAAGGGAATGTTTTCCATTTCCATATCCTGATAAAGCATTGGCACAACACAAATAGGAAAATCACCTGCTATGCCACCACCAATTTGGAAGAAACCTATGCCTTTGCCGCTGCTATTCTTTACATACCAATCGGCCAGCCACGCCATGTATTCAATACCGCTTTTCATGGTTGATGCCTTGATTTGGCCTTTGATAACGTATGATGCAAAAATATTTCCCATGGTACTGTCTTCCCAGCCGGGTACAACAATAGGCAGGTTGCGCTGAGCGGCTGCAAGCATCCATGAATCTTTAGGGTCTATTTCATAATACTGTTCCAGTTCGCCACTCAGTAATATCTTATACATATACTCATGCGGAAAGTAGCGCTCGCCTGCAGTATCGGCATCTTTCCAAATTTTATGAATATGCTTTTGCAATCTGCGAAAAGCTTCTTCTTCAGGAATGCAAGTATCGGTTACACGGTTAAAATGATTTTCAAGCAAGTCCCACTCATCCTGTGGCGACAAATCGCGGTAGTTAGGTACACGCTTGTAATGGCTATGTGCCACCAGATTCATGATATCTTCTTCTAGATTAGCACCTGTGCAACTAATAATATCTACTTTGCCCTGACGAATCATTTCAGCCAATGATTTTCCCAACTCTGCTGTGCTCATGGCACCTGCAAGGGTTACCATCATTTTACCACCTTCTGTTAAATGGGTTTCATATCCTTTGGCGGCATCAACCAATGCAGCTGCGTTAAAGTGTTTGTAGTGCTTTTCTATAAACTTAGAAACAGGTCCTTTAGTCATTTCTGTAGAATTTGCGGCAAATATAGCCCTACTAACCAAATAAAAAAGGAGACTATGAGCCTCCTATACTATATAGCAATTACATCTTGCCTTTGCGTTCTTTGAGTCTATTAAGCAGCTGCTGCTTAAACTCCTGCTCAAGCATGAATAGTCGAGCTAATTTTTTTGATGAAATAACCTTTTTAAACTCGGCAACATACTTTTTAGTAAGGTCTAATTGCTGCTGTTTTAAAGCTAGTTGATCAGTCAGAAATTTATCGGCATCAGCATCGGTAGTGCTTGTTTTAGCCTTAATTATGGCTGCATTTTCTTTTTCTTTAAACCTTAGTTTCTTCATTTGGCTTTCATACTCATTATATACCGGCCAGAAACTTTTTGCCTCTGTACTACTTAGGTTTAGTTTTTCTGTAATAAACCCAACTTTCAGTGCTTCAATTTTATCGGCCTTGCCATCATCATCTCGATCCGTTTGCTGTGCCAAAATGGTTGCTGCGCTAACCAAAAATACTATCAATAGTAAGTTCTTTAATCTCATAATTCCTCCAAAATTAAGTCAGCATCTGCTGTATTTAGTAAATATTGTTCAGTTTGATCGTTTTGTTTTTCATTTCCATTAAAAGCCAACTCAAGCAAGTGTGCATCATTCAAATCTTCGAATCCAACATAATAGATTATTTCTTCGTCACTTAATGCATTCAATTGCGATACATATTGTGGGTCAGGTTTTCTGAGCAAAAATACAAGCATACCCACCGCCAATAAACTTGCTGCAGCCAATGCTATCCATTTTTTACCTCCATAAAGCAAAGCAAATTGAGCTTTTTGATTTGCCATCCTGCTTTTAATCCTTCCCTCCAAATTATTAAAGTAATCATCTGGCACAGCAAAGCCATTACCGGCTGTTTTGCTAAGCAGTTCTGCCTCCAAACGCTCGAAATATCCAACAGGCGTGTCAAAAGCCTTGCCTGTATCGTATTTACGAATGATTTCGGGGTTAATATCTTGGTTTTCTTCTAACATCAGGTAGTATTGATGGTTTTATGCATCAGAGGTTTAATCTTTATTTAAAAAATCTTCTATTTTCTTAACTGCATGGTGGTATGAAGCCTTAAGTGCCCCAACTGAAGTACCCAAAATAGCTTCCATTTCTTCATATTTTAATCCCTGATAATACTTCATATTAAAAACCAGCCTTTGCTTTTCGGGTAATTGTAATATGGCCGTCTGCAATTTCTGCTCAGCCCTATCACCATTGAAATAAGGAGATGAATACAGGGTATTGATTAAATCATAATCAACGTCATCAAGAGAAACCTTTGCTCCTGCATTTTTCTTATTCAAGAAAAGTAAAGCCTCATTGGTAGCTATTCTAAAAATCCAAGTAAATAGTTGCGCATCACCTCTGAATTGACCTAAATTTTCCCAGACTTTTATAAAAGTATTCTGCACCACATCATCAGCATCATCATGATCTATTACAATGCGCCTGATATGCCAGTATGTTCTTTTCTGATAGGTTTTAAGGATATGACCAAAGGCATCATTTCTTGTGGCTTTAGTTTTGAAAGCAAGCACAAGCTCCCGTTCATTTATTTGCGAAGCCTCAGACATTTATCGGTCTAAGATATAATTAATAAGCATGGGTTTAATACCTGCATGTTAAAAAATATAATATGCTCATAATCTTTTATAAATGTTTTGAATGGATAATGCCTGAATGCAGTAAATTTAACCAATATTTGCATGATGGAATTGGTATATCTATTTGTTGGAATAATTATTGGATTTGCACTTGCATGGTTTATGAAAAAATCTGCACATGTGCCTGCATCCGGTGAAGATGCAGTGCAACTGCGTAATGATGTTTTACAGGCAAGCAATGAAGCCAGCGCTTGGAAAAGTCGTTTTGAACAACTCACCTTGGCATATGAACAGGCCAAAGCAGAAGTTACAGCTGCCCGATTAGAAATAATTAGGTTAAACAATGAACTAACAGCAGCTCTAAGCAAAGGAACAAATCTGGAGAAAAAACTGGCTGAGCAAAAACAGGAGCTTGAAAAAATGGGCGAACGTTTTAAAACCGATTTTGAAAATCTTGCCAACAAAATTCTGGATGAAAAGTCATTAAAATTTACTGAGCAAAACCGAACCAATCTTGATGAAATATTAAAACCGTTTAATGAGAAGATAAAAGATTTTGAGAAAAAGGTTGGAGAAGCATATGATAAGGAGATGCGCGATAAAATTTCCTTACGCGAGGAGGTGAAGAAATTGTATGAACTAAACGCTAAAATAAGTGAAGAAGCCAACAACCTAACCAAAGCCTTGAAAGGCGATACGAAAAGACAGGGAAACTGGGGAGAGCTGATTTTAGAAAAGGTGCTGGAACGCAGCGGACTGGTAAAAGACAGAGAATACCGCACACAGGTAGTTACTAAAAACATAGATGGAGAAACTATTAAGCCTGATGTGGTGGTATTCTTACCGGATGAGAAGCATCTGGTAATTGATTCCAAAGTTTCGTTAACTGCGTATGAGCAGATGGCAAGCACAGATGACTCTGATATGCGGGAAAAACTGATCAAGGATCATGTAAATTCTGTAAGAAACCATGTAAAACTGCTGAGTGATAAAAACTATTATACCTCATCGGCATTTTCAACACCTGATTTTGTTCTGTTGTTTTTACCTATGGAATCAGCTTTTAGTGCGGCTATTCAGCACGATCAGGACTTATTTAACTATGCGTGGGAAAGGAGAACTGTAATTGTATCCCCTACTACCCTGCTTGCCACACTAAAAACGGTTGCCAGCCTATGGAAAATTGAGAGCCAAAATCGTTATGCACTTGAAATTGCAGGGCAAGCCGGGGCTTTATATGATAAGTTTGAAGGATTTGTGAAAGACTTACTTGAAATAGGCAAGAAAATGGACGACTCAAAACGCTCATATGAAGAAGCCATGAAAAAAATATCTACCGGTACCGGCAACCTGATTAAAAGGGTTGAAAACTTGAAAACATTGGGTGCTAAGGCTACCAAATCCTTACCACAAAGTTTGCTTGACAGGGCAGATGAAGAGTAAGCTTTTAAACCATAACATAATTTTTATTCTAAGTTCATAACAAAACAGATATTTGTATCGTGAAAAAATTATCAATCCTTATTATCCTCTGCATTGCTGTGCTGAGCAGTTATGCCCAAAAGGATAAAAAAGCTGAAAAGCTGCTTGGTACCATCAGCAATAGGTATAAGAAATTTAAAACCAATAAAGCTGATTTTACCTATACCATAGAGAGCAAGGTCGATAAATCGCAAGAGAAACAGAAAGGTACTATTTTTATTAAGGGAAATAAGTTCAGACTGGATATTGCAGGCCAACTTATTATTTGTGATAATGAATCCGTTTGGACTTACAGTAAAGAAGTGAATGAGGTTCAAATTAATAAATATAATCCCAAGCAGGCTACCATAAGATTGGATGATATTTTTACGATGTACGACAAAGGCTTTTTATATAAAATGGATGAAGAGAAGAAAGATGGGAATAAAGAGTTAGCCATTGTAGAGCTTACACCCAAGGACAAGAAGAAGAACTTTTTTAAAATTAAACTTACCATAGATAAAACAAATCAGAGTATCATCAAATCTGTGGTTTATGATAAAAGTGGCACCATACATACTTATGTGATTACTAATCAGGTACCCAATATTAAGATGGAAGATGGTTTCTTTACCTTTGATCCAAAGAAATATCCCAAAGTTGAGGTGATTGACCTCAGAAATTAATAAACAGCCGTAATGGCAATATCTATATTATTAAAGTGAACAACATCACCTGCCTGTTTGCCTAATAATACTTTACTTAATGGCGCTCTTGCAGACAGCGTGATTACATCTGTACCTGTTACCTTTATAGCATTTAGTCCAACCCCGATAAAATATAATGTTCGGGGCGTTTCGATAATTGACCCTACAATAACATTACTGCTCATTAAGGCAGGGTCAATTTTCATTAAGAAATGCAATTCATTTCGAGCCTCAGCAGCCTGTGCTGCATTCATCTCACGTTCAAGCTGGGCCATAGCCCTTGAGGTTTCATACTTATCGCCCGCGCTGCTTTTTTCCTGCTCGTTTGCAAAATCCTGTGCCCTCAGCATGGCCTCTTCAAACACATGCAATCTATCTATTAACTTCTCCCGGCAAGCTTCAATCAGTGCTTTCCTGAACTCTTTATTCATGTTTCGAAAATAATTAATTACTTTAGTCTGAAATAAGTTTCTTATTTTTAAAAATAATTTCAATCAGCATGAAAAAGCAAACCCGTTATCTTATTAGCCTTTTTTGTTTGCTGCTTTTAGGCAGCAGCGCCATTGCGCAATTCGGCAATAAGAAGAAAGCCGATATAGAAAAGTTTAAAGATTCTAGACTTGTAGTGGTTCTGTTCTCCGATAGCGCCTACAATGCAGCCATTAGATTTGCCGTGGAACGCTACTGGAATTTCAATGGCGCTTTTGTTTTTGCATACGATACCGCCCTTAAGGCATACAGCAAGGGTGATTATAGTTTCCTTATTTTCAGCAAGGCAAAAGGAACAAAAATAAAAGCAAAACTATGTTCTGCAGAACCTGATTTTAATGGATTACTAGTGCTGAATAAATTTAAGAAACGGGCAACGGAATTAGAGATTATAGGCAAAGCCTACTGTTCTAATTCAATTGATACTTTTGACTGGCAACCTGAATTAATTAGGGGTGTACAATTGCTTAATACCTATTTTAGTATTGCAGCTGAAGCAAAAGGTGACAAAGAAATGTCTGAGTCGTTTTTACAATCACGCTACCCTAATGATAAAGGTGCTATGGTTGGTAAAAAATTGTTAATTGAAGGCAGTTCACTGGAAGTAAAAGGTAAAGTTGACGCAGCAACCTTGCTTGATGGTGAAATTGAAGAACTCGAAAATGAAGAAGCTTTACAAAAATCAATAGTTGCTCAGGACGCTGCCGTTATGCATTACTTTTACTCTAACGATGAAAAGAATTGCAACAAACTGGTTGTTACCTCAGATGGTCAACTGATGTATTTCAAACAAGATTCTGCCGGCAAATGTAAATGCACAGAAAACGATTTAAAACAGATGAAGAAACTGAAGGACAAAAGCCAAATTGAGTAATCGGCTACTTGCCAATTAGTATTTTTCCGGTACTTATTTGATCTCCGCTTTTTATTACCAAAATATATATGCCATTTGCATAAGAATCGGTATCCACTGTTGTTGAAGTGTGATATTTGCTTATTAGTCCTTCTGTTTGCAGCCGTCCAACCAAATCATAAATCCGGTAGGTAGCATCTACTGAGTGATTGCTGAGTGAAATATAAAACTCATTTGTAGCAGGATTAGGATATAAATCAAATTTCATAGCGGGTATCTCAGGCGTAAGGGGTGTTACTCCTCCCCTATTGGTACTTGCGTAAAAAGTTAATCCCCCCCTGATATTGCCAATCATAATATCAGCTTTAGAATCGCCATCCAGCCTGGCTATAGCAAGAGCCGTGCGGGAGCCAAAAAGCAGTGATTTGGCATTATTTGCATTGCTGTAATCCACGAAAATATTTTCGAATTTCCGATAAACGCTATCAGGATGAATGGCGATATTCTCATACAAAAAAACTTTGCCACTTTCACTTCCTATAATCAACTCAGGTTTACCGTTACTATCCAGATCAAAAAGCACCGGAGTAGCATAACCGTTTGGAAGTATAATATTGTTTCCTATTGCATCCTGATAAGAATCATTTACGAGCACCTTGCCCAATGAATCAATTAGTGGGAACGAAGAAAAGTTGGGAGCTGTAGCAGTTCCGTTATTTTTAAAATATTTCAGAAAGCCGGCCTTATTACCAACAACTAAATCAGGCGAACCATTGTTATCGAAATCAAATACCGCAGGAGCGGCATGAGAACCTACATCAATATCACCAAGCTTGCGTGTTTGCAAGGTAAATTGATAATTCTTACCAACCGATTGATTTTGGTAATAAATAATATTACCAGCTTCATTGCCAATAAGTAAATCAGCTTTCCCATCTCCGTTCATATCGGCAAATACCGGATGCATATGAATAATAGGAGTATCTTTACTTAACAGCAAAAAATTAGTGTCCTTTAGTGTAAATACTGGTTGGCTATTATCTGTGATGTTTTCAAATAAAACCAGCCTGTCGTTTAGGTTAAGCGTAGACTCAACATCACCGCTGGTTCCAACAATCAGATCTTGGTCTCCATCGGAATCTATATCCGTAAATACAGGAACTGCTCTTGTACCTAAATCAATGGTTTGGTTATTGATAAAAAGTGTTTTGCCCTCATAGGTAAAAATTGGTGAGGCTGTAGTTGCCGAATTATTGTATACCCAAACATTGTCTGCACTTTTTACCCCATTAATTTCATTGGTAGTTACGAGCATCTCCGGTTTATCATCTGCATTCACATCTGCATAATAGGCAGCCGGGAAAAGAATAAAGTTAGCAGGTACCGAATTGCGAGGGAACAAAGTATCCTGCGAAAGAATGGAATCCCTACCCAGACTATTTTGTTTTCTTCCGTTTATTAATAATACAAGGTTATTGTATGAGGCATCCCCGTAAATAATATCCTTGACCCCATCATTATTCATATCAATAAGTAGCTGCGTGGTACCTGCATGTTTGCCATGTTTCCCATACATCTGAAAAAAGCAAGATGGCATCTGATCCTTGGTCTGATGAATATGAAATTTGCCATATTGACCGCTGTTTACATTAAACTGCATATATCCCCAACATTCATCTCGGAGAATATAAATTACGGTATCATTTGCATAGGGGATATTGAGTTTATTTTTGGCAAAATTCTCATAGAAAGAAGCTGAAAGACTAAATCCAGCGTATGCGAGAATATCGAGATCACCATCTCCATCCAAATCATCAATTGCAGGAATATCAGAACTGTTTATGGCAACATTGGCTGCTTCTCTTGGCACTGAAAACGGAGGGGGCCATATACCGCCAGTATCTTTTATCTGATTACTCATTAATGTGAATTTGAGACCCTGTGCATCAGAAATATTCCTGAATATACGCAGTCCATTTTGAAAAACGGGTTGCACCGTGTCGCGCAGCTCTTTTCTGTCTTGTGTTACCTCCGTAAAAATATCAGGCTTACCATCTCCATTATAGTCCTTAAGGATAGCCCAACTGCGTAATCTGGGGAACTGACTCTCAAACTGAGGTGTGTATACATAGGTGTTTCCATCTCTACAAAATGTTAATGGCTTATTTGCTGCGCGGTCAAATACAAACAGATCGAGTTTACCATCATTATTAAAGTCAAAATTTTGAAATTGGGGAGTGTTTAAACCTCCAGTAAATGGCATCTTCAGCGTATCATTGGTGCCTTGCTTTAGGAATTTAGGGTAATTGGAATAATAAAATTTATATGTTTGGCCGTAAAGATTTACACAACCAAAGAGTAGATAACTGACTATAATAATCCGAAACATATTGCAGATGTTTGTATTCAAAGTTAATGCATTAAATCATAATATATTATTAAAATGAATGCTGCCGAATTATATAAGTTATATCTGAAGCATCCTACCATTTGCACAGATACAAGAAAGATAACCGAAGGTTGCATGTTTTTTGCATTAAAGGGTCCTAATTTTAATGGGAATGCTTTTGCAGCAGATGCAATAAAACAAGGTGCAGCTTATGCAATCATTGATGAAGCCTCATATGTTAGCGGTGAGCAAACCATTTTAACAAATGACGTATTGCTGACACTGCAGCAACTGGCAACCTATCACCGTGATCAACTAAATATTCCTGTAATAGCTATAGTTGGTTCAAATGGCAAAACAACCACCAAAGAATTGATTACTGCCGTATTATCACGCCAATATAGAGTGCACGCCACACCAGGAAATTTCAACAACCATATTGGGCTTCCACTCACGTTGCTGCAACTACAAGCATCACATCAGATAGCCATTATTGAAATGGGAGCAAACCACATCGGAGAAAATGCAACACTGTGCGAAATAGCAAAGCCTACTCTTGGTGTGATTACAAATAATGGCAAAGACCATCTGGAAGGATTTGGCAGCATTGAGGGGGTGGCGCAAAGCAATAGCGAATTGTATTACTACCTGCTTAAACACAATGGCCTTGCATTTGTAAATGCGCATGATGAATGGCTGATGCGCATGGCTTCAAGACTAAGCAACAAAAAAACCTATGCAGGCAACTATGCCGGCAGAAATGTTCATGCAGATTATACAGCCGAAGCAAGCTCCGTTAATCCCGAAATATCCTTCAGGATCGGAGGTGATCAGACGCAGATAGTTTCTATTCTTTCAGGTGATTATAATTTTGACAATATTATGGCAGCTATTGCTTTTGGTCTGCATTTTAACATGTCGTATGAACTCATCAAACTAGGTATTGAATCATACATTCCTTCAAATAACCGTTCACAAATTATCCGTAAAGAATTTAATTCGATTTTTCTCGATGCATACAATGCCAACCCCAGCAGCATGGAAGCGGCTCTCAAAAATTTTGCACAGAGCCCGGTAAAAAACAAGGTGGCCATTTTGGGAGATATGTTTGAACTGGGTGCCTACGAAGCTGCTGAACATGCCCAAATGATTGCGCTGGCAGCATCATTAAAAATAGATGAAGTTATTTTAGTTGGGAAAGCCTTTGAGGCACAAAACAAAACTGATAAAATTAAAAGCTTTGAAACCACCGAAGAGGCCAAAGTTTATGTTCAAAGTAAAAATTATAGAGGAGCTAATTTTTTCATCAAAGGATCACGCGGTATGCGCCTTGAAACCTTGCTTGATTGTATCGGCTGATTATTTTTTGAGTAATACTACTGCATAGGCCGTAACACCTTCTTCACGGCCAATAAAGCCCATTTTTTCATTGGTGGTGGCTTTAACAGAAACATCCTCTGGGCTTACTTTACAAATTTCAGCAATTACCTTACACATCTGAGGCACATATGGCATTATTTTAGGCTGCTGAAGGCATAAAGTAGCGTCAATATTCCCAATGCTATAACCTTTTTCATCCATCAGTGAAATTACTTTTGATAGCAGAATCTTGCTGTCAATTCCTTTAATGGATTGGTCTGTATCCGGAAAGTGTTTACCGATATCCCCAAGCGCAAGTGCCCCTAGAATGGCATCGCAAATAGCATGCAAGAGTACATCTGCATCTGAATGCCCAACTGCACCTTTTGCAGAAGGAACTTTTATTCCTCCCAGCCAAAAATCGCGACCTTCGGCCAACTGATGTACATCAAATCCAAAGCCTATTCTCATTATGGTGCAGGTGGAGTAAAGATGCTGTTATCATTTGTATTATTACCTTCTTTTTGAGATTTGAAGGCATCAAAATCAAATCCAAGTGTGAAACGCAATGTATTTTCCAACGGGTGGCGTTGCTGAAAAGAAAATAAATATGCTACATCTACACTGAATACATTATAGCGTATGCCTGCACCAAGCGTTGCATATTTGCGGTTACCTTTCTCCATTGGCTCATAGAAATAACCGCCCCTAAGTGCAAACTGATTATCATACCAGTATTCCAAACCGACAGATGTATTGATTTCCTGCATTTCCTCGCTGAATCCTCCGGGGGCATCACTAAATGATTGGAACATGCCAGCCACAACCGGCACGTTATTCTTCTTTCCGCTCTCAATTTCGGGTTCCTTTGTTTGCGGATCAATAATTAGTTTTCCATCGCTGTCAAACTTATATTTCGGAGGTGTGGGAACAAGCAGTTTGTTAAAATCAACCAATAAGGCCAGTTTATTATATTTATCTATTTCAACCTGCCAGTAAGTTCCTATCCTTAGATTAATAGGAATAAAATTTTCCTGAGCGGCTGTTGTATAAGTTATTTTATTGCCAATATTGGTAATAGCTGCTCCAAAGCCATAATTTACTTTATAACCCTTTATGCTCGTTTTATCTTGGTAATAAGCGGTTATATCACCTGCAAATGATGTTCCGGCCTTAATAGCGTTATTGGAAAAGTTTGCTCCACCTGCAATATTCGAATAAATATATCTGAAGGCAATTCCAACTGAAAACTGATCAGATAATTTCTGGGCATAGGCAAGATCAACTGCCAGCTCATTGGGATTAAAATTGCCCATACTATTTCCAACAATATCAGTAAATTGAATTTCGCCAAGCGAGAAATAACGAAGTGACATACCGAAGGATGAACGTTGATTAATTTGCGAGTAGAAGGATAAGTAAGATAAAGAAACATCAGGCACTAATGCCCTTAACCATGGAGTGTAGGAAACAGAAACGGCACCCTTCTTCTCATTAAACACCAGTTTGGCTGCATTCCAATGTATGGCATTAACATCATTAGGCATGGCAACGCCTGCATCTCCCATACCGCCAGCGCGGGCATCAGGAGTAATCATTAAAAAAGGTACTGCCGTGGTAATGGTGTTTTGACGCCCATCCAAAGAGCCTGTGCTAATCTGTGCCTGTGTTGCAATTGCTAAAAAGAAAACAATTAAATAAAGTATGCTCCTTTTATTCATCTCAAACTTACGCTTCATAAAGTGCTGCAAATTAAATCGTAATCCGTTATTTATAAAATTAATTCAATATCACCAGTTTTTGAATGGCCTCTGCTGTTTCACCATTTGTGCTTCTTAACTTCACCTTATACACATAAACACCTTTACCAATTCCGTCTCCATAATCATCTTTTCCATCCCAAACAAGGTTATCAAAATGATTTCCCGGGTTAACAACATCCGCACTCAAGGTTTTAACCAGTTTACCACTTAAGGTAAATACCTGCACCAAAACAGTTAATGGCTGACCAGCTTTATTATGGTCAAAATGAAAAGTGGTTCGGGTGGTGAAAGGATTAGGATAATTCAAAATATTCTTAATGGCCATTTTTTCTGAGCTTGCCACCACAAACTCTAACATACTCTCAGAGGAATTATTGTAACTATCCCACGCTTTTACTACCAGCTTATTGGTGCCTTGCTGCAAACCTTTCAGTTGATAGCGAACCTCACCGCTCTTATAATCATCCATATTGGTTTGGTAGTAATCATTCAATGAAACAACATTGTCGGTTTTTTCATTAAGCACCAGCGAAATATCTCTGCCAATACCTTTACCGGTTATATTAATACCATTTTCATCATTTATTTTAACAATCAAAAATGGATTTTCATCTGTAATGCCACCAAAAACAAACTTCTCATCATTTAAATACAATTTCATTTCAGGCCCTACCTTATCAATTGCGAAAGAATCAGCGGTACCACCCACAAAGAAATCAGTAAAACTCCCGATGGCATCGGTTCCTGAGCCCAAAGCATAATAACTCATTTTACCTTTGCCTACCTCGTAGGCAATATCTTTAGGAACTACAAAACTAAAATTGAATGCGCCATTTTTAACACTGGCTTGACCTCTGAAAATAACATTGTTCTGCATGTCAAAGTTCATTACCGGACTGCTTACATTATTACCCAGTGTTCGATAGACTGTAGGCTTATCAAAAATAGTAGGGTATATTACACCATTAACTTCACTGAGCAACTTTCCGGTTTTATCTGTAATTACGCCACCCACCTCCACCTTCTCATATGCACTGATGGTATCTGGGTTTAAACTGTTTACAGGCAATTTGTTAATGCTGGCAGTTTTTACATAATGATTGGGCACTGAGAATGTAATAGCAGGATCACCAAGTAGTGTGAAATTCCTGGTGTTGATTGACAAATATGCATTTTTGGTTAGACGCATGATTTCTCCCATTGTTTTTGGGGATTGAAGCGAAGCGGAATCCAAACCTACAAAATCATAGAAGTAGGAGTTTAAGGCAAGATTATCTCCGGAGTTAACAAGTCTTACCGTTGTAAATAAAGCAATGCCTCCGCCATCAGGGTTTAGTAAAACCATCTCTCCTGCTGAGGTTCTGGCAGGATCATCAAAGCGGCTAAATTCACAAGTAGCGGTAAAAAAAGCAGGTAGTTTGAATCCATTTCTCCATCTATTAATATCATCCGTATTGAGTATTCTTTCTTCTGCCCAGCCAACTTCGCCTCCATGGCCTGTGTAATTTATGATTAGCGCACCACGTTCTACACTTCTTACAATTTCATCTTGTGCTGCAGGATTCCTTTGTCCACCGGTACCCAGTTCTTCTTTATATGCATCAATAAATATTTTTCTTACATTGTAATGATTGAATCGCTGAATAGCTGTATTGGCAAGCCCATTGGCCTGAAAAGTATGTATTCCTCCATCTTCATCATCCGCAACAAAGACCAGTCGAGAACTCCAATCTCCTGCTCCATTTTTAGAGGCATACTGAATAATTTTATTTACCATGGCCTGTGCCTGTGCATTATCCTGTGCAGGTAACCTGCCAATGGCCACATCCAATTTTTCTGCATTGTTATCCTCATCGGTTTCCCATCTGCCTTCATTGTCATCCAGCAAACCAAAAAAATCATCTGTATTATAAGTACCAACCGGATCTAAAGAATTGCGGCTGGCAAAGGTTGGGACATAGTTGGTGTTATTGGCCAATCTGTATTTATAATCGTATGATGCCCTACCGAGAAGCGTTACGTATTTGAGCATATTTTGAGTAGAACTTGCCTTTAGATAAATCATTCTTATAAAATCTCTGATGGCAGAAATATCCTGTGAACCTGAAGAGAACTCATTGTATATATCAAGTACGTTTACCAGATGCACAGTTAGCCCTTTTCCCATATGAAATTCAGCTAGCTTAGATGCCTCGCCCATAAATGCAGGATAAGAAATAATGAGTAAATCAGCAGGTGCAAGCGCATGCAAGTTCTGGTTGGCAATTCTATTGGCCGTAACCGGACCGAAAAATCCTGTATTTCTAAAAACCACAAACTTCCTGAGAGAATCGGTTGCCGCGCGGAAACTTAGATTATTTGCATTTACAACTGTCTGCATCACATCTGGCTGGAGCGCATTGGTAATATCCCATACATTGGCACCTGCTGCACCGACAATATCGAATTGAGTAATGGCTGATGGCGCAACGCTTTGTACATCAGTAAAAACCAGCTGATTGCTTAACAATTGCAATGAGCCCCTTGTTTGTATTTGAAAATAATCAAGCCAACCCACAGAGCCTGGGCTTGTTTGGTTATATGTATACGTAATATTTAAGTTGCCGGTATTAATTGGAAAAGAAACCGTTTTAAGACCATCTGCATCAGAAGCGAATTCTGAGTCGTATCTGCTGGGCACATTGGGAATACTGTGCGTTATGTAGTTCATTCCATTTACAGCCACACTAAAACTACTAGGAGTAAATGATCTTGCAACAACAGAGGAGGTAAAGATAGCTGTTGCACCATTTACCAGTGGAGGAAGGTTAACTGAAAAATTGCGTTGTGTAGTTTTATCAAAATCTTCACCAAGCCATAATCTTCCTGACTTAATCAGATTTACCCGCTCATTTTCATAGGCATACAAAACATCCATGCTGTTTGATGATCCTGTTGAAGGTGCAGCAACAGGCTGCGTTGCAATTCGCTTGCCATTTGCTCCGCCATAAGTTAAAAAATAATAAGTGGTGTCGGCATATATATTATTCTCTCTGGTAAATCTGGAGTTGGTAGTATTAAAACGCCAAACATCTTGCTGAGCCTGGCCAAAAAATAAAACCGCATCACCTTCATTAAAAATGCCGTCTGCTTCTCCATTTACCTGAATAGCCAACTCAAAAAGGTCGTCAAATCTCTTTTGGCTATTTTTCTGAGGTATCATTCCGGCACCCAAACCATAAATTTTTAGGGTTTTGGGATTGAAATTTTCCATATCTATTCCAATCGACTGAAGGTAGGAACGAGTTAGTTGATGCACTCCGGTTTTTACAACACCCAGCCTAATCCAATCACCGGAAGCAAGCACAGAGGAGGAAGCAAATACAGGCTTTTTACCAAATTGACGTGGGCTAGACATAGCTTCGTATTCAATAACCAACTCAAATTTTTCAAGCAACTCGATAGCTGAACCGATTTCTGATTTTTTTACGGGAACAACCTTTACAAGAACCTCCGTCTCACCGCGGTTATAAGTGATTACATAACTTGTTGTAAAATCTTTCAACTCCTTGGTTTCTGCATCAGAGAGCTGAAATTGTGAAGCAGCTAAACTTAGGGTTTTAGTGGCTATCAAGCGTATATTTAAAACGTTACTTACATTGAGTCTTACCGAAGAGTGGTACTCTGGTAAGCCATTTAAGAGTAGTTTGGAGAAATTTGCTGTGGGGAAGGTGGTAAATTTTGCATAATTTTTTTCTCTAAAAATATAATTGTCATGTGTTTGCCATGTTATTTGGTGGTTCGTTTTACTCTCCCAACCAAATACATCGCTGGTAAATAACATCACAAACAAAAACAGGATTTTATCTATTTTAAGAAATAATGATTGCATAACAATATTAATTTTCGCATTATTGAAATTGAGAAAGATTGTAATAAACGCTTAACAAATGAAATTAATTGCGTGTATTAATCAAAACATGCAATTGTTGATAACGTTTTATCGCAACTCCTATCCAGGGTAATATGCTATCCGAGTAAATGATTAAATGAAAAAGGGTCACTTTTTAGGTATTTATAAATTATTATTAACAGTTGCTGCACTGTCATTGGTGACTGACTTACGTAGTCAGGATCCTCAGTTCTCGCAATATTATGCCAACCCTGTTTATACCAATCCTGCATTTGCCGGAAGCTCAACTGTAGGCCGCGGAGTAATTAATTACAGAAGCCAATGGCCTTCCATTTCCGGAACTTTCAGAACATTCTCAGCCTCCTATGATGAGCATTATGATGTTATTAATGGTGGCATTGGCATTATGATTACCGGAGATGAGGCCGGAGAAGGAACACTGCGCACACTTAGTTTAAGTGGTGCGTATTCTTATCAAATTGTTATCAATAAATACTTAACGGTGAGGGCAGGTATACAGGCCTCCATTTTTCAAAAGTCAATTGAATTTGGCAAGTTGAAATTCTATGATCAGATTGTTAAACAAAGAGGTTTTGTTTATCTGACACAGGAATTACCTACGGCACCAACTGTGTTCTACACAAATTTTGCTGCTGGTGTGGTAGCCTATACCAATTATTTTTATGGTGGTTTTGCCGTACATAATTTAAATGAGCCAAGCCCGGATTTTTATAGTGGCAACAATGACCAAAGCACAATCCCTTCGGTTGTGCCCATGCGTTATACGGGGCATTTAGGCTTAATGATTCCTATAGTTAAAACAAGGTTTGAGAAGCGCTCTACCAACTTGTATCCGAATATACTATATATGCAACAAAAGCAATTTAATCAACTCAATGCAGGCCTTTATCTCAGTAAAGGACAATATGTAATCGGAGGGTATTTCAGACAAAATTCTGTAAATTCTGATGCAATAATATTTTTGCTAGGCCTCAGGCTTCCTAAGTTAAGGCTTGGTTTTACCTATGATGCCACTGTTTCAGATGCAAGGCCGGGTGCACGTCAATCTTACGAGGTTTCACTAGCTTTTGAATTGCGCAAGCGAACGCCAAAAAAAACAATAAGATCCATTAA
>JBILGC010000009.1:0-55062 GCA_044351265.1 Bacteroidia bacterium
TACCCGCTATCTATTGTATTATTTTTAAAAACTAAGTAATCTCCTTCATTAGTAGTTTTAATTGTTTGATCTGTAATTTTATTTTTACTTATATTAACGGATACTAAGCCAGTATTATAATTTCTATGCTCTTGGTTAAAAAAATAGTCATTAAACTTTATAATACCTTCGATTGTATCATTTATGTAGTTAACTGATGCTAATTCTTCCTTTTCATTATATTTTGGATAAAATCTATACAATTTAAACTCACCTTGTTTTAAACCATCGATGTAATTACCAATTAAAACTAAAAATTTATCAGTGCCCGAATTAATTATTTCTTTAACTGATACATTTGTTTCAATGAATGAATTTTCTATATCTGGAATAAAATTATTTTCGTCAAAATACTCTATTTTTTTTTCTAAGACTACTTGCTCTATTCTCCCCTCTTTTTTACCGTTTTTAATTTTATTCTTTTTACCAGTTATCCCTTCGATGTATTTAATTTTCCCTGAATTAACATCGTAATAGCTGAATGTTTGACCATGCAAGAAACCATTGGAAAATAAAATGGCTAGATATAAGATCAATTTATATTTGCTCATGTGTTTTAATTTTAAGAAGCAATATTAATAAATTCAAATTAAAATTTAAAACTCCTTTTCGGTAGTTTTCTCAATTGTATTAAACCCTTAATTGCCTAGCGACTGAAATGGCATAGATTTTTACATTAATTTTACCAAAGTATCATATTGTTATTGATTTATTTTTTACATTTATATAATTAGCACTATCATTTATAAAGGCACCTAGGATCATTATCTTATGACATTTGTAACATGCAAAAAAAGATTAGCATAAATCCTCAATTCATCCCAAAATTGGTTCGAGAATAGACCAGCTTGGGGAGCAGCACAAAAAGATATAAGGATTATAGCTTTATACTGTAATCCTTTTCTTTTTTTAGTTATTACCGCTAATAGGACTCGATTAGCATGAGTTGCGGTAATATTTTATAGGTCTCTTAAAAGTATAGAAGCTTATTATAAAATGCTATCTGTTCAAAGATGGTATGGAAAAAACTTACCATTGAAACTGATAAAATCAGAAAGAGGACTCTTATTGCTCCCCTTTCTGATTAATGTTGAATGAAATAGCTTTATTTAATAATTGAAACTTTATTCGTTGAAATCAATTTGTTGTTCCAGTCGTAAATAGTTAAAATATACACCCCATTAGCCAGGCCGGAAATATCAATAGTTCCTGAAGTTGGTGAAACAATTGTTTGCCCGGTTATACCTGTTAACCTTGCAATATAATTACCAGGCTTTTCTAACTGAATATTTAACACATTTGCAGCAGGGTTAGGATATACTTTAATGTTATTTAAAATTGGTGACGACTCTGACAACCCTGTTCTGATTGAAATTTTTAAAGTGTCTGTAGTAATGTTACTGCCTACGTATAGCGTGTCGTGTTTGTTTGCAAGTAGTTGATTTAGTTTTGCAATAGAATCCTTTGCCATCAAAAGATCTGTAGAGTCTTTAGTTACATCACTTACCGACAGCGTAACAATATTTGATGTATCAGCGCAACCAGGCTTTGATACGATAACTCTAAAAATTTGTTTATGGTTAGCAAGGCCTATTTCATTAACTGTTAATGAATTTGTATTGACTCCTGAATATTGATTGGCATTGGGTAAACTCTGCCATCCGCAACCTATAGGGTTTGTTTGCCATTGATAATTATAACCGGTACCTGAATAAGTTATCGATAAATTTTTATTTGTACCTTTTAAGGCTATTTGGTTAGAAGGTTGTGTTGTAATTGTGTCATTACATCCAAGATACAACGTCATAATCTCATTTTGTGTTAGTGCTCTGTTCCATACTCTCTATTTTTTAAGTACTTTAAAAGAGTGCAATTGCTTGTTCTGAGAATCTGAGATAATAACAAAATAGTTTCCGGCTGCTAAATTAGCCATATCGATTTTTGTTTTATTTGATATGAGTTGGTTGTTCCAAAGTTCTTTGCCTTGTAAATCAAGTAAGTGATAAAACAAAGAAGTATTTGGTTGATTTACCGATTCAACCTCAATTATATCAGAAGTAGGATTGGGAAACACAGAAATGGTAATATCTGAAGTAATTTTTTTTACCCCAGAAGGAATAATAATGTAGGCATGTTGAACACCTTGTGATGCGCTCCCTGAGCTTCCAGATTGTGCAGAAAAGAATGTTTGACCAATGCTGAAGGATGAAGAACCCCCAGTACCATTGACATTACCACCGCCTGAATGGACAGATTGTTGAGCATAGCTGATGCTATTGATGAAAATAACAAATAATATGCATGCATGAGTTCTCAAATAATACAAAACGAATAATCTCTTCATACTATAAAGTGTTTTACTAGAAATACATTATTTTAAGATAGAAACCTTATTAGTTGAAATTAATTTGCTATTCCTTCACAAATTTCATTCTGCTTGTTTCGCCCTCTTTTTGCAAGGAGAGAATATAGGCTCCATTTTTAAGCTCTTGTACCGGGATGCTAAAAACAGATGATGATTCTGTTATGCTAAACTCCAGTACTTTTCTTCCAAGCATATCACTGATGATAAGGTATGAACCATGTAAGCTATGGCGATTATTCCAAACTTTCAATTGTGTTTGCACCGGGTTTGGAAATACGCTCAAACCAACTTCTGTAATTTCATTTTTTATGCCAACACTCGACCCACTAAACTTAGCAACATATTTTTTGCCAAGCGAAACGGAGTTCTCATTAGTAAAACTACCTGCTGCATACAATTGATTGCTAAAATCTACACAAATATCAGCAATATGGCTATTGGCGGAAAGAGCATTTCTTCCGCCTACCTCACTCCAGTTGCTGCCATTCCAAACCGCTACATAATGCTTGCCTGAGGGCCAAACAGAATCATTTGTGAAGATTCCTGCTGCATAAACGTTATTATTCTTGTCAATTTGTATAGATTGGATAGTTGCGTTTGCAGCTAAACCATTGCGACCCCCTAATTCACTCCAATTAAGGCCATTCCATTTTGCCACATAATTTTTCCCTGTTTGAGAGCTTAATCCATTAGTAAATAATCCGGCAGCAAATACATTACCATTTTTATCTCCTGAAATTGACAATATCATTTCATTTGCTGCTAAACTATTTCTTCCCCCTAATTCACTCCAAGAATTTCCATCCCACTTGGCAACATAGTAATTAAGTGAATCATTGTAAAATTCACCTGCCGCATAAATATTCTCCATTGTATCACAAAAAATTGAATTTATCGAGCCGTTAAATTTACTTAATCCGGGCCCACCCAGTTCAACCCATGTTGAACCATTCCATTTAGCGACATAATGATTCCCTGTTTGAGAGCGGTTTCCGTTAGTGAACATACCGGCTGCGTAAATACTTCCTGATTTACCTGCACAAATCGTTTCAATATATCCATTTGCTTTTAGGGAGTTAAAGCCTCCCAGCTCAGACCAGGAAATCCCATCCCATTTGGCCACATAATATTTACCCGAATCATTACTAAACGCACCCCCAGCGTAAATATTCCCGTATTTATCACTGCAAAGTGCAAATATGGCATTGTTGTTTTTTGCACCTATCCCATTAACCCCGCCTAGCTCGTTCCATGTGCTCTTATTCCATTTAGCCACATAATATTTACCTGCTGATGGAGAGGCACCATTAGTAAAACTCCCGGCAGCATATATATTTCCTGCGGAATCGCTGCAAATTGCCTCTATTTTCTCATTTGCTGCTAACCCATTTTTACCACCGAGTTCAGTCCATGTCTGTGAATATGATGGATTTGCATTGAATAAAATCAAACTAAAGATAGCAATGCATATTTTTATTGAGTCCATAATTCTCATCTTTTATTTTTTATGATTGAATGCAGTTATTGCCTAATTATAATTCTTCTCTCATCAACAACTTGTCCTGATTTGTCTAACAAGTGGAGTATAAGAATGCCGTCTCCGCCACATGTTGTTAAATCAATCTCTGACTTAGCCTGACTTAAAACTTTATGATACACTTGCTGCCCAAGTGCATTGATAATTCGAATACTGAATTCACTGTTACTCGAATAGTTCTCTAAATTTATAGTTAAGCGGTCGCTTGCCGGATTCGGGTAAATTCTTAAAGAATTTGACTCCATATTTCTGCTTAGTCCAACACTTCCAATACTAACTTCTCTAACTGCAGAGTCAGTGCAATTGAATGGATTCGATAATGTAACCTTAATATTACCCTTACCATTGCTTATCCATTGCACAGTGATTGAATTGGTTGATTGACCAGCAGTGATATTCCCGTTTGTTACAACCCAATTATAAGTATGATTTGTTTGTGGTGTAATAGTATAAACATAAGGGATATTCGTATTCAGATTAGATGTATCTCCTGCTATTGAACCAGGAGTGGGTCTTGGATGCGCGGTAACCTGAATCGGAAGTGATGTATCACTGCAATTATTCGTATTTGTTACAACAACTCGGTATGCACCTGTTGCATTGGCTGTGTAGCTTGCATTGGTTGCACCTGTGATATTGCCGTTTGCATTGCGCCACTGGTAGATTAAGCCTATGCCTGTGTTGGCATTAATCGCTACGCTTCCGCCCTGACAGAAGGTAGTAGCTGTCGCTGCTGTTGCTGTTGCCGTTGGCAATGGATTTACTGTTACGCTTACTGCTGTTGATGAGTCTACACATCCGTTGCTGTTCGTGACTACTACTTTGTATGCGCCTGTTGTATTAGCTGTATAGGTTGCATTGGTTGCACCTGTGATATTACCGCTTGCATTACGCCACTGGTAGGTTAAGCCTGTGCCGGTATTTGCATTGATTAATACATTTCCGCCTTGGCAAAAGGTAGTAGCTGTTGCAGCTGTTGCTGTTGCCGTTGGAAGTGAATTTACCGTTACGCTAACGGCTGATGAGGAATCTACGCATCCGTTGCTATTGGTTACTACTACTTTGTATGCACCTGTTGCATTGGCTGTGTAGCTTGCATTGGTCGCACCTGTGATATTACCGCTTGCATTACGCCACTGGTAGGTTAAGCCTGTGCCTGTGTTGGCATTAATCGCTACATTTCCTCCCTGGCAGAAGATAGTAGCTGTCGCTGCTATTGCTGTTGCTGTTGGCAATGGATTTACCGTTACGCTAACTGCTGATGATGAGTCTACGCATCCGTTGCTATTGGTTACTACTACTTTGTATGCACCTGTTGCATTGGCTGTGTAGCTTGCATTGGTCGCACCTGTGATATTACCGCTTGCATTACGCCACTGGTAGGTTAAGCCTGTGCCTGTGTTGGCATTAATCGCTACACTTCCACTCAGGCAGAAGGTAGTAGCTGACGCTGCTGTTGCTGTTGCTGTTGGCAATGGGTTAATACTTACGTTAACCGAAGCTGATGTATCAACGCAGCCTTTAATATTGGTTATTACAGCCCTGTAGGCACCTGAGGTATTTACAGTAAAACTGGAGCTAGTTGCATTTGGAATAGCGCCATTAGCATTAATCCACTGATAGGAAAATCCGGAACCCGAATTCGCGTTTAAAAGAACCGTATTCCCTTGACAAACTGATGCAGATCCTACAGGTGTCACGGTAGCAAAAGTTCCACAAATATTTTGACACCTGTTATAAATGAAACCTAATGTTACAGGATTTGCTGAAATACGGGTGTAGGTGCGATTAAATCCGCCAACGCCATTTGAAACCAAGCAGGATCTTGATGAAGTATCCGGAAAAGTTTCTGGACTTGTAGCCAAAGAGGAATCTCCATTCAGAAAAACATAATTAAAAGTAGCTGGACAAACATTATTAACTGTGGCAGAGTAAATTCCAGGGGCCCCCTGAACAGGGTTCATTCGAATAGCACCTGCCTGCCAGCTAGGACTTTGAAAATTACCCATTACATATATTTTACCCTGTGGATTAGGTGTAACGTTAGAAAGATCAACACGGAAAGTAATTGTAGAGGGGGCAGGCTGAGGTGTACAAGTACCTGGGTTTTGAGACCCAAAGCAAGTGATTGGCAGGGTATCAGCTCTAGAAAGTGTCCATAATCTATTCGACCCATTCTCCCAATCTGTACTTCCGTTTTTATGAAACCTGAACTTAAAGTCGAGCTGTCCGGAGTCCAACTGTATAAGTGCCTGGTAAATATTAGTTGTTCCCAAACGTACTAATTTTACACCATTAGACCAATTCGTTAATTCATCTCTGTTTCCCGCAACTGTTACCGAATCAAAACCTCCAAAGCATGTAGAGCTTGTCATATCAACCCTAAACAATGCATTAAATCTTGAAATAGGAGCAGTAGGGCAAAATGTACAGGAGTTAAAGCACACCCTTGGCTCTGCTTTATTTGAGTTGGCTAGCACAAGTCTGTTTCCATTAGTTGCGCATGAAGAGGGGATAGATTCCCAGCCGGTATCACCATTTTTAAATTTGTACTCGTAGCTGAAATTAATATCTAAAATGGCTATAAACTCATACAGCTTATTCCCTGTAAATAAGTTTGCCATTCTGCGCTGGCCGGATCCCCAGCTAGTGAATGAACCGGCAATTAACACCCCATCATTTGCTATGGTCAGACCATTAAGATCAACTGAAAATCGAACAGCATATTTATTTACCGGTGCTACTCCGCCAAATAGAACTGCCGGCAGTATGAGTGTATCGGCAGATGTTGAATCTACAAACGACCAACGGTTATTATTAGACCCTCCGTTAACCGGATGACCCACCTGCACCAGTGCTGGAACATTCTCAGAACCCGGCCAGTCATTCCCATTTATAAATTTATATTCATAAAACCGACCAGAAGGGACGTCAACCGTAACCGAATAAATACTGCCACTGCCGCCATTAGACATTGGAGTAGCTGATGGCGACCAATCAGAACCGTAGCCGGCTAACGCCTGAAAATTACCTGCGATTCTTACGCCATTGCTGCTAATGGTTTGTCCGCTCATATCAACACGGAACCTCACTTTTTTAGCAAATCCACAGAAAGTAATAAAAATTAAAATAGAAAGAGTAATTGATTTTTTCATAGTTATTATTTTTAGCAGAAATTTATTTGATAATAGAAATCTTATTCGTTGAAATCAACTTGTTGTTCGAATCATAAATGGTTAAAACATACACTCCATTAGCCAAACTGGAAATATCGATTGTACCCGAGGTAGGAGAAACAACTGTTTGTCCGGTTATTCCAGATAATTTGGCGATATAGTTACCCGGTTTTTCCAAATCAATATGCAAAACTGTTGCTGCAGGGTTTGGATAAACCTTGATGCTGTTTAGCACAGCTGAAGCTGAAGACAGACCGGTACGAATAGATATCTTTAGGGTATCGGTTGTGATATTGCTACCTACATACAGCGTGTCGTGTTTGTTAACAAGCAACTGATTGAGTTTGGCTATAGAATCTTTTGCAATCACAAGGTCAGCTGAATCCTTTGCCACATCTATAACATTAAGAATTACAGCTACCGCGGTATCTGCACATCCGGTTTTAGAAGCAATTACCCTGAAACGTTGTTTGTGGTTAGACACAGAGATAGCATTTAAAATCAGGTTATTTGAATTGGCGCCTGAATACTGATTTAAATTGGGAATATTTTGCCAACCCAAACCTGCAGCATCAGACTGCCATTGATAAGCGTAGTTACCTGTGTGAAAGGAGTTAAAAGTATGGTTAGATCCTTTAACGAGGGATGCATTGGCAGGCAAGGTGGTAAAGGTATAATTACAAGAGGTATCAATGGGAATTCCTAGCGCATTTTCATAAGCACCAATATCAGGGTTTGTTCCGGCAGGATTTGGTCGCGGATTACCATTAAGGTCTATTGAGGGAGTTCCAATTGCTGTTCCAGAACCAATAGCAGGGCTATATGAGGAAATATTATAGCTTATGGTATCTGTAAAATAAGGATTACTACTTTTATTTGTTAAACTATCATAGATTACTTTACCCCAGCTATTTAATGGTACAGCATTTTTTGCCAACTCTATCAAGCTATTTTTAATAAAAGCTGAATCATATTGTTGATTAAATGGCAGGGATTTATTAATGTTCCCATATATTATACTATTAGTAATAAATGTTTTTATCCCTTCTAATGTAGTAAGGATGCTTTGGTTGTTTACGATGGTTGAATTAATAATATCGAATCTAAAACCCCAAGCATTTAAATCCGCACGAAGATAGATTGCTTTGGTGTTTGAATACATTAAGCAATTTCTAAGTATAGAGTTTGCTGCATTTGAAATAGCAAGTGCAGTGGTATTATTATTAAAAATACATCTATCAATAATTGGATGTACCCAATATCCATCATAACCAGTGATGTTATTATATATTTTACAATTCATCAAATTAGCATTGCCGTAAATTCCAATTTCGTTATCATAAATCCAGCAATTCTTTATTGATGGTCTTGCACTCTGGTCACCGCTAAAAATACCCGTTCCTGATGTATGGAATCCATAAGAGCTTACCCATTTAATTTGATAACTGGGTGGCGATGTGTTTCTAATGGAGAATCCATCTATAGTAGAAGCAGAAGACCTTACAATGATCCCAATTCCGGTTTTGTTACCATCTATTATAGTTGTTTGAGGTCCTCCTCCCTGTAAATTAATCGCTTTAGCTCCGATGTCTAAGTTTTCATAATAAATCCCATTACCCACCACTATTGTATCTCCATTTACTGAGTAATTAATAGCGGACTGTATTTTTCGGAAAGGAGAGCCAATGAGTCCGATAGAACCGCTATCGTTACCATTAATGGCAACATGAATTTTAGAATTGTGGGGCTGTGCATGTGCAGTCAGAATTGCAACAATACAAACCAAGCCGAGGGTTAGTTTTTTAAATAAGGGATTCATAGTTAGTAGGTTATTTTTCGAAAATACGCAACAAATTTAAAATTTTACTATTTCATTATTGATTAATATTCTTCCCAATGTAGAACATTTGTTGCAGGTAATCTAAAGCGACAGATTTCTTACTTTAAATTAATAATAAAAAAAAGCCCGCAAACGCGGGCTCATTGTGGAGATGGCGGGCATCGAACCCGCGTCCGGAGAAGGAATGAATCAGGCTTTCTTCACGCTTAGCGTTGCATTGTTTTCGAGACAGGTACGGTTGCAACACTTACCAAACCAACCCTTATCCTCTTAGGTAGTTGATGCAGTTAAAGGAGAACCACCGCAACGCTTTTCCTGTTGATGCCCCGGATGCAAGAGCGGTTAAGCTAACCCCTGCGGGACAATGGCATGTGCGTAATCTTCCTGATTAGGCAGCCATAGCGAAGTTTGAATCGCCAGTTAAAGTTTTGAGTGTTGAGATTAAAGCGCCAACATCCCAATGCGCTGCGTGCTTACCTGTCAGTTGCTCTTCCCGTCAATTCCAGTCATCCCCTTACATGGTGTTTGAGTAGCAAAGATATAACCATTGCCTCAATATATGTATAAATGTCAGCTAATTCATTTGTTGCTGCAGCAATACCTGTTTTTGGCCTATATTTGCTGCCCATATGACAAACGAGCAATTTAAATCAATAAAGATAAGGGTAGAAGACCTGAGGAGGTATCTTTGACGTTGAGGGTAAATTGGCTGCAATAGCTAAAGAAGAAGAGCAAACCCACGGTGCTGATTTTTGGAACGACCCCAAAAAAGCAGAACAAGTATTAAAAGGAATTAAACTTAAAAAAATCTGGACAGAAGCCTATGCTGCCGTGCAGCAGGTATTTGATGATTTAGGTGTATTGAATGAGTTTGCAGCTGCCGGAGAGGCAAGCGATGAGGAAGTGGATGCACAGTATTTAAAAACACTTGCGGCTGTAGAAGAGCTGGAGTTTAAAAATATGCTAAGCAATGAAGAAGATCAGCTAAATTGTGTGATTAACATAAACTCAGGTGCCGGTGGAACCGAGAGCCAGGATTGGGCCGAGATGCTGATGCGCATGTACCTGATGTATTGCGATAAGCAGGGATTTAAGGCAGCAGTAATAGATGAACAGGCTGGTGATGGTGCCGGTATAAAATCATGCTCTATTGAGGTTGAAGGAACATTTGCCTATGGGTATTTAAAAGGCGAAAATGGTGTGCACCGCATGGTAAGGATTTCTCCTTTCGACTCTAATGCGCGCAGGCATACATCCTTTGCATCTGTATATGTATATCCGTTGGTAGATGATAATATTGAAATAGAGATCAAGGATGCCGATATTGAAATTCAAACTTCGCGCTCTGGTGGTGCGGGTGGCCAAAATGTCAACAAAGTAGAAACCAAAGTGCAGCTAACTCACAAACCAACAGGTATTGTAATAGTTTGCCAGGTTGAGCGTTCTCAGAGTGCAAACCGAGATAGGGCAATGAAAATGCTTAAATCGCAATTGTATGAAATTGAAATGCGTAAACGAAATGAGGCGCGCGATAAAATAGAGGCAGGCAAGAAAAAGATAGAGTGGGGCAGTCAGATAAGAAATTATGTTTTCCATCCATACAAGCTGGTTAAAGATTTAAGAACAGATACCGAAACTTCTGATGTGCAAGGGGTGATGGATGGAGATTTGGATCAGTTTATAAAACCGTATTTGATGGAGTTTTCTAAGCATTGATTAACACATGGAGCCAATTACGTGGAATGATTTTGAAAAGATTGAAATGCGTGTTGGCGCCATTCTGGAGGTGCATGATTTTCCTGAAGCGCGTAACCCCTCATATCAGCTAATTATTGACTTTGGTGATTTGGGTATTAAAAAAACATCTGCACAAATAACCCAATTGTATACAAAAGAACAGTTGCCGGGAAAACAGGTGGTGGCAGTTGTTAATTTCCCTCCAAAGCAAATTGCAAATTTTATGAGTGAGTGTTTGATGCTGGGAGCAGTTGGCGAAAACAAAGAAGTAACCTTGCTTGAGCTGGGTTTACCAGTACCCAACGGTTTGCGTATAGCTTAAGTTTATAGGGAATTAAAAGAAGGTATTTGTTCGGTAACCCTTGGCTCGCCTGAGGTATAGCTGCAGCAGTAATGATTAATACCATTGGTGATGAGAATATGCCTGCATGCAAACTGCGAATTATAAACGGCAGCTTGTAAAAACGTATCTTTTGTCAACACCGTTTCAGGCGATTTACACTCAACCAGCAGCAAAGGTTCTGACTGCCTATTGAACACCAGTACATCAAATCTTTTTTGTAAACCATTCATTTGCAGGCCTCTTTCAACAGCTATAAGAGAAGCAGGGTAGCCGGCCGCCTCAATCAAATAATGCAGTAAATGCTGCCTTACCCACTCTTCAGGCGTAAGCACCACATACTTTTTCCTGATGATGTCGAAAACATAGTTTCTGTTTTCTTGAGATTTCAGCTTAAAATTGTATGCAGGAAAGTTTAGTTGCATGCATTGCAAATAAAAGCAAAATTCTATGTCGGCCGAATTCAATAAACTCATATCCGACCTAAGAGCAAAAAAATATGCTCCGGTGTACTATCTCTACGGAGAGGAGCATTACTATATTGATGAAATTAGCAATTTTATAGAAGACCACGTGCTGAATGATGGGGAAAAGGGTTTTAACCAAACCATACTTTACGGCAAAGATACTGATGTTAATGAAATAGCAGGCGCAGCCAGAAGATTTCCGATGATGGCCCCTTACCAGGTAATAGTTGTTAAAGAGGCGCAAACCATGAAAAAGCTGGAAGAATTGGAGGGGTATTTGGAAAAGCCTGTGCCTACCACCATTTTGGTTATTTGCAATAAAAGTTCCAAGCTTGATAAACGCACCCGTTTTTATAAAGCCATTAGCAAGTATGTGGTTTTTGAATCTAAGAAGTTATATGATAATCAGCTAGGGCCATGGATAGAGCAATATTTAAAGGGCAAAGGTTACAGCATTAGTTCCCGTGCATCTAATTTAATAGCCGATTCTCTTGGCAGTGATCTTGCTAAAATTGCCAATGAGCTGGAGAAACTCATCATCAATAAAAATGACGACAAGGAAATAACCGATACCGATGTAGAGTTGAAAATTGGCATCAGCAAAGAGTTTAATGTTTTTGAGTTGATAGGGGCCATAGCCAATAAAAATGCTTCAAGGGCTTTTCATATTGGTCACCACATGAGCAAGGCTAAAGATTTTTCCATTATTGCCACACTCATAAACATGAATACTTTTTTTAATAAGTCATACATTGTTAAACAAAGTGGCATAAGAGACAGGGCACAATTGCAAAAGCAATTCGGCTTTAATTATTATCAGGCAAATGATTATCAATCGGCAGCAGGCAAATACTCTGCTGCAGAGCTTGAACGCTGCATACGTATTATGCATGAGTATGATTTAAAAAGCAAGGGAGTGAACAACCTTTCTGCCGGACAAGATGAGCTTTTAAAAGAAGTGCTGGTTAAAATTTTAATGCACTGATAACCCAATAAATTTACTTTCTACCTTTATAATCACTGCGCAACACACGGAAGGTGGTTCGTCTGTTTTGTTGGTGCTCCTCATCACTGCATTCCACGCCATCGGCACAATCATTAACCAGTTTGGTTTCTCCGTAACCCATGGGAATTAGTCTTTCTTTGGCAATACCTTTTGTAATCAGGTAATCAACACAACTTTTTGCGCGTTTTTTAGATAGTTCCAGATTGTAATCTTGAGGTGCACGACTATCGGTATGTGAAGCCAGCTCAATAACCAAGGTAGGATTTTTATTTAAAATGGTGGTAAGTGAGTCGAGCACTTTCCTCGATTCATCTCTTAAATCCCATTTATCCAAATCATAAAAAATACCTTTCAGGGTAAAGTCAACATCCTCGGCAGGTATGGGTTCAAGTATCAGATTGATTTCAAGTACTGAATCCTGTTTTATATTTTGGGTAGAAATAATAACGGATGAAGAGGTAAAATACTTTTCTTTAAAAGCGGCCAGATTATGCATTGCATTTAGTGGCAACTCCCCGGTATATTCACCGCTTGGTCCGGTTTTGATGCTGAAAACAGGTTTCCCGTATGCATCTTTCACGGCAACTACTGCCTGTGCAAGAGGCGCCATGCTTTCACGGTCGAAAACCTTTCCTCTAAGCACAAAAATGTATGGCTTAATAGAGATGGAATAAATATCATCATCGCCTTTGCCACCTTCTCTGTTGGAGCTGTAGTAGCCTATAGCTCCATTCTCCTTTACCTGCGAGCTTGGAAGAATGGTAATTCCAAAGTCGTCACCACCGGAGTTAATGGGGTACTGCAGATTTCTTGGCTTAACGTACACACCTGCAGAATCAAACGTAACATATAAATCCAGACCACCCATGCCGGTAAATCCTTTTGAAGCGTAGTATAATTTGCCAGTTTCATCAACAAAAGGAAACATATCATCTTCCGCTGTATTCACATTAGGTCCGAGGTTTTGGGGAGTACCCCATTTATCTCTAACCATATCATAGGAAACAGCATAAATATCCTTCTCACCAAAACCACCTTGCATATCACTTGCAAAGAAGAGTTGTTTGCCATCAGCGCTAATAGCAGGATGTCCAACGGAAAATGAATCAGAGCAAAATGGCAGCATTTTGGGCTCACCCCAAGCATTATTTTGAAAGTAAGAGACGTAAATTTTGCAATTCATTCCTTTACCATCAATACCATTACATTGGGTAAAATACATCGTGCTTAGAGTTGAGTCGATGCAGGCAGCCCCTTCATTAAAATTTGTATTTACTTCACCTTTTACATTCTGTACTTTACTCCAAAATCCATTGCTTAATGTGGCTTCAAAAAAATCAGAACATTTCTGACCTGTCCATTCAAAAATTTCGTTGCCTGTTGCTTCGGGTCTTGATGAAGCCCAGAAGAGTTTACCTCCTGCATAGTAAGGTGCGTAATCAGACACCGGGGTGTTTAACACACTCACATCTTTAATATCAAACTTTTGTGGCTTGGCTTTCCATTGCTGCACAACACCGCAAGATTGGATTTCACGAATTGCATTGCTGTCGCCCGGCATTTCAAACAGATAGTCATAAAAGGCTCTGCTTGCTTCTTCATAACGTTCAAAATTTTTAAGCAAGAGACCATAAGAATACAAAATTTTAGGATTTGGGTATTTTGTATTCACCAGTTTTTCATACCATTCAAAAGCCTGCTTAAAATTGTTAGCTCTACGGTAGCTTTCTGCTACCATAAAAAGTATTTCATTTTGTTTATCCTCAACTTTAACTTTAGGATAGATACGTTTGAACTGTGCTGCAGCAGTATTGTATTTACGGGCATCAAATGCGCGTTGAGCTCTCTGAATTTCGAGGTCTAGGGAAGTGATTTGATTCTGTGCCCTAACAGACACATCAACAGATAAAATCAATATTAAAATTAAAGCCGCTCGCATGTGATTTCAGTCAACGAAAATACAATTCATTTTATTTGATAAGAAGTGCAAAAAAACAAAACCCCGCATCAGCGGGGCTTGTTAATTATTTTCTTGGAGGAGGTTGGTTACCTTTTTGTTGGGGTTTAACCTGGGTTTTGTCCTCAGATTTTTTCATTTCTTCTTTATTCTTTGGAACATAATCGTTTCCTAATAGTCTAATGGTTGTTCTTCTATTCATTTGGTGCTCTTCTTCTGAACAGACGCGTTTCACATATCGGCCTTCACATTCGCAATCATTCACAAGTTGAGACTCGCCATAACCAGCGGCCACCAGACGCTCTTTATCAATACCACGGCTCACTATATAGGCAACAGCGGAGTCGGCACGTCTTTGTGAGAGATCTTTGTTATACAATGAGTCTGAACGACAATCGGTATGTGAACCCAACTCTAAACGAATCTTAGGATATCTGTTGAGGAGATAAACAACCGTATCAAGAATAATTGCGGCATCTGCCCTGATATTGGCTTTATCTAAATCGTAGTAAACACCTTCTACCTCAAATGCTTTTTCATAATCAAACGGATCGAGTTCAAGGTCCTGAACCAAATCAGTTGAAACCTCTAAGCCGCGTGTGGTTTGTCCATAAATTTTACTATCGTAATAGTCTTCATGCGCACCAAACAATTCATAATCGGTTTTTGGCTTTAAAGTAATTTTATAGAAACCCTTAGCATCAGTTTTAATAACCAATTTACCGGAATCAGTGCTGTTGGTAATGGTTAGAACTGTACTTGCAAGCAATTCCTTTGTTTTTAAGTCTCTGGCAACTCCACTCAGGGTGAAAATCAATGGATTCATCCGGAAGCGATAAATATCATCCTGGCCTTTTCCGCCTTCGCGGTTAGAAGTAAAATATCCACTTTCTTTGGTTTTATCAAGAATTAAGGAGAAGTCGTCACCACCTGAGTTTATTGGAGATTTCATATTAATTGGGGTAGACCAATCTGTGCCTTCTCCCTTAGAGAAAAATATATCTACTCCACCAAGGCCAACGTGACCATTTGATGAGAAGTAGAGCGTACCATCCTCATGCATGTAAGGAAACATTTCATCTCCCTCTGTATTAATTGTAGGACCAAGATTTACCGGATCTCCCCAAGATTTACCTTTTTTAGAATATGTAACCATCCAAATATCTTTTCCGCCTTCACCGCCCGGCATGTCTGAAGTAAAGTATAAAGTTTGGCCATCTTTACTCAGGTATGGATGACCGCAGGTAAAAGAATCGGTGCTAAATGAGAGAGGTTCGGGGATACTCCATTCAGAGCCTTGACCTGTTGAGGTATAAATACGGCAGTTTTTACCTTTACCATTATTATCATAATTACATTTGGTGAGGTAGGCTACCGTAAATTTCGAGTCGAATGCAATTGTTCCATCATTTAATTTACCATTCAAATTCTCTTTATCGGCCAATAGAGGCAATTCGTATTTAATATTATCAGGGTTCTTTTTGTCTATTTTAAATTTAATATTGTAAAGGTCGGTGTACCCATTTCCGGTCCAACCATACATGGCTTTGCCTACGCCATTCTCGCGGTCTGAAGTAAAAAATAACTGGTCTTTTTTATACCACATCGGAGCAAAATCACTCCATTTACTGTTAATAGCTTTTACGTTTTCAATTACGTAACGTGTTTTTTCGTTCTTCCATTTCAGTGCTTGCTCACAGCCTTTTATTTCTTCATCCGCACGGGCATCGGCAGGCATCAGCTTTTTATAGTTATTGAATTCAACTATGGCTTCAGTAAATTTCTGATTGGCTTTAAGAGATTGCCCAAGACGCATCAATGCTTCAGTATTTTTAGGATCGGCCTTCACTGTTTTTCTAAACCAGTTTTCGGCATTCTTCATATCGTTTGACAATCTGTAGCATTCAGCAGTTTTAAAACAAGCCTCATTTTTTTCTTCCTTGTTTTTCGTTTTGCTGTAAACTGCCTTATAGTTCTCTCCCGCAGTAAAAAACTCTTTTTTAGCAAAAGCTTCGCGCGCAGCGGCCATGCTTCCTTTACCGGGTTTGCAAGATTGAGTAAGTGAGGCCGAAATAAAAATGGCCAGTAAAAAGTAGTAAGCTCTTTTCATGGATGTGGTCCTAAATTATTGCTCTAAAAAACAAGTATACACTTTTTTTTTATTTAACGAACAATAATTCACGATATTTTGGCAATTTCCACAGTTCATCTTCTATTATAAACTCCAGAGCATCACTGCTTTTGCGTATTTCATCAAATAAAGGTTTTACTTTATGACAATAGGAAAGAGCTCTTTTGTGCGTATTTTCAATATGATGCGCCTTATTGTTTTCAGCTATCATCTTTTCTACGTTCTCACGTATGTGTTTTACGTATTTCGAAATCTCTTCAATAAACTTCAGCTGTGCTTCAAATGAGGTTTTAGGAAGCCCTATTGATTTGAGTGAGGCTACATTGTCTGATAATTTTTGCTGGTAGGTTAATGCTGCAGGTATCACATGTGAAATTGCCAATTGTGCAAGTACCTTAGCTTCAATATCAATTTTCTTCACATAATCTTCCTGCATAATCTCGTAGCGTGCATCCAGTTCTCTTTCATCAAAAACATCATTATTGCTGAATAGAGCTTTTGACTGCGGTGTAATATAGGCATTTAATGCCTCAGGCGTTGTTTTAATATTGCTTAAGCCACGTTTCTTCGCTTCTTTGACCCACTCTTCGCTATAGCCATTGCCTTCAAACAAAATATTCTTGGATGCTTTGTAGTAAGATTTAAGTATTTCAACAATGGCATCTTCTTTTTTCTTACCCTTTTTAATCATAGCATCAGTCTCTGCCTTAAACTTTTTTAACTGCTGAGCCATAATGGTATTGAGCACAATCATTGCGTTGGCGCAGTTGGCAGATGAACCTACCGCACGGAATTCAAACTTATTTCCGGTAAATGCAAACGGAGAGGTACGGTTACGGTCTGTATTATCAAGCAATATTTCAGGAATTTTCTTTACATCAATAGAAGTTTTAGAAGATGTCTTTACTGCGCCTTTAGGTTTTGCCGAAACAAGATCATCAAGCACACTTGTTAATTGTGTTCCAATAAAAACAGACATGATGGCCGGAGGCGCTTCATTTGCGCCAAGCCTATGATCGTTTGAAGGAGTTGCTATACTGGCACGTAGAAGATCGGCATGGTCATGCACAGCCTTAATAACATTGATAAAGAATGTGAGGAATTGTAAATTGGTATGAGGCGTTTTTCCCGGAGCTAACAAGTTTACACCAGTATTTGTAATAAGACTCCAGTTATTATGTTTGCCACTACCATTCACACCGGCAAAAGGTTTTTCATGCAATAGTACTTTGAAACCATGACGCTGGGCAACCTTCTCCATTAAATCCATTAGTAACTGGTTGTGATCTATTGCAAGATTCACTTCTTCAAAGTTTGGAGCACACTCATATTGAGACGGAGCCACTTCATTATGGCGCGTTTTTAAAGGTATTCCTAATTTATAACATTCTATTTCCAGGTCAACCATAAAATCATGTACGCGCGGAGGTATGGAACCAAAGTAGTGATCTTCCAATTGCTGGCCTTTTTCAGGAGCATGGCCAAGAAGTGTTCTTCCGGTTAGCATTAAGTCAGGCCTCGCATTAACCATTGCTTCGTCAACCAAAAAATATTCCTGCTCAATTCCCAAAGATGCCATTGCTTTGGTAACTTGTTTGTCAAAATAGCTGGCGCATACATCTACTACCGCATGCTCAACAGCATGCAATGCTTTTAATAAAGGGGCTTTATAATCAAGTGCCTCTCCTGTATAAGATACAAAAATGGTAGGGATGCAGAGCGTATTGCCATTTAATCCTTCCATAATAAATGCAGGTGATGAAGGGTCCCAAGCGGTATAACCCCTTGCTTCAAAAGTATTGCGCAAACCACCATGCGGAAAACTTGATGCATCAGGCTCCTGCTGAACCAGCGCACTGCCGGCAAACTTTTCTATAGAACGGCCATCTTCTGTGGGTTCAAAAAAAGCATCGTGCTTCTCTGCAGTAGAGCCGGTTAGTGGCTGAAACCAGTGTGTGTAATGAGTAACATTGTAGCTCATGGCCCAACTTTTCATTCCTGCGGCAACCTGATTGGCTACCTTTCTATCAATTTTTTCACCATGTTTAATGGCTTGCATAACCGCCTCGTAAGCTTCCTTATCAAGAAAGTTTTTCATGGCAGCATCATTAAATACGCGGGAGTTATAGTAATCAGAAACTTTAAATGATGGAGGATTAACCTTTACACTGGTGCGACCCAAAACGGTTTCCAATGCTTTAAAACGAAGTGTTGACATTGTATAATTTTTAATTAGTTAGACTTTACTGAAATTGAATGGGAGGTGTTTAAAACGAAGCGAAAATAATTCAAGGTGGTTTCTGATTTTTGAACATATCAGACACATCAGGCTAATATGCTGATTGGCAAGTATAAAATTTGTCGTATAGCATAAAAATATGCAATATAATACATGAATAATTAATATAAATGTAAAAATAGTCTTTTATTTTTAAATTATGTGTAATATATTGCATTTATGAGTTTGGAAGATTTGGCATTTGTTATTCGCAGAAAACGTGAGGTAATGCAGCTAACCCAACGAGAGCTTGCTGAGCGCAGTGGTATACACTTGCGCAGCATCAATAATCTGGAGAGTGCAAAAGGTAATCCTTCTTGGGATACGGTGGTTAAGCTTTCAGATGTATTGAAGCTTGAAATTGTTGTAAGGCCTCAGTAATCGTTACTTTTTCTTTTAATCAACAGATAGACTGCTAAGGTAATTCTTGCTTTCTCTTGTAAGCAGGCTCGCTTTATTTATTTCATAAGGTTTTAACGTAAATTGGATTCGATTGATTCTCTCGTTATTAAGGAGGGAAGCTTCAACCCAATCCCGTTCGCCTATGGCGAACCGAATTTTTTATATCCTCCGGTCTTTCAGGCAAGCCTGAGACCTGCGGCTATAAAAAATCCCGGGCAAAGCCCGGGATTGGGTTGGCGGAGAAGGAGGGATTCGAACCCTCGATACCGGTTAAGGTATACACACTTTCCAGGCGTGCCAGTTCAACCACTCCTGCACTTCTCCTTTTAAATTAGGCCTGCAAAAGTAGCAGATTTTTCTGAATTAAGGCATTCTCAAAAATTACTATAACTTTGCTGCGCTTTATATGCAAATCGAAGTACTTAAATCTAAAATACATAGAGCCAAACTAACCCAAACGGAGTTGCACTATGTGGGAAGCATTACTATTGATGAGTCTTTAATGGAGGCTGCCAATATCATTGAAAATGAAAAAGTTCAGGTTGTAAATGTAAATAACGGTGAGCGTTTGGAAACCTACGTGATAAAAGGAGAGCGCCATTCCGGTGTTATCTGCCTCAATGGTCCTGCGGCCCGTAAAGGTTTTGTTGGTGATTACCTCATCATTATTTCCTATGCACACATGGATTTTGAAGAGGCAAAAAGACATCAACCCATTGCTGTTTATCCCGATTCCAATAATAAACTTCCTGCTTGAGTATTAAGCTTAAACAAGCCTTAAGATTTGTTTTCTTTCTTGGCCTTGGAATAGGCCTGCTTTATCTTGCTTTTGTTAACCTTAATCTCGATTACAATAAGGTAATGGCCGGTTTTAAAAGTGCCAATTACTTTTGGATTGGTGCTGCCTTGCTCATCTCACTCACAAGCCATTGGTTCAGAGCCCTGCGTTGGAATCAAATACTAGAGCCTTTGGGTAAAAAACCTACAGCCTTACAGTCGTTTAATGCGGTAATGATTGGCTACTTGTTCAATTTCGCTATACCTCGCATGGGAGAAGTAAGCAGGTGCGGTATATTGTATAGAACCAATCGCATACCCGTTAATCAATCACTTGGAACGGTAGTAGTTGAACGTGTGTTTGACATGCTGATTCTGCTTTTGTTAACAATCATTGTATTATTGCTTCAGTTTGATACGCTTTATGTTTTTTTTAATGATACATTCATTGCGCCCATAGCTCAAAAATTAGGAAGCAGCTATGGCTTTATGTTTATGTGGCTTATGCTTGCCTTGCTTCTCATAGCTTTTATATCATACAAATTTAGAAATAAACTATCAGAGAGCGCCCTTGTTTCTAAGTTTAGCGTTTTATTAGAAGGTTTTGCATCAGGCTTTAAAAGTGTATTTAGTTTAAAGCAGCCTTTACTTTTCTTCTTATATACCTTCATTATCTGGATACTTTATTTTCTTAATACATGGTGCTACCTCATGGCTTTTGATGGAACGGCAGGTGTTGGCCTGGCAGCTGCACTCAGCATTTTGGTGGTTGGCACTTTCGGATTTGCTGCCCCGGTTTCCGGTGGTATTGGTGCCTATCATATTTTTGTAGCAAAAGGACTCGCATTATATGGTGTTTCTTCGCTAAATGGCGGTGTTTTTGGCTTTGTATCGCATGGCCTTCAAATGCTTATGATATTAATCGTTGGAGGTATTTCACTTATTCTTACTATCATTGAAGAAAGAAAAAGAAACGTAGCATAGCATGGGCATTCATCAGCAAATTACTGATAAGATTTGTGCAGACGCACTGCAATTGGAAGCCAAATTAAAGGCTTGGCATAAAAACGGTGAACAGGTTGTATTTACCAACGGATGCTTTGATATTCTACATCTCGGACATGCAGACTACCTTGCTAAGGCAGCCGATTTAGGCAGCAAACTGATTGTAGCTGTGAATACTGATGCTTCCGTAAGGAAACTGAAAGGCGAAACACGTCCTATTCAGGATGAACAATCGCGCTTGTTTATTCTTGCTTCTCTGGCTTGTGTTGATGCTGTGATATTATTTGATGAAGATACACCTTACGAATTGATTCAAAAAGTACAGCCCGATATTTTGGTGAAGGGGAGTGATTATTCTCCGGAAAATATTGTGGGCTATGATATTGTGACTGCAAAAGGAGGAAAGGTTAAAACAATAGATTTTATGCCGGGTTACTCAACTTCACTTATAGAAAAGAAAATAAAACAAGCCTAATGATTGCTTGTTATTCTTCTCATGACAAATAATACTGCATGTGCCGCTTTCTGGTTCAGAAGAGATTTGCGCTTGCATGATAATGCAGGTCTATACTATGCACTAAAAAGCGGCTTAAAGGTTATTCCGGTTTTTATTTTTGATCCGCTTATTTTAAATAAGCTAGAGGATAGGGATGATGCGAGGGTAACTTTTATACACCAACAGCTCTCTGAAATAAAGCAGAAACTTATTTCACTAGGAAGTGATTTGGTTGTATGCTATGACAGCCCTGTAAATGCATGGAAACAGCTTATAAAGCAATACAATATCAAACAAGTATTTGTAAATAGGGATTATGAACCTTATGCCAAACAAAGAGATGAAGAAGTTGCACAACTTTTAAATGAGCATCAAATTAATTTTAATACAAGCAAGGATCAGTGCATTTTTGAATGGAACGAAATTTTAAAAGATGATGGCAAACCATATACCATATTCACACCATACTCAAAAAAATGGAAAGCGCGATTAACGGATGTGCAGTTGCATGAATATGCATCAGAAGAATTAACCGGAAACTATTTCCAGTTGGCTTCTCCCCGGCCAATGATTACTCTTGCAACAATGAATTTCAAGGCAAGCAGTATGGTTTTCCCTCCAAAAGAAACCACCTCAGGGGTTATAAAAAACTATGATAAGACAAGAAACTTTCCTGCCATAGTCGGTACATCACGCCTCGGAATTCACTACAGATTCGGCACCATCAGTATACGGGATAAGGCAAAGAAGGCGCTTGCTTTAAACGAAACATATTTAAACGAATTAATCTGGCGCGATTTCTACATGATGATTTTGGCGCACTTTCCGCAGGTGGCTCAACATGCATTCAAACCGCAGTATGACAGGATACAATGGAGAAATAATGAAACTGAATTTAATGCATGGTGTGAAGGCAAAACTGGTTATCCCATTGTAGATGCCGGTATGCGCGAGCTAAATACAACAGGGTATATGCATAACCGTGTTCGTATGATAGTAGCAAGTTTCTTAACCAAGCATTTGCTTATAGACTGGCGTTGGGGTGAAGCCTACTTTGCAAAAAAATTGCTCGATTTTGATTTAAGCGCCAATAATGGAGGCTGGCAGTGGGCTGCTGGCTGTGGCACCGATGCGGCACCTTATTTCAGGGTTTTTAACCCAAGTTTGCAAACTCAAAAGTTTGATCCTGATTTAGATTATGTTAAAAAGTGGGTTCCGGAGTATGAGACATCTGTTTATCCAAGTCCAATTGTAAAGCATGAAGAGGCTAGAATCCGGTGCCTAAGTGTCTATAAAACTGCACTACAAACCTAATTTGTGGTTAAGCTTAATTTAATAGGAAGGTGTATTAATTAGCTTTGTAAGAATTAAACTGCACTTCTTATGAGAATATCGTTTTATCTTTTTTTAATCATTTTTATTGCTCAATTTTCTACCTCAACAGCTCAAGAATATAAACGATGGGGTCTTTCAGTCCACGCAGGCGCACCAGTAATGCAGGGTGATAGAGATATAAAACAATTATCAGGAGCTTTCGGATTTTCTGCCAAATACGTGTTTGCTAATAATTTTAGCATGAGGGCTACGATCTTAGCGGGGCAAATGCAAAATAAAAATTTAGGATCAAGTACGCCATATTATCAAAGCACCAATGACTTTTTAGAGTTTAGTACTCAATGCAATTTAAACCTTGTTAACTTCAAGAAGAAAAGTACCGGCAAGAATATATCCCAATTATACATCGGAGCAGGATTGGGTTATCATAAGGGTTTTCTTTCCTATAACCCTTCAAGTGTAGCATCAACCTTGCCTGAAGTGGGTTCGTTGATTGTTCCCTATGGTGTAGGCTTTAAATGGTTTATTAATCCAATGTTTGATTTTGGTATTGAAATTGGTCAACGTCTTACATTCACTGATCAAATTGATGGATACGAATCGCTGTCTTCAACCAATCGTTCTAATGATTTTTACATATTACCGCAAATCTTCTTAACCTATAATTTTGGTGCTACTAAGAATGATAGATCTATTGAATGGGTAGAGCCTGCTGAACAGGTCTATGATGAACTAATAAAAACCAGAAATGAAACAAACCAGAGAATGGAAAATATGAAACGTGAGCACGATTCTGCCTTTGAATTTATGCGTAAAAGCTTTGAGCAGAAGTTGGAGGAAAACAAGAGGAAGAGTGATTCCTTAATAATTGCTTTCAGGGAATCATATAAAAATGATAGCGATGGTGACGGGGTTTCAGATGTATTCGATAAGGAACTTAATACACCTGATGGGGCCCTTGTAGATGGTTCCGGACGAGCAATGGATACTGATAAAGACAGTATTCCTGATTATAGAGACAAGTGCCCTACACAAGCAGGTAGAGCTGCCAATAACGGATGTCCTGTGCAGGCTACTAAAGGTCAGTTGATGGTAATAAATGATGGTATAAAAAACCTTCAGTTCGAAACAGGTCAGTCAATCATAAAGTCGAGTTCTTTCCCTGCCTTGGATAAGCTTGCGGAATTGCTCGTGGATAATCAAATATTTATCTTTAGAATCGATGGTCATACTGATAATGTAGGTGACTCAATCATGAATATAGTATTATCTCAGGGTAGGGCAGATGCAGTTAAAAATTATTTGGTCAGCAAAGGCGTTGATGCCACACGTATTTCTGCCACCGGTTATGGCTCAAGCAGGCCTGTTGTTTCCAATTCAACCGAAGTGGGACGTGCAAGAAACCGCAGGGTTGATATGCAGGTAGAATAGTATTGGTAAAAATAATTGAATAAAAAAGCCCCTTGATTAGGGGCTTTTTTATTATTTATATGATGAATAGAAACAATGGAAGCCTTCCATCAGATGTGAGTATGATATCGCTGCTATTGTTGTTTCTTCCTCTGTAAAAATACTTGCCATCATATGTATGGATGATATCGCTGCTATTTGTGTTTCTGCCCTGATATACATGCTTGCCATCAAAAGTGTATAAAATATCACTGCTGTTGGTATTGCGCCCTCTGTATAAGTGTTTTCCATCAAACGTATATAATATATCACTGCTATTTGTGCTTCTGCCTTTATAGAGGTGCTTACCATCAAATGTATATAGTATATCGCTGCTGTTGGTGTTACGTCCTTTATACAGGTGTTTACCATCCCATGTATAAATAATGTCGCTGCTGTTGGTGTTGCGGCCTTTATAGATATGTATTTGTGCGCTCACTAGGGTAATGTTAAAAAATAAAACGATTAGTGAAATTATAATTTTCATTGAATAAGTAACATATACAGGATTAAAAAATCAGGTTAAACCAGAAACTAAGATAAAAAAATCTGAATAAGTTGGATCAATGATTGATTCTATTATCTGGATTCAGAAGCCTTATTCGGCTTAACTCAGCTAATAAAAACAAAAAAGCCATCGGTTGATGGCTTTTTAATTGGTTGCGGAGCCAGGACTCGAACCTGGGACCTTTGGGTTATGAGCCCAACGAGCTACCACTGCTCCACTCCGCGATATATTTTTTATTCTAATTGAATTTTAAAGAACATTTTACTGATTAAACAGTTGGCAAATATACACCTGTATCGTTAACTGTGCAACTTATTTAATTTTTTAGTTGTTTACCGTTAATGCCATAAACCCCTTTACACCATTTGGGGTAAGGGGTTAGGCTATAATCAATCTACAAAAGTTAATTTTTATTATGCTGCATGGCGTGTCTGTTCCGTCTGCAACAGTTCCAATCTTTGAGCAGTTTTCAAATCTTGCAAAGCAGCATCTACTTCTCCTGAGCGCATGCGCAGATGTGCGCGTTTGCGGTAGGCCTCTGTAAATTGAGGATTAATGCTAATGGATCTGTTTAAATCATTTATGGCAACCTGCAATTTGTTTAAACGCACCAGTATGATGGCTCGCCAGTAATAATACTCTTCTTTAAACGGGTTAATGACTATTGCTTTATTAATTAAACCAAAAGATTCAACATAATCTTGCTGAAGGTAGCATAGCTCTGCAGCTAGCCTGTGATAGGTTGCGTTTCCCTCATCCAGCATCAGTGCATCTGTTATATAGGTTAATGCAAAATCATAATCAAGCATTACTTTATAGTATTCTGCAAAACAGTAATAGGCTTCAGCGTATCCTCCTGTTTCATCCAAAACTTCATTAAACAATTGCCTTGCTTCATCGAATTGCTCATTGTATAGATAGCACAATCCCTTTTTTAAGCGGGCATCTAAATTGCCGGGTTGAAACAATAAAAAGGTGTTGAGCAGGTGCAGGGCTTCTTCATAGCGACAAGCTGTAATTGCTACTGTGGCTTCATCAATTAATTGTAAGGGCTTAACAGTGTTAAGATTTTTTGTAATGGTTTGCATACGTTTCTGTTTTAATTTGAATTTCTGTATGCAAAGTTTTTCAACGGCTTCGCAACCTATTTGCGAAGTAACTCCATATTCTTAAATAATCTGTAAACCAGTGTTTTAAGATATTTATAGGAGGGGTTTTAAGTTTATGTTCTTAATGAAAGAGGGCATTTAGAGTTGTTGGATTATTGCTTTCTCAATCACGTTTTTAGAACATTTTCCTGTTATTTTATTTACGATTTCTCCGTTTTTAAAAATCAGTATGGTGGGCAAACCCAGCACCATATAACGTATTGAAATTACAGGATTATGAGCTACGTTTAGTTTAGCAATCATAGCTTTGCCTTCGAATGAGGGACCTAATTCTTCAAGTGTTTTACCCAGTTCAAGGCAAGGTTTGCACCAGTTAGCCCAGAAATCTACTACAACAAGCATTTCATTGTTTAGCACCAACGCATCAAAGTTGGCATCAGTTACATTTATTATCATTTTTTTCGTTTTGTTACGATACCAAAACGAAAGACAGCATCGAAAAAGACAGACTTAAAAAAAATTAAGATATTTTAAATAATAGTAGGGGTTTGTTTACACATTGAAACGAAAATGCATCACATCTCCGTCTCCTACCACATACTCCTTGCCCTCTACACCTAGCTTTCCTGCATCACGACAGGCTGCTTCGGAGCCCAGCTCAATAAAATCTTTGTATTTAATTACTTCGGCTCTGATAAAGCCTTTTTCAAAATCAGTATGAATTACGCCTGCGGCCTGCGGAGCCTTGGTTCCGGTTGTGATGGTCCATGCTCTAACCTCCTGCACCCCTGCTGTAAAATAAGTTATCAAATTAAGCAGCTTATACGCTTCTTTAATTAGTTTGGAAACGCCAGACTCTGATAATCCCAAGTCGCTAAGGAATGCCATGCGGTCTTCATAACTTTCCAATTGGGTGATTTCAGATTCTATGGCTGCACTGATAATTAAGATTCCGGCATTTTCATTTTTCACGGCCTCTCTAACCATTTCTACATATTTGTTTCCGTTAACCACAGATGTTTCATCTACGTTGCACACGTATAAAACCGGTTTATCGGTTAGCAGAAAGATATCTTCCACATGTTTTTTTTCCTCATCGCTTGCCTGTACGCTACGAGCTGATTGCCCGGATTCCAAGTGATTCTTGTATTTGAGTAGGGCAGCTTCTGCTTTGGCAGCATCTTTATCTCCTGTTTTAGCTGCGCGGCTAATGCGCTGTAATTTTTTTTCAATTGATTCCAGATCTTTCAGTTGCAACTCGGTATCAATAATTTCTTTGTCACGTACCGGATTTACTGAGCCATCTACATGTATGATATTATCATTATCAAAACAACGAAGCACATGCAATATAGCATCTGTTTCGCGTATGTTGGCCAAGAACTGATTGCCCAAACCTTCGCCTTTGCTTGCTCCTTTTACCAGGCCGGCAATATCAACTATTTCAATTGTGGTAGGCACAATTTTTTGAGGATTTACAAGCTTTGCAAGTTCGTTTAACCTTTCATCCGGAACAGTTATGGTTCCTACATTTGGCTCTATGGTGCAAAAAGGAAAATTGGCAGCCTGTGCTTTTGCATTGCTCAGACAGTTGAATAAGGTTGATTTACCTACGTTTGGCAATCCTACGATGCCGCATTTTAAAGCCATTTTATTTTATTTAAGTATAACCGGTATGGGTTAAGATTTGATAAATTGTTTCATGTCCATTATCAGTTTTTCTGCCAGGTTATTGGCCGTTGTTTCACTGCGGCTTTCGGCATATATGCGGATAATGGGTTCAGTATTGGATCTGCGAAGATGTACCCATTCTTTATCAAACTCAATCTTCACCCCATCAACGGTATTGATGGGTTGTTTTTTATACTTTTCCTGAATTTTGCCAAGCAGGCTGTCTATATTAATTTCAGGAGTAAGCTCTATTTTCTTTTTAGCAATAAAATAATCAGGATAGCTTTCCCTAAGCATGGAGCATATTTTGCCATACTTAGCCAGGTGCGAAAGAAAAAGTGCAATACCTGCCAGTGCATCTCTGCCATAGTGCAGTTCAGGTAAAATAACGCCACCGTTACCTTCGCCTCCAATAATAGCTTTGGATTCTTTCATGATCCTCACCACGTTCACTTCTCCAACCGCACTCGCACTATAGCTGCCTCCATGTTTTTCAGTAATATCTCTGAGCGCTCGAGTGGATGAAAGATTAGATACCGTATTTCTTTTGAGACCAGATTTTTTTAACTGGTCATCACTAATATTTTTCAGTACATAGTCGGCAACTGCTACCAAGGTATATTCTTCACCAAATATGCTGCCATCTTCACTAACTAAAGCCAAGCGGTCAACATCGGGATCTACCACAATACCCAGATCGGCTTTATTGCGTTTAACTTGTGTGGAAATTTCATTAAGATTTTCAGGAAGTGGTTCTGGGTTGTGCGGAAACTTACCATCAGGTGTACAATAAATTTCAACTACCTCCTGCACGCCCAGCGCTTTTAAAAGCATGGGCACGGCTATGCCTCCGGTTGAGTTTACAGCATCTACCACTACCTTAAACTTTTTTTCTTTAATGGCTTTCACATCAACCAATTCCATTTCCAAAATTTTATCAATATGCTTTTTTATGTAATCGGTTTTTTGGGTGTAGGTGCCTAACTTATCCACCTGTGCATATTCAAAAGCTTCTTTCTCTGCCAGCTCCATCACCTGTTTGCCTAACTCATCGGAAATAAATTCACCGGCATTATTCAACAACTTTAATGCATTCCATTGTTTGGGGTTATGGCTTGCTGTAAGTATGATTCCGCCATTAGCATCTTCTGCAGTTACAGCCATTTCAACTGTAGGTGTGGTAGAGAGGCCCAAATCAACCACATCAATTCCTAAGCCGATAAGTGTGCCGGTAACCAAACGATTTACCATGTCGCCTGAAATGCGGGCATCACGGCCAACCACAATTCTGCAACTTTTTTTATTACCTTTTATCATACTGCCGAAAGCAGATGTAAATCGCACCACATCGAGCGGTGTTAAAGCATCACCTGCCTTGCCGCCAATAGTTCCTCTGATACCTGAAATAGATTTAATTAACGTCACAATTGTTTTTTAAGGGTTGCAAATTTAACCTATACAAACAAACCTGCAAATGCACAGGTTAAATACCTGAGAATTAATAGTGAACACCATATTACTTGGTGTTTAGCTGCTGAAAAGCCTAAACTTGCATGAAATGAGCATGGAAAAAGAATGGTTTACCGAGTGGTTTGATTCCCCCTATTATCATATGCTGTATCAGGACAGAGATGAAAGGGAGGCCCAGCTGTTCTTAGATAATTTAACCAGGCATTTTCATGTTTCTCCTAATACCAAAATAGTTGATCTGGCCTGTGGTAAAGGGAGGCATGCGATTTACCTGAACTCTCTTGGTTTTGATGTTACAGGTATTGATCTCTCTACACAAAGTATTGCTCGTGCCAAACAATTTGCCAATGCACATTTGCGATTTGAAGTAGGAGATTTGCGCAACTTGCGTTTTGAAAATGCCTTTGATGTGGCTTTGAACTTATTTACCAGCTTTGGTTATTTTCAATCGAATGAAGAAAATCTGCAGGTAATTAAACAGATGTATCGCAGCATAAAAACGGGCGGTTATCTCTTGATTGATTTTATGAATGCTCCGCTTGTTATAAGAGATTTGGTTGAGTATGAAAGCAAAACCATTGATGGAATTCAATTTAAAATAACCCGTTGGGTCGAAAAAGGTTTCATTTATAAAAAAATTCATTTCACGGATACCAATCGGGAGTTTGAATTTACTGAAAAGGTACAGGCACTTACCAAAAAAGATTTTGAATTGCTTTTTGCATCTTGTTCCTTTAACTTGGTAAATGTGTTTGGTGATTATGCACTCAATTCATATAAAGAATCAACATCGTCCAGATTAATAATGGTTGTTAAACGTTATGCTTGAAATCATACAGCAAATTGATAAACAGTTATTTTTTGCCATAAATAATGGTATGCAAAACGGATTGCTTGATTTATTGTGTCCCTTTATGCGCAAGCAAAGCAATTGGTATTTGCTGTATGCGGTGATGGGTTATCTCTTATATGAAAGATACCGAATAAAATTTATATGGATTCTTTTTGGAACCGCATTATTGGTTCTCATAAGCGATCAGCTAAGCGCCAATCTTATTAAAAACATAGTGCAGCGTTTGCGTCCTTGCAATAACCCTGAGCTTAAAAACCAGTTGCGATTGTTGGTACCTTGCGGTGGCGGATTTAGTTTTATATCTGCTCATGCAACCAACCATTTTGCTCTTGCATTTTTTATTAGCAGTTTTTTTAATGAAATAAAGTGGGCTAAGCCGTTAGCGCTATTGTGGGCTTTTGCCATTGCTTTTTCTCAGGTATACGTGGGTGTGCATTATCCTCTTGATGTTATTTGTGGAGCTGCTATAGGTCTGGTGTTGGGATATGCTGGGTTTGTTATTCTAAATAAAAAGATTTTATTCACTATACATAAGGCAGCTTGAGTTTTTGGATTATCATATTGCTTATCGCTTTCCCACTTGCAGGTGGCTTGCTTGCATTATACACCAATTACCACTCAGAGCAACGGCTAAAATTTGTATTATCATTTGGTGGCGCATACCTACTTTCAATTGTTGCATTTCATCTCATTCCGCATATTTATGAAGAGGCCAATTTTCTTACCGGAGTCTTCCTGCTTGGTGGCTTCTTTTTTCAGATTGCTCTGGAGCGTTACTCACGAGGTATTGAGCATGGCCATTTGCACCTACATGGCGAAAAGAAGAAACTTATTCCGTATGAAATTTTGTTTAGTTTAAGCCTGCATAGTTTTATGGAAGGCATGCCTTTAGGTACAGATGTATTTTTTAATAACACCCAAAAACTGTCTTTTGCCATAGGTATCGTTTTGCACGAATTACCTGCCGCATTTGCTATGATTAGTTTATTGAAAGCAGCTAACCTAAGCATTAATGTGCTAAGGATATTTGTTGTAGTATATGCATCCATGTCGACATTAGGAGCATTGAGCAGCCGCTTCATCATTCACAGTGTAAATGACCATGTTTTTGATTACCTGATGGCTTTTGTGGTGGGTACTTTTCTCCATATTGCAACCACCATATTATTTGAAAACAGCGAGAATCACCGCTTCAGCTGGAGTAAGATCTGGGCCATACTACTTGGTATTTTGTTGGCAGTTGTGATTAGCTAAAATTAATTTTTGCAACTTACTTTTATAGTAAAAAAATAGAAATTTAATTTCGAGATCAGAAGATTATTTTGCCAAGTAGATCTCCCAATTGAACTATGAGTGTTAAATTTTAAATATTGAATGAATTCAAAACTTTTGGCAGCTAACAGCTTAATCGAACTCTGAACACCGAACTTCCAACCTTCAAATCCCTTATTTCTTCGGAGCCAGGTTGGCATCAACCTTCACATCTATTTCTTCAGCAATTTTGGCTACAACCAGTTTGGGCACCTTAATTTCATGTGCGGCAAGTTGTACCTTAAATGAGGAGGCTATTTGTATGATTCCGTTTTTAACAGTTGCCACTCCAGATATGTTTCTGTCTTTTTCTACCCCATGAATATTCAATTTGCCGACCACGTTTACATTATATATACCATCTTTAGATAAATCAACTTCCTCAATAATTTTTCCTTTAAACGTGCTCATAGGATATTTTTCACTCTCCATATACTTTTCATTAAAGTGCTCTTGCATGAGTTTGTTTTCAAACTGAAAAGAAGTATTTATAACAAGGAAAGCAACATCTCTGGTTTGCACATTTATCAAAGCCTTTATTTCCTTACTCTCTGCTTTGATATCTTCTACAGGAGTTTTAGAATAAAAACTGATAGCTGATTGGGTTGATGAATATAACTGGGCCTGCGATGCACAGCCAAAGCATATTGTAAGTAAGGTGAGAATAATTTTCTTCATGTTCAGATAGATTAAATCAATAATTATTTATCAAATGAAAATGTTCTGGAGATATTAAATCCAAAACGCAATTGCGTAAAGTTAAATTCAGATGGGTTGCGTGCGATAAATTGTTGCTCTATTAAACCATTACCGTTGGTAAAATGCAGTTGAAAAACATGGCCACCGGTTTCAATATCAAAACCTATGGCTATTGCATCATAGTATGTGGGCTTATCTCCTGTTTTGGGTTGATTACGCCCGTTTAGTCTTGGAATATATTCAACATTAAACCGTGTGCTGCGGCTTATTTTTATAGAAGTTCCAATGCCCAATGCAAAAATATCATTCGGAGTAGTTTTTGTTTCAACCAGGTTATAATGCGCCATAGTTGGGGATAAAATGAATGAAAAATAATCATTCATTTTTCGGGTAATAATGGTTTGAAACACATAAGAAAGTCGTGAACTTTCAAAGTTCTGCCTGCTTTTATCGGCAAATTCCTGCGTGCTTATTCCTATGTTTGCAAATAAAACGACACTCATAGGCATGCCTTTGGTTTTTTGCTGCAGTAACTGATATTTCACAAAACCATCATAGGTTTTGCCAATGGTACTTCGGCCGATGCCAATCATTAATTTATCGGTGATGCCATATTCCAACCCCAGTCTTATAACAGCACCATCCAACCCAAACACATCATATAGTCCATAGTTATTATCCTTATTTATATTCATGGCACTAAAACGGTGCTGAATTCTAAAATCAAGATGTTTGGCTTTCATGGTTTCATTGCATTGCAAATTCACCACCCGCGTTGATTTGAATGTAGCATACACTGGTGCAGGTTTTTGAGGCGATTCATTGTTGAGCATATTCAGCAAATCATCTTGAGCAGAAACAATGCTGCTTGTGATAACGCAGCAAAAGAGGCAAATTATTTTTTTCATCATGTGTTTTAATTGTTTGGTGCTCCTGCATCAAGCCATTTAGCTAAGGCATCTCTCATTGCCGGGCTTAGCGGACCTGCCTTTGGCATTGTTCCTTCAACAATAGCTCTTGCCTTAATGCGGTCTCGGTGGGCAAATACTTTTTCATATGTAGTCAGATCAGGAGAAATTGCGCTTACTCCATGGCAAAATTGTGTGGCGCAATTCACATCAATTATTGATTTAATGTTGGTAGACCATTTTACATCCGCCACTATTGGGGTACCATATAATTCTTCTTCGTTATCATAATAGCAGCCGGCAAAAACGAAAACGACCAAACAGGAGATGATAAGTATTTTATTTTTCATTGTGTCAGTTCGAATTAATTTTATCTGTGGAAACACCATGACAACTATTACAGGCGCCCATCGTAATTCTTGTGCTCATATAGGTTGTATCGCCATTTTTCTTAATCAATACCGGATATACACCTGTTTTAAAGTCAACAATTTTTGCGGTGTAAAAGTTGCCTGATGGTTCTATCTGAAGTTTGTAAACCAATTCTCCTGTGCAGTTCGGACCGGTCCATAACTGAATATCTTTTCCGTTACCATCCACAACTGTTCCTGCAACATGCCACCAACCGCCTTCTCTCACAGCTTCACTGTATTCGCTTCCATTGTGGCAGGTCATGCAGTTTGCACCTGCATTGTGGCTCTTACTTTTATATGTGCTTTCTTTCCCGTTTTTCATGATTTCATCATAGTGCGAGCAAGAAATAATCACAAAAAGCAGGGTAATAAAAATGACTGATTTTTTCATGGATTATTTTATTGCGGACAGCCTGCGGCTTTCCATAATTCAAATTTACGTATATCACACACACCTAAATTAGCTCCATTTTTTGGCATAGGAGAGCATCCGGATAGCTGCTTTACGGAGCATATCATTTTACCGGTCATGGTTTGACTTTGAACACTGGCATAATTTTCAAGATTAATACCACCACCTGATGTTGCATTGCCTTTGTGGCATCCAAGGCAATTGCCTGAAATAATAGAAGCAATGTGGGTAGTATATTTTACCTGAAACGTATCACAGTTATTGGAGCATATTTTTTCAGTGGCTCCCTGTGAAATCCATTTTTCTATGAGTTGAATTTGTGATGCAGGCAAGGGGCCGGCAGGTGGCATGCGGTCTACGGGGTCGGGTTCATTTATAGCTTTCATTATTTCACCGTTATTTATGCCTGTTTTGATTCCGGTAAAGTTGGTAAATTGATATCCTGCAGCTTTTGTTGAAGTGCTGTGGCAGCCGGACATTGCGCAATTGGATACAAAAAGGGGTAGGATTTGAGTGTTGAAACAAGCCGAGTCTGTTGAAATAGGATTTTGTAAAATGGCATCTGTCGGCTCATGTTTGCAGCCAATTAATAATAGAATTATTAGCAAACCGATGTAAACATTTTGGTAATTACTTGATACTATTTTCATCATTAATTAGCGGTAAATATATAAATTTCAATTGAAATTCACTGATGCTATATTCTCTTGGGCAGCTATTAGCAGAAATATTATCGGCAAGCTAAAATAATTCAGATGAATAGGTAATGCCTGATAAGTTGCCTACCTTTGTCTTCCAATTTTTTACAGCATGATTTCAGTTGCTAATTTATCCCTTCGCTATGGCAAGCGCGTCTTGTTTGATGAAGTAAATATCAAGTTCACTCCGGGCAATTGCTATGGTATTATCGGTGCCAATGGTGCCGGTAAATCAACCTTCTTAAAAATTTTGTCGGGCGAGATTGACCCAACAACAGGAAACGTATCCATTACACCAGGAGAGCGCATGAGTGTGCTCAAACAAAATCACTTTGAATTTGACCACTTACCCGTATTGCAAACTGTATTGATGGGGAATAAAAAATTGTGGGATATTATGAATGAAAAAGATGCCTTGTATGCCAAGCCCGATTTTAATGATGCCGATGGTGAACGCGTGGCTGAACTGGAAGGGCTATTTGCTGAAATGGAAGGATGGAATGCCGAGAGTGATGCTGCTAATTTGCTAAGTGAATTGGGTGTAAGCGAAGACCATCATACCAAACTCATGAGTGAATTAAATGGTAAGGAAAAGGTGAGGGTTTTATTGGCACAAGCACTGTTTGGAAACCCGGATGTGCTATTGCTGGATGAGCCTACCAACGATTTGGATGTGGAAACCATCAGTTGGCTCGAAAACTTTTTGGCTGATTTCCAGAATACAGTTATTGTGGTATCGCACGATAGGCATTTTCTTGATGCGGTATGTACGCATATTGCCGATATAGATTTTGGTAAAATTCAATTGTATACCGGTAACTATTCTTTTTGGTATGAAAGCAGCCAGCTGGCTTTGAGGCAGCGCTCCGATCAGAATAAAAAGATTGAAGACAAACGTAAGGAATTACAGGAGTTTATTGAACGTTTTAGTGCCAATGCATCTAAATCAAGACAAGCTACCAGCAGAAAAAAATTATTGGAAAAATTGGTGGTTGATGACATCAAACCTTCCACTAGAAAATATCCGGGCATTATTTTCAGGGCCGACAGAGATTGCGGTGATCAGATTTTACGTGTGGAGCATTTAAGCAAAAAAACAGATGACGGTACCGTATTATTTAATGATTTGAATTTTACGCTAGATAAAGGAGATAAGGTAGCTATACTTACCAAAGACCACCTGGCTATAACAGCTTTTTTTGAAATCATTTCAGGTGAAGATACAAATTTTAGCGGTGAATATATTTGGGGGCAAACCATCACCAAATCTTATTTACCAAATGAGAATATCAAATATTTCAATGGAGACGATAACCTGATTGATTGGCTGCGTCAGTTCTCGGCAGAGAAAGATGAAACCTATATACGCGGTTTTTTAGGTAAGATGTTGTTTAGCGGTGAGGAGGTATTTAAAAAGTCAAACGTATTGAGCGGTGGCGAAAAAGTGCGTTGCATGGTTTCGCGTATGATGCTCACCAACGCCAATTGTTTATTGCTGGATGAGCCAACCAATCACTTAGATTTAGAAACCATCACCGCTTTTAATGATGCGTTGAAGGATTGGAAACATGTGGCCATTTTTGCTTCGCATGACCATACTTTTACACAGTCTATTGCCAACCGTATTATTGAAATTACACCACATGGTGCTTTGGATAAACGCATGACTTATGACGAGTATCTGGAAGATGAACGCGTAAAAGAGCAACGCAGCAAACTATATGCAGGTTTTGCAGTTTATGAATAGACGGCTGCTATAAATTATTTCACCACGTCTTCTCGGCTTACTTTAATTAAAGGGCTGGATGCTTTAATTTTATTCATGAGTTCTTCCAGATGCATGGTATCATATACCTCCAATTCAATAAGGCCTTCAAACATGCCCTCTCTGGATGAGATTTGAATGGCATGCATATTAATTTCAAGCTGTTTGGAAATAATATCTGCTATATTACTTACTATACCTACACTATCAATTCCCTCCACCTTAATAGTGGTAGTAAATGCACGATCAATATTAATTTGGTTGGCCCATTTTGCCTTTATAAGTCTATATCCGTAGTTGCTCATTAAACCAATGGCATTAGGGCAGTTGGTGCGGTGAATTTTTACACCTTCACCAACCGTAATAAATCCAAAAATGTCATCACCCGGTATGGGGTTACAGCATTTGGCAAAGGTGTAAGGCAGCTCAATTTCTTCACCCAATATCACTGCATCTTTGGCAAAGTTGCCAGATACCTTGGCCAGAGCCTGCTGCTCTTTTTGTGTTTTAATTTCATTCGCATGTTCTATGCGCTGCTTTTTAACCTTTTCAAGAATATCAGCAATATGAAGTTTGGTTTTATCAATTTTTTCGGTTGCTATCTGATAGTATAGCTCCGTAATATTGGGCAAGTTAAAATAGACGGCAATATCCTGCAGAGCTTCGCTGTTAAATGGTATTTTATCCTGCGCAAATTTTCGCTCCAATACCTCTTTACCCATTGATGAAGCCCTTAGTTTTTCCTGCTTCATCCAATCGCGTACTTTTGATTTTGCCTTGGCTGTAACAACAAAATTCAGCCACTCTTCTTTGGGTGTTTGTTTAGATGAGGTTAATACCTCTACCTGATCTCCGTTTGAGATTGCATGGTTTAGTGGCACCAGTTTATTGTTTACCTTACCACCTATGCATTTGGCTCCCAATTCGGTGTGTATATCAAATGCAAAATCAAGTATGGTGGCATTGGCCGGTAGTTTGCGTAAATCACCCTTAGGTGTAAACACAAAAATTTCTTCGGCAAATAGGTTTAATTTAAAATCATCTAGAAAATCCAATGCGTTCGATTCCGGATTTTCCAGTATTTCACGCACACGTGCAAGCCATTCTTCCAAACCTCCGTCACCGGTGGTGGCTGCTTGGTTAGGCTTATCTTTATATTTCCAGTGTGCGGCATATCCTTTCTCTGCAATTTCATCCATCCTGCGGGTGCGTATCTGCACTTCTACCCATTTGCCTTTAGGCCCCATAACGGTGGTATGTAATGATTCATATCCATTGCCCTTAGGTGTAGATATCCAGTCTCTAAGTCGGTCAGGGTTGGGCTTATAAAAATCGGTTACAATGGAATAGACTTTCCAGCAATCTGGCTTTTCTGTCTCTTCGCTTTCTGAATCAATAATTACCCTAATGGCAAACAAATCATACACCTCTTCAAAAGGTATATTTTGCACCTTCATTTTATGTAAGATGGAGTGTATGCTTTTGGGTCGACCTTTGATTTCAAATTTCAATCCACTTTCAGTAAGAGAATCAATAATGGGTTCGCAAAATTGTTTGATATAACGGTTGCGTTGGGTTTTGGTTTCCTGAAGCTTATTTTTAACAAAGCGGTAATTCTCAGGCTCCAGGTATTTGGTGGCAAGGTCTTCCAACTCTGTTTTAATGGCATATAAACCCAAGCGGTGGGCTAATGGCGCATACACATATTGTGTTTCGCTTGCAATTTTTAATTGTGATTTTGGCGACATGGAATCCAATGTGCGCATATTATGCAACCTATCTGCCAGTTTTATCAGAATTACCCTTACATCATCACTCAGCGTAAGTAGCATTTTCTTAAAGTTCTCGGCCTGCATAGATTTATCCTGCTGGTCAAATACTCCGGCTATTTTGGTTAAACCATCAATAATTTTGGCCACACTTTCACCAAAATTTAGTCGCACCACATCTAATGTAATTTCGGTATCTTCTACGGTATCGTGCAGCAATGCGCAAATAATGGAAGTAGCACCCAACCCCATTTCTTCTGAACAAATTTGCGCAACAGCTAGTGGATGAAGAATATAGGGTTCTCCGGATTTTCTGCGCATGGTTTTGTGCGCCTCAAGCGACATCTCAAAAGCTTTTCTAATGTGCTTTTTATCATTTTTTTCCAATGTACGCCTGCAAGATTTGAGCACATTGCGATACGCTTTTACTATTTCTTTATTTTCTTTTTCCGGATCTGTAACTACCTGCATATTGCTCGAAAATTAAGGAATATTAACCTATTAAAGCAATTATTTGTAATATATTTAAAATGTAATACCTTTGCCGTCCCTTTCGCGGATGTGGCGTAATCGTTCGTAAAACAGCTTTTCTAAGAATTGCTAGTCGAACAATCCCGACAAGTCGGGAGTAGCCGAAAGAAATGTAGGGGAGTGTAATTTGAAATATTGCGGATGTGGCGTAATTGGTAGCCGTGCCAGACTTAGGATCTGGTGCCGAAAGGCGTGGGGGTTCGAGTCCCTCCATCCGCACCAACCAAAAAATAAGACTGAATGAGGTCTTATTTTTGTTTAAGTGCAAATACAAATGAACGTAACGTTTGAACAAAAAGACAATTTAAATGGCACAATATCGGTTAATCTTACCGCAGCCGATTATGCACCTGAGTTAGATAAAAAAATTAGCGATTACAGGAAACGTGCCAATATTCCTGGGTTTCGTCCGGGCATGGCTCCAAAATCTATGATAGAAAAAATGTTTGGTACCTCAATGCTGCTTGAAGCTGTAAACTCAGCGGCTTCTAAAGGCTTGTTTGATTATATTGATGATAAGAAGCTGAATATCTTAGGGCAGCCTGTTTTAAATGAAAACAGCAAAATTGATGAATTGATTAAAGGCAATGATTATACGTTTACATTTGATATTGGTTTGGCTCCCGATTTTTCCTTAAAAGTTTCTGATAAGGATGTTTTTACGCGCTATGAGGTAATTATTGATGATAAGATGATTGATGAAGAGGTTGATAGATTGCGCAAACGTTTTGGAAATCTAAGCGATGTGGAAGTTGCTGGTGACAATGATGTGGTATATTCCGCAATGACCGAGTTAAACGAGAATGGTGAAGTTTTGGAAGGTGGAGTTCACTCAACCAGCACACCTGTGCTTACATCAAGCATTAAACATGAAGCTTCTAAAGCGTTATTTATAGGCGCAAAGAAGGGTGCCGAGTTTAATGTGAATCTGTTTGACTTGTTTGATAATGATGAAACTGAAATTTCGCATGCGTTGGGCATAAATAAACAAACAGTTGCCGACTTGGGTAAAACGTTTAAAGTATTAGTGAATGAAATTAAGCGCAATGAAACAGCAGAGATAAATCAAGAGTTATTTGATAAGGTTTATGGAGAAGGAGTGGTAACAGCTGAAGATCAGATGCGCGAAAAAATTAAAGCTGAGCTTTCAACTTATTTTGGTGGTCAGGCAGATCATTTGTTTGAGCATGAGATGACAGATTGCATTGTAGCCAAACAGGGCATTGAGTTACCTGATGCATTCTTGAAGCGTTGGCTCATCGATCGCCATCCAGATAAATTCAATGCTGATAATGTAGAGCAGAATTATCAGCATGAAGCTTCTTATTTGCGTAACCATTTGTTTGAAGAGAAACTGCTTTCAGAAAACAACGTGAAAGTAGAAGAAGCTGATATTAAACAGGCTGCGATCAATTATACCAAAAACATGTTTGGTGCATATGGCAATACAAGTATAAGTGATGAGATGCTAGCAAGTATAATAGAGCCAAGCATGAAAAAAGAAGAGTATCGATCACGCATGATAAATCTTGCTGTGTCAAACAAGGTAAGAGAAGTGCTTAAATCTAAGGTTACCATAGAAGCTAAATCTGTATCAGCCGATGATTTCATCAAGCTGGTGCAAGAACATAACTCGAGCCATCATAAATGAAAATCCTTATTTTTAAACTAATTTTCTTCTTTTTGGCTTGGCATCGATAATGAATACCCTGATACCTCATATTTATTTTTAATATAATTGGTAAATCCTTATAATTGAAAAGTGAATCAAGCTGTTTTAAAACGAAATAAATACCTCTTCTCATGCATTATTTTCTTGAGTTTTTTTACTCGAGTTGTCAATGCTCAATATAGCTCTCTATCGGTATCAGCGAATGCAGGACTAGCAATTCCAAACTATACACTTGGCCCCTTGCCAGGCTTTGCATTTGATGCTAGTTTGATTTACAGTCCATTAAGGTTTGTGTCGCTCTCGGCTGATATTGGTAAGCATTTCTTATTGGGTGAAGGAAATGTTAGTTTTTCTAATGAGGTTTCTGGAACTTTTATCGAATCTAGCACCCAACTTTTCGTTTATGGTGGAAGTTTGCATATTAGTCTGAATAACATTTTAAAGCGCAATCCTCCCCAAAAGTACATGACATACTTGTTTTTCGGTACAGGCATGACGGATTTAGAACGTCAATGGACAGTTAATAAGAATCAGAGAAGGGTAGACGTTTCCGGATATAATAACTATATTAGTTGGCTAGGTTTGTCTACAAGAATTAAACGTTCGAATCGATTAGACTACCAGTTTAAAATCCAATACTATCGAGTTGAGTCTAGGTATCTAGATATGGTCAATATTGATGATAAATTAGACCATTATTTAACACTTAGTTTAGGTATATTCTTAAATTATAGCGGAAAACCAACACGTCCTCATATCCAATGGAGGCCAAAAGACAGGTGCCCATCAAACTATTTTTAAGTTTTAATTAAATAATACCAGAATCTGTGATGAAATGCTCGATAGTATTCTTAGCGGAGGTGAGGATTAAGTTAATGTGATTTCAATCAGGCCGCCTTTCTCATTTGAAACTGAAATGATAGGTTTAGGTAAGCCAAGGTATAGCAGACCTTTCATCTGAACCATTCAGCAAACCAATGAAGCCTGCATCAAAGCTGAAATTTTTCCCGTAAAATCTTAAGCCTACACTTGGCGTGCTTTGGATATTGAATCTGTCAGATACACTATGGAACCAATTATCACAAACAATCGATATAAATTTGCTGAGTTTAGTATTTGCCCCGAGTGTAAATGTATTCGCTATGCTTATATCAATAGTTGGTTATTCCTGCTCAGGGTATATAGTTGGCAATAAAATAGAACTTGTTGGTTGCAACACCTGGGCTAATTATATCTGGCTGAGGTTTTTAATTGAAGGCGCTTTTACTAGCCTTTTAAATTACATCTTTATTGAAGCGCCTACATACCACAACCTGCCATCAGCCGGCATCAGCCCCGGACCCGGATAGCCGGATGCTCTTCTTGTAAAAAACATCTGGTTGCCTAAGTTATTGATACCTGCATTTAGTGTATATCTGTTTTTAAACTTCAGTTGTGCAGACCAATCCAAAATATGATATTCAGGAATGAGCCCAACAGTTGCGTTGGCATTGGGTAATCGGGTATTCATAGCATCGGCATAAGCCTGGCTGATATAACTATGCTGAAGTGTGCTGCTAAATGATTTAAACGCATAGGTTATTCCGGATCGGATGATTTGCTGTGGTGCATTTTCTACCCAGTTATTTTTTTGTGATTTGGAAGGGTCGGTATTGTTCCATGCCACATAGGATGCATGCATGAGTGAGGTCGTATTAAACAAACTTACTTTACCTTTTTTACTGTTTGCAAACCATGCAGTAGGCGAAATCTCAACATACCATTCAATCCCTTTGGATACGGAAGATCCTATATTGGTTCGGTAATTGCGGCCGTTTGCCAAATAAGTTCCTACTCGGTTGTCATACATCAGGTAAAATAGGCTTAGGTCAAATGAAAGATAAGATCCTACTGTTCCTCTGTATCCCAAATCAATATTATATCCCCGGCTATCTGTTAAGCGCTGATCAATAGAATCAAGGGCATTGTCTTGTGTTAGGTCACTAAACAAAACCGGACGATAGGCTTGCGTACAGTTACCATAAATATTGGTGTTAGCGGTAATTTTATACTCCAGCCCTACACCACCCAATAAAAATTTACGGTAGCTGCTTCTTTTTTGTATAATATTTCCTAAGAACCCGTCAACCTTATTTTCCAACCACTCAGACCTTGCTCCAACGGTTGCTGATAATCGTGAACTCAATCGAAACAATTGCTCGGCAAATAGGGCTATGTTCTCTGTTGTATAAGTTAAATCACGCTGACGGGTGGGTAATTCTTCAATCATGTTATAATCTTTTGTTCTTGTTCCATTATTGTTCCTAAAGCGGGCAGTGTTTCCGTTAAAGTATCGGGCACCGGCAGATAATTGTTGTTTTTGCTTACCTACTGTGTAGGTAAAAAGGTAACGAAACTCCGAACCATAATTTTTGTAGGTATCGGCATCAACCTGCCTGCGGCTAAGATTGCCGGAGGCGGCAAATGGGGTATCCGGTTGCTGTATGGCATTCATAAAACCAACACTGTTACGCTGTCCTTGCATGCCAAAAGTTTTTAGTTGAAAGCTATGATTCTCGTTTAACTTGTAATCTATTGTAACGGCAGGTATGGTCCACAAAAGCTTAAACCAATTCCGCGCTCTAACAGATTGCTGTGCGTTATATGTAAACATAGAGTCAGTGAGGCCACCGGGTTGATGAACCAACTGATCCATATGTGTTAGTTCTAACTGAATATTTAACTTTTTTGTAACAGCATATCCAAGATACATGTAACCATTCCATGTACTATAGTCATTATTTACGCGCCAGCTATTTGAAGTGCGGTAATTAAAGTTAGCATAATATGAGAATTTACCAAGCTGCCCACCTAATGCATTGAATGTGCTGAATAAACCATAACTGCCAAATGTTTGTACCGACTCAATACTAATTTTTTTGCCACTTATAGAACGCTTTTTTATATAGTTTACTACACCGCCAAACTGCGGACCAAATTGCAATGATGCTGCACCTCTAATAATTTCAATGCGATCCAATGATTCAACTGAAGGTGTATAATATGCTTCTGGATAACCAAATGGGTCGGCCGAAATATCATAACCATTCTGCCGTGTATTAAACTCCCACATTCGATTTGGGCTAAGGCCTCTTGATGCTATTCCCATCTGCACACCGCTTCCATCACTCTCCCAAACTTGTATGCCAGGTACTTTTGCAAATAATTGCCTGCTGTTATTTTGTGCTAAATTAGCTGTGGCTGCGCTTAGCCTTACTACTTCATTTTTCTTTGCCGTATAAATTATCTGATCTTTCACTTCCGGCATCCGCTCCATATTTCTATTGATATATTGGTCTGAAATAATGACTTCCTGCAGCTGAATATTGTTGCTGATGGTGATTTTGCCGAGGCTTATTTCTCCTTCGTTCCCGGAAACATTAAACAAAGCGAGGATTATTATTTGACCTCTAACTTCTGATTTTAATTCATAGGTGCCTTTTGTTAAAACTTCAAACACAAAACTTCCATCTTTCTTAGATTCTGTAAATAAACCATTGCTTAAATACAGCATTTGCCCACTTATTGGCTCTCCGGAATTTGAAATCAATTGTCCGTTTACACGAGTGGCTTCAAGTTTATGAATGATAAAAATAGTGAGCAAGAAGAGGCATATAGCTTTGCGCATAGTTTTGAGACTTAATGCGGCAAAATTATATTATTTATAATCTTTCTAAATTAAATTAATGTGATTTTAATCAGGCCGCTTTTCTCTTTTAAAACTGAAATGATAGGTGTAGGTAAGCCAAGGTAAAGCAGATCTTTCATCGGGTCCATTCAGCAAACCAATTAAGCCTGCATCAAAGCTGAATTTTTTTCCATAAAACCTTAAGCCAATACTTGGCGTATTCAGAACGTTGTATCGGGTATTGAATCTGTCGGATACACTAAAGATCCAGTTATCAGAAACCAGCGATATAAATTTGATGAGTTTAATATTTGCCCCAAATGTAAATGCGTTTGCTATGCTTGTATATCCATAGTTTGTTATTCCTGCTCCGGGTATATAGCTGGCACTAAAATAGAACTTGTTGGTTCCAACACCTGCGCTTAAATAAGGGAAATATACGAAACCATTATCGATTCGCATGTAGGTAAAACCAGCAGATGTGCTCAGAAAGTCGCCTAATTTGGTTCCGCCTCTTATAGATATATAACTCAAAGGGCCAATTAACTTTTTTGGGTCAACTAAAAAGCCTGCATGTACATTTAAATAATCGGTGATACCATAAGCAATTCCGGAGATCAGAAGCATCTGATTTAGATAGTAACCTTCTCCTTTTTGCAGCAGCCTGCTGTTGTTAGAATAAAGCAAGCGTGTGTAATTAGGATCATTGTGCCTATTTAAACGGTCGTTCAGTTTTTTGCCCGATTCTTTGGGGTCATTGGTATTAGGAATTGTATCGGTTTTCAATTCACTAAAATGCTGAATGAAACTTCTTGTGCAGCAGGGGGAAAGAAATATCTGTTTGCTTCTCTCGAACGAGAGAAATGTATCTGAATCAACGGATATTGCTTGAAAGTAGCCTATGATCAGAATAAATAGCAGATAATAGCGTTTCATGCTATTCTATATCCCAGCAGTCAAATAATTTTTGTATGAGTTTGTTTTCATACTGTTGCATGGACTCATCAGCCATTACCACTTCCATTGCAAAACGCGTAATGGTATGTCGCTCATCTTCTGAGCTGATGGTGTAAAAGTGTTCGGCTGTTTCGGTGAAGTGGTTTTCATGCTCGGAAGCAGGCAATGCCCTAAGGAAAGCCTGCTCTTTTATCAGGTCTACATTATCATTGAAATGATCATTCAGAAAATCAATTACCACATCTGATTCAGATTCGTTCAGATTGCCATCGGCCAGCGATAACATCATCAGTAAATGAAAACCTGCTTCGGTTTTGTTCATTTTTTTTATAAACTGGGTCTGCATAACGGCTTGTTATTTATTTGTGTGAATATAAAAGAAAAATAGCGATAAGCAAATAACTTAAATACTATTTTCGCAAAATCAATTTGTTAACCCAAGTTTAAATTAACCAATAACTGATTATGAAATTTGCAACTAAAGCCATACATGCAGGCCAAGAGCCTGACCCAACAACAGGAGCTATTATGACACCCATTTACCAAACTTCTACCTATTGGCAGGAGAGTCCGGGTAATCATAAAGGTTATGCTTATGCAAGAGGAAAAAATCCTACACGCACAGCTTTGGAAAAATGTTTGGCAGCGCTGGAAAACGGAAAGCATGGCTTGTGCTTTAGCAGTGGTATGGGAGCAACTGATGCAGTAATTAAATTGCTTAATCCGGGAGATGAAGTAATTACCGGCAACGATTTGTATGGCGGCACTTACCGCATGTTTACCAAAGTATTTGCAAAGTATGGAATCAAATTTCATTTTATTGATTTAACCAACGCAGATAACATAAATGCTTACCTGAATAGCAATACAAAACTCATCTGGATTGAAACGCCAACCAACCCTACCATGCAAGTGGTGGATATTGAAGCCTGTGCTTCAATTGCAAAAAAAAATAACCTGATACTTGCTGTAGACAATACCTTTGCATCTCCTTATTTGCAAAATCCGCTTGACCTAGGTGCAGATATTGTAATGCACAGTGTAACCAAATACTTAGGTGGCCACAGTGATGTGGTGATGGGTGCTCTTATTACAAGCAATGATGCTATATATGAGCAGCTGGCTTTTATACACAATTCATGTGGCGCCACACCTGGTCCACAGGATAGTTTTTTGGTATTGCGTGGCGTAAAAACCTTGCATCTGAGAATGAAAGCGCATTGCGAAAACGGAAGAGAAATTGCCCATTTTTTACGCAACCATCCTAAAATAGAAAAAGTTTACTGGCCCGGTTTTACCGATCATCTCAACCATGATGTAGCTAAAAAGCAAATGCGAGATTTTGGTGGCATGATTTCTATTGTATTGAAAGGTGCAGATTTAAACGAAACCTTTCGCATAGCTTCTGCATTCAAGGTATTTTCACTAGCCGAAAGTTTGGGTGGTGTAGAAAGTTTAATTAATCATCCGGCTACGATGACACATGCCTCTATTCCAAAAGAAGAAAGAGAAAAAGCGGGCGTAGTTGATAATCTCTTGCGCCTAAGTGTGGGTGTAGAAGATTTAGAAGATTTACTGGATGACCTGAAGGCTGCACTTGCCTAAGCTTTACTGTATTTTCTAAACCAGCTTTTTATTTTCATGGATAGAACGCCCCAAACAGCTTCTTTAATAATGCCACCACTTATTTTAGATTCACCTCTTGTGCGGTCTGTAAAAATAATGGGCACTTCGGCTAGTCTAAATCCATGTTTCCAGGCCGTAAATTTCATTTCAATCTGAAAAGCGTAACCGCGGAATTTAATTTTATCTAAATCTATTGTTTGTAGTACTTTTCTGGTGTAACAAACAAAACCGGCAGTGGTATCTTGTATATTCATTCGGGTGATGAGTCTTACATACATGGAGGCAAAGTAAGACAACATTACTCTGCTCATAGGCCAGTTTACTACATTTACACCTGTAATATACCTGCTGCCAACCGACATGTCTGCACCATTTACGCAGGCTTCGTGCAATCTTGCCAAATCATCAGGGTTGTGAGAGAAGTCGGCATCCATTTCAAAAATATATTCGTATCCTTTATCAAGACACCATCTGAAGCCGGCAATATATGCAGTGCCAAGTCCGTTTTTTTCTTTTCTCTCTAATATGTGCAGGGCTTTATAATCATTCATCAACCCCTTTACAATATTGCCTGTACCATCGGGTGAGTTATCGTCAACAATTAATACATCAAATAATATAGGCATTGAAAAAACCTTTCTAATCATCAGTTCGATGTTTTCTTTTTCGTTGTAAGTTGGAATAATGACGATTCTTTGGTTCAAAATGTTAAAATTTGTTCAATTATAACTTACCGGCATTATTAATCAAAACAGAATTACATGAACAAAGCCATTTTTTTAGATAGAGACGGGGTAATCAACGAGGAGGTGGGTGAATATATTACACAAGTGGCAGACTTTAAGGTTTTGCCGCATGCCATATCAGGCATTAAAAAATTTAATGATGCCGGTTGGCAGGTGGTTATTATAACAAATCAAGGTGGTATTGCAAAAGGTTTTTACAGTGCTGCCGAAGTGGCTGAAATGCATCAGTTGATGCAGCAGTTATTGGCCGAGGTTAATGCCCGTGTAGATTTAATTTATTACTGCCCCCACCATCCTGATTTTGGAAAATGCCTATGCCGCAAACCGGATTCACTCATGGTTCAAAAAGCACTTGCCCGCCTAAATGTTTCACCCGTTTATGCTGCATTTATTGGAGACAAACAGCGCGATATAGAAGCTGCTGCAGGTGCTTCTGTAAAGGGCTACCTGATTGAACCCAATGAAAACTGGTTACCCCTTGCCGATGAAATTATTCAAAAAATCAGCTAATAAGGCTATTTTTGCGACATGAAACCACTAATAGCACCAAGCATACTTTCAGCAGATTTCGGAAACCTGCAAAGGGATATTGAAATGATTAATAACAGCAATGCTGATTGGTTTCATGTGGATGTGATGGATGGTGTATTTGTGCCCAATATCTCTTTTGGCTTTCCTGTAATAAAAATGCTGCAGCAGCATGCTAAAAAAATACTGGATGTACATTTAATGATAGTTGACCCAGACCGCTACATCAAAGCATTTGCACAGGCAGGAGCAAATATCCTTTCAGTGCATTATGAAGTATGCACACACTTGCATCGCTCACTGCAGGCAATTAAGGCAGAAGGTATGAAAGCAGGTGTGGCCATTAACCCGCACACTTCTGTGCAACTGCTTAAAGATACCATTGCAGATATTGATTTGGTTTGTATGATGAGTGTAAATCCTGGTTTTGGCGGGCAGCAGTTTATTGAAAACACCTACAGTAAATGCGCAGAACTAAAATCGCTTATCATACAAAAAAATAGTTCTTGCCTGATTGAAATTGATGGCGGTGTAAATGATAAAACCGCACCGGGTTTGCTTGCGGCTGGTGCAGATGTGCTGGTGGCAGGTAATTATGTGTTCAGTGCTAAAAATCCGGAAGCAACCATAGCCTCACTTAAAAATACTACACCACATACGCTGCAGGCCTGAGTTTCGTTCCATACATATTGATTCGTAAATTATCATTTGCTTTTTTGCTCCTTTTTTGTGGCATGGTTGCCTTTGCACAACACGCTACCATAAGCGGATATGTGCGGGATTCCATTGGTAAACCGTTGGCAGATGTCAACATTGTTGTTATTGGTACAAACCAAAACACCATTAGCACAGAAGAAGGGTTTTATTCCTTGAAGGTAGATACAAGTAAAATTATTGAGCTTGCTTTTTCATACATCTCTCGTCCTTCAAAACGCACTGCTGTAAGGCCATTGCGCAACAATGAAAAATACCGTTTGGATGTGCAGATGGAATATAGCGTTATGCTGCAAACATTTGTATTTACCGAAGAGCTTAACAGAGATAAAGTAAGCGTTATAACCATTGACCCACGTACCTTGGTCACGCTGCCCAATGTTTCCGGTAGTTTTGAAGCCATACTCAAAACCCTGCCCGGTGTTTCATCCAACAATGAAATGAGTTCGCAATACAACGTAAGAGGTGGCAATTATGACGAGAACCTGATTTATGTAAACGATATTGAAATCTATCGTCCGTTTTTGCCCAGAAGCGGTCAGCAGGAAGGCTTAAGTTTTATTCATTCAGATTTAGTGCAAAGTGTAAGTTTTTCTGCAGGCGGTTTTGAGGCACGCTATGGTGATAAGCTCTCTTCCGTTTTGGATATAAAATACCGTGATCCGAAAAAGTTTACCTCATCCGTAAACATGAGTCTGCTGGGTGTGCAGGCCCATGCTGAAGGTTCATCACAAAACAGGAGATTTACCTATCTGCTCGGAACTAGATACTGGACCAACCAATATGTGGTGGGTACACTTGATACCAAAGGCGATTATCAACCATCTTTTATTGATGCGCAAACGGTATTAACTTACCATGTAAATGATGAGTTGAATATTAGCGCACTGGCAAGTTATGCGCAAAACAAATATATGGTTGCGCCCCAAACACGCGAGACTACTTTTGGAACCGTAAAAACGGCTCTTGCATTGCGAATGTTTTTTAATGGAGGAGATTTAATGGAATACCGAACAGCTACAGGTGCATTATCTTTTAATTACCAGCCTAATTTTAAAGTTAAACTGAAATTATACGGTTCGGTATTTTACTCTAACGAAAATGAATATTTTACCATAGAAGGTGCATACAGGCTTGAAGAATTGGAAACCGATTTTGGCAAGGATAACTTTGGTAAATCAAGAGCAAGCAAAGGTATTGGATATTTTTTAAACAATGCGCGTAACAACCTGCAGGCATGGGTTTACAACGCAGGCCACAGAGGTTATTTTACACAAGGCAATCATTATGTGCAATGGGGTGCGCAAATACAATCAGAACAAATAGAAGATAAGATGAATGAGTGGGGATATATTGATTCACTTGGTTTTGCCAAACCAAGCTTGGTTAATGGCGAAATAGTGGTAAATGATTATATCAACTCCAACAACAATATCAGCAGCTACCGCATAAACGGATACATGCAAAATAGTCAAACACTTAGTAGAGAGCATAACATGAAAATTACTTACGGTGTGCGCAGCAACTGGTGGAGTTTAAACAACGAAAACGTAATAAGCCCAAGGGCACAGTTTTCATTTGAGCCAAATAGAAAACACAACAGAGCTATATTAAATGGTCAAAAACAGGAAGTATTAAAAAAAGATATTACCTTAAAAATAGCAGCTGGTGTTTATTATCAGTCACCATTTTACAGAGAATTCAGAAGGTTTGACGGATCATTAAATAAAAACATAAGAGCGCAGCAATCCATCCATTACATTGCCGGTGGCGATTATAATTTTCTGGCATGGGGAAGACCATTTAAATTTTTTGCCGAGGCTTATTACAAGCAAATGAGTAACCTCATTCCTTATGAGATTGATAATGTACGCATACGCTACTATGCCGAGAATATTGCAGAGGGTTATGCAACCGGACTAGATTTGCGCATGAATGGTGAGTTTGTAAAAGGTGTGGAGAGTTGGGCCAGTTTATCTGTTATGTCTACGCAAGAAAAAATTCCTTCAGCCATGGTATCAGATGGCAATGGCAATCGCATTACACCTGGATTTGTTCGCAGACCAACCGATCAGCGTGTTAATGCCAGTATCATGTTTCAGGATTATATGCCCAAATTTCCAAGCATCCGTGTGTACTTGAATTTGGTGTATGGCAGCGGCTTGCCATTTGGTCCGCCAGACAGGAACAGATATGGAGATACACTTACCATGCCCAGCTACCGCAGGGTTGATATTGGGTTTTTGAAAATATTGGCAGATGAAAATGCCAAAAACAAAAAAGGCTGGAAGCGTTATTTCAAATCAGCTCTATTGGGTGTAGAGGTTTTTAACCTCATCGACATTAATAATACCATTTCCTATCTATGGATTGAAGATGCCGAAGCCAGAACTTGGGCAGTACCTAATTATTTAACTGCCAGACGCGTAAATATTAGGGCTATTCTAAAATTTTAGGCAATAAAAAAGGCAAGCCACATCTCAGCGCTACAACCTCACGCCCTTGCTTCGGTCAAGACCTGGGGGTTTAGAGGGAGCTGCTAGTGCGGCCTGCCGGGTGCAAAAGTATAACATTTCAATACAGCCTGCAAACCAAACTTTAATTAATCTCTCATTTGATTACCTTTGTCGTTGTCAATAAAATAAGCTGTTATGCAAAACTTGTCTGATGGCTATACTAATTGATATTTCCTCAACACAATAAAAAAGTAACATGCAGGAACTGGTTAATGAATTGCACTTACGTCTTGAAAAAGTAGCGGAAGGTGGCGGCAAAAAAGCAGCAACTAAACAAAAAGAAAAAGGGAAAATGCTTGTACGAGAACGTATAAGTTATTTACTCGATGCAGATAAACCGCAAATAGAGATAGGTGCATTTGCAGGGTATGAGATGTATGAAGAGCAGGGCGGTTGCCCTGCTGGCGGGGTAGTGGTGGTAATAGGATATGTGAGTGGCAGGCAGTGCGTAGTGGTAGCAAATGATGCCACCGTAAAAGCCGGTGCATGGTTCCCAATCTCGGGCAAAAAGAATTTGCGCGCCCAGGAGATCTCCATTGAAAATAAGTTACCAATCATATACCTGGTTGATAGTGCTGGCGTATTTCTTCCTATGCAGGATGAAATTTTCCCGGATAAGGAACACTTTGGGCGCATTTTTAGAAACAATGCCGTAATGAGCAGCATGGGCATTACCCAAATTGCTGCGGTTATGGGCAGTTGTGTGGCAGGTGGTGCTTATTTGCCCATTATGAGTGATGAAGCCATGATTGTAGATAAAACCGGTTCAATATTTTTAGCCGGTAGTTATCTGGTAAAGGCTGCCATTGGCGAAGATATAGATAACGAAACGCTGGGCGGGGCATCTACCCATTGCGAAATTAGTGGTGTAACGGATTATAAATTTGAAAACGATGCAGCCTGTCTGGACAGGATTAAACGCATCATGGATAAAATAGGTGATTATGAAAAGGCAGGATTTAGCCGTTTAGAATCAAAAGCCCCAGCAAAAAGCATGGATGATGTGTATGCTGCCGTTAATCATTTCTCCAAACCATTTAATGTATTCGAAATAATTGAGCGATTGGTTGATGCCGGAAGTTTTGATCCTTACAAAGAACTTTACGGTAAAACCATTACCTGCGGCTACGCACGTATAGATGGCTGGGCTGTTGGGATTGTAGCCAATAACCGCGAAGTGGTAAAAGCCAAAAAGCCAAAGCAGAGTGCCAATGATAATCCGGTGGAAATGCAAATTGGCGGAGTCATTTATTCCGATAGTGCCGATAAAACAGCGCACTTCATTATGAACTGCAACCAGAAAAAAATTCCATTGGTGTTTTTACAGGATGTAACAGGTTTTATGGTAGGCAGCCGCAGCGAGCATGGAGGTATTATTAAAGATGGAGCTAAACTTGTAAATGCACAGGCCAACTCTGTGGTACCCAAATTTACCATTATTACCGGAAATAGTTTTGGTGCAGGCAATTATGCCATGTGCGGTAAAGCATATGATCCGCGTCTGATAGCAGCGTGGCCTAATGCAAAAATTGCTGTAATGGGTGGTGAGCAGGCAGCTAAAACACTACTTCAAATAGAAGAAGCCTCGCTAAAGGCTAAGGGAGAGCAAATTGATGATTCCAAACATGCAGCTCTTTTAAAACAAATAACTGATAGGTATAATAAACAAATGAGCCCTTACTATGCAGCAGCGCGTCTTTGGGTTGATGCCATCATTGACCCTATTGAAACCCGCAAGTGGATAAGCATGGGTATCGAAGCAGCCAACCATGCACCCATCCAGAAACAGTTTCGTCCGGGAGTCATCCGAGCGTAAGTTTATTGAGCTTATACAAGTCATTTTGTATTAATGGGGTAAGTCTATGAGGTGCATATCAACTGGGCTCAAACTTTCTATTGTATGGGCTAAAAGTGATGTTAACTTCTTGATATTTAGACCAAAAATTTTGAATAAATAGAAATATTTATCATTTTGCATGTGATATATAGAGCCTTTCTATTTATCCCAATAAATTTTATTGTAAAATAATGATAAAAAAATGTCACCTCTACTCAATTGCTTTATTGTGTTTAACAATTCAGGTACATTCACAGCAAATCGCAGATAGTACAGCAAAAAGTGCTACCCAAAATATTATTTCTACGTCTGATGCTTGGTCGGTAGGTATCGGAGCAGGCACTCTAGGTGTAGGTATTTCGGTAGGTAAATCTATTAGCTCGAAATTTGCATTGAGTTTGGGATATTACTTGTTTTCATATAGATATTCAGCTCAAACCAGTGTTCAAAAAGAGCAGGTTTTAATGAATGCAGATATGAGTAGCAACACAATTCCACTGCTGCTAGCTTATTATCCTTTCAAAAATAGTATTCATGCAAAAATCGGAATTGCGTTTAGTAGCCATACCACAACCATAGATATTGCCCCACTTCAAAATTACACCTATGGCAACCTAATGTTTGCATCAGGAGATATTGGAATAATAAGTTTTGACGTGAACCGGGCTGCCATTCAACCATATTTGGGAGTGGGCTATGGCAGAACCAGCCCTAAGAAACGTGTGGGTATAACTTTAGATCTGGGTTGTTTTTATCATGGTAAACCTCAATTAAAATTAAAGGCAACAGAGGCCCTCAGCCCAACTGCCAATGAGAGTAATCAGAATGTTTTGAATAATGCATTCCGCACCTTTACATTATACCCGTTTCTTAATCTTTCTATAAACGTTAAAATATTATAAGCAGTAAATGAACATATGAAAAAATTAACCTCCAAACTACTTCTAATTGCTTTTTTTTCAAGTATTCTCAGCAACTGTAGCAATCCGTTAGATAATATTGCTGACTTCAAATTGGGAATTGATGCTGGGAAACTGCTTGACCCTGCTGTGAAAGTTTCTTTTGGTATTATAGGGGAAAATAATTCAGTGCCAGAAAATATTATAGTAAGGATAGAAGGCGAAGGTGCCCAATCTCTAACAGATGTAAATGGTGAAAACTTTTTTAATATAGGACAGGATGGTATACTGAATTTATTGCTGCAGCCCGGCATTACTCCGGATAATAACAATCCGTTAATGATAAAAATCATTGCTGAGGCAAAGGGGTGCTTACCTATCACAGAAGAAATCTATTTGTTTAGCAGAGATAAAAATCCTGATATTAAATTAAACTTCTATCGTACCACAAATCCTCCTCCAGGTTATAAAGTAGAAGAGCAAATGGCATTGTTTGCAGGCAAAAAAGCAGCCGATACGCTTGTGTTTCAACACCGCGACTTAAATGGCATTGATTTTACATTTAAGTACCCGGTTAACGGAGCTGTTTTTGTTGTAAATAGGTACATTCAATATATTGTAGAGGAGAAAACAGTAAATGTTGAGGTGGAAGAAGACTCTATTGTTGGTGCAGCATATTACTATAAAAATCAACTTGTAAGCCCAGTTGTTAAGGTTAAAAGGCTAAAACCGGTGCAGCGGGTAATATATGGGAATAAAGTAATACCGGATACCATAGCCGTTGAGAATGTGAAAGCAAGGATTTGGTCAAATACCAATCCCTATCTTGAAACATCTGGTTTTAAAGATGCTGAAGGAAGAGATATTGATTTGCCTCGTTTATTCACTGGAGTTGTCCGGGTTCCTCGAATTGACTTTATTTCAAGTAAGGGTGAGTACATCACTGTCATGTATCCGGGAGATTTTAACAAAGGAAGATTAATTACGGCCAAACTTACTGACCCAAATGTTTCTCTATTCTTATCAGGTACCTTTTACTCAGGTGATAAGGAGTCTGAATATATTTCCGGGAATGCAGTGATTCCTAATAGCAAGCTTAAATTTAATGCCGATAATTCTATAACATTTAAGGATGACTATGTGTTTGATAAGGAGTTTTTCTTCTTCAAGAATATGCTGGTGGGTTGCGGTTTTGTTAATATTGCAGTTCGTCCAAGTTTCAAACTCACAGGTTTTGATGTTGATTACGGCATATCACATGGAATCATTCAATATAACAGATATGGATTTTATGATGAGCCAATTAGACTACCTTCATTTACAGAACTTGGTGATGCGGAATTATATGTTAAGGTTGATCATTATTACAATCAATGTTTCTTAAAAGAACCTCCACTATTTGAAAAAACACAAACTTTTGCTCCATGTAATTATGTTGGTGGCAGT
>JBILGC010000080.1:0-7564 GCA_044351265.1 Bacteroidia bacterium
CAGCCAGATGGGACACTGGGAACTTTCTCCCCTCAGGTTATTAATATCGGTCTTGCTTATTCAAAAAAATTCTCAAATAGTATTTCAGGAGGTTTATTGGTAAGATATGTTTACGAAGGTATTAATAATGCTTCAGCCACAGGTATAGGTTTAGATGCAGGTGTGCAATACCAAACCTCACTTAATCCTAAGAAGAAAATTAAAAAAGAAGACTTTAGGTTTGGAATTGGTGCGAGAAACATTGGTCCAAACATGGTTTATGGTGGCTCAGGTTTAACCTTTCGTTCTGTAAATCCGGCTACAGGTGCAGATAGACGTGTTGCTATGGGTTCAGAGCAATTTAACTTACCGGCTTTAGTAAATATTGGTGCTTCTTATGACATGCGTTTAGATCGCTCAGAGGACACTTACTTCCATCGTTTAACCGCATCAGGCACTTTTAACTATAATGCATTTTCATCCAATGTGGTGGCAATAGGTGCTGAGTATGCATTTAAAGAGACCTTTATGTTAAGAGGTGGTTATGGCTGGCAGGAAAACTTGCAAACAACAGATGATTTCAGACATCAGACCTACGGGCTATCCGGTGGTTGTTCCTTGCAGATGCCTGTTAGTAAAAGCGGAACTACTTTCGCTGTGGATTATGCCTATCAACCAACCCGCATATTTAATGGCGTTCACAATATAACTTTGCGCTTTATTCTCGGAAATAAGAAAAGTTAATCTATATTTGTAGATAAATCTTAAAGAAACGCTCTGTCTACCCGGGGCGTTTCTTTATTTTAAATCAATTACTAAAATTTAACAGATATGGCAGAGATTAATTATTTGTCTAAAGAAGGTTTTGATAACTTACAAAAAGAACTCCATGAGCTTAAGTATGTTCAACGCCCTTTTATATCTAAGCAAATAGCCGATGCAAGAGATAAGGGTGATTTAAGTGAAAATGCTGAATACCATGCAGCAAAAGAAGACCAGGGATTATTGGAAACAAAAATTGCACAACTCGAAGATTTAATAAGTCGCTCTCGTATTATTGATGAATCTAAACTTGATACCAGCAAGGTAATGATGCTGAGTAAGGTTAAGGTTAAAAATATGGGAAGCAAAAAAGAGATGGTTTATACCATGGTTTCTGAGAAAGAAGCCGATTTTAAAACAGGTAAAATTTCAATAAAGTCGCCCATTGGCATAGGACTAATGGGAAAGAAAGTGGGAGATTTTGCTGAAATTAGCGCACCTGCAGGCAAAATACAATTACAGATACTTGAAATAAAGTTATAAGATGGCCACTATCTTTAGTAAAATAGTAAGCGGTGAAATCCCTTCTTATAAAATAGCCGAAACTAACGAGTATCTTGCTTTCCTGGATGTGAGGCCATTAGCCGCAGGCCATACCCTGATAATTCCCAAAAAGGAAACTGATTACATTTTTGATATTGATGACGAAAATTATGCAGGCTTATGGCTATTTGCTAAAATTGTGGCAGGTGCAGTAAAACAAGCCATACCTTGTTTAAAGGTAGGCGTAGCTGTTGTGGGTTTGGAAGTTGCACATGCGCATATTCATTTAGTACCACTGCAAAATATTGGCGATTTAAATTTTACTAATCAACGTAAGGAATTTTCTGCTGAAGAATATAAAGCCATTGCAGCAGATATCAGGCAATACCTCAATAGCTGACCTTACTTCTTCTTTATTTTATTCGGGTTATCTGAAATAAAACTTTTCCAGCTGCTATAAGTCTTTTCTGCAGAACCTAACTTTTTGTTTTGCAAATAATGACAATAGGCAGCGGCAAGCCCATCGGTAGCATCTAAAAATTCCGGTGTTTCCTTAAATTTAAGTAAACGCTGAAGCATAGCGGCAACCTGCTCCTTTGATGCATTGCCATTGCCGGTAATAGATTGCTTTATTTTTTTGGGCGAATACTCATTTATTACGAGTTCTCTGTTTAGTGCGGCAGCCATTGCTACACCCTGAGCCCTACCTAATTTTAGCATAGATTGCACATTCTTGCCAAAAAAAGGAGCTTCAATGGCAAGCTCGTCTGGTTTATATTGATCTATGAGAGCAGTTGTGCGTTCAAAAATACGTTTAAGCCTAAGGCTGTGTTCATCCAGTTTATCCAGTTTAATAATGCCAAGACTAATGATTTCAACCTGTTTCTTCTCAATGCCTATCAGCCCGTAACCCATAACAATGGTTCCCGGATCTATTCCTAAAATGATGCGTTCGTAATTTTTTATGTGTTCTAATTTACTCAAATGTGTTTATTTTCGGCTATTCATTCAACTATAGCTTCTGCATTGGCATCCGAAAATAAGCATATATCGTCACTAATCAATTTTTTAAAGCCGCTGTTATTGTTTGTCACATTTGGCTTTATATTCTACAAACTGTTTTATGCTTATCATTTAAATGACCTTGTGAGTAGTAGTTCCAATTTTAACCCCGGATGGCGTGAGTTATTGTTTTTTGTACCTGCCGTATTGCTCTCAATAGGAAACTGGATGCTAGAGGCTACCAAATGGCGATTGCTTATCAATAAATATGAATATTTCTCCTATCTTAATTCAGTAAAGGCAGTTTTGTCCGGTGTTTCTCTGAGTATTATTACACCAAATCAGATTGGTGATTTTGCAGGGCGCATTATTCATCTCAAAAAGTTCAATAAGATTAAGGGAACACTTGTAACCATAATTGGCCATACGGCACAGATGTTTATGACCGCTGCATTTGGTCTTTATGCACTTGTTTGGCTGCTCGAAGACCATCAACAATTCAGGAAATTGCCTGTTAATTATATCTATACTCTCATATTTGTACTCATTGCATTATCTGTATTGGCATTTTTAAATATTAAGTATCTATCGCGTTTATCTTTTAATCAAAAAGTAACGGATTATCTGTCTGTCTTTACCCAATATAAGCGCTCAGAACTCATTCAGGTACTCATGCTTTCCTTTCTCAGATATAGCATTTTTGTTTGTCAGTATTACTTATTACTTTATTTTTATGGATTAGCTATAGAACCAGATCAGGCTTTTGTATGTATCATAGCCACCTTATGTGTACAGTCATTCGTGCCATCATTCATTCTTGTTGAACTGGGTATGCGCGGAGCAAGTGCGTTATGGTTTTTTGGCATGTATAGCGGTAATATTACAGGGATATTACTATCGGCTTATACCTTGTGGATTATTAATTTAATGATACCCGGTTTGCTCGGACTCGCGGTAATCATGCGCTGGAGGCTTCTAAAATGATTGTTACTGCAGGCATTTTGTTTACTGTTTTTTATGTATTGCTCATTGGAACATACGCCATAGGTTGGATGATGATACCTGCAAGGGTATCTAAGAAAAGTGTAGCGCATCAAAATACCTTTACTATTCTTATTGCCGCCAGAAATGAAGCGAAGGTGATTGAGAAGTGCTTATCCGATATTTTTCATCAGCATTTCCCGTCTTCAAATTTCGAGGTTATTGTTATAAATGATTATTCAACCGATGAAACAGCTTTGCGTGTCTCAAATTTTATCAGAGATAATAACTTGTCGAACCTTCGTTTGCTTCATATGTCAGATTTGCCCGCAAAGCAGCAGATGAAGAAGGCTGCCATTACGCATGGAGTTTCAATGGCAAACTGTAGTTATATTATTTTAACTGATGCCGATTGTGAGAGAGGTAGCAATTGGCTGAGTGCAATAGATGCGATGGTAACAGATACACATGCAAAAATGATTTATGCCCCTGTCGTATTTAAATCAGCCAATATATTTGAACACATACAAGCATTGGAGTTTGCGGGTCTTGTGGGCATAGGTGCTGCAGCTATCAGACTTAATAACCCGAATATGTGCAGTGCCGCCAATCTTATTTTTGAAAAACAGACATTCTTTGAAGTGGATGGTTATAAAGGAAATGAAGATGTGGCAAGTGGTGATGATGAATATTTGCTGCATAAGGTGTGCAAACGCTACCCGGGGCGTGTTCATTTTCTTAAGAGTAAGGATGCAATAGTTTCTACATCGGCCAATTCCTCGCTTGCTCAGTTGGCAGAGCAAAGGAAAAGATGGGTTTCGAAAAGTACCAAATATGAGAATAGATTTATAACCGCAATTCTGGTAGCAGCTTATTTATTCAATGCAAGCATTATTGCAGCATTATTTATTTTACCTGTTTATGGAATTGCCATGATTCTTGCCAAGATGGTTATTGAAGGCATATTTTTGTTCCTTGTATTGGGATTTTTCTCAAAGAGACATTATTTACTTTTATTACCCTTTGCCGAAACATTCCATATTTTGTACGTGCTTATTATTGGTATTTTAGCCAACACGTCAGCATATAAGTGGAGAGGCCGGGAAATTAAACAGCATTAATTATTTAACTGATTATATAGCTATGGATAGTCTACTTACCGATATTGAATATGATGTCTTAAACGCTATTTATTTTGTAGAATCGTTTGAACATATTGTTGCCGAATGTGCCAAGCCACCTTCCATTGTGGGTGATGTGCTGAAGCAATTAATTCACAGAAAATATGTTGTGCCCATGCGTTGGGACGAAGAAAAAACAGAATTTGTGAGGAGTTTTATATACGATACTGATAATATGAATGCCTATTCCTACCTTGCCACCAAGGAAGGGTTGATGGCACACAATAGCAGATAAATTTGCCTCAACCGAAATGAACAATACGTGAATGAAAGCTATTATACTGGAAGGAGTAAATCAGCCGCTAAGGTATGCTGATGTTGAATTGCCTGAACTGCAAACAGGTGAGGTTTTGGTTAAGATTAAAGCTGCTGCATTTAATCACCGTGATTACTGGATTCAAAAAGGACAGTATGGTGGTTTGCGTTTCCCTAGTATTCAAGGTAGCGATGGTTGTGGTGTAGTGCATTCAGTTGCAGATGAGGAAAACAGCCATTGGATTGGTAAAGAGGTCGTGATTAATCCGTCATTAAACTGGGGAAATAACCCCAACACCCAAACCAATGATTATATTATTCTCGGTATGGCACAGGCTGGCACATTTGCTGAGTATGTAAAGATACAGGCAAGGTTGTTGTTTGAAAAACCAATTCATTTATCAGCAACTCAGGCAGCTGCCTTTCCACTTGCAGGGTTAACAGGTTACAGAGCGCTGATAACACGTGCTGCTGCCAAACCGGGCGACAAAGTATTGATTACAGGTATTGGTGGGGGAGTAGCTTTGTTATGCATGCAGTTTGCTGTTGCCCTTGGTTGTGAAGTATATGTTACTTCTGGCAGCGATGAAAAAATTACCAAAGCAATTTCTATGGGTGCTAAGGGAGGAGTAAACTATAAAACTGAAAACTGGCATAAAGAAATTCAGAAAATGAGTGGTGGTTTTGATGCTATTATAGACAGTGCTTGCGGTAATCAGTTTGAAAAGTTGGTTGATATCTCTAAACCTGCCGGTCGTATAGCCTTTTATGGAGCAACTCTTGGCGCATTTAACAGCGGTATTCCTGCAAAAATATTCTGGAAACAACTAACCATTTGCGGCAGTACTATGGGCAATGATGATGAGTTCGCAGCAATGGTTAATTTTATTTCAGCACATAAAATTGTTCCTGTTGTAGATGCTGTTTATCCAATGGCAGATGCACAACTTGCTATTGAAAAAATGGCAAGAGGCGAGCAGTTTGGTAAGATAGTGCTTAGTATATATTAATTACTTTTTATAAATATCAGGCATTTGCCACTTAAAGTATTTGGCTCCAATCCTGATAATAATGATAAGGCTGCCTGCCAGAATACTAGCTAGGTTATAATCATCCATAGCCTGCCTTAGTAAAAAATAGATAATGCCACCTGCAATACAGGCGCTGGCATATACATCTTTGCGAAACACATAAGGAATTTCATTTAACAGTACATCTCTAATAATACCACCAAAACTTCCTGTAATGGTTCCAAGCGCTATGCATATTGCAGGATTTAACTGATATGCAATACCTTTATCAATTGCAATCATACAAAAAAATGCAAGGCCAATTGTATCAAGCCAGAAAAGGGTATGAGTAAGCGTTTTTAGATATTTACTAAAGAACAAAACAATCAGGTAAGCAATAAACATGGCTGTTATGAGCTCCATATTTTTGAGCCATGCCACAGGCAAACTCCCGATAATTAAATCTCTTACGGTACCTCCACCTACAGCGGTGGCAAAAGTGAGCACAAGTACGCCAAACACATCCAGTTTTTTTTGCATAGCAGAAAGCGCCCCCGACATAGCAAAAGCCATGATACCTGCCAGTTCTACCGTGTTATGAAAAGTAAAAACCATTATAGTTCCAATGAAAGTTGTTCGTTGAGCAAGGTAAATGATAAACGATGAAAAGGAGTAACACCATAATTTTTTATGGCCTCACGATGCGCTGCAGTAGGATATCCCATATTTTGTTTCCAGCCATATTGCGGATATTGTTCATGGAGTTTACTCATGTATTCATCTCTATATGTTTTGGCTAGTATGGATGCCGCTGCAATGCATTGATATTTGCCATCTCCTTTAACAATACATTCGTGTTTAATTTTCTTATACGGGATAAATCGGTTGCCATCAATAAGCAATAAGGATGGTTCTGTTTTTAATTTATCCAGTGCGGCATGCATTGCCATGAACGATGCCTTTAGGATATTGTGTTTGTCAATATCATGGTTATTCAGCATAGCTACTCCAAAACTCAAAGCATTTGCTTCAATTTCTAAACGCAATTCATTTCGTTTTTTTTCATTAAGTTTTTTAGAATCATCCAAACCTTTAATTGTTTTTTTTTCATCTAAAATAACAGCTGCAGCAAATACTGGTCCCGCCAGGCACCCTCTGCCGGCTTCATCACAACCGGCTTCAATCTGACCCTTGCTATAGTAGCGCTTTAAGCTCATGCTTAGCTAAGCCCTTCGATAATTCCGTTGTTAAAAGTCATTCCGTTGGCAGCAGGTTCTTTAGGCAAACCCGGCATGCGCATAATATCTCCGCAAACCGCTACAATAAAACCTGCTCCGGTATTTATAACCAAATCCTGCACGTGTAGTATATGCCCTGAAGGCGCTCCATATGTATCTGCATTATCAGTAAAACTGTATTGTGTTTTTGCAATGCAAACCGGTAAGCTTCCTAAATTATTTTTCTTAATACGTGATAACACGGTTTTACATTTGCTGCTAAATTCTACTTTCTCCGCACGATATATTTTGGTCGCAATTTGTTCTATCTTTCGTTCAATACTATCATGCAACTCATATGTAAATTTTATGGGTTTTGATGGATTGCGCTCTACTGTTTCAACTATTTTATTTGCCAGTTCTATTGCTCCTTCACCACCTTTTGCAAAGGCCTCATTTATTGCAAAAGCAGCACCTTTGTTTTCGCACCAGCTTCTCAGGTAATCAATTTCATCCTGTACATCAAAATGAAATTTATTTAATGAAACAACAATGCTCTGTCCAAATCCTTGCAGGTTTTCAATATGCCTTTGCAAATTAGGAATGCCATTTTTTAGTCCCTCCATGTTTGGTT
>JBILGC010000035.1:0-21143 GCA_044351265.1 Bacteroidia bacterium
TGGATTGATTGCAGCAATGAATCTTTGAGCATTTCTGGCATTGTCGTTAGGCAGGTAAAACACATAATCTGCGAGAGGTGTATTTTTCCTTATTTCATAACCGGATGGAGAAAAAAACGTAAGCACAATGGCTAGTTCCGGTTTTTGGGTTTTAAAGGTCTCTATAACTGGTCGTGCTTGCTCAAATTCACCAAGCGATGCGCAATGAAACCAGCATTTATCTCTCTGCTCCTTTACTAGTTCTTCCTCAATTTTTTTAAGCAAATGTTTTCTGCCTGTCACATACAAGTTTGCCTTCTTATGAAAAGGAGCAATGATTTTGAGCAAGCCAAAATACAAGTTGGTAATAAGGATGTAAAGCAATATGCCGGGGCCCATCATCTGTAGTAAAATTCCTTTTCCTCTTTTACACTAAGATACATAGGGATCATCCATCCAAACTTAAAGCTCCAAATTAAATCTTTTCTTTGGCCTGTATCGGGCATGCGGGTATCATAATTATATCCCCTTACACTTTGAGTAAAAGCCTGGGTAAAATCAAAACTGGCATAAAAATTTATAAATCTATTTTTGCTATGAAAATAATAGCCGATTGTTTGGTGCAATGCAGGTCCTCTGGAAAGGCGGTCATAACCTTTTTTCATATCCTCGGTTAAAGGTGCCACATCATTCCTCTGGCTATAAATAGAAATATGATGCGCAAACATACCTGCACCCAACATTACTATAATTCCGGAATTGAGATTGAATGGCGTTAGTGGAAATACTTTTCCGAATTTGCCCGAAAAAGCAAAGCCCCTCATGTTTACTGTAATTTCAGCAGGAAAACCACCTGTGTTTGTAATAAAACCACTGCTATTGGTTAAATTAAAGAAAATACTGTTTTCTTTCATGTTTTCACCGAAGTAATAGGTGGCATCGGCAGCATAAATGAAATTTCTTTTGGTTTTTAAAAGCAGACCGCCTCCCGCGCCATGAAAAGCACCAAACCTTTGAAGCAAGTCTCCTCCTGGCTCATTGTAGGTATAGCTGAATTGGAAATTAAGTATTTTATTGGCAAAAGATTTATCCGACTTTTCAGTGGTTTTTTTTATAGGCTCTGCTTTGCCTGTTTCCTGCGCCATAGCAAAAGGCTTTGCCAGATATAAAATGCTGAAAAGTAAAGTAATGAATTGTCTCAAGTGCCGCATTTGTTTTCCAAAAATAGCTTATTTATTTAAATGTAAAAGGTAAGTTTATATTTGCCATTCTATTACAATTACAAGTTACGCATGCAACCCATTCAAATGGTTGATTTAAACAACCAGTATCTTAAAATTAAAAATCAGATTGACGAGGCGATAATGGAAGTTATTGCTTCGGCTAAATTTATAAATGGACCAGCAGTTCAGCAGTTTGCAAGTGCTTTGTCATCTTATCTTCGGGTTAAGCACGTTATTCCTTGTGCAAACGGAACCGATGCGTTACAAATTGCTATGATGGCATTAAACCTGCAACCGGGAGATGAAGTGATACTTCCTGCATTTACTTATGTTGCTACGGCTGAAGTAATTGCGTTGCTCAAGTTAAAACCGGTTATGGTAGATGTTGATCCTAAAACGTTTTTAATTGATATTTCAAAAATTGAACCTGCCATCACTTCAAAAACCAAAGCCATTGTTCCGGTTCATTTATTTGGCCAATGTGCCGATATGGAAAGTATTATGCAGATTGCTGCCAATCATTCACTTTTTGTAATAGAAGACACGGCTCAGGCCATTGGTGCAGATTATACCTTTAACAACGGGCAATCGAAAAAATCTGGAACCATTGGAACCATAGGTGCAACCTCGTTTTTCCCTTCAAAAAACTTGGGTTGTATGGGTGATGGTGGAGCTATGTTTACCAATGAAGATGAATTGGCCAAAAGACTAAAAATGATTGCCAACCACGGACAAAGTGTGCAATATGTACATGATGATATTGGTGTAAATTCCAGGCTTGATACCATACAGGCAGCTATACTCAACGTTAAGCTCAATTATCTGAATGCATATGCACAAGCGCGCAATGAGGTTGCAGATTATTATGATGAAGCTTTTGTCAATCATCCAAATTTACTGCCTCCTGTAAGGGTTAAGAACTCAACACATGTATTCCATCAATATACGCTTCAAACTTGTGGAATAGACAGAGACCACATGCGCAAATGGCTGTCAGAAAAAAATATTCCATCCATGGTTTATTACCCCATTCCGCTTCATTGGCAAAAAGCATATGCAAGTGCTGACTTCCCGAAAGGCAGTTTGCCGGTTACAGAGCAGTTGTGTGCATGCGTTATTTCTTTGCCTATCTCCACTGAGATGAACCCTGATCAACTCGAATACATTGTTCAGCATGTTAAAGACTATTGTAAAGAATTTGCCAAGTAATATTATCTAAATCATGAAAATTGCAGTTGTAGGAACAGGATATGTAGGATTGGTTACCGGTGCCTGTTTATCAGATGTTGGTATTGAAGTAACCTGTATTGATATTGATGCGAAAAAAATTGAAAATCTAAACAAGGGCGTATTGCCAATATATGAACCCGGACTCGAAGAGATTGTTGAGCGCAACACGCAAGCAGGTCGTTTAAATTTCTCAACCTCACTAGCCGAAAGTATTAAAGGTTGCGATGTAGTGTTTATAGCTGTTGGTACGCCTCCGGGAGAAGATGGCAGCGCAGATTTAAAGTATGTGTTGGCTGTGGCTTCTCAGATTGGAGAGAATATAGAAGACTATCTTGTGGTGGTTACCAAAAGTACCGTTCCTGTTGGTACAGCCACCAAGGTTAAAAAAGCGGTTCAGGATGCTTTAGACAAGCGCAGTTCATGTGTTTCGTTTGATGTGGCGTCTAATCCTGAATTTTTAAAGGAGGGTGCAGCCATTGATGATTTTCAGCGCCCTGACAGGATAGTAATTGGTATTGAAAGTCAGCGCGCAGAAGATGTGATGCGGAAGTTGTATAAGCCTTTTCTGCTCAATGGTCATCCCATTATTTTCATGGATATACCATCTGCAGAAATGACCAAGTATGCTGCTAATGCGATGCTGGCCACCAAAATCAGTTTCATGAATGATATTGCAAATCTTTGTGAAATAATGGGTGCTGATGTAAACTTGGTACGAAAAGGTATAGGCAGTGATCCGCGTATTGGTAATAAATTCATTTATCCGGGTATCGGTTATGGCGGTTCTTGTTTTCCAAAAGATGTAAAGGCATTGGTAAAAACTGCAAAGGAAAATGGTTACAGCATGCGCATCTTACAGGCCGTTGAAGAAGTGAATGAAAGCCAGAAATCAGTGTTGGTTGGTAAAATATTAAACCATTTTAATAGCTCAGTTAAAGGTAAAACTTTTGCCTTGTGGGGATTGTCTTTTAAGCCTAAAACAGATGATATGCGTGAAGCGCCTTCATTGGTTATTATTGATATGCTTATAAAAGCCGGTGCAAACATAGTAGCCTATGATCCTGTAGCCATTCATGAAGCAAAGAAAATTATCGGAGATCAAATAAGTTATTCATCCAAGCCTGATTCAGCGCTCGCAGATGCAGATGCCTTGATTATTGCAACAGAATGGCCTGAGTTTCGTTCTCCGGATTTTAATTTAATGAAGAAACTCATGAAAGGCCATGTTATATTTGACGGGCGAAATATTTATGACCCGGTTGAAATGAAAGAACTCGGATTTGAATACTACTGCATAGGAATAAAAACTAAATAACCAATTCATTTATGCCAAGAATATTAATTACAGGTGCAGCAGGATTTTTGGGATCTCATTTGTGTGACCGTTTTATAAAAGAAGGTTATGAGGTTGTAGGGATGGATAATTTAATTACAGGTGATCTTAAAAACATTGATCACCTGTTTAAGTTAAAGGAGTTTGAATTCTACCATCATGATGTAAGCAAATTTGTTCATGTATCAGGTAATTTGGATTTTATTCTGCACTTCGCATCACCTGCTAGCCCTATTGATTACCTGAAAATACCAATACAAACCTTAAAAGTAGGTTCTCTGGGAACTCATAATTGCCTTGGTCTAGCAAAAGATAAGAAGGCTCGTATTCTGGTGGCTTCAACCTCTGAAGTGTATGGAGACCCTATGGTGCATCCGCAAACAGAGGATTACTGGGGTAATGTAAATCCTGTTGGTCCACGTGGGGTGTATGATGAAGCCAAGCGTTTTCAGGAGGCCATTACAATGGCGTATCATACTTATCATGGTTTGGAAACAAGGATTGTGCGTATTTTTAATACGTATGGTCCGCGTATGCGACTCAATGACGGAAGGGTATTACCTGCATTCATCGGTCAGGCATTACGAGGTGAAGATTTAACTGTTTTTGGTGATGGCTCACAAACACGTTCTTTTTGTTTTGTAGATGATTTGGTTGAAGGTATTTACAGATTACTTTTAAGTGATTATGCATATCCAGTAAATATTGGCAACCCTGATGAAATTACCATCAAGGAGTTTGGAGAAGAAATTATTAAACTAACCGGAACCAAACAGAAACTTGTTTATAAGCCACTGCCTAAAGATGACCCTAAGCAAAGACAACCCAATATTGATTTGGCAAAAAAACTTTTAGGTTGGGAACCAAAGATAAATAGGGCAGAGGGTTTAAAGATGACATATGACTATTTCAGAAGCCTGCCACCTGAAGAACTACACAAAAGTGCCCACCGATTTGACTAATTGAATGCTTAGCGAAAAGATTGCTTGAGTTTTTTAGCCGCATCAGGTAACTCAACTGTTGGAAGCGCATTATTTTTTTCAGACCTTGATTTTGTTTTGCCCTTTCTGAGCAAAAATCGGAATGCGATGCTATTGCTCAAATCTATTACCAGCAGGCACATAATGATACCCGTTGCTTTAAAAATGTTTTCCAATGTATTGGCTTGTTTTGGAACCAAAGCTTTCATCAATAACAGATTAAGTTATCCACAAAAATAGGCTTAGATTTACAAAAACCTAATTTATTTATTGAATATCAGCCTATTCTCAATTTTTTGGCCAAAAATTGGGCGGTGTACCCTTTGGGTTTTTTTACCATTTCCTCAGGTGTTCCTTCATAAACAATCTCACCACCATTTTTACCCGCATCCGGTCCAAGGTCTATAATCCAGTCGGCACATTTTATTACATCCATATTGTGCTCAATTACAATTATGCTGTGCCCTTGTTGTATTAATGCATTAAAGGAAGTAAGCAACTTATTTATATCATGAAAATGTAGCCCGGTTGTAGGTTCATCAAATATGAAGAGCACATGTTCCTGCGTTTTGCCTTTACCTAAAAATGAAGCCAATTTTACCCGTTGGGCTTCGCCACCTGATAAGGTATTAGATGACTGGCCCAATTTAACATAACCCAAACCCACATCGGCCAAAGGCTTTATTTTATTAATGATAGAGATGTCTGATGCAAAATACGCCATCGATTCGTCAATGGTCATTCTTAGTACATCGCTGATGTTTTTCCCTTTATAAGTTATATCCAGAATTTCTTCTTTAAAGCGGCTTCCTTTACATTCCTCGCAGGGCAAATGTATATCTGCCATAAACTGCATTTCAATGGTTACTTCTCCTTCTCCCATACAATTTTCACACCTGCCACCGTCTACATTAAACGAAAAGTGCTGAGGCTTGTATCCCCTTGATTTAGCAATAGGTTGAGAAGAGAATAAATCCCTGATGGCATCATAAGCTTTTATATAAGTAACCGGATTGGAGCGTGAAGATTTGCCTATTGGATTTTGATCTACCAATTCTACTTGTTTAACGCTTTTCATATTACCGGTCAGTTTATCAAATGTGCCGGTTTTCTCACCACTGTAATTGCCTAGGTGTTTTTGCAACGCTGGAAATAATATGCCTTTAACAAGTGTTGTTTTTCCACTGCCTGAAACGCCTGTTACTGCCGTTAAGCAATGCAACGGGAATTTTATATTCATTCCTTTCAGGTTGTGGTGTCTTGCCCCGCACACTTCAATAAAGTCAGTCCATTTTCTTCTTTTGGCGGGGATGGTAATACTTTCTTTTTCAGCAAGGTATTTGCCGGTTAGGCTATCTTTATTTTTCGTTAATGATGCAATATTGCCTTCTGCTACCAGTTGCCCGCCATGTATACCGGCCATTGGTCCGATATCAATAATATGGTCTGCGGTATTCATCATATCTTCATCATGCTCAACAACTACTACCGTATTGCCAAGATTGCGGAGTGAATGCAAGACCTGAATGAGTTTTTCAGTATCTCTTGAATGAAGCCCAATGCTTGGTTCATCTAAAATATATAATGAACCCACCAAGCTGCTGCCAAGTGATGTGGCTAGGTTAATGCGTTGCGATTCTCCACCTGACAGTGAATTGGAAAGCCGGTTTAAGGATAAATAACCAAGCCCGACATTTTGTAAAAATAAAAGCCTACTTTTTATTTCCTTGATTATACGATCTGCAATTTTTTGCTGATGAGGCTGTAATTGCAGATTTATAAAATAGCTTGCTGCTTCATCAATACTCATCAGCACAATTTCGCTAAGCGAAGGGTATTGCAAATAGTCTTTTACTTTTTCACCTGCATCTACCAACCGTACATAATTTGCATCTTTTCTTAGTCGTGTTCCTTTGCAATCGGGGCAGGCTGTTTTGCCTCTATATCGCGCAAGCATTACCCGGTATTGTATTTTATAGGTTTGCCTTTCAAGTTCTTTAAAAAAGCCATCTATTCCTTCCCAGCCATTGTTGCCTTGCCATAAATAGGTCTTTTGTTCAATTGTTAAATCGCAGTAAGGTTTATGTATGGGAAATTTCTCCTTTGAGGCAGCTTTAATAAAATAGCCTTTCCACTCGCTCATTTTTTCACCTTTCCATGGAACTACCGCATCTGCAAAAATAGAGAGGCTTTTATCAGGAACCACAAGGTCTTCATCAATACCTATTACACTTCCAAATCCTTCACAGGTCTTGCATGCACCATACGGATTATTAAAACTAAAGAAATTAACCGATGGTTCTTCAAATGTTATACCATCCAATTCAAAGCGATTATTAAAATTACGAGATTCAAAACCACCTGCTTCATGTATAATATGCACCAAACATTCGCCATGCCCTTCATAAAACGCAGTTTGGATAGAATCTGCCATGCGGTTGCGGCTGTCTTCGTCCTGCTTTTGAATGGCAAACCTATCAACGAGGAGATAAATATTTTTTGTGCTCTTTTCTTTTGCGCCTAGATAATCTTCTATATTAATGGCTGTTTCATTAACCAGTAGTCTGGAGAATCCGTTTTGCAGAAAAATTTCTAGTTTCTTTCTAAGTTCCTTTTCGGTTGATTTAATCTCGGTCAGAAGTAAAATTCTTGTATCTTCCGGCAAGGCAAGTAACTCATCCACCATGCTTTCAACCGTATCACGTTTAACAGGCTTGCCTGATTTTGGTGAAAAGGTGGTGCCGGCTCGTGCAAAAAGCAATTTAAAATAGTCATAGATTTCAGTGGTGGTTGCCACGGTAGATCGGGGGTTACGTGTATTTACCTTTTGCTCAATGGCAATGGCAGGGGAGATGCCGTGTATATAATCTACCTCCGGTTTATTCATTTTGCCCAAAAACTGCCTGGCATAGGCAGATAGGCTTTCTACATATCTGCGCTGCCCTTCGGCATAAAGGGTATCAAATACCAGAGATGATTTGCCTGAACCTGAAACACCCGTAACAACTGTGAGCTGATTGCGCGGAATCGTAACATCTATATTTTTTAGGTTATGAACCCTCGCACCTTTTATAACGATATCTTTTGTTTTTTGCTCTGACTTAAATTTCATTTTTCTGCCATTCTAAGGGCAATACTAAGTTAATCTTGGTTGAAGGGAAAATGTTTTATGTTTTTAATTCATTTCTAAAATAAACCTGCTTAGTAGGTTGGCTTTCTGATTTTCAATGGCAGGCCTTATTCTTAAAAAGTTCTTAAATAGCTAAATATTTGTGTTGCCTAATGATTTTGTGCTATATTTGAATATCAATTAAGTTAACCAACCCTAACGTACAACGCATATAGAAACAACTTTACACTAATTTATTTCCAGTACCAACCATTTAATTATTTTGGCCATGAATGTACAGAAAGTTAGTGATCAAGAGTTGATTCACCTTTATCTGAAAGGCAATGAAGCTTGTCTAGAAGCCCTTATCAAAAGGCACCAGCGTTCGGTTTTTACCTCCATTTATATGCTTGTAAGAGATCGCAGTCTTGCCGAAGACATTTTTCAGGAAACCTTCATTAAAATCATCAATACCCTGCGCAACGGCAATTACAATGAAGAGGGTAAATTTGGTCCGTGGGCAGCCCGTATTGGTCGAAACCTAGCCATTGATTACATACGTAAGATGAAACGTGATGTAACCATTACCGATAGCGAAGGCAATGATATTTTTACCTATTTAAGAATTGCCGATGAGTCTAAAGAGGATTTAATCATAAAAACACAAACAGAACGCAATGTGAAAGAACTGGTTAAGCGCCTGCCCGAAGAGCAGCGTGAGGTGTTGATTATGCGCCACTGGGGGAACATGAGTTTTAAGGAAATTGCTGATGCCACAGGGGTAAGTATCAATACAGCTCTAGGGCGAATGCGTTATGCTTTAAATAACCTTAGAAAAATGATGGAAAAGCAGCAAGCTCATTTTTAAGAGCTTGATTATTAAAGACTCATGTTTTTACAGCTAAAATATTTTAGCTGTTTATAATAGATAACCGGCACAGCACGTTTGGTTAATAATTACTTAAAAATTAGCCATAGCGCCTATGTCAAAAATCTACTCTGCAACCGATTTAATCCGCTACATTTACAGAGAAACCACCCCGGCTGAGAATTCCGGTATTATGCATCAATTGCAAGTTGATTCAGTTTTTAAAGAAGAGTTTGAAAACCAGGTGTCTGCTGTCTTGGCCTTAACTGAAGCTGAGTTTAATCCCAGCCCTACCTCTGTAAGCATCATCATGGAGCATTCGCAAAAACAGCATGAGTTGCACAATTAGCAAAGGAATTTAAGCGACTTTCGGGTCGCTTATTTTTTTTAATTACTTTTGATTTGTTATGGAACACATACAAGAGATAAAAAAGCTGGCCGCTGCATTTGTTTCAGAGGTTACAACTATAAGGAGGCACCTGCATGCAAATCCGGAGCTTTCTTTTGCCGAATATGAAACTCAAAAATTTGTACGTGAAAAGCTTGAGCAAATAGGTATAACCAAGATTGAAACCAAAGCTACAACAGGTTTGGTTGCCATTATTGAAGGGAAAAATCCATCAACCAAAATAATTGCATTGCGTGCCGATATGGATGCACTGCCTATTGAAGAGCAAAATAAGGTATCGTATAAGTCGCGCAACCATGGAGTGATGCATGCCTGTGGCCATGATGTGCACACGAGTTGTTTGGTGGGTGCCGCCAACATACTTTTTCATTTAAAAGAAAAATTTAATGGCACCATTAAGTTATTATTTCAGCCCGGTGAAGAAAGATTACCCGGTGGCGCATCACTTATGATAAAGGAAGGTGCGTTGCAAAACCCAAATCCATCCGGAATTTTTGGACAGCATGTTATGCCTTTATTGCCTGTAGGCAAGGTTGGTTTCAGGTCCGGTTTATACATGGCATCTACAGATGAGTTATATGTAACCGTAAAAGGTAAAGGCGGGCATGGTGCGATGCCTCATTTAAACATTGACCCGGTTTTAATCTCAGCAAATATCATCACCTCACTGCAACAAATTGTGAGTAGAAATGCTCAGCCAATTGTGCCTTCGGTACTGTCTTTTGGTAAAGTAATAGCCAATGGTGCTACCAATATTATTCCAAATGAGGTATACATTGAAGGCACTTTTCGCACATTGGATGAAATCTGGCGTGCTGAGGCACATGCCAAAATGAAGAAGATGGCAGAAGGCATTGCCAAAAGTATGGGCGGTAGCTGCGAGTTTGAAATACGAAAAGGGTATCCGTTTTTAAAGAATGATGAGGCATTAACCAGCAGAGCCAAAAAAGCGGCTGAGCAGTATATGGGTGCAGAAAATGTGGTGGATTTAGATATCTGGATGGCAGCAGAAGATTTTTCTTATTACTCTCAGGAAATGCCAGCCACATTTTACAGGTTGGGTACCAGAAATGAAGCAAAGGGTATTACATCATCTGTGCATACCCCAACTTTTGATATTGATGAAACTGCTTTGGAACATGGTATGGGTTTAATGGCATGGCTCGCATTGCAGGAGCTGGGTCAATAATATTTACCTGTTAAAAGCCCCCCCCCAATTTAATATCTTTTACGGTATACATGGAACTGCTGCTCAATGAAGAGGTAATTAAACTCTCACCTCATAAATACCTGCTGTGGAGCAGGGAATCTATGTTGGTGATGAGTGATTTGCATTTGGGTAAAGTCAGTCATTTTAGAAAACACGGTATAGCAGCTCCAACGGCTTTGATTAAGGAGGAGTTAAACCGTATACAATCAATATTACAAAAAGAGGCTCCTCAAAAGTGGATGATAGTAGGCGATTTATTTCATTGCAGCCACAATCATGAGTGGGAATTATTTGCAGGTTTGTTGGAGCAATATCCGGGTCTCGAAACAATATTGGTAAGAGGGAACCACGATATTATACCCGGTTTTATGACCAAGGATGCAGGATTAAAAACCAGCAGTACCTATTTTTTGCAACCATTTGTATTTTCTCATCATCCACATGAACATGCTACTCACTATCTAATCAGTGGCCACATGCATCCTGGTATACGTATTAAAAGCATAGCGCGGCAATCGCTGCGGTTGCCCTGTTTCTACTTTGCCCATAAATTTGCCATACTCCCTGCATTTGGTAGGTTTACCGGATTAGATTTGGTAGATAAAACAAAAAATAACCGCATTTTTGCGATTGCTAACCACGAAATAATTGAAATGAAATGAAGAGACTGATCTATATTTTTCTGTTCTCGATTTATACTTTTACGGTGAAAGCGCAAGTGCTCAATGATTCCATTCATGCGCCAACAGTGTTACTGGAGATGTTTTCCTCTGAAGGTTGCTCAAGTTGCCCGCTTGGCGATAAGTTTATGCAGCAGATCATTCATCTGGCTGATTCTGCAGAACAACCTGTTTTTGTTTTAGATTATCATGTAGATATTTGGGACCATAGCGGATGGAAGGATCGTTTTTCTGATTCAATCTGGACCAAAAGGCAGCGCATATACATGGAAAAAACAAGGCAGCCGGCCTTATTTACCCCCATGCTGGTAATTAATGGTAGGTACAGTGTGCCGGCAGGAGACAAGAAGTTAATTGGTGGACTTATTTCGCACACCCTTAAAACTCGGATTCCTGCAAGAATGGATATTATGGCAGAGCCTATAACCGGATTGAATAAAGGAATAAAAATTAATTATGCGTTGCAAGGCAGGTTCGACAGCACGCAACTTGTTTTTGCATTGGCGCATAAAGAAGTAAGCTCGGATGTTACAGCCGGTGAAAATGCAGGCCAAAAATTGGTACATCACCATGTAGTTAAAACGCTTGAAACCATTCCTGTGCATGCTTCGCAAGGTGTCTATGATTTTTATTTGAATGATGATACTTACAGAAATCTTGGTGATTATCTGGTGATGGTTTTTCTTCAACACCGCAATACTTTGAGGGTTTACGCCACCGAGCAAATCATATTCGGTAAAGGAAACTAAGGCAGTTGCTCCAGTTGAGAAATAAAACTTTGCAGCTTGCTGATGTCTTCATTCAGTTTACTTAATCGCATGCTGTTCTTCTTAAGTCCTTTCTTCTGCTCCTCCCATTCGCTCAATTTTGTTTTGTGATAGGAAACAAAGTTCCGATATGCAAACTTAAAGTAGTTCTGCACATCTCTTTTACTGCTTTCCTCTTTTAAAAGTCGAATATTATCTAACTCTCCTGATTTAAGTTCTGTAGACTGGCGGGTTAATAATACAAACCAAGATATGATGAGGTCGTTACAATTGCTGCCATTAATCCATGTACTATAAATAAGTTTTAGATCATCCATATGGCCATATTCCGAAAGAATGCGCCCGCAGGTTCCCGCAAGACTTCTGTTTGTTGATTGAATATTATTTACTGCAGCTTTTACTGCAGCAGCCGAATCAATGACCTCTAATGCACCAAGTGCAGCAATCATTACCTGATATGAAGAATCATTTAGCCCCTGCATGCAAATATTTAGTAAGTCTTTGCTTCCGATTTCTTCAATCAGTTCAAATGCCTTTTTTCTTACGGTAGATTTTTCATCTTTTATACAAATATTGCTAATAATCGGAAGTAAGGTTTTTAGGCTTTGTTCATTTAATCCGTCACACATGCCTAAGGCAAAATGCCTGATTCCATGAAATTCGTATTGAAGCGCATGGGTAAGCAAGGCTATTCTTGTTTCATCAGTTTGCTCAGAAAGTATATCATCTATTGCATTCAGGGCTTGTAATTTATCCATCACCAGCGGTGCCTGATAATATTGTTTTAGCCATTCATCAAACTGTTTGTCTTCTCTGATTATTCCTGGAATAACCTTGTCTGCATCAAAGTTTACAAAATCAATTTTATCGGCTGAGCTAATTCTATAAATTTCTTCTTTTTTGGCTATTGTAAAGTCAAATCTCCTTCTCTTGCCATTGGCATATACATCAATATTTACAGGCAAATCAAAATATCTGAATTTGGAAGAGTCTTGTTTTTGTTTTACAAGGACGTCTACTTCTTTACCGTTTTCGGAGTAGCGATATTTTACTTCTAATTGCGGATGACCGCTGCCCAAAAACCATTGATTAAAGAACGGATTAAGGTCTTTGCCACTGCTTTCTTCTAGCGCCATCCTCAGGTTATGTACTTCTACGGTTTTAAATGCATTTTTACGCAGGTAGTTTGTGAGTCCTGCAAAAAAAGCTGAATCGCCAAGTTGATATCTAAGGTAATGCAAAATGCAACTTCCTTTTTGGTAGCTTACCACATCAAACACTTCTTCGCGGTTTTTATATTGATAACGAATAAGTGGCGTTTGGTGCTTATTAGCTGAGCGCATATAGGCATTGAGATTATTCTTGAATTCATAATCGGCTTCCATGCGACCGTATTTGTATTCATCCCACAAATAAGAGCAATAGGTAGCAAACGATTCGTTTAAGGAGATATTTGACCATGACTCGCAGGTTACTAAATCACCAAACCAGTGGTGTGCCAGTTCATGCGAAACGGTGCTCTCGTATGTTTCATCTAAATGCTCTCTGCTTGTATGCTGCAAGCCCTGAAAGTGAATAACTGCACCTGTATTTTCCATTGCCCCACTAACAAAATCTCTAACTACCACCTGCGCATATTTATCCCAAGGATAGTCAAATGAAAAACGTTTAGAGAAGAATTCCATCATTTCCGGTGTTTTGCCAAATATCATAGGGGCATAGCGCGCATACCCTGGTTCTACATAGTAATTAACAGCAATGGAGTCTCTCCAATAATCTTTAACCTCTGCAAAGTTGCCAACCACCAGTGCAACCAAATAAGGTGCATGAGGTTTTGTTTGTTTCCATATATCGGTTCTTTTACCTTCAGTAGGTTGTGTACTCATCATCAATTCTCCATTGCTAATAGTTAAATCTTTTTCATCCACCGTTACAGCAATTTCCTGTGTGATTTTTTCATTCGGCAAATCTATAACAGGAAACCAACCTGAATTGGATTGTGTTTCACCCTGTGTCCATATCTGCCTTGGTTTGCCGGGTATTTTCCCTGTTGGGTTAATAAAGTAAAGTCCTTTGGCATCTGTAATGGCTGTGCTTCCTTCGGCTGCAATTTCTTCAGGCCTGGCCGTATAAACAATATAAATAAAGAACGTGTCCTTTTTGCCATAGTATTTATTAAGCTTAATGGAAATTTCTTCATTGTCATAATTATAAGCCAGATTAAGGGTATCTGCTTTATTAATCAAGGCAACACGATGCAGTATAAATTGCTTTGCATCCAGCTTAAGTTTATTGATAGGGTAGGCATAAGCGGTAAAAGTACCTATCCATTCACCCAACACATGCTGCTTTTCATAGTTAAAGGATACAGCCAAGTTCATATGAATCATATCGGCTGTGCGAGCAGGTGTTTCAAGATAAGGCGTCTTCATTTGAGCGGCACTAGGCCTTATTTCAAGCTCGTTTAATATTACCTTTTGAATAGGTTCGTTGACTTTTATATTTTTGCTTACTTTGCATGCTCCAAAAAGAGTGGAAGAAAGTAGTATTATGTTTATGCTTTTTCTGGTCATTACTTTTATAATCGGGCTCAATTTAAATAAAATAATATAACGGCAAATGCTTAAAGTAAAAGTAAACGATAACCAAACGTTTATAGCAGATCATAAAAATGGTAAGTTGTTTCTTAATGACACTATTGTGGAGGCAAACTGGCAGAAAATTGGTGATCAAAAGTATCACCTGATTTATAATAATGTTTCTTACACGGTTGAATTGCTGCAGTCTGATGATTCTGCCAAAGAACTCACGGTTTTAGTTAATGGAATTAAACATCAGGTTTCGCTAAGTAATAAGTATGATGAACTGCTAAAGCAATTAGGTATGGATAAACTGGCAGGAGCAAAGGTAAATGATGTAAAAGCTCCTATGCCGGGTATGGTATTGCGTTTGCATGTGAAAGAAGGTGATATGATAAAAAAGGGCGATGCATTGCTGGTGCTTGAGGCTATGAAGATGGAAAATGTTATTAAGGCTGCAGGAGATGGGGTTGTTAAGAAAATCAATATATCTGAAAAGACAGCAGTTGAGAAAAATCAAGTGCTGATTGTGTTGGAGTAGTAGATATGATAATGTTGCAATGTGTTTATTTGGTTATGTGAAAATGCAATAAGGTGCTGAACCGGTAAGCGGAAAAAGTTGTGAATATGGGTTGATGGGCGGTTATCTACAATTTAAGAATTGCCATGCTGAGGATTCCGCTTAGCATAATTAATTTGCAGAATAGGCTGAGTCGGCTGAAATCACTCTTTGTATCAGCGACACGTATTTGGTATATTATAAATAACAGTGGTGCCAGCACAAAAAGAAGCATGTAAAATATATAGGCTATTCCTCCATATTCATGCCTGAACGTGATTAATGAATTTCCAATAAAAATATGCGCAAAAGTAGTTGCAGCAAAAGTGACTGTTAAATAAATCAGTATTTGTTTGGTTTTTCTAATGCCTAGCACAATAGGTAAGGTACGACAATTGAATTTTGTATCTCCACGCAGGTCTTCCGCATCCTTAATAATTTCTCTTATGAGTGTTATTCCAAATGCAAAACAGGCGTAGGAAAGAATCAGATATGTGGGTATTCCCTTATCAAAAAACTTGAGTATGATAATTACATATGCGCTCAGTGCGGCTATGAGTAAATTTCCTAAAAGAAACATGCGTTTAAAAACAACAGAATAAAACCATAGCAACAAGGAGCAAGCACCTATTGTTAGAGCAATTTTCCAGTGTAGCATTAATCCAAGATAAATGGCCAGTACATTAAAAATCAGGTGAAGGAGCATTGACTTCCTGCGGGAAATTTCGTTACCCACAACCACTTTGTCCGGTTTGTTGGTGATGTCTATTTTGATATCAATATAATCATTGATAATATAGCCAGATGCTGCTGTTAACAGGGTAGCTAGGAGTAAAATTAAGAAACGAAGTCGAAAGAGATCCTCCGTGATTAGATAATCAGCCAGAAAATAATATGCCATTACTTGTGTGCCCATCATCATCAAAAGGTTATTTGCTCTGATGAGTCTGAGAAAAGCAATGGTAGGATGTAGCATATTATTCAATATCTGTTACACCACCAGAAACAATAAACTTCATTACTTCGGTTGGGTTGCCATCGAAAGGTTTTATTTTATCTTTGTTTACAAAGAACACATTTCCTGAGAATGCATAGGAGTGTGGAAAATAAACAGCTGCCATTCCAGGTAGTTTTAAATGGGTGAGATCATTCTGCGTTATAAAGCCTGGCTTAAAAAGCCCATTGGTCATTTCAACAATTACAGGTTCATTAAACTTTCTTTTGTCACCTACAAAGGCCTCCATAAAATCCTTTACAGAGGTGTAAATAATCTTTACAAATGGTATTCGTGACAGGAAATCATCAAACAGGGAGAAAAGTGGCTTTGTTATGATACTGCTGCCTATATATCCCAAAAAGGTTATAGATGCAATTACAATTAGAAAGCCAACTGCAGGTACACCTACATCAACAAACTTATCCAGCCATACTACTATACTTTTAATAACACTAAACGTTACAACAAATGGCAGAATAATAAGCAAACCTTTAAGAAATAAATTTATAAGTTTTGCCAGTTGGTCTTTTAATGATATTTTCATTTATTGGTTTTTATTCAATTTTAAACTTATTCTATTTCAAGTCCCAAAGCGTTTCTTAGATCATTGAGCAAGGGATGCTGCTCTGCAATTGCTTTAAATTTATCTTCAGCGGTAAACTTGTGCTGAAATTGAAACTGCTGATTAACCTTAACCATAAATTCAAGTAATCGATTATTAACTGCTTGACGAAGAAATGGCAATATTTGCATTTGGTCCTGTTCAAACATCTCTTTCTCATGGCTGCTTGCCAATGTGAGTAGAACCTGACTAGAGCCTGTTATTTCCCAAGCCGCATTTTTATAAGTTACGCTCAAACTCTTCTTGCCTTGTCTGTCAAGATGGAGGATATAATCATCCCATGCTTTACCAAATGATTCTGTTTTGAGCGTTTCATTTTTTTCGTTAGAAGGTTCTACAGTAATTTGTTTTTCGGGTTGATCATCTGCTTTTTTCTCCTCACTCAGTTGTTGTCTTAATTTGGATAGTTTATCAAGGCTGCTACCGACTTGTTTAAGGGATTCTTTAGGTAGCGGCTTTGATGGTATCGGAGAGACTGGTGCTGTTTCTTCAACCTTGCTTTCACTAATAGGCTTGGGTAATTGGGTTGCGGCAATTTCGGCAGGTGAGTTGTATTCGCTTTGGTTAGCTATTTTTTTTTTAAGGTCGGCAATTTCTATTACCGACTGCAGGTGGCTTAATTTCATGAGCATCAGTTCTACATGCAATCGCTGATTTTTACTTGCTTTATATTCAAGCTCACATTGGTTTATCAAGTTCAAGCAATTAAGCAGCAAAGTTGCCGGTGATTGATTGGCTTGTAGCATAAAACGCTGTGCAACGGCCGGTGCTACCTCCATTAAGCCAACAGTATTTGGGTATTTGCAAACCAATAGATTGCGTATGTGCTCCATAAAGCCACCAATGAAATGCTGTGCATCAAATCCATTTTCCAATACCTCATTAAACAAAAGAAGTAAACCGGGTAAATTTTTTGCAAGAACCAAATCTGTGGCCTTAAAAAAATATTCATAATCAAGAATATTAAGGTTGGCAATAACATCTTTATATGTAATGTTTTTGCCCGTAAAGCTTACAATGCGATCAAAAATGGAAAGTGCATCACGCATGGCCCCGTCTGCTTTTTGGGCAATAATATGCAGTGCCTCTTCTTCGGCTGTTATGCCTTCATTTGCGCAAATTTTTCTAAGTTGCGAAACGGCATGTTCAATACGTATGCGATGAAAGTCGAATACCTGACACCTTGATAAAATAGTAGGTAATATTTTGTGACGCTCGGTTGTGGCCAGAATAAATTTGGCATAAGGAGGTGGTTCTTCAAGCGTTTTAAGAAAGGCATTAAAAGCTTGTGAACTGAGCATATGCACCTCATCAATGATGTAGATTTTATATTTGGCTCCCTGTGGTGCATATCTTACCTGCTCTACCAGCCCTCGTATATCATCTACGGAATTATTGGAGGCTGCATCAAGTTCATAAATATTGAATGAAGCATGGTCATTAAAAGATTTACAGGAATCACATTCATTGCATGCTTCAATATCAGCGGTGATATTTTGGCAATTAATGGTTTTTGCCAGAATGCGTGCGCAGGTTGTTTTGCCGACTCCACGAGGACCGCAAAAGAGGAAAGCGTGAGCAAGGTGATTGTTTCTGATGGCATTTTTGAGGGTTTGCGTGATATGCTCCTGCCCAATAACGCTATCAAACGTTGCCGGTCTGTATTTTCTCGCTGAAACCACAAAATTTTCCATGCAGCTAAAGTATAAAAAAAATGTCAAATTAATCTGCTGTGAATATGTTTTAATATTCTTATTGGCAAATGGTTATATGCATTAGTGCTGTAAGGTATTAAAATCATAAAATGGCTTAAAGCCAACCTTTAAATCTTTATCGATAATTTGAGTTGCCGTATCCTCTTGAGAAAGCCATTGCTGCTGCTTTTCCGGTATGCCAAGTTTTTTGATGCGATGCCGGTATCCGCTGGTCCAGCCGGGGTCTATTACCGCGTGCTGATTTGCAGGAATTTGGTCAATATAATAGAACAACTTTTTTGTTTCTGCAGTATACGATTGTAAATGTGTTTTCCCAATTACAAATCCATTGATACACATTGCAGCTCCTACAACCCACAAACTGAATTTCAGATATCTATTTTGCGCCACAAATAATAACATCAGGCATAATATAATCCAGAACTGCGGGCTGTACCTACCCAACCACGCTTCAGAATTAATAAAAATGGTGATAAAAAGATAAGCTATTGCCACCCAAAAAGGAATTGACTTTTTAAACTGAAGAATGGATGCAATTATGAATAAAATTACCGTGATGAAAATGATTTCCGCAGAAAATGGACCGAATGAGCCTACCAGTGGTGATGAATCCCCAAAGGGTGAAATGGCAGAATCTCTAAACAATTTTCGTTCTTCAATATGGGTTCCTTTTGATGGGTATGCAGGCTTAGCCATTACCGATAAATAAAATCTGTTGAAACGGTTAGAGCCCTCAAACTCCAAGGGGTAAATTTTATCTTGCTCAAAAAAATCTTTTTCAAATACCGGATAAAGGGGGTCATGTTTGGTTAGCGTATTTTTTACAAATGGAGAGTAACCAGCCCAAATAGTTAGTATAACAGTTGCCCCGGCATAGCTGAAGATAATAAACTTGCGTTGGGCTGATTGCTCTATCATTAAATAGATAAAAGAAATTAGAAAGGACAAACCGGTAATTGCAGTTGCTGTAAACTTTATATTGGCAAATACAATGAATGAAAGTAGCAGCAGCCAAAATATTTTTTTGCTAAACTGCTCATAGAGTAGCCAACTTATAGCAATTATACATAAGAAAAGTCCACCCAATTGCCCATCTACGTATGAAGAAGCAAGTTGATTTAAAGAGATAGGATTACATGCAACTAATATTGCAATGCCATAGGAGGTGATGAAAGAGTTGTCTTTTCTCTTGGTGAGTGCATATGCTACCCAGAACAAGGAAGCAATAAGCAGCCATCCTGTGAGCATTTTGGATGCTTCAATATTTTCGAAAATCCAATATATCTGCGAAGCTGCAATCCAAGCTGCTTTGGGTAAATGATTAAGGTTTCGGCTGCATGTAGGTTCTGCCTCTTCAGAGATGGTTTCGAATACCGGATTCCAGCCTTCTTTTAAATGAAAGATAGCAGGCTGGTGATACCACATGGCATCAAATCCCATATCATATACTTGCATAGAAGACCATGCACCTATAAAAAACAAACCTATAGAGATAGAGCTGCTCATTAGCAGCTGCTTATTTAAGCCAATAAGAGCAGTACTTAATACTAACCAGCATAGCACTGAAGCCAATACTGTTGTTAAGCTTATTGATATACCAAATGGGAAAAGCAAAGCGGGAACGATAGCCCATGCCAGATAAGCTGTAAGCATTGATATAGCTTGGTTTTTCAATGATGCTGTATTGTTAAGGTTAAAATTAAAATCAGTTGCAGTGCATCTTTTTTTAAGCCCTTCTTAACTCAAAAATCGTAATTTCTGGTAAAATACCTACACGACCCGGATAGCCAAGGAAACCAAAACCTCTATTTACATAAAGCTGCTGTTTGCCTTCCTGATATAAACCTGCCCAGTGAGGGTAAATCCACTGTGAAGGACTCCACTTGATGCCTTTCGCCTCAATTCCAAATTGGAATCCATGGGTGTGCCCGCTAAAAGTTGCATCAATATCCTGATGCTGTTGAGAAATGATGGAGTCGAAATGAGAAGGATCGTGGGAGAGGAGTAATTTTACCGAAACATCTGTAAGGCCATTTTTTGCTTTATCAATATCGCCAAACTTTTGGAAACGGCCGCGGTTACCCCAATTTTCAACCCCTAGTAAGGCAATTTTATTTCCGCCTTTCTCAAGCAAAACATGTTCATTCCGCATTAAGAACCAGCCCAAATCCTTGTGTACGGTTACTAGATCGGCTAAATTTCTTGCTTTTGCCTCATCGCTAGCCCATTGCAAATAGTCTCCATAATCATGGTTTCCAAAGATGCTGAAAACTCCCATTGGGGCCTTAACCTCAGCCAGGTGATCCATTAGGTGATATGCTTCATCCGTTTTGTTATTTACTAGGTCGCCAGTAAAAAAAATCAAGTCTGGTTTTTCTGCAAGCAGCATCTGAATGCCTTTATGAACGGAATCTTTATCAAACAAACTCCCTGTATGAATATCGGAAAGCTGCCCTACCTTTAATCCTTCAAAGCCTGATGGTAAATTTCTTAAGTACAACGGAACATTATGAATCCGGTAGTCGTATGCGCCTTTAAATATCCCCTTACTCAATATCACAAATGGAATTGTACCTGTTATTGCCCCTGCTTGCGAAAGGAACTGTGCCCGCGAAATGCCTTTTTTTTCTTCTGATGATATTGGTGCAGGCGGAATAAACTTTTTCCAAACCCACAGCATTAATCTTCTGAAATCATCGGCCAGCAGGAAAATACAAAGGAGGAATTTTGATAAATAGATAATAAAAATAAATGAGGCTACATAGCTTCTGTAATAAACATTGGTTTCAAGGCCAAGAAATAGATAACCTGAGATAAATAAAAAGCCGATACCAATTGTAATACCAAAATGTATGCGCTTGGCCTTGTTTAGAAAGTTTTTTT
>JBILGC010000036.1:0-21105 GCA_044351265.1 Bacteroidia bacterium
AACATCTGTGAATACAGGTGTCATGATTACGCCTCCACCCAAACCGGATAGTGCAGTAATAAATCCTGCGAACATACCTGTAAGCCTATAAGGCCACAACATAGAAACAGGATTATCTTCTGCAACATTGCTGTTGACTTTTTTTAGAAAAAGCCTTGAGGCAATAACCAGGAGCATGCATGCAAATACCATCCTGAATACATCTCTAGAATACCACGAACCATTGCGGATAAACCAAGTTAATAATAGTGCACTTATTACACCGGGAATAGCTGTATTTAGAATTTCCTTTGGATAAAAATTACCACTTTTGTATTGATGATAGCTTGCTACACTCCCTGAAAATACAATCGTGAATAATGAATTAGCCAGTATTCCTTTTACCAACGCATCGTTATGCAAACCCATTTTATATAAGAAGTAATCAAGGATTGGAATATATATTATGCCTCCACCTACACCTAATAATCCGGAAATAAACCCTCCAATGGAACCCAAAGTGAATATTATTAGGATGTCTGTTATTGTTAGCATACCTTATATCGAGTATTGTTGTAACTAATTAAAAACAACTAGCTTTATAAAAACTTACCGGCATACATTACTTTTTTACAGTGGCTTTAAGCAATACCTGGTATTTGCCCCCATCATTCAGCACCTTTAATGCCTCCTGAACATCCTCATCATGTGCAAATGAAGCTTCATATCTTGCTTTTTGAAAATAATATCTGCGAGCAATCTCTTCTTCCAACAAATCAATAATCTCTGTTTTGTTCTTTTCTATGTCTGATTCTTTATCATGCTTTAGTTTTTCCTTAAGTTGCTCATAGGTTGAAGCAATGGCATCAAAATATTTTTCCTCTCTTGCTTTTTTCTGCAAGTTCTCCAATGCCTTCTCTGATTCGGTGCTATAGCCGTAATCCTTATCGGAAACAAATTTCTTAAAGTCATTAAAATCTGCTTCTGTTAGTTTAAAAGTTTTTGCTGATTCAATTCTATCGTTCTTGCTGCGATAGATCGTAGCATAATCAAAAATGAGTTGCCTGTTTAGCAGACTCTCTGCAATTTTCGAAAGCACAATCGGATTAACAATCACATCGGGATCTACCCCGCCACCATCATACACCTTGCGTCCATTGCGTGTTTTAAATTCTTTTTTTAGCGAATCGGGTACAGCTCCTACACTACCATCTTCATTGCGATGCGAGTAATCCAATGCTTGAATGCAACGACCCGAAGGTGTATAATATTTAGCTGTGGTTACTTTTAATTGTGTGTTGTATGAAAGTGGGCGCGTGCTTTGAACCAATCCTTTTCCAAAGGTTTTTTGTCCTATAACAATACCTCTATCTAAATCCTGAATACTGCCAGAAACAATTTCTGATGCCGATGCTGAACCACGATTCGTTAAAATCACCAGTGGAATTTCCGTATCAACAGCAGGATTAAGAGTTCGATAAATTTTATCCCACTCTTTTACCTTACCTTTAGTACTTACTACTTCCTGACCTTGCGGAACAAAAACATTTACAATATTTACCGCTTCATGCAACAACCCACCCGGGTTGCCGCGCACATCCAGAATTACGTTCTTTAAGCCTTGATTCTTCTTCAGCTCCATTAAGGCATCTTTCACTTCTTTACCTGCATCATTTGTAAAAGACTGAAGTTTAATATACCCGGTTTCATTATTTATCATGCCATAATAGGGGACATTTTTAACATGAATCTCTTCTCTGGTAAGCACCTTATCCAACTCTCCCGCGCCCTCTCTTTTGATTTTTAATTTAACTTTTGTTCCCGGTTGGCCCTTAAGGAGTTTTGATATATCTGAAGTGGTTTTATTGCGTGTTGATTTTCCCTCTATCTCAATAATCATATCACCTGCACGCAGATCCTCCTTCTGAGCAGGGAAACCTTCATAGGGATCGGTTATCACAACATAATCTCCTTTCTGACCCACCTGTGCACCTATACCACCATATTGACCTGTCATTTGAAAACGAAAGTCTTCTATCTCCGATTCAGAAATGTAGTTTGTATAAGGATCCAGTGAATTGAGCATCTCATCAATAGCCTTGCGCATCAGTTTCCCAATATCCACATCATCTACATAATAGGTATTGATTTCTCTGAACAGCGTTGCAAAAATGTCGAGGTTCTTAGATATCTCGAAGTAGTTGTTTCCGTTGTTAGAAAAGGAAAATAATGTTAACGCAGTAAATGCAATGAGCAGATAATACCAACGAACTTTTTGTTTTAAATGATTGAACATGCTTGAAACACTAAAATAAAATCGAAAATAATGATTGTTTTGATAACCTTGCTAGCCATTATACACACGGTTTAATAGCAATATCTATTTAAGCGGGTCGTACCCACTGCCACCACCTGGATGACATCTGGATAAACGCTTGGCGGCCAACCATATTCCTTTAAAAACACCATATTTCTGAATAGCTTGCTCTGCATAGTTAGAGCAGGTAGGCGTATAACGGCAGGCTATAGGCAGGTATGGCGAGAGAAATGCCTTATAAAACCTGATTAGAAGCAGAAACGGAAGTTGTATTAGTTTTTGCCAGCTCATTTGAGAGTTGAATAATTGATTGTTTAAAAACCTGAAGATGCCTCTGATAATCCAATTCAGTTTTACCCTGATAGGCTAGCATCAAAGCAAACCGATGCTGATTACCCTCAAGCGCTTGATATAAGATATGCTTATGCATTCTATATAACTCTCGCAGTTGGCGCTTTATCCGGTTTCGCTGTGTTGATTTTGGGAAACTTTTTCGTGAAACAGTAATTAGTGCTTGAATTGGGAAAGGCCCCTCAATTGGAGCATTCACATATATAAAACGAAAAGGAAACCGAACTAAAGAACGGTTTCCTTTCTCAAATAATTTATCGATAATGCTTTTGCGGCACAACCGCTCATACTTGCTAAATGTGTAAGGCGGATGCATAAACATCATGCATTGCCGGCTATTGCCGGATTGTTTACTTCTTGTGGCGTTTTTCGTCAGAAACAGTAAGTTTCTTTCTTCCTCTTGCTCTGCGGGCAGCAATTACCTTACGACCAGCTTCAGTGGCCATTCTTTCACGAAAACCGTGTTTATTTCTTCTCTTTCTGATCGAAGGGTTGAATGTTCTCTTTGTCATGACAATTCAAAATTAAAGGACGGCAAATGTAGCGTCTTTATCCGAAATACAAAAATTCTTTTTGGGTTTGTTGCAATAAAAAAGAGTGCCATTAAGGCACTCTTTTAAGTTTGTTGATTCAGAATCAATTAGTGAGCAGCTTCAGCAGGAGCAGCAGCTGTATCAGCAGCTGTAGTGTCAGCAGGCATCATAGAAGCTTCCATAGCAGCTAAAGAATCAGCCATACGGGTAGCAGCCTCGATTGAATCTTGAATGCGTTTTTCTTCAGCTTTCTTTTTTTCTTCAGCAGAAGGACCGCAAGCAACTACTGCTAACATTGCAGCAGCAGCAACGATTGATAATACTTTTTTCATTGTTTATTAAGTTTTTTAATTGATAAAACGATTGCAAATTTAAGAGGAAACGGAACCAAAACAAATTATTATTTCTTCCGCATGTAGATAACTATCGGAACACCTTGATAATCAAATGATTCTCTTAATTTATTTTCCAAGTATCTTTTATAACTTTCGTTTACATACTGGGGCAAATTACAAAAGAACGCAAACTTAGGGCTGCGGCCGGGCAACTGAGTGATAAACTTAATTTTAACATACTTGCCTTTTATTGCCGGTGGTGGGTAGGCATCGATAAATGGCAACATAACCTCGTTTAGTTTGTGAGTTGGAATACGTTTTGAGCGATTTTCGTGAACATGAAGCGCAACTTCTATGGCTTTGTGTATGCGCTGTTTGGTTAGTGCCGAGGTGAATACAATAGGCACATCATCAAAAGGTTCAAGTTTTTTTCTGATAATCTTTTCAAATTCAAGCGAGGTTTTGTGGTCCTTTTCTACCAAATCCCATTTATTTACCAAAAGCACCAGCCCTTTACCATTCCGGATGGCCAGCTGCACAAGGTTCATATCTTGTGAGTCAATACCAACCGTGGCATCAATTACCAGTATAACCACATCACTGTCTTCCAGGGCGCGTATGCTTCGCATCACTGAATAAAACTCAATATCTTCCTTTACTTTGGCTTTTCGTCTAATACCGGCAGTATCTACCAACCAGAATTGCTTGCCATAAGCATTATACAAAGTATTAATGGTGTCTCTTGTAGTACCGGCAATATCTGTAACAATATTTCTTTCCTCACCTAACAGGGCATTAACCAAACTGGATTTGCCTACATTTGGTCTGCCTACAATGGCTAGCATTGGTAATGGCACTTCTTTATCAGTTTCGGTAATGTTTTCATCCCCCTCATCTGCAGCATCGGTTTCAATTTCAGCCGGAGGCAATTTACTGCAAATGGCATCCAGCAATTCACCAGTACCACTTCCTGATTGCGAGGAAACACAATACAATTCATCAAAACCCAAACCATAGAATTCCGCTGCCTCATATTGCCTTTCGCCATGATCTACCTTATTAACTACCATCAGCACAGGTTTCTTAGACCTACGAAGCACATTGGCAAACGCCTTATCCAAATCCGTGATTCCAGATTCAACATCCACCATAAACAACAATATATCTGCTTCTTCGATGGCAATATTTACCTGACTGCGAATTGCTGATTCAAACACATCATCCGAACCGGTTACATAGCCACCGGTATCAATAACCGTAAAACGATGTGCGGTCCACTCTACTTGTCCGTAATGCCTGTCTCTTGTAACTCCTGAAAAATCATCTACAATGGCTTTTCTGTGCCCTACAAGCCTGTTAAACAGGGTTGATTTACCTACATTAGGCCTTCCTACTATTGCTACTATTTGTCCCATTGTTTATTCTTCCTTATATCCAAATTCCTTTAGCAAACGGTCATTATCCCTCCAATCCTCCTTAACCTTTACAAACGTTTGCAAAAATATCTGCTTATTAAAAAATTTCTCTAAATCTCTGCGCGCTGCAATACCCACGTTTTTTAAGGCACTTCCACCCTTCCCTATCATAATCTGTTTTTGGGAATCGCGCATTACATAAATAACTGCGCTAATGCGAATTATTTTTTCCTCTTCTTTAAAACTTTCTATCTCAACCTGCGTAGCGTAAGGAATTTCCTCCTTATACCTCATCATAATTTTTTCACGAATTATTTCTGCTGCAACAAAACGCTCACTCTTATCGGTAAGTTGGTCTTCCGGATAATATGACGGGCCTTCCGGTACCAATGGCAAAATTGCCTTTATCAACTCATCAATATTAAATTTATTCAGTGCAGAAACAGGCACTATTCCGGAAGCATGTGGCAATATGTCTCTCCATTCTTCAACTTTATGCAGCACGTCTACATTGCTACCCAATAAATCAATTTTATTAAGCAATACCAGTAAAGGTGTTTTAATAAGAAGTAACTTTTGCAACAACTCCTCATCTATTCGTTCCTGTATATCTGTGATAAAAAGTACAGCATCTGCATCCTGCAAACTTTGGTTCACAAAATCCATCATGCTACCGTGCAATTTATACTTTGGCTTAATTATTCCGGGAGTATCGCTAAAAACCAGTTGATAATCGGGTTTACTAAGAATACCCATAATGCGGTGACGAGTGGTTTGTACCTTCGGAGAGATAATGGATATCTTCTCGCCCAGCAGTGCATTCAGCAAGGTGCTTTTACCTACATTGGGTTTACCAATAATACTTATAAATCCGGCTTTGTGTGCGCTCATGCTTATGATAACAGGCCGTCAAAGGTAGGTATTTTTTTGTAAGGCAGCAGGATAAAACCAATCAGAGACTAGTAATCAGAACTAACTTATGTAAACTGCAATGTGCCAAGCAGGCAAAAAAACACATTAATTTAACTAGTAGTTTATTGTTTATTGCTCAAGTACTTTTTTAATCCTGGCCAGTCCTTCATCAAAAGCTTTCTCAGTTGAGCTTATTTTAGATGGGAGCATATACCTAAATACCGGATTACTGCCTACATCACCTGAATCTATCCAGTGTAAAGTAGTAGTATTGCCTCCATTGCTTTCCATTCTAAAAAGTCCGTTTGCATTTACATTTCCGGCATGCATGTATAAATCATATTTCACATAATGGTCAGGATAAACGGAGTCAATTTCAAAACGGCCATACCCCAGGAGGGTGCCATTAAAATACTGTCGCCCCCCGGTAGAGTCGCTGCGTTTTCCATAAAAAAAGTGTAGCGTACTGTCTGTTTCTTTGTTCCAAAGGCTCCATTGTTCCCAATTACGCAGGTTGCTCATAAACCCGTAAACTGCTGCTGCAGGTTTGTTGATAGATATACTGCGCTCAACTTTATAGGTACGAGGAAAAAAGAATGAACCTCCCCACAATACGGCAACAATCAGAAAAAAGGATAAAAATACTTTAAATAGCTTCATGGTGTAAAGAAGAAATTAATTGGTTAACTGCAAATAGAAGAATACAGTTGGTATTGAAATAAACAGCGCATCAAATCTGTCAAGCACACCTCCGTGCCCCGGAAGCATATTGCCACTGTCTTTGATGTGAAGATTTCGTTTTAACAGTGACTCAAACAAATCGCCAAAGGTTCCGAACACCACAATAATACATGCGATAATGAACCAGTCTAAAACATTTACCGTATCAAACAAATCAAATTGAGAGATAACGTATGCAACAAGCAGGGATAAGAGCAAACCGCCAACGCTACCCTCCCAAGTTTTTTTAGGTGAAACCCTTTCAAATAATTTTGTTTTACCAAAACTACGACCTGCTAAATATGCTCCTGTATCGCTGGTCCAAATGAGTATAAAAACACCCATAGGTAAGCCTGCAGAATAGCTGAATGAATTAAGATAACCCATTTTTGAAAGCATTACTAAAGGCAATGTTATATAAACCAAACCCAGCACCTGAAATGCAAGCGTTGAAAACTCGTTATGTGTTTTTTCGAATAGCTTAATGATGAACATGGCCATAAATACAGGAATGATGTGATAATACCATGCAAGCGAGAGATCTGCTGAAAATATTAATGCAAACATCACATAAATAATACTGCCTGCTATGATGCCTAAATACTTCTCTATCCATCTTTTATCCGGGAGCACCAATTCGTAAAATTCCATCAGGCATAAAAAGTTTATAACAAACATGAGTAGAAAAAAAGGAATTGCTCCCCATAGAATGGCTCCTGCCACTACACCTACAAACAAAGTTCCGGTTAGGGTTCGTTGCTTGAAATTACTTATCATAAGCGTTAATATTTTCTTTAATGAGATGCACCGCAGTTAGTGCTACATTTTGCGGGCAATATAATTGTATGTTTCCGAATGTTTGATAGCTGCTATCTCTTTTATTCATCTCTACTGCATGCACTCCATTCTCATTGAGCATGCTCAGAATAATTTCAGCCTCTATTGGGTTGGTGGTTTCATATATTAATACCCAATCACTCCCCATTTGGATAAACTCTTTTTTTCCAGATGCGTGTTAACTGATATAGAGCAGCGGCAAGCAGTATAAAGCTGATTGCATTTATATACCACGGAAAAACATAATTGCTGTTAAATATCTCAGGACCTATTTCATCCCATTTGTAAAAAACATTTAGCGTGGCTAAAGCATTATTTAACAGATGAAATAAAACAGCAGGCCAAATGCTGCCGGAAGCCATTACCAGATAACCTAAGCAAGCGCCTAACAGCATGCGTGGTAAAAATCCGTAAAACTGACCATGGAATGCACTAAATAATACAGCACCAATCCATATAGAAATATGTCTGTTTTTAAAGCAATAAAACATGAGCTGCAACAAAGCTCCTCGAAATAAAAATTCTTCTGCTACAGCAGGAATAATTGCAGTTACAAGCAGTGTAACAACAATTGAGCTTCCATTTTCATTACTTACAAATGCCTTGGTCAGTTCTAACGCTGCATTTTCAGCCGCCCTAAGTTTGGCTTCCAGTATAGACCATGATTCAGGCAATTGAATTGCCTCATTTAATTCAACTATCCAACCAATGAAAGGAGTTGCAATTAAATATAGAGTCGGTACCCAAAACCAAGAATAAATGTTACCCACATAATCTGCTTTGAGGAAAGAAACGGCACGCATCCCAAATGAGCGCGGAAAATACAGAGCAGGTAGCAAGAACCCTCCAAACGCAGAAAGCGATTGACTAAGCTGCATGGTTCTTAACACCTGGGTATTGGTGCGCATTTCATTCATTAAATGCGGGTTTGAAAACAAATCAACCCCAAATAAAAAACGAGATATAAACATGCCAAGCCCTAGGAACGTAAAAGAAAAAACCAGCACCATGCCACCCAATATAAACAAACGGGAAACAAAAAAGAGTACCGGATTCTGGTTGTTAGGAAGGTTTTGAATCATTTGCGTACTTTTGCCGCGCAAATATACATGGTAAAGATTGATAAAATAGAACTAGGTGAATTTCCTTTGTTGCTAGCTCCAATGGAAGATGTAAGTGATCCTCCATTCAGAGCAGTATGCAAAGCAAACGGAGCAGATCTGATGTATACTGAGTTTATTTCATCTGAAGGTCTAATACGTGATGCCATTAAAAGCAAAAAGAAACTCGATATTTTTGATTATGAAAGGCCTGTTGGCATACAAATATTTGGTGGTGACGAAGAATCAATGGCAATGGCTGCGCAGATTGTAGATGCAACAGAACCTGATTTACTTGATATTAATTTTGGATGCCCGGTTAAAAAAGTGGTTTGCAAAGGCGCAGGCGCAGGCATTTTAAAAGACTTACCACAAATGGTAAAGGTAACACAGGCTGTTGTAAAATCTACCAAACTGCCTGTAACAGTTAAAACTCGTTTAGGCTGGGATGAAAACAGTAAAAATATTGAGGAGGTAGCAGAACGATTATTTGACGTAGGTATTAAAGCGCTTACCATTCATGGTAGAACACGTGCACAGCTATATAAAGGCGAAGCCGATTGGAGACTGATAGCTAAAGTTAAAAACAATCCACGTATACAGATACCCATTTTTGGCAATGGCGATATTGATTCACCGGAAAAGGCCTTGGAATACCGCAATCGCTATGGTATAGATGGGATTATGATTGGCCGTGCTGCAATTGGATACCCGTGGATTTTTAATGAGATTAAGCATTATTTTAAAACAGGAACACACTTGGCGGCCCCTAGCATAGAGCAACGTGTAGAAGTTTGCCGTCAGCATTTAAATCACTCTATTGAGTGGAAGGGTGAAATAGTTGGCATTTTTGAGATGCGCAGACATTATACGCACTACTTCAGAGGCTTAGACAATTTCAAAGGATTTCGCACCCAATTGGTAACCCTGCAAAATAAAGAAGCGCTGAATTCAGTGCTTGATGAAATTGCCCTGAGGTATGCTCATTACGAACCTGTAGCCTAATTCCACACTTTGGTACCTTCGGTGCAATTGGTGCATATATCAATTTCTTTTCTAGATTTAAGAATGGCTTGACGGAATACATTGTATTTGTCACTACGCCAAACTTGCTGAAAAGAATCGGAGCTCACATCTCCAAAGCGGTGTGTTGCATCCTTATCAAAACAACATGGAACAACCAAACCATCCCAGGTAATAACGCTACCACGCCACATACGCCAACATTGGTTGAGTAATTTATTCTTGATGCGATAACTCCCATCAGGAAGTTTCTCATATCTGCTCAAATCTTTGTTTTCAGGTATAAAGTCAACACTATTTTGATAGTCATAAATTTGAGCCGTCTTAATACCCAGCTCATCTACTCCAATTTTTTTTGCCAGTGCTTTAATCTCAGGTATTTGATGCTCATTATGCTTAAAGGCAATGAATTGCCAAATGATGTGAGGCGTTGTTTTATTGAGTTTATTTTTCCAGTAAAGTAGCCTCTCTGTTCCTACTATTACTTTATCCAGTTTGCCACCTACTCTATACTTTCCATAGGTATCTTGAGTAGTGCCATCAATAGAAATAATTAGCCTATCCAAACCACTTTCAACCGTTGCTTTTGCAATTTCATCGGTAAAATAATGGGCATTGCTTGAAGTAGCCGTATAAATATTTCTGGCTGATGCATAGCTTACAAACTCAAGAAACTGCTTATTTAAAAAAGGCTCCCCCTGAAAATAAAGAATTAGCCACACCAATTCTTCATGTATCTCGTCTATTATCTTTTTATACAAATCAAGATTAAGCATACCTGTATTGCGGCTAAACTCTCTTAAACCGCTGGGGCATTGAGGACAGCGAAGATTACAACTGGTAGTAGGCTCAATTTCCATACTTAATGGCTTACCCCAATGCACCACTTTTCCGGTAGATTTTGACAAATAATAACTGGTAAAAAGCTTTATCACGTTGAGTAAACGCTTGCTATTTAGCTTGGATAAAACATTGATTCCGTCAGTAAGGCTCCTATTCATTTATAAAGCGCAATGATAACAAATTTATAGCAAGCCTGCACCTTTAGTATTTCTGTTATTTACTCAACAATTACTTAGAAGCAAATACTAAATGAATATTATTAATTTCAGGTATATCAATAAAACTTGAGCATATAGATAATAACCATAGTTTAGAACAGAGGTTGGTAAGCTTTTTGTAGGCTCTTTTGTAACAATACTTAATTTATGAGAAACCTCTATTTTTCTTTGATGGGAGTGACATTGATGTCAGCAACCAGTTGCAGAATTGTTTTCCAAGATGAAGTGGCTGTAAAAAGAACTCTTGGCAGAATTACGAATAACGTAATTGAACCCGGACCACGTTTTTACAACCCATTTGTGTCAACAATTATAACCATACCTGTTCGAACAATCAATTTAGAACTTAATCTGGGGCTTCCATCAAAAGAAGGTTTAACTGTAAATTCCGAGATATCGATTTTGTATAAGGTAAGGAATAATGAGGTGCCAAATATCTTACGCTCAACCGGTTTAAATTTTGAAGAAGTGTTAATTAAACCGGTATTTCGAAGTGCTGCAGCAGATGTGTGTGCAAATTTTGATGCCAAGGATATGCATAGTGCCAAACGCTCAATTATAGAAAAAGAAATAAGGGATAGGATGATGGAGGTGTTAGAGGCAAAAGGATTTATCATAGAGTCGGTGCTGATGAAATCCATTGTATTGCCAGCAGGCCTCTCTAAAGCCATTGAAGAAAAGCTGCAGGCTGAGCAGGATGCCCAGCGCATGGAATTTTTAAAAGACCGGGAAAAACGGGATGCTGAAAGAAAACTAATACAAGCCGAAGGTGAAAAAAATGCTCAGATAGTTGCTGCAGAAGCGCAAAGAAGGAAAACTGAAATTGAAGCAGAAGGACGTGCTAACGCTATTAAGACTGAGGCAGATGCCCAAGCAAAAGCAAATGATATGCTTAATAAAAGTATTACTCCGGCTGTGTTGAAAAACAAGCAGATTGAGGCATTTCAGGGATTATCCAGATCAAACAATACCAAGGTAATTATCACTGATGGTAAAACTCCTCTGATAGGGATAGATCAGTAAAATAGTTGAAAGCTCAGTCAAACTTGCCTGGGCTTTTTATCTTAACCAAAAAGCAACTGAAGCATCTCATCCAGTTTGCCAACCGCAATTGTTTTAATGGATGTAGGTTTTGCAGGCAACTTGTTAAACTTTGATAAATATATAGTTTTAAACCCAAGTTTTTCAGCCTCTGAAATACGTTGTTCAATTCTACTTACTGCTCGAACCTCACCACTCAAACCTACCTCACCGATAAAGCAAATTTTACTATCAAGCGCCACATTTTCATAGCTTGAAACAATAGCGGCTACTATACTTAAATCAATACCCGGATCTTCCACACGTAAGCCACCAGCAATATTGATAAATACATCCTGCATACCCATGCGCAAACCACATTTCTTTTCAAGCACAGCCAGTAGCATACTTAATCTTTTCGCATCATAGCCATTGCTGTTACGTTGAGGTGTTCCATAAACTGCAGTACTCACCAAAGCCTGCGTTTCTATCATGAGTGGGCGCATCCCTTCGATGGTAGCTGCAATGGCCACTCCACTTAATGCTTCATCTCTTTGCGAAATAAGTATTTCAGATGGGTTGCTTACTTCTCTCAACCCACCGCTTTGCATTTCATAAATACCTATTTCACTCGTGCTGCCAAAACGATTTTTCGTGGTTCGCAAAATGCGGTATATATGGTGGCGATCGCCCTCAAATTGTAATACAGTATCAACCATGTGTTCCAGTAATTTTGGTCCTGCCAGCGAACCATCTTTGGTAATATGGCCAATTAAAAAAACTGGAGTTCCGGTTTCTTTAGCAAACCGAATCATATCGCCCGCTGTTTCCTTAATTTGAGAAATGCTACCTGGGGTTGAATCAATCAACTCACTTTGCAGAGTTTGAATGGAATCAATTATTACAATATCCGGCTGCAATTCCTGCAAGGCTTTACCAATACGCTGGGTTGAAACTTCAGTAAACAAATAACACTGATCATTTCGGAAAGGCAAGCGCTCTGCGCGCATTTTAATTTGTGTATCACTCTCCTCTCCGCTAATATAAAGTACCTTTTTATCAGTAAACTGCAAAGCAATCTGTAACATCAGTGTAGATTTTCCAATGCCGGGCTCCCCTCCTATTAAAATAACACTTCCCGGAACAATACCACCTCCGAGAACCCTTGCGAGTTCAATATCCTTAACAGGATAGCGTTGTTCATTTCCCTGTTCCACCTCTTTTAACAACACCGGTTTAAGCACAGGTACTGATCTATCAGTTTGCTTCCATGTTTTTTTAAAATCAGTTTTATCTTTATGCACTACCTCTTCTGCATAGGTGTTCCACTCACCGCATGAAGGGCATTTGCCAATCCATTTGGCTGATGATGCTCCGCAGCTTTTGCAGAAAAACGTAGTTTGTGTTTTTGCCATTTCCCAAAATTAGTTTAATTAAGACCAAAAACAATTTACGTCATAAAAATGCTTTATTTGCAGCCACTCTAAGTCATACATGGGAAACTCTGATTTTCTTAAAAAACCAGTTGAGCAAGAGCTTGAGCGCTTTGAACGACATTTTCGTGAGTCCATGAAAAGCACCGTTCCATTGCTGGATACCATCATGACATATATCGTAAAACGCAAGGGAAAGCAAATGCGGCCCATGTTTGTATTTTACAGTGCTCAGCTATTCAATGGCGTAACGGAGTCAACATACAGGGCAGCTTCATTAATTGAGTTGCTTCATACAGCTACCCTGGTGCATGATGATGTGGTAGATGACAGCGATGAGCGCAGAGGCTTTTTCAGTATTAATGCATTATGGAAAAACAAGATTGCTGTTTTGGTTGGTGACTATTTGCTAAGCAGGGGCTTGTTGCTGGCGGTAAAAAACAAAGAATTCAGGCTGCTTGAAATAGTTAGTGATGCAGTAAGGGAAATGAGTGAAGGAGAATTATTACAAATTGAGAAAACAAGAAATCTGAATTTATCTGAAGCTGTTTATTATGATATTATTCGTAAAAAAACAGCTTCGTTAATTGCCTCTTGTTGCGCAACTGGTGCAGCATCAGCAGGGGCTGATGATGATACCATTAAAAAAATGTGGTTGTTTGGGGAAAAAGTTGGCATAGCGTTTCAACTCAAGGATGACTTACTTGATTATGGTGATGCTGAAATTGGCAAGCCGGTAGGTATTGATTTAAAAGAGAAGAAGCTTACTCTACCTATAATATACACCCTCAATAATGCTAATTCGTCAACAAAATCTTATATTATTAACGCCATAAAAAATCATAACCAGAACAAGAAGCGTATTGAAGAGGTAATTAAATACGTGAATGAGCACGATGGCATTGCTTACACAAAAAAAGCAATGCAACAATACAGATCAGATGCCCTGCAAATATTGATTGAGGTTGCCGGCAAAACCAACACCTCTCAACTTAAAGCCCTGGTTGACTATGTAATTGACCGTAAAATCTGAGCTAATTTCAGATTCCTAGTCAATAAATACTTTTTTTACAGCCAAATTGGTTCCGCTCACGAGTCTTATCAGATAAACTCCTTTGTTTAATGCCAGTTTTTCCAAATCCAATCGGCTATTGGCACCTATATTTTCATGCAGCAATAGTTGTCCATTTGCGCTATAAAGTTCAGCTATAATTGTTGAAGTTACTGACGAAACCGGAATATCAATCTGAATAAAATCTTTTGCAGGGTTAGGAAAAATATGGGCATATTTTAGCCCTATTTCGTTGGTTGAGGTTGTTCCTTTTTCGAGCACCCTTAGGGTTGATAAATAAGTGGCATCACTCCATTTATGCCCATCATGGTTTGAGTTAAAAGCAGCAAAGAAAATAACATCTCTTGTTCCTGCAGGAGGAGCTATCCAGTCAAACTCCCATACGTTTGAATCAACACCATCTACTCCAGCTGAACGATAAGTTATGTACTTGTCATTTCCGATGAGCTTGGTTCTTAAACTATCTGTAATGATCATTGAACCTAGCAATCTTCCATCAGGATGTTGTGGCGATGCAGAGAATCCAAAACGAGTATGGCCGAGATATAGATTTCTTGCACGTATGCGATAACGCTGACCGGGGGTGTACCCTTCTGCCGGCACATTTGAAGTAACCCAACCTTCAACAGTCATGGCAGCACCACCATGACAAGAAGTACAATTCTTGAGACTGTCTCCAGGCGAACCTGTATACCCTGCATCTGTTCCATCTCTTCGTTTGCCTAATGAGCCATCATTAAATGATGCCAAAAAAATGATTGCACTAAAAGCAAATAATGCAGTATAAATATATTTTTTCATTTAAAAATATTAACAATAATTAATCTTAAAGGCAAAGATATAAACTATTTAAACAACTTCAATTCAACACGCCTATTCATTGCATGTTCTGCATAGGAACATCTTGCCTTATCATCACAATTATTAAGCAATTGTTCTTCACCCTTACTCACAGAAATAATTCTTTTTGCACTTATCCCATTAGCCATAAGATATAATTTAGCTGATTTTGCTCTTTTCGCTGATAATGTTTTATTATATATTTTACTTCCTCGGGCATCAGCATGAGCTGTAATGAGAACTTTTAACTTTAAATTACTTTTTAACACGGAAATTACTGAATCTAGTCCAATGAGGGAAGTCTTTGTTATTTGGTATTCGTTAAAGTTAAAAACAACAACTCTATTGAGTAGATTTACCTCTGCTGCTATTTTTGTTCTTTGCACCATTGAATTGGTATCCACTTTATTTGGTTGAGGCCCATACTTAGATAAATTTTGTTGTGGCTCAATAATCTTAACTCCTGTAATTGGAAATTTATTAGCCATGGTATCCTTTCCCATGTCTTTATAAACAAAGTAGTAAACTTTATCATCTCCGTCATCATTACCTCTATTTGATGCAAAATAACCGCTAATTCCACCATCTCTTGATATCAAGGCAATATCATCTCTTTCAGAATTAACCGGTTTACCTATGTTTTTTGATTGGTTATAAGCATTCAAATTTTTATCTAAAACATTTACAAAAATATCATAGCCTCCATAACCATTTATTCCTTTAGAGCTATAAAATAGAGTTCCATTGCTTATATAAGGATACATATCATTTTCAAGAGAATTTACTTTAGGCCCTAAATTAATTGGCTGGCTCCACTTGCCATCAGGCTGTTTTATGGTTTTATAAATATCTAAACCTCCATATCCTCCTGTCATATCTGAGGCAAAAAAAAGTACATTACCATCTGAGGTAATACATGGATGTGTAAAGTTATATTGCTTGTTATTAATAGATAAAGCTAATGGGTTACGGTATCGGCCATTTTCAAATGGAGCAATATAAATTTGTAGATTAGATACACCATCACCACTAGCAACAACACCTTGTTTCTTTTTAATTTCGCCATCATTGCCTGTTTTTACCGCATTGGCAGAAAAGAAAAGAAGAGATCCGTCTTTAGTTGTAGATGGAGAACTTTCATTAGCTATAAAATTAATTTCTTCCAAATATTTTTCATCAGTTAAAAAATGTAGAGAATCCTTCATAGCAGCATAATCTAAATCGAAGATAGTCATTGAATTCTGCTGATTTTTGTTTCGTCCATGCGCATAAACCAAACCCTGATCCATGAAATCAAATCCTACTGCCTGCCCTGAAACATCAAGGTCTGTAACAGAAACTTGATAATTTCTTGAGCTATCACGGTTTTGTATGGCCCAAGAAACTGATCGGTTAAGAAAAGAGGCATATTCATCCCCTTTTACTAAAGTCATATAATACTTAAATTGTTCTTTGGCCTCCTCATATTTGCCATTGGCTTTTAATATATTTCCATAATCCAGATATGACTGAGGCTGGGCTTTGCCATCACCTAGTTTTACAAGCTTTGAAAAATAAGTTTCGGCCTTTTGGTATTGAAATAAATACATGTGACACTCTGCAAGTCTAGTTAGTATATATGCTTCTGTTTTTGGACCTGCAGTTATAAGGGCTTCTTCGTAGTACTTAATGGCATCTTTAAACAGGAAATACTCAAAATTGTCATCGCCATTTTGCATGGCTGAATTTTGCCCCTGTGCGAAATTTGCCACAATAAGACAAAAAAACAGATTGAAATATACTTTCATGTAGTAAAGATTAGATTTATTAATTTGATTTATAATATTTTCATAATATCATCAATATATTCTCTATTATTTGCTAAGCGCGGAATTTTATGTTGCCCTCCTAATTTACCCTTCTGCATTAGCCAGCAATTAAATGTCCCTTTTGGCACTTTTTTCACCAAAGGTAATGTCATTGCTATATTTTTAAATCTTTTAGCTTCGTAGTCTGAGTTGAGCTTTTTCAGGCCTTCATCCAACAATCTGGTAAATATTTCTATATCCTCAGGTTCCTTTTCAAATTCAACTAACCATTCATGAGATCCAATATTTGTATGGCTATAAAAAAAGGGAGCTGCTGTATAATCATTAATTAGCGAGTTGGTTTGAATACATGCTTCTTTAATAGCATTATCGGCATTCTCAATCACAAGCTCTTCTCCAAAAGCATTGATGAAATGTTTGGTTCTGCCGATAATTTTAAATCGGAAAGGATTGGTATCAGTAAAAGTAATAGTATCGCCAATAATATAGCGACATAAACCAGCATTGGTAGTTATAACCAAAGCATAAGATTGCCCTATCACCACCTCATCAATTGATTTAGTTTGCGGAAATTCCTTACCATACTCTTGCATAGGCATAAATTCATAATAAATTCCATAATCAAGCATCAGCAACATTGAGTCATGGTTGTTTAAATCCTGCACCCCTAAAAATCCTTCAGAGGCATTGTAAGTTTCGAGATAGTTCATTCCGCTTCTCCTTATCATGGATTGAAAACGCGATTTATAAGGTGTAAAACTAACGCCCCCATGAATATACAACTCAAGATTTGGCCATATTTCTGCTATATTATCCTTACCGGTAAGTTCAAACAACTTATCAAATAAAACAAGTGTCCAAGTGGGAACTCCAGAAATACTTGTAACATCTTCTTCTAAAGTAGCCAAAGCCATCTTTTCAACTTTCTCATCCCAATTATCCATAATAGCAATACTCAAATCCGGTGTTCTGAAAAAGTGAGCCCAAAAAGGCAGATTCTGCATCATTACTGCAGATAAGTCACCGAAGTAAGATTCCGAAGCATTAAAACGACTGAGTTGATGACTTCCACCCATAATTAGCCCTTTACCTTCAAATAAGGTTGTCTCAGGATTATTGGTGCAATAAAATAATAATGCATCCTTTCCTCCCTGAAAATGGCATTGATCTAAGCTTTCATAAGTTACAGGAATATATTTACTTTTATCACTGGTTGTGCCTGATGATTTAGCAAACCACTTTACTTCGGTGGGCCATAAAATATTCTGCTCGCCACGCATCATACGCTCAATAAAAGGCTTATGTGTATCATAATTCCCAATCGGAACACGCTCCTTAAAGTCTTTGAGTGATTGAATATCGCTATACTTATACTTTTGCCCCCATTCAGTATGTGCAGCTGTCTTAATCAGTTGTTCTAACAACAACTGTTGCACCTCAGCCGGATTGGCTTTAAAATGTTCAATCTCAGGTACTCTTTTTTTTAGATACCAAGTTAATATGGAATGAATGAGTGGCATTTAACAGCATCAACAATTCATCGTAATAATAAAACCAAAGGATTAGATATTCAAATTGCAATATCAACGATACCGCTGTTGATAGGCATCAGAAAAGTCTTTTATAAGGGTAAATGCCTCATTATATCTTGAAAATGTAATCATATCTGCCGTATCAAAAACATCATGATAATACTTATAATCTCCCATCAGATAAAAATAAAATGCACGAATACCCTTCTCTGCAAAAAAGTAGTGATCGCTGTTTTGAGCGTTGCTGCGTGGGTTTACAGACAACAGATAATTACCTGTGATATTAAGTAATTGCAATTCCTCAAAATCTACAGGGAAGGCTGTTGCATTAACGCAAGTCATTCCCTTATCTCCGGTGCCCATTAAGTCTAAATTAATGAGCAGTGCTATTTTAGAAAGTGGAAATATTGGATTTTGGATATAATAATAAGAACCAAAAAGCCCGATTTCTTCTCCGCTAAATGCAATAAAAGCTACTGAATAGACGGGTTTATTTGCTGCATAATGCTTCGCCAAATTTAATAACATGGCAACACCGCTTGCATTATCATTTGCTCCAGGGAATAGCGCCCATGGACCCATCATACCCAAATGATCGTAATGCGCAGTATAAACAATAAAAGAATCGGGATATAAACTCCCCCTTACAAAGCCAAGTACATTTTTTGCCTGATGCTGTATAAGCTCAGGCTCTACATTTATTGTAATTTGCTGAACATAGCGTTTGAGAGCTCCTTTTGAAAAATATAATATCGGGAAGCGGTCCCAATTGGAAGAAGCCCCCCAAATTAATTTTTCTTGGTTTGCATAAATTAAACCACGTGCTTTTAGTTCATTACTTAATACTGCATCAGCATTGGCTTGTTGGTTAAACTTTTTGCCTTTAATGCCATCAACAACCAGAAAAGTTTTATAAAATGCTTTCTTCTTAAAATCCTTCCACTCTGTAGGATTATCAATGGTTGATGAATCAACAAACATAAGATCAAATACACCATTAACCTTAGGAAAACCGGACGATACGATATAATCCTCACCCGGCATCAACTCCTTGCCTTCAACCATCACCTCCACAGCTCCTGTAAATGCCACAGCGGGGAACCCGTATGACTGGAAATAACCTTTGTCAAATGGTTTAACCCCTATTTGTTCAAATTCTTTCTTAATATAGTCTGCCGATCTCTGTCCGCCATTTTTTACATAGCCTCTGCCGGCAAATTGCTCACTGCATAGGTCGTTTAAAATTTTGCGGGCATACGATTTATCCTGAGCGCTCAAAGACGCTGTTTTACAAATCAGCAGTATCCATATGCAGGATAATCGCAACACCTCGGAAAAATATTAGGCCGAGGGGTGAAGTTTAAAATCGTATGTTTCCATAATTAGATTAGCAAGAAGTTTCTTGCAGGCATCATCCACTTGCTGTTTTGCATCAGCTTCTGTTGCTGCCTCTACTTCTAGCGTGATGTGCTTACCAATGCGCACATTGGTGATTCCGGGCAATCCAATATTTTTCATACTTCCGGTAACAGCTTTTCCTTGCGGATCTAGCAATGCCTTTTGAGGCATTATATTTATTTGAGCAATAAACTTCATATTTTTTAGGGTTGAATCATTTGTTGCAAAGCAGATAGTAAAACATAAAATACAATAGCTAAAGCCACGCCAAGGTATTGAAAAAACACCACACTCAAAATGCTGATTAAAATCAATACAAATCTGAATTCATTTCCTCTCCAACCAAAATGCTTAAACTTTAGTGCTAAAAGTGGCAGTTCAGCTACTAATAAGTATGCAGATAGCAGCGGAAACAAAATTAAAAAAAAACGATGCTCTATTACCCAACCTAAACCCAAACTATCATACTGAACAATAAAAGGAAGACTAGCAATAAACATTGCATTAGCAGGTGTAGGAAGCCCTATAAATGAATCAGATTGTCGCATATCAATATTGAATTTTGCTAATCTAAAAGCACTGAATACAGGTATTAAAAAAGGCAAGAGTTTGTTTATACAAAAACCCTCTCCAAAACACTGGCCTGACATTGCATAAAAAATCATACCCGGTGCTACACCAAAGCTCACAACATCTGCTAATGAATCCAACTGCTTTCCCAATTCAGAACCCACTTTTAGCAGCCGTGCCGCAAATCCGTCAAAAAAATCCAAAACAGCAGCACCACCTATCCACAATGAAGCCTGGGTTAAATTTCCCTGTAGCGCATCTATGATGCTGAAACAGCCAAATACCAGATTAAGTGCTGTAATTGTATTAGGGATATGTTCTTTCATTAAGGTGCAAATTAAACACAGGAACTTCAGCATTAAAAATTATAAATAAAGAATTTATCTTATTACTTTTGCTTGATGAGATTGATACTCTCGGTATTATTCTTTTTGCACACCTCAACTATTTGGGCACAAAGTAAAAATACCCTCACATTTATTTCAGCCGGAAAAGAGAAGCTGATATTTACACCAATTAATAATCCTTCTTTGGAGGTTGTTAACGGCAAATTAAATTTGGCTTGCCAAAGCAAAGAAGGGCCTATGTTTCAACTAAACGGTATTGATATAAAAAAACTAAAGAATAGGAAGGCCGCGCTATATACAGCCGAAGCTAAATGGATAAATATTAACAAAAATGAAGTCTCAAACGGCCTTTTAAATAAGGTAAAAACTAGTATTGTTTGTCAATCCTGTTTGCAGGATGACACTATTATCCTTGCCGGAGAAGGAAATATTTTTATTAGAAACACACGTTACACCTTTAAGTTCCGGTTTATGGGAGTAATACCACCTGCTCAAATGATTA
>JBILGC010000062.1:0-10427 GCA_044351265.1 Bacteroidia bacterium
TTTGTATTGCCGCGCCTTACCGATTCGCTTCATCCAGGCAACGGAGGCAATCCGGGTTTTAACAGCTATGATCTGGATAACAGGCTACGCCTTGTTTTCTATCCTGCCGTAATCGGGTGGACACTCATTGGATTCTGGATAGCAAACTTGTATATACGCTTTAAGAAAATTGAATTTGTAAAAAACAACGCATGAAAATATTATTAAATATATGGCTGCAATTGCAGCAACACACCTCTATGATGGCAGATGCGCAGGCACATAAATTTGATGCAGTTGTATATGTTATTGCAGTTATTTTTGCACTCATTGCAGGTTTTCTTTTTTATATAGATTTTAAATTGCGTAAATTGGAGAAGTAGGGAAACTTATGAAAAAGTCATACATCATTCTTATTGTTTTAATAGCCGCAGCCATTGGTGCCATTATCAGTACTTACGGAGACGCAAGCACTTATGAAAGCTTTAATGTAGCTGCAGAAAATCCTGATAAAGAGTTTCATGTTGTAGGCATGCTCAATAAGCAAAAAGAAAAATATTATAACCCGAAGCAAGACCCCAACTACTTTTCATTTTATATGATAGATGAGAAAGGAGAAGAAAGAAAAGTAATCTATCATTCACCGGAGCCACAGGATTTTGAGCGCTCAGAAAAAATCGTCATCATCGGAAATATGGAGGGCAACGACTTTATGGCATCAAAAATATTGCTCAAATGCCCATCCAAATATACAGATGGTCAAGTAAAGGAATCTTAATAAAACTAAGTACCAATTTTTCTTAAGGTGTAACAAAGCTTATTATCAATGAACGAAATTGTATTTGAAGGAGAACGATTATTGTACGGAAACCTCGGCCATCTTGCCGTGGTAATTGCTTTCGGCACATCCATCATCTCTGCACTTGCTTGGGCTATTACCACCAATAGAAATGATGAAAGCTGGTCAGCTATTGCTAAAAAAGCTTTCCAAATACATACGCTTGCTGTGCTGGCAGTAATTGGAATTTTATTTCTCATAATTCACCAGCATTATTTTGAATACCATTATGCCTGGCAGCATTCATCAAAAGAACTCCCGGTTGAATATATGATTTCCTGCTTTTGGGAAGGTCAGGAAGGCAGCTTCCTGTTGTGGATTTTCTGGCAAATGGTTATTGGCAATATTCTTATTCGCTCGGCCAGAAACTGGACCAGTCCGGTAATGAGTGTGCTCATGCTTTCACAAATTGCATTAACCTCAATGCTTATTGGGGTAAAAATTTTGGGCTATAAGTTAGGCAGTAGCCCTTTTGAATTGCTCAGAAATGCTATGGGCAACGCACCATTATTTAAACGCCCCGACTATTTATCTAAAATTTCAGACGGCAACGGGCTCAATCCACTGCTGCAAAATTATTGGATGGTAATACACCCTCCTACCCTGTTTTTTGGATTTGCCACAACCATAGTTCCTTTCGCCTATGCCATTGCTGCGCTATGGAAAAGAGACTATACAGGGTGGCTTAAACCTGCGCTGCCTTGGGGATTGGTGAGTGTAATGGTTTTAGGTACAGGAATCATTATGGGCGGTTTCTGGGCTTATGAAAGCTTAAGCTTTGGCGGATACTGGGCATGGGACCCCGTTGAAAATGCATCACTTATTCCTTGGCTAATTCTTATTGCCGGTGTGCACGTGATGCTCATTTATAAACATAGCGGCAATGCACTCAACGTTTCTTTTATTCTTATTCTGCTCACCTTCATCCTCGTGTTGTATGCCACTTTCCTAACCCGAAGCGGCATACTTGGAAACTCATCTGTGCATTCATTTACCGATTTAGGTATGAGCGGACAACTGCTGGTATTTATCATGATATTTTTATGGCTTCCTGCTTTTGTAATGCTGGAAACACGCAAACATAAACTGCTTTATATACTGGCGTTTTTTCTGTTTGTGATTGGATTAATTGCCTTTGAAAAGTATGACACCACCAAATGGCCGCTCATTGTTATAGGCTTATTTTTTATTGTTTGCAGTGCGTATCTGCTGGTTAAAAAAGTGCCTGCATCACCCAAGGAAGAAGAGGTTTATACCCGCGAGTTCTGGATGTTTATTGGCAGTCTGGTATTGGTTATATCAGCATTTCAAATTATCATGACAACTTCTGTTCCTGTGTTTAACAAATTATTCGGAAGCAATTTGGCTCCGCCATCGGATGTAATTGCACATTACAATAAATGGCAAATGCCAATGGCTATTATAATTGGCTTGCTAACAGGTGTTGCTCAAATGCTCAAATACAAAAAGAACAAGCAGGAAACGTTAAGAAAAATATTGATTCATGCAGCTATAGGCATAGTTGTATCGGCAGGCCTCATGTTATTTTTTGAGCTGAATAACTGGTTCTATATAGGCTTACTCTTTGCAGCAGTTTATGCCGTTACTGCCAATGCAGATATGATGCTACCTCAATTGAAGGGCAAGGCAGGAATGTCAGGATCATCTGTGGCACATATAGGTTTTGGGATTTTACTTATTGGCGTGCTGGTTTCATCTGCCAATAAAAAAGTAATATCCGTAAATCAAAACGGAATGATGTTGAATCCTGAATTTGATGAAAAGGCCAATATGGAACATGTATACCTTGAGAAAGGTAAACCATTGCGCATGGGTGATTATGAAATTGAATATAGAAGCGACTCCACCGAATGGGTGAATAATTATTATAGGGTACACTACAAAAAAATAGACCCCAAAAACAATGAGGTTTTGTATGAGTTTGATTTGTATCCAAATGCCCAAATTAATCCTAAAATGGGATTGGTTGCAAATCCGGATACGAAACATTACCTCTCTCATGATGTATTTACTTATGTTAGTTCTGTGCCTAAAGAGAAAGATGCAGGTAAATTTATACATGAAACCACACATGAAGTAAAAGTGGGAGATACCATTATTACCAATAATGGTTATGCCATATTGCAGCAGGTAAACTCTAATGTAAAAGATGGCAAAATAGATATGAGCAACCTGCAATTGTTGCTGGGTGCAGAACTAAAGCTTATTACGCTAAAAGGTGAGTACAAGGTTACACCGCTATATGGTATACAAAACAATGCTGTGGTTAATTTCGAAGAAGTAGTTGATGATGCACGCTTGCGTTTCCGATTTACAGGCGTAGACCCTAAGACAGGTAAAATAACTATTGAAACAGCAGAAAAAGATACCTCAGGAGAATTTATCATCATGAAGGCCATTGTTTTTCCTTGGATTAATCTTGTTTGGGGCGGAACAATAATCATGATTATAGGTTTTTGCTTGGCTATTTTTAGAAGGGTTAAAGAATACCGCAGGCTGGTTTAAGCAGCAAACCTTAAGAAAGCGCACGCAGACTGTGAATTCATGAAAATTTTTTTCTTTGTGAGTGTTTGTTAACATTGCAGTGTAATGGCAAAAAAGAGTGGCAATAAACTCAGGCAAGCGCTAACTACCTTTGCTGCATTTTTAAAGAATCTGCTCTTGCTTTGCATGCAGTTATTCCTGCTTCTTATTATTTTTTATAGGGTGATACCTCCTCCGGTAACGCCTCTACACCTGGTAAGAATTTATGAACAAATAAGAGACGGAAAAGAAATAAAACTTACCAAAAGCTGGAAAAGCATTGACTACGTTTCCGATAAATTTTGCCTGGCAGTTATTACAGCAGAGGATGCAAAATTTATTCAGCATTATGGTTTTGACTTTGAGCAAATTCAAAATTCCATTGAAAGAGGATTTAAAACAGGCAAGAAACTGAGGGGGGCAAGTACCATTTCTCAGCAAACGGCTAAGAATTTATTTTTTACACCCAAAAGAAGTTGGGTCAGGAAAGTTCCAGAGTTATTTATAACCCTGACGCTTGAGCTTTTCTGGACAAAAAAAAGAATTTTGGAGATATACATCAATATCATTGAGATGGGAGATGGTGTTTATGGAGCTGAAGCAGCTGCTCAATATTATTTTAAGAAATCATCAGCCGATTTGAGCTCCAGAGAGAGCGCCCTGATTGCGGCCTGCCTGCCCAATCCGCGCAGATGGAAAGCCAACAAACCATCAAATTATATCGACAGGAAGGCAAGAGGAATTCAGCGATTTATGCATCAAATAGGTGAATTACCCTGGAGGGAATAAAGGCGATTACTTTTTTAAATCTTCAGGATTAACAACGGCCATCGTGAGAGAGGCTTTGGCTACAAGCAAATCACCTGCCCAAATCTCACTTTCGCAAAAATGCAGGCGCATACCAGCTTTAATTACCATCCCTTTTGCAATTAACCTTTCTCCCTGTGCAGGATTTAGGTAAGAAACTTTGAGCTCAACAGTAACTACTCCTTGCCCATGTTTTACCAATGTAAAGGCTGCAAAACCAGCCACTATATCGGCAATTGTAGCGGTAACACCGCCATGCACAAATCCCAGTTGCTGCAAATGCTGAGACTTTAAATTGAGCTCTCCGGATACCAATCCGGGCTTGATTTCCTGGATTGTAAAACCCAAATAATGAAGAAAATGATTGCTCTTAATTTTCTCATTTACCATTTGGACAAAATCTGTTTCGGCAGGTATAAAGCTCATATTGGTTTTTTCTTTACTTTTGATGCACTGCGAAAGTAAGCAAAGCCTATGCAAGCACAAACCACTGCATCCGTAAAAAATTACCTTAACCGAGAACAACTGAATGAGAATGCGGCAAACTGCACCTTATTTATCACTATAGCTTCTCAAGGTATTATTTTGTTAGCAGCCGATATGATGAAAAAAGAAGTAATGGGCTTAAAGGCAATAGATACTGGCAGTTTTAAAACAGCAGAAGCTACGGCAAAACAATTAACAGAATGGATTGAACAAGGAGAATTTGCAGGAGTAGATTTTCAGCAAAGAGTGGTGCTGATTGAAAACAGCTGTTATACGATTATCCCCGAAGCTTTGTTTATTTCAGAGAAGGCTCAAAGTTACCTTAAATTGGTTCATAAAATTGGGGCCACACAGGAAATTCTGTATAACAGAACCAACAACCATGTTTGTATTTATGCAGCTCCTGCCCTGCTCATGCAAAATTTAAGACACGTATTTCCCGGTTCACTCATTCATCATACTGCCGGGGTTTATGTAGAAAGTATTTTCAACTCCATAAGTAAATCAGAGAAAGACCTGTTGCATGTGAACCTGCATAAGCAATATATGGATGTGGTGCACATTCGCAATGGCCAATTGCAATTTGTAAATACCTTTCCTTTCGAGGCTGATACGGATATTGTTTTTTTTCTCTTGTCGGTTGCAGAGCAGCAGAAAATGAATAATGATAAACTTGCCGTTCTGCTATCGGGTGAGGTAAGTCAGTCTGATACACTGATTAACCTGCTCAAAAAATACATACCTGAAGTGTTGCTTCAAACCAGGCCTGAAGAGTTTATTTATCCTGCAGCATTTCGCGAATTTCAGGATCAGCAGTACTACCAATCAATAGGAGCCTTACTGTGCGGATTATAGGAGGCTCATTAAAAGGCATTATTCTGCATCCGCCAAAAGGATTGCCGGTAAGGCCTACTACAGACCGTGCCAAAGAAAGCTTATTCAATATTCTGGAGAATAATTTTGACCTTAGCCAAACAGAGGTGCTTGATTTATTTTCAGGCACAGGTAATATTGCTTTAGAGTTTGCCTCCAGAGGTGCTCCAGAGGTAGCAGCAGTTGACCTTCATGGAAAGTGTATAGCATGGATTAAAGAGATGGCAACAAAATATCAATTCACAAAGCTGTTATGCACAAAGAGCGATGCAATGAGTTATTTAAATAAATGTACCCGTACATTTGATATTATTTTTGCAGATGCCCCTTATGCCATGAAGGAAATTATTCAAATACCTTCAATGATTCATCGAAATGGTTTGCTAAAAAAAGGAGGTTGGCTCATAGTTGAGCATGAAAGTAATTTGGATTTGAGTCATGAAATTGGTTTTTTTGATAAAAGAGTTTACGGCCAGTCGGCATTTTCTTTCTTTCGGCACGTGCCCGCAACGCCTTTAAAAATTAATCAGGTATGAGTAAACGCATAGCACTGTTCCCGGGAACATTCGACCCCATCACCATCGGCCATGCCAATATCGTTGAGCGTGCCATGCAGTTGTTTGATGAAATTGTAATTGGCATTGGCATTAACAGCAGTAAAAGCACCCTTTTTGCCATAGAAAAGCGTGAAGCATGGATAAAAGAGATGTATAAAAGCAATAACAAAGTACGTGTGGTGCGCTACGAGGGATTAACCGTAACATGCTGCCAAGAGGTTGGCGCCAATTACATTCTTAGAGGTTTGCGAAACATGGCCGATTTTGATTATGAAAAAAATATCGCACAGATGAATAAGTTGGTTTATCCAAATGCAGAAACAGTTTTTTTGATGTGCGACCCTGCTTATACCCCCATCAGTTCATCGGTGGTGAGGGATTTAATACGCAATGGTGGCGATGCTTCGGCATATCTGCCTGCAGAGGTGCAGTACAAGCATAGTTAATTAAGGACACCTGCAAGCAAATCAATTATAGAAGTATAAGTATCCAGTTCCACAAGATCTTTCTTTTTTATGGCAAACCATGCAGCCTCTGTTATTTGCTCTTCTGTTTGAGGAATAAGTTTCTTATCCCATGATGTATGCATTTCAAACCAACGGGTTATTTTTAAGAAACGATGGTTATGCATTTTGTAGGTATGGTAGGTTGGCGGCAATTTTTTACCAAGAGTTAAATTGCCAATTCCGCATTCCTCCTCAACCTCTCTCAAAGCAGCTTCTTCAGGGGTCTCACCGGCATCAATTTTACCTTTGGGTAAATCCCATTTACCCATGCGTTTTATAAGAAGTAATTCATTTTTATCATTAAACACTACACCTCCGGATGCTTCTATAGCCACAAAATGTGTATAAAAATCATTAAAGGCAAAATCGGAATCATCAGTTATCAATAGCATACCTTTTGAGCGCATACCCTCGGTATCTTTGATAAACTCCACCACTTTTGCAGGGTCATAATTAACCCTTTTGCACTTGGCATATTGTATATCGTCAGAATCTTTTTCTGTAATAATAAAGGGTTTCTCGTTGATGAATATTTTATACATTTGCCTGATGCAAGAAACAGTGAATACCGCCTCAAAGATAGCAGAATATTTGTTAGAAATTAATGCTATTAAACTAAGTCCAGACGAGCCATTTACATGGACTTCAGGATGGCGTTCGCCTATATACAGCGATAACCGTTTAAGTCTTTCACACCCCAATGTAAGAAACTATATAAAAGCTGCTTTGGGAAAACTTATTCAAGAAAAATTTCCAGCTGCACAAGCAGTTATTGGTGTAGCTACAGCAGGTATTGCCCCGGGAGCCCTAGCAGCCGATGAATTGGAATTACCTTTTGGCTATGTGCGAAGCGAAGCTAAAAAGCATGGCATGGGCAAACAGGTTGAAGGTGATATTATGCCTGCACAAAAAGTTGTAGTGGTTGAAGACCTTGTATCTACCGGCAAAAGCAGCCTTCAGGCTGTTGAAGCATTGCGTGCATTTGGTTGTGAGGTATTGGGCATGGTATCAATTTTCACCTACGGATTTGAAGCGGCTAATCATGCATTTGAGGAGGCAGGTTGTCCTTACTTTTCTTTGAGTGATTATAAAGTACTCATTGAATTGGCTGCAAAAACAGGAAGAGTAAAAGCAGACCAGCTTGAACAATTAGCGGAATGGAGAAAATCTCCCTCAACCTGGAAACAATAAATAAACAATGAAGGCAGTTAAGAACATATTAAAGGTATTGATGGCATGCTACTTTGCCCTCATTACTTTTTTAGGCTTTTTAGTTTTATATCCAGGCTTTTTATATACACTTACACATCCAAAACGCTACCACCTTGGGCACCGCCTCCGAAGATTTTGGGGCCGCTGGCTCTTTTTAGCCGGTTTTGTTAGGGTTAAACAATTCATGGAAGAACCCATTGATGATTCAAAAGCATATGTAATTACTCCCAATCATACATCAAAACTAGATATTGTAACACTAACGGTTAAATTAAAACTCAACTTTAACTTTATGGCTAAGATTGAGCTTGCAAAAGTTCCTGTGTTCGGTATTTTTTTCAAAACCATCGATATTGCTGTTGATCGAAAAAGTGCACGACAATCTGCAATGGCATATCAAAAAGCAAAAGAGCAGCTGATGAAGCATAACAAGAGCATTGTCATATTTCCACAGGGTACCATTCCGGCATATACACCAAAACTTGGCAAGTTTAAAGATGGCGCATTTAAAATGGCCATTGAAAGCCAATCTGATATTTTGCCTGTAACCATTATACACAACTGGAAATTATTACCTGATTACGGAGGTTTTCACTTCAGACCGGGTACCGTTTTGCAATTTATCCATAAACCTATACCAACAGTAGGAATGACAGATGAAGATTTACCAGCCCTTAAGCAAAAAGTTTTTGATATTATTGCAGCTAAATTAGCAGAACATGGATATTTCGAATGAGTTGATTGATAAACTGGCCGACCTAGCCAAACTTGAATTTAACGGTGAGGAAAAAGAGCACATTAAAAACGACTTGTCGCGTATTCTAACGTTTATAGAAAAATTAAACGAGATAGATACTACAGGTGTTGAACCTTTAATTTTTATGAGCGAAGCTGTGAATGTTTTACGTGAAGACGAGGTTATTCAAACCATTAGTAAAGAAGAGGCACTTAAAAACGCACCTAAAAAAGATTCAGATTACTTCAGGGTACCTAAGTTTTTAGACAAATAGTAATCACCTAGAACATTATGCCTGCAGTTATTGAATTAAAAGATATTACCCGACATTTTAAAATTGGAGAAGTGGAGGTGCAAGCACTTAGAGGTGTAAACCTGGTTATTAATAGAGGAGAGTATGTAGCTCTTATGGGCCCATCGGGCTCGGGTAAATCAACCCTTATGAATATTTTGGGTTGCTTGGATACGCCAACCTCAGGCAGCTATGTATTAAACAATAACAATGTTAGCAATCTTACTGATAATGAACTTGCCGAAATAAGGAATAAAGAAATTGGTTTTGTTTTTCAAACCTTTAATCTGCTTGCCAGAAGCACTGCATTAGATAATGTGGCACTCCCGCTTGTTTATGCCGGTAAAAGCAAAAAAGACAGAACACAAAGAGCCAAAGATGTTTTAAGCAACGTAGGTTTATCAGACAGGATGACTCATAAACCTAACGAACTCTCAGGCGGTCAAAGACAACGGGTAGCTATAGCACGTGCACTAGTAAATGACCCCTCCATCATACTTGCCGATGAGCCCACCGGTAATCTTGATACCAAAACCAGTTATGAAATTATGGAATTGATGGAGGAAATACACCAGAAAGGAAATACCGTAGTTATTGTAACCCATGAGGAAGATATTGCCCGCAGGGCCAAAAGGATTGTGCGCATGCGTGATGGGAAAATAGAGAGTGATACGATAGTTGCCTAAATAAACTACCTAAAACATTAAGTAGATAAATTAAAACACTTCGGTTATATGAAAATATAGACCGCTGTTGTTATTTAATCCCCTGGCATAATCAATCCTCAAGTTGGTGCGCTGCACTTTATTCAGCATAAACCTTAATCCACCACCTGCTGCAGGATTAACATATTTAAATGTACCATTCTCCTCACTAACGCTATGCACATTGGCAAAAAGAACACCACCTAGCCATTTCCAGATTTGTGCACGATATTCAGATTCTAGAGTGAGTAAGGTATTGCCCCTATAACGCCCCTGCACATAACCCCTTGTTAAAAAATACCTTCCTGTCATGGGTGTTAACATATAAGGTACTTGTTTAGACGCATGTTCAACCAGTAAACGGCTGGCCCAGGTTTTGGTGATATCTCGGTTCGACAGATAATATCTTCCGTCTAAGCGCAGATTTAACCAATTTTGTGTGCTTCCTGTGGCTTTTAAATATGGATTAGCCGCCAGTTCCAAGAAAAAACCTTTGCTTGCATTTTGCACATTGTCTCTGCTATCATAAATATAATGAGCACCAAACCCGGAGGCAACATAACCTTCATTGCCAACACCATTATCTTTAAAATAGCTTATACCGTTTGTTTCACTGTGCATATTATAGCTGGCATACAATCGATAGTGTAATCCGATAAAATTTTTTGACTGACCGAAACGCCTGAGTACACGCTCCTCCAATTCAATTGCTTTGTAATGTATCCGCTCTTTGGTAGTGGCTTCATCATCCGGAGTATTACCTCCAAAACCATAAGCATACTCAGGCCAGTTTAAAAACATTAATCTTCCTTGCCAAATCCATCTTTCTCCCTTACTAAATATTTGGTGGTTAACCTGAAGCATGAGCTGATCATTGGTGGTGTACATGGCAA
>JBILGC010000016.1:0-39450 GCA_044351265.1 Bacteroidia bacterium
GCTTGGGCATTGGAGTAACGCGTATTAGATGCATCTCCCATTAAAAAATTCAGATTGCACATTCCTCCATAACCAAGGCCTGTAAAAGGGTCGTAAAGCAAAATTGGCAGAATGGTTTTATGAAACTTTGCGCTATCATGCTGAGCGTTGATTTGCATAATGCACGCTGCTAGGTAAAACAATATTGTAAGAATTCTTTTATATTTTGTCATAACACAAATCTGTGGTTGTTCATATTTATTTATGTATCGATAACAAACATTAATTCAAACAAATTTGGCAAATGATACAAGTAATGCCTCATGCTTTTGCAAATTTTGCAAATCCTGACTACTCCAAAATTTTAAATTCAACCCTTCTGTTAAGCTGCCTATTATCTTCAGTATTGTTCTCAAATAGCGGCTTACCCTCTCCAAATCCTTTGCTCAGTAATCTATTTAACGAAACGCCTTTGCTTACCAAATAATCATAAACTGCTTTAGCTCTATTTTCAGACAAAGTAAGGTTGTCAGCTTCCTGCCCTATATCATCGGTATGTCCGCTAATTTCAATACGTACCTTTTTATTCTGTTTCATAAACTCTACTAAACGCTCCAACTCTGGCGTAGATTCTTCTTTTAGCTCCCACTTGCCTGTATTAAAGAATATATTATTGAGACGTATAGTGAGGCCTTTTTCTATAGGCACCATTTCCAGGTCTATTCTTCTTTCTACATATTCATTTTCCTTTTGCAAATCAATATTAACAGACACTGGAATGTATCCGTCAGCCTTGGCTATAATGCCATAGTTTTTACCGTATCTTAATACCAGATTATACTCACCATCCGATTGAAAATTGGCTCTGCCGGCAATTTGTCCTGAAGGCAATTCCTCATAAGTAATTATGGCCTCAACAGATGCATTTGTTTTGCTGTTATATACCCTTCCTTTTACCAAAACCACGGGTTCAGGTCTTGTTGCGGCTGTTGTTGTTACCCTAAAAATATCTGCTTTACCGAGTGATTGATGATTGCTTACCAAATATGCTAAATCACCCGAAGCCGGCAAAGTATAAAAACCTTCCTTTCCCTCAGAGTTGATAGGCTTGCCAAGATTAACCGGATCCGACCACATTTGCCATGATTCGTCTAGCCTGCGTGTCATGTAAATATCATGCTGCCCAATACCACCAGGTCTGTCACTGCTAAAATACAATGTCATGCCATCTGCAGCCAAAAAAGGTGTAGACTCATCAAATTCAGTATTCACATCTTTGCCTAAGCTCATCGGCTCACTCCAGGTACCATTGCTTTGAAGAAATGATATGTAAAGGTTGTTTAAAGTACTTCCCTCCTTCTCAGAAAAACTAATGATGAGCAATTTATTATCAGCACCCATGCAGGCAGATGAAAATTCGCCCAAACAAAGCTTATCAAACTTTTTTATTTCAAGATACTTTGCAGGAGACCATTTATTGTTCGCTCTCCTTATCAGAGAAAAACCTACCCCCCAAAACAGTTGGTCATCATAGGCACCACCAATAAGCAGTTGGTTACCATCCGGACTCACATTCCATAAGGTATTATAGTTGGTTCTGTTTAATTCATCCGGAGCTCGCTGAGCTTCCTCCCAGGTCATACTATCGATTGATTTACTAATCCAAATATCTTGAGAACCATTTAAGCCTCCTTTATTTTGAGGATGCCCTGATCTGATGAAATACAAAGTTTTACCATCGACAGAAATAATGGGATTAAGCTCACTGTAGGCTGAATTTATTTTTGCACCCAGATTTTCCAGTTTTAATTGTTGGGCATTGGCCGGTTTCACACCAATTAAAAATAAGATGGGTAAAAAGAAAAGGAATTTCATTACAGCTATTGAAAAGCAAGTAAATAATAAATTTAAACATAAAAAAAGCCACCTGCAATTGGTGGCTTAAAAATAAGATTATATAGTTATTAGGCTCTTTGCTCCCTTATCTGAGGGATATTGATTTGAAGCAAATAGAAACCTCCAAACAATACTGCATTATAAAATAAATCAGACAACAAGGTTTTGTCAAAAAACGGAATAGCAGAAACATAGCATTGAGCCAAACCACTTGCATTGAGTGTATAGAGTTCAGGTTGATGAATAAATCCGCCAACCCAAACAAAGAAATTTGTTACTACAAAAAACAACACAGATGAGGCAACAGAATAACCTGTTATACGCAGGATACTCTTATTTTGATTCATTGTTGTTCCCAACCAAGTGATGAGCAAGTAGGTCATATAGACTACAATGGTTTGCTCAGCAAAATACCATCCGTTAAAACCCATTAACGCATCGCTAAGTAGCATGGCAAGTGCAGGAATACCAAAAGCAAGCCATCTATTGCTTAAATACACACCTGCAAAAAGTGCCATTGCTCCAATAGGAGTAAAGTTAGGTGCATGGGGGAATAAACGGGTTAATGCTGCCGCAAAAACAATCAAAATAATTGTTGAAATTCTTTTATTCATAACATTCATAATTCTTAGCTTGGTTGCGAATGTAATGGAGAGAAATATGAAAACCAATTAAACATTTTTGCCCAATTGTATATAACTTTAAGAATACATAATGAACCTTTTATCATTTGGGCTTACCATTTGAAAAAAAAGTTGGCGTATATAGCCTAAAAACTTGAAATTGCACTCCTTTCCTTTGTGAACCCTATCTAAACACCATTAAATAAATACATATGAAACGTAAGTTTTTAACAGGAATTATGGCACTGTTTCTTGGAGTGGTAATGCAGGCACAAACACCTGCGCCTACCCAAACCGATCCAAACCAACCTCAGCTAGTTGAAAAGGTTACAGCCAAACCGGGCGAATTAGCTATTGCCTATGAAAAATGGCGCTTGCCAAATGGCTTGGTTGTAATTGTACACGAAGATCATTCTGACCCGATTGTTCACGTTGATGTAACCTACCACGTAGGTTCGGCCAGAGAAACTCCGGGGAAATCAGGATTTGCTCACTTTTTTGAACATATGATGTTCCAGGGTTCAGACCACGTAGCAGATGAAGAGCATTTTAAAATTGTTGAAGGTGCGGGTGGCGATATGAATGGTACAACCAACCGGGACCGCACTAACTATTTCGAAACGCTTCCTAAAAACTATCTGGAGACAGCTCTGTGGCTGGAGGCCGACCGCATGGGTTATCTGTTGGACGCTGTAACACAGAAAAAGTTTGAAGTGCAGCGTGCCACCGTTAAAAATGAAAAAGACCAACGCGTAACAAATGTACCTTACGGGCGCACAGACGAAGTAAAAGACCAAATTTTATATCCCGCCAAGCATCCATACAATTGGCCAACCATTGGTTATGTAGAAGACCTTGACCGTGTTAATGTAGAAGACCTGAAAAACTTCTTTATGCGCTGGTATGGCCCAAATAATGCCAGTCTGGTTGTTGCAGGAGATGTTGACCCTAAGGATGTGTTAAATCTCGCCATAAAATATTTCGGCCCTATCCCTCGCGGCCCTGAAGTTAAAAATTTACCAAAAACACCAGTTCGTCTACCTGATAATGTATACGCAAACTATGGCGATAATATTTTCCTGCCGTTAACCTATTTCGTTTATCCCGGTGTTGCCAATTATCATCCGGATGAGGCTCCACTTGATATCCTGGCATCTGTATTAGGCGATGGAAACAACTCATGGTTATATCAAAAATTGGTTAAAACCGAAAAAGTATTTAGTGCAGAATGCTTTAATCCTTGTTTTGAGTTAGCAGGAGAGTTTACTTTTCAAATATTGTCATATCCTGCCATGATGCAGGAAGAACCAGCAAACCCGGAAGACTTACTTAAATCTGTATTGGATGAGTTTGACCGCACCGGCATTACGGACGAAGAATTGGCACGTGCTAAAGCAAAATTTGAAACACAGGCCGTTCAAAGTCTTCAAAGCATTGGAGGCAAAGCTGCACAGCTAAGCATGTGGAACTACCTGCTACCTAATAAGAGCATGAATGTGCAGGATGAAATAAATCGTTATAATAAAGTAAGCAAAGAAGATATAATGCGTGTTTTCCGAACCTATATCAAAGGTAAATATGCTGCCATCGTGAATGTTTTCCCTAAAGATGCAAATGCCGCTTCAGCCAAGGAAGAAACCAAACTGGCTAACTCATCAGGTATTGCCTCATCAGAACTTGAATATAAAGGTCTTAGCTACACAAAGCCTAAAGATAACTTTGACCGCAGCAAAAAACCTGAAATTAAAGGCTCTGTAACACCTGTGGTGCCCAAAATTTACTCGGCCAAATTTGACAATGGCATGAATGTGCTGGGAACACAAAACAGCGAGCTGCCACTTGTTACTATTATGCTTACCATGAAAGGTGGAAATGTAGTTGTAAATGATCCTGCGAAATCCGGCCTTGCATTGCTAACCGCATATATGATGGGTGAAAGCACTCAAAATTATACATCAGAACAGTTTAATGCTGAACTAGATAAATTGGGTAGCAGTATCAGCTTCAATGCAGGTAAAGAAAATACCAGTGTCATGATTACTAGCCAAAAGAAAAATCTAGATAAAACCCTACAATTGTTTGAAGAAGCCTTGCTTAGACCCAAATACACTCCTGAGAATTTTAAATTAAAACAACGCCAATTGGCAGAACAAATAAAAGCCAACAGCAGGCAGGCCGGAGACATGGCAGGAAAGGCCTATAGCAGATTGCTATATGGCAAATCAATTTTTGCTGAGCCCGTAACAGGAAGCATTAAAACCATCAAAGGCATGTCGATTAAAGATGTGCAGTCTTACTACGATAAATACTACTCACCTTCAGTTGCATCTTTGGTAATTGTAGGTGATGTAGCCGAATCTGATATTATGCCTAAACTTCAGTTCCTTAAAAACTGGGGCAAAAAGGAGGTGATACTTCCTAAACCTCCTGTTGCTGAAGTTCAAACTAAACAGCAGATTTATTTAATTGATAAGTATAAGGCTAGCCAAACTGAAATTCGTGTGGGTTACCTTGCACTGCCTTACGATTATAATGGTAAATTCTTTAAATCAAATGTGATGAATTATCCTTTTGGCGGAAACTTCAACAGCCGTTTAAATCTAAATTTACGAGAAGAAAAAGGTATTACATATGGCATCCGCTCAGGTTTTCAGGGTACATACAACCCAGGCACGTTTACTGTTGGCGTAGGTGTAAGGGCTTCTGCTACTGATACCGCCATCAAAGAAATTATGAACGAGATGGTAAATTATCGTGCAAAAGGTATAACAGAAGAAGAGTTAGCTTATGCTAAAAAATCGTTAACGCAAAGTGACGCTTTGCGATATGAAACCATCTTTGATAAAGCCGGATTCTTAAACCAGATAGCTTACTATAACCTCCCAACAGACTATATCGATCAGCAAAACAAAACCTTGCAAGAAATTACCAAGCAAGAAATAGATGCTTTGGCTAAAGAAATGCTTGCCATTGAAAAAATGGTTATTGTAGTTGTTGGCGATAAAGACAAAATTAAAACAAACTTGGATAAGCTTGACTTTGGAGGTCAGCCTGGCTACAAATCTCCTCTGGGATCTTACAAGGTGATTGAGTTAAAACCCGAAGAATAAAAAATCAATATTTCATCCCTGTAAGAGGCTGCCCTGAATCAGGACAGCCTCTTTTTTATTGCCCCTGATTTAGTACCCACTAAAAGCGCATAAAAAAAGCTGCCTCAAGAGAAGCAGCTTTGTTGTTGTAAAAAATGTTTTTAATAACTATTCAGCATCATTGGCATAACGAGCATCAGTATATCTTCACCCTCGTCAGCTGCAGATGGCCTTAATACCCCGGCCCTGTTTGGTTGAGACATTTCCAAACGAACTTCAGGTGAATCCAATGAATTTAGCATTTCAGATAAGTATTTAGAATTAAATCCTATTTCTAAATCCTCACCTTGGTATGCGCATTTCAATTTTTCCTGTGCCTCATTTTCAAAATCTATATCTTCTGCAGAAATAGTTAATTCACTTCCGGCTATTTTTAAACGAATCTGATGTGTAGTTTTATTAGATGTAATGGAAACGCGTTTTACAGAAGTAAGAAATTCATTGCGATCCATGGTTAACAGATTTGGATTTTCAGTAGGAATTACAGCTTTGTAATCAGGATATTTTTCATCAATTAGTCTACAAATCAAGCTTAAATCAGCAGTTGAGAAATGTGCATTGGAGCGATTAAACTCAATGGTAACTTCAGTATCATCATTTGGCAACGCTGATTTCAGCAGATTAAGTGCCTTTTTAGGAAGAATAAAAGCCTCTTCAACTCCTGGCTTTACATCTACCCTATTATACCTAACCAAACGATTTGCATCAGTTGCAACAAATGTAATATCGCTTGAACTCAATTGAACCAATACACCAGTTAAATTTAAACGTAACTCATCATTGCTGGTAGCAAAAACAGTCTTGGTAATGGCTTTTTGCAATACTTTCGATGGGATAATAAATTTCTTACCATCCTCAACTACCGGATTCTTCGGGAATTCATCACCCTTTTGAGCAGTTAATTTAAAACGCCCTGAATCATATTTTATTTCAACGGCTCCCTTTTCTGTATTAATGGAAAATGCCAATGGCTGATCGGCCAAAGTTTTTAATAAGTCAAGTGTAGTTTTCGATGGAATAGCAATGGATACATCTTCCTTTGCATCCACTTTAATTCCGGTAGTCATGGTAGTTTCCAAATCGGTTGAAGAAATCTTTAACTCACCATTTTGTATATCGAATAAAAAGTTGTTTAAAATTGGAATAATAGGTTTTGATACCACCACTCCGTCAATTAACGAAAGATGCCTAAGCAAAGTAGAGCTGTTAACTATAAATTTCATTGTTTCAAGATTTTAAAACGTATTACAAAGACGTACTCCTGCGATAGCACACCATTGATGCATCAAAAATAGAAGGGCAAGCCTTGCATTTAAACACAAGTTATGCACAGTTTGGGGAAACAGAGAAAGGGCTTTGCATGAAGCAAGCATAACCCCTAAACGTATAGATAATTCAATTAACAAGTGATGTTCAACATTTATTCTCGACAGTCTAGAAGCTGAACGGGTTAACAACAAAATATTTTATATTGCGTTTCAATTAAACTCATGAAAAAAATATTTCTCGGCTTATTAATGATCGTCAGTTTTTTATTGCAAGCACAAAACGAACGCCCCTTTACAGGAACTACCAATAAAAAAGCTGAGAAAATGTTTGGCGAAGCCTTACAGGCCTTTACACGCATGGATTATAAGCCTGCACTTCAAATCCTAAATAAAATACTGGAAGAAGATCCTCGTTTCATAGATGCCTTGATGTTGCTTGCCGATTTGCGTGAGCAAAATGACCAGCTAGAAGATGCTTTGAATACCTATAGAAAGGTTATTGGTATTAATCCGGATTTTCAAATTCCTTATTACAAAATGGCTTATACTGCTTTATCTTTTGGCGAGTATGATTCTGCCAGCCTATACATAGGACTTTACAAAGAAAAAAACGGGAATCAAATTGATTCTTACAAAGTATCAAACCTAGAAAACCGGGCAAAGTTTGGTAGCCAAGCAATTAAAAAACCTGTTCCATTTAACTCCAAAAATGCAGGTGAAGCGATTAATTCGCCTATGGATGAGTATTTCCCGGGAACAACTGCAGACGAGCAAACCTTAATCTATACCAGACTAGAACCAAATATTACAGAAAATTTTTATGTAAGTAAAAAAGGCTCAGATAATAACTGGGCAAAATCATTTAACATGGCTCCTCCTATTAATACTGAAGATAACGAGGGCACAGTCTCACTATCAGCAGATGGGCAATATGTATTTTTTACTGCTTGTAACAGGCCTTATGGCGAAGGTAGCTGCGATTTGTATTTTAGCTTGCTTGACGGGGATGAATGGCGAGAGCCTAAAAGCCTTGGATTCCCAATTAATACTAGAGCTTGGGAGTCACAGCCAAGTGTTTCTTTTGATGGCAAAACGTTATACTTCAGCAGCAACAGATCGGGCGGATTTGGCGGAATGGATATATGGTATAGTAATTACAGCAAGGGCAGATGGTCGCCTCCCGTAAATCTTGGACCTGAAGTTAACACCCCAGGCAATGAGGAATCTCCATTTATTGCAAAAGATGATCTTACATTATACTTCTCATCTGATGGGCATTTGGGTATGGGTGGTAATGATTTATTTATTACCCGCAAACATTTGAATGGCAAATGGAGCAAACCTGAAAATCTCGGATATCCTGTAAACTCATTTAAAGATGAACGCTGCCTTGCTGTGGCTGCAGATGGCATCAATGCATATATTGCCACTGAACGACCCGGAGGTTTTGGTGGACTAGACATATGGGCATTTGAATTGCACGAAAAAATAAGGCCACTAAAAACAGGTTATGTTAAAGGCATAGTTTATGATGCACGAACACTTCAAAAACTTAGGGCGCAGCTAGAACTGATTGACCTTGAAACAGAAAAACCTATCATTATAGCCACCTCAAACAAGCTCACCGGACAATTTCTCTTTTGCCTGCCAGGCAATAAAAACTATGCACTCAATGTTTCATGTGATGGCTATCTTTTTCACTCTGAAAATTTCTCCCTCAAAAATCAACCCTCTACAGAGCCCATTATACTTGATATTCCTCTCAAAAAAATTCTTGAAGGTGAACGTGTAGTACTAAAAAATATCTTCTTTGATACAGATAAATTTGACCTAAAAACTGAATCTAAAACAGAACTCAATAAGTTAATTGGTTTTTTAAATAATAACCCGGTAATGAAGATTGAAATTGGGGGACATACTGACAATACAGGTGTAAAAGAAAAGAACACAACCTTATCGCAGAGCAGAGCCAAGGCTGTTTATGATTACCTTATTCTAAATGGTATACAGGCAGCACGCCTTAGCTTTAAAGGTTATGCCGAAACCTTGCCTGTTGCCGACAATAAAACCGAAGCCGGTAGGAAGCAAAATCGAAGAACAGAATTTAAAATTATAGGCAAGTAAATGATGGAGTTGCTTTGCAAGCAAATTTCCTTGTTTTGCGTTTATTATACTTATCAAATAACCCTGATTAAATATGCGAAAACTGTTCATCATTCTAATCATCTTTTTGTACCAAGAAATTGTAACAGCCAAATCAAATGCCGATACCAGCATTCTGATACAAGCAAACTGGCAAATTGGAGATTTACACCATTATCGCTTAACACTTAATAGAGAGAGATGCGAAGATGGAAAAACAAGCAAATACACATCTTATTACGATATCGTTTTAAAGGTAGCAGCCATTGAAGACAGCAATTATGTAATAGAGTGGAAATATCGCATTATCAGACCGCAAGAGTCTGGTAAAAATCCACTTGCAGATAAATTAGCCAAGATTACCGAAGATGTTCCCATCAGATATACCATAGATAGTAAAGGTCGATTTCTGCAGTTAAATAACTGGATGGAAATTCGTGATCAGATTTTTAAAGCAGCCGATAAGATTACGAATGAAAGGCCGGACAAAGAAACAGAGAAAGCCATGACTTATTTGAAAGGAATTTACCGTTCACAAAAAAATATTGAAACACTTGCCCTTGCAGATATTCGAATTTTTCATGCAATGTATGGGTATACTTTTAGCGCAGACAGAAAGGACATATTCTCATCGCAATTGCCAAATATGTATGGAGGCACTCCTTTCTTTGCGCAAACCATGCAAACTTTGGTTGCCATTAATCCTGCGTTGCAAACTGTCGAAGTAAAATCTCAAACTAAAATTGACCGAAAAAAATCATTAAACATCATTACTGAGCTTACCGACCAACTTCAGAAACAACAAAAAGGTTCAGTACCACAAGACATCAAGATTAATATTGAAGATGAAGCCAATTATACCTTCCATCAGGAAACAGGCTGGATCAAAGAAGCTCAATTTAAAAGAGTAATAGACACAAATCAAATGCAAAATAAGGATACCTATTTACTTAAAGAAATGAATAGCCCTGCACATTTGAAAAAGCAGTAAAAGTTTATCTTTGTTTCCTATGAGCAAAACCGGCAAATACATTACATACGCAAAGGAGGTCTTTCAAATTGAGGCAAAATCAATCAGTAATCTTTCAAAACTATTGGATGAGCAATTTGAGCAATGTGTGGAGACTATACTTAAAAGCAAAGGCCGTTTGGTGATAACCGGTGTTGGCAAATCCGGGTTAATCGGACGAAAAATATCAGCTACCCTAGCAAGCACTGGTACTCCCAGTATGTTTCTGCATCCTGTAGAAGCCTTCCATGGCGATTTGGGTATGCTAAAAAAAGAAGACGTGGTTCTTGCAATATCCTATTCCGGTGAAACAGAGGAACTGCTTAAGATTGTACCTTTCATCAAAGCAAATGGATTAAAATTAATTGGTATGAGTGGCAAACCAAAGTCAACCCTTGCCAAAAACAGCGATTACCACCTTAATGTATTTGTGCAAAAAGAAGCATGCCCGCTTGAGTTGGCACCAACATCAAGCACTACTGCAACCCTTGCAATGGGCGATGCCCTGGCCGTTGCGTTAATGAAAGGCAGAAATTTTAAATCTGAGGATTTTGCCCGTTTTCATCCGGGTGGCAGTTTGGGACGCAGACTGCTTACAACCGTTGAAGATTGCATGTTTAAAGATAAACTGCCTGTAGTTGAACCTGACGACAGCATTAAAACAGTAATCAATACAATGAGCACCGGCCGCTTGGGCATTGCAGTAGTAGTTAGTAAGGGATTGATCAAAGGGCTCATCACAGATGGTGACTTAAGAAGGGCAATGGATAAACATGCCGAAAAACTATTTACACTCAAGGCTCAAAATATCATGACACCAAAGCCAAAAACAATTGATAAAACAATGAAAATGGCTGAAGCAGAATCTTTGATGACACAATTTAAAATCACCTCATTACTGGTAGCTGAAAAGGGTAAACTCGTTGGTGTAGCTCAAATTTACAGTGTATCACTGTAATATCGTTCGCTTAAATTTCACGTTTTACATTCCATAAATCAAAGTGCGTTGTTTTCATTTTTCATGCATTTGATGAAAATACTATCTTGCATCCCTCATTACAAAATTGCTTTATCATTCAATGGATATAAATAACAATGTATATACAGTAGGTGGTGTTTCACTGCTGAGCATTGCCGAAACTTACGGCACGCCCGTTTATGTGTATGACGGAGAAAAAATTGTTTCTCAATACACCCGATTAAAGAATGCATTCAAACCGCTCAACGTAAAAATAAAATATGCATGTAAAGCATTAAACAATTCAGCAATACTTAAACTACTTAGGTCGCATGGAGCTGGCTTAGATACAGTATCCATCAATGAGTTAAAGCTAGGCTTGCGCGCAGGTTTTGCTCCGGATGAAATCATCTTTACGCCCAACTGTGTTAGCTTTGCCGAAATAAAAGAAGCTCTAGAATATAAGGTTCATATAAATATTGATAATATTAGCATACTTGAACAGTTTGGAGCCGAATACGGAAATACTATACCTTGCTGTATTCGTTTAAATCCGCACATTCTTGCTGGTGGCAATACCAAAATTTCTACAGGACATATTGACTCTAAATTTGGTATCAGCATTTATCAGTTGAGGCATGTTTTGCGTGTAATCAAAACCTATAATATAAAAGTAAATGGCCTGCACATGCACACCGGCAGTGATATACTGGATGCAGGCGTATTCCTTCAAGGAGCAGAAATACTATTTGAGGCAGCCAAAGACTTCCCTGATCTTGAATTTATAGACTTTGGAAGCGGATTTAAAGTAGCCTATAAAGAAGGCGATGTAACCACTGATATTGAAGATCTTGCCGCAGCCATTAGCCAGCGCTTTCAGGAATTCTGCAAAGACTATAGTCGCGAGTTGGAATTATGGTTTGAACCAGGAAAATTTATTGTGAGCGAATCCGGATATTTTTTAACCAAATGTAACGTAATTAAGCAAACTACAGCAACTGTATTTGTGGGGATAAACTCAGGTCTTAACCACTTAATCAGGCCCATGTTATATGATGCTTACCATGAGATAGTGAATATTTCTAATCCAACTGGCAAGCCAAGAATTTATACGGTTGTAGGATATATATGTGAAACCGACACCTTTGGCTGGGACAGAAAGTTAAATGAAGTGCACGAAGGAGATATTATTTGTTTTAAAAATGCAGGAGCATATGGATTCACTATGAGCTCTAACTATAATGCCCGCTTCAGACCTGCGGAAGTATTATTATATAAAGGCGAAGCACACCTTATCAGAAAAGCAGAGAGTTTTGAGGACCTAACAAGAAATGAGGTCGAAGTAAATTTCTAAGAAATTATCTGATTTTAATTCTGCGCCCCGGACGCAATTTTGTTTTGGTGGATATGCGATTAAGACGTGCAAGTGTTTTTACACTGATACCATACTTGTAAGCAATTTTAGATAAGGTCTCCCCTTTTTTAACGAGATGATAGCGCGTGCGCAGTTTGCTTGCCTGTACTTTATATAAGTGGCTGAAACAACTTTTATCAATCATCAATGAATCGCTGAGTAAGGAGCCTGTAGGGAAATACACAATCTTGTTTGGGTCAATTTTTTCACCCTTATACCTTACTTCAAAATGCAAATGAGGTCCCGTTGATTTTCCTGTGCTGCCGGCAAGCCCAATTATATCACCTGAACGCACCGGAGCTCCGGGCCAGGTAAGCAATTGATTAAAATGGGCATACAAAGTTTCCAAACCGTTATAATGCCTGATAAGCACCACATAACCGTAATCAGCGCTTCGCTTAGCCACCCGCACTACACCATCAAACATGGCATAAACAGGGTCGCCAACCTCCATTCGCACATCAACACCAAAATGAAATTTTGCCCTCCTGCCCCATCGCCTAAAGCCAAAAGTTGAGGTGATATCACCCAATGCGGGCGGATGAAAAAAACAGTCCATACTGTCGCGCAAGGCTATCAGAACCGTATCATTCATATTGCGCAAATCCACTTTATATGGATTGATGGTAAGTGTATCCCATCCTGCCGGATAATGATCATTGGCAGGAATCATTGCTGAATCAAATGTAAAGTTGGGTATTCTAATAAAATCCCAGTAGGTTAAATCTGTATAGCCCGTAAAGTTATCAAAGTCTTCGCCTTCATCATCCAGAGCTTCTCCTGCTTCTTCTTCAGTAATGACGGAATCTTCCGGCTCAGTTACTTGTGCATTCACGCTTGTGTTGAAACAACCCAGAAGCATAAAAAGAAATAAAAAATATGGCGATAAGGATCTATTGAAAAAGGAGATTTTTAATTTCATTAATAAATTGCATTAGCCAGTAAGTGCATGGCCTGCAATTTATCTTTTTCTAATTGGTTTTTAAGTTCATCATGGCCCGAAAAACGCTTTTCCTCCCTTATTTTATCAACATACATAATGGTGATATTTTTTTCATAGATGCTTTGAGAGAAATCAAATATGTGAACCTCTACGGAGTGTTTAGTTCCGTCAACCGTGGGCCTGAAACCGGCATTGAGCATGCCTCCGTATAGTCTATCATCAATCACTACTTTTACGGCATAAACACCATCTGCAGGTACTAATTTAAAAGGATGCGATACGGCAATATTTGCCGTAGGAAACCCTATTGTTCTACCAAACTTTTTTCCCTCTATTACAATGCCTGAAAGAGTATAAAAACGTCCCAAATATTTTGCAGCAGTATGCACCTCACCTAACTCTAGCGCTTTGCGTATGCGGGTAGAACTTACCGACTCTGCCTCCACATCTTGCCGGGGTATTTCTTCTATTTCAAATCCATAAAGTGATGAATATTCTTTTAAATGCTCAAACGTGCCCTCTCTGTTTTTTCCAAAACGATGATTATAGCCTATCACTAGCACTTTTGTTTTAATTGTATTAACAATGACATCCCTGATAAACTGCAAAGAGGTGAGCCTAGAGAACTCCTTGGTAAAAGGCAGCACAAGCAAATGATCAACTCCTGCTTGCTCCAATGAGGCTATTTTCTCATCTAGTGTTTGCAATAAATGTAACCCATGATCTTCCGGAAATAATACCATCCTTGGGTGCGGCTCAAATGTCATTACCACCGTTTCGCCTTGATGAATTTTTGCCAGCTCCTTCAGTCGGTTTAAAATAGCCTGATGTGCCAGATGCACGCCATCAAATGTGCCCTGGGTAACAATTGCATTTCGTATAGAAGGCAGTTCCTGAAGACTTCGGTAAACTTTCATGAGTGGGCAAAAATACCGATTTCACCATATTTCCGCTTATTGCTGAATCGGCTTAAGCTAAACTCTTGATTTTCGCGGCAGTTCGTTCTGTAAGTCTAAATATTTGTTATGGTGATAAATACCCTCTAAAAACCTATTTTCGCGGCCGAATGAAGCACATCAGGAATTTTTGCATAATTGCACATATTGACCACGGAAAGAGCACCCTTGCCGATCGTTTACTGGAATATACCAAAACCGTTAGCGCACGCGAATTACAGGCGCAGGTGCTTGATGATATGGATTTAGAAAGGGAAAGAGGGATTACCATTAAAAGCCACGCCATACAGATGGATTATGAGCTAAACGGTCAGAAATATGTATTAAACCTGATTGATACCCCCGGACATGTTGACTTTAGTTATGAGGTTTCACGCTCTATTGCAGCTTGCGATGGTGCCCTGTTAATTGTGGATTCTTCTCAGGGTATTCAGGCTCAAACCATTTCAAACCTTTATTTGGCAATTGAACAAGGACTTGAAATCATTCCTGTATTAAATAAAATAGACTTACCTCACTCCATGCCGGAAGAAGTAAGCGACCAGATTATTGATTTGATTGGATGCAAACCTGAAGAAATTATACGTGCCAGTGGTAAAACCGGTCAGGGTGTGCACGATATTCTGCATGCAATTGTGGATCGCATACCGGCTCCCAAAGGCGATGAAAAAGCCCCATTAAAGGCACTCATCTTCGATTCTGTTTTCAATTCGTTCCGAGGCATTATCGCATATTTCAGGGTTTATGATGGCATCATACGCAAAGGTGATAAAGTTAAATTTTTAGCTACCGGTAAAGAATATCTGGCTGATGAAGTGGGTGTGCTACGCCTGGATATGGAGCCACGAACCGAAATTAAAGCCGGTGATGTGGGATACATAATTTCCGGAATTAAAGAAGCACGTGAGGTAAAGGTGGGCGATACGCTTACCCATATTGACAGACCTTGTGCCGAAGGCGTTAAAGGTTTTGAAGATGTTAAGCCAATGGTATTTGCAGGTATTTACCCGGTTGATACGGAAGATTTTGAAGAATTGCGTGAAAGCATGTACAAGCTGCAGCTTAATGACGCTTCATTAACTTTTGAGCCTGAAAGTTCCGCTGCCTTAGGTTTTGGTTTCCGCTGCGGTTTTTTGGGTATGCTTCATATGGAAATTATTCAGGAGCGCTTGGAGCGTGAGTTTAACATGACAGTAATTACAACTGTGCCTAACGTAAGTTATCATTGCTATACCAACAAAGGAGATATGGTGGTTGTAAATAACCCGAGTGATTTACCTGAACAAAATTATATCGACCACGTAGAAGAGCCTTTTATTGCCGCAACTATTATAACCCGCTCAGAGTTCGTTGGCGCCATTATGACTTTATGTTTAGGCAAACGAGGCATACTTAAAAATCAAGTTTACCTAACAGCCGACCGTGTAGAAATGAAATTTGATATGCCACTTGCAGAAGTGGTATTCGATTTCTTTGATAAACTGAAAACGATATCGAAAGGCTATGCTTCGTTCGACTATCATCCGATTGGTTATGTACAAAGTGATCTGGTTAAATTGGATATTTTGCTTAATAAAGATACGGTTGACGCACTTTCAGCTATCATTCACCGCGAACGTGCCTATGACTGGGGAAAGAAAATATGCGAAAAATTAAAGGAACTCATACCACGTCATCAATTTGAGATACCCGTGCAGGCCAGTATCGGTGCCAAGGTTATTGCCCGTGAAACCATTAAGGCCCTTAGGAAAGATGTTACAGCAAAATGTTACGGAGGTGATATTTCTCGTAAACGTAAATTACTGGAGCGCCAAAAGGAAGGTAAGAAAAGAATGAGACAAGTTGGTAGCGTAGAAATACCGCAAAGTGCATTTATGGCGGTATTGAAATTAGACTAAAATTAAACGGCAGGATTTTTATCTTGCTGTTGTTTTTTATAAACGGTTACATTCTATTCAAAATATAAACCGCACAACTATGCAAATAATGGATGGGAACATAGTATCGCAATACCTGCGCAAACAAATCCAGGAAGAGGTAGCCCAGCGCAAAGCAGAAGGTAAAAAGATACCTCATCTGGCAGCTATACTGGTAGGAAACGATGGTGCCAGCATGACTTATGTAGGTGCCAAGGAAAAGGATTGCAATGAGGTTGGGTTTCACTCCTCCGTTTTGCGCTTTGATGCATCCATTACCGAAGCAGAGCTGATAGCCGAAGTCGAAAAAATTAATAACAATACAGAAATTGATGGATTAATTGTACAGCTGCCTTTACCCAAACACATTAATGAAAAACGCATCACAGAAACCATTTCATGGAAAAAAGATGTAGACGGTTTTCACCCCATGAACGTGGGCTTAATGTTTAAAGGCCTGCCCTGCTTTTTACCTGCTACACCCTTTGGCATTATTAAATTGATAGAACATTATCAGATTGAGACCAGCGGCATGCATTGTGTTGTTATTGGCCGAAGTGATATTGTAGGGAAGCCCATGAGCGCACTGATGCTGCAGAAGAATTGCACGGTTACCGTTTGCCACAGCAAAACTAAAGATCTTGCTGCCTTTACCCGCAGCGCTGATATTGTGATTGCTGCATTAGGTATTCCCGGATTTTTAAAAGGCAATATGATTAAAGATGGGGCAATTGTAATAGATGTTGGCATTACCCGTGTAGCTGATGCAACAAAGAAATCCGGATTTGCTCTTAAAGGTGATGTAGAATTTGAATCATGCGCAACCAAAGCAGCTTGGATTACCCCAGTACCGGGTGGTGTAGGACCTATGACTAGAATTGCCTTACTTCTCAACACCCTGCGTGCAGTAAAAGCATAGGTTAGTTTATTTGTTAGCCTTCCAACATACATCGGATGCAATATCCCGTTTAAACGTGCTGATTATTTTTTTCATTTCTTCTACCCTTAAAAAATCCCGACTTTTCATAAAACCGGATGGTGTGCACAGAAATGCCAGTGCGCTTTGATCATTCATTGATGAGTATGTAGCAAATATAATGTGTAAATAAATGATAGAAGTATAGACTATACGCTCACGTTGCAGGTTAATTTGTTTCGGCTTAAGTTTGTTAAAAACAATTTTAAAAATGGCAACAGCATTAATTACAGGAGCATCTAACGGTATAGGCCTTGAACTGGCTAAAATACATGCAGCTAAAGGTGGTGATTTGGTTCTTGTAGCGAGAAAAAAAAACATATTAGATGAAATAAAGGCAACCTTGGAAAACCAATATAACGTAAAGGTTTATACCAAAGGCATTGACCTATCAGCAAAGAATGCAGCACAAGATGTATACGAAGAATTAACAGGCAAACAGATTCAAGTTGATTACCTGATTAACAATGCAGGCTTTGGCAACTTTGGATTGTTTACAGATACAGAATGGAGCAAAGAAGAACAGATGATTAACCTGAATATTACCACACTTACTGCTTTTACTAAATTGTATTTAAGAGACATGGTTAAAAGGCGGAGCGGTAAAATAATGAATGTAGCTTCAACAGCAGCATTCCAGTCGGGGCCAACCATGGCTGTGTATTATGCTACCAAAGCTTATGTGCTAAGTTTTTCTGAGGCAGTTAATAATGAAGTAAGCGATAAAGGAGTTACCATTACGGCTTTATGCCCAGGAGCTACGGAAAGCGGATTTCAGGCAGCTGCAGCTATGGAAGAAAGCAGATTGGTTAAAGGTAGAAAATTACCTAGTTCAAAAGAAGTAGCAGAATATGGCTATGCTGCCATGATGAAGGGAAAGACAGTTGCCATACATGGTCTGATGAATTGGATATTGGCAAACGCAGTAAGATTTACGCCAAGAGCAATAGTGGTTAAAATTACACGCAAAATTCAGGATAAAGCAAAATAACAATGCAAACAATAGAGTTACCCATAATGAAACACTTGATGCAAAATTTTGTGCTTTACAAATGGATTAAACCGGCATTGCTTCCTGCAGGTTTTGGACTTATGCTTGGCATGCAAACCATTAATTTATGGGAAGGATAGGCTATGGACTCTCTATTCAGGCAGGCATCACGCTGCTTTTCGACTTTTTTTTGCTGAAACCAGAGGGAAAGCCTATCTGAAGTTTCTTTTAGTAATAGAATTATTAGAATATATGAAAGCTAACAAGTAAGTACTGAAAGTAATTTTCTAAAATTAATTTATCTTTTCAGCTCATTTCAATTTATACAATATGCTTTCTGACGCAACACTTCCTGTTATGGAACACTTCTACACCATTCAGGGTGAAGGTGCCTATACCGGCCAAGCAGCCTACTTTATAAGGCTTGGGGGCTGTGATGTGGGTTGCGTGTGGTGTGATGTAAAAGAAAGCTGGGATGCTTCAATGCATCCGAAACATACAATTGCTGAAATTGTAGATTGGGTTAAACATTCAGGGGCTATGCTTGCCGTGATAACAGGCGGTGAACCATTAATTCACAACCTAGATGAATTAACCGCAGCCTTACATAAAGCAGGTATAAAAACAAATATTGAAACCTCTGCTTCCTCTCCGCTATCAGGTAAATGGGACTGGATTTGTGTTTCGCCTAAAAAATTTAAATCACCGCTGGATGAAGTGGTGAAGCAAGCCAATGAATTAAAAGTTGTGGTATACAACAAAAGTGATTTTGAATGGGCTGAGAAATATGCCACACTCGTAAACAACAGTTGCAGATTGTTTTTGCAGCCAGAGTGGGATAAATCAGCGCAGGTTACACCTTTGATAATTGATTATGTAAAGTCACATCCAAAATGGGCCATTTCATTACAAACCCATAAGTTTTTAAATATTCCTTAAGCCTCCAGCAGTTTTAAAAAATCTGTCAGCTCGTATGCATCGGTGAGTCTAAAATCACCTGATCGGGTTCTGCACAATTCATGCAAGTATGCGCCACTTTTTAGGGCTTTGCCAAAATCATAAGCCAAAGAGCGGATATAGGTTCCTTTGCTGCACACCACACGAAAATGAACGAATGGTAATGATATTGCTGTAATTTCAAATGAATGGATATGGATGGTTCTTGGCTCAGGAGTAATATCTACACCTGCCCTTGCCGACTCATATAGCTTTTTACCATCTTTTTTTATGGCTGAAAAAACAGGTGGCAACTGCTGCTGCTCTCCTACAAATTGCTGCGCAACCTGTGTAATCATTTCAGAAGTAATATCGCCAATATCAAATGTAGCATTTACTTGCGTTTCCCTGTCGTAGGATGGTGTTGTAGCTCCTATATAAATAGCACCAGTATACTCCTTCTCTGTGGCCATATAAGCATCAATACCCTTTGTTTGCTTCCCCATACAAACCACCAGCAATCCTGTAGCAAGCGGGTCTAAGGTGCCTGCATGACCCACTTTTACCTTTCGTTTAACTCCGGGCAAATCACCATATGCACGATGCAGGTTACGCAATAATGCATAACGTATTTTGTTTACCACATCAAAGGATGTCCATTCCAATGGTTTATTGATTAAAACCACATTTCCTTTTTCGGTATCGAAACGGAAACTCATTGGCAAGTTAAATTACCTGCATGGGATAATCTAAAAAATAACGGATGAGGATGATTAAAGCGAGGGCGATCCGATACCACCCGAATATTCTGAAACCATGCTTAGTTAAATATGCAATAAAGCCTTTGATTGCAAGCATGGCTACAATAAAAGCAACGATGTTTCCTATAACTAATACTGTAATCTGCTCACTTCCGATGCTATTGCCCTGATCAATGAATTTATACATTTTGTAAACTGTAGCGGCAAACATGGTTGGCACAGCAAGAAAAAAAGAAAATTCAGCTGCAGCTTTTCTACTTAGCTTTTGGGTTAAACCGCCAATAATGGTAGCTGCAGAACGCGATACCCCCGGAATCATAGCAATAACCTGAAAAAAGCCAATCCTTAACACCTTACCAAATGTTAACTCATCATTGCTATCGCGTTCATCGTTTAACCAACGGTCTATAAACAAAAGTACCACTCCTCCTACAAGCAAGGCAATAGCAACAGCAATAACATTTTCAAGCAGCGCATCAATCTGATCATCAAATAACTTACCAAAAACTGCTGCAGGCATAAAAGCTACGAGAAGCTTCAGATAAAAATCAAACGACTGAATAAATTTTTTCCAATACAGAACAATAACCGATAAGATAGCACCAAACTGAATGGCCACGGTAAACATCTTCACAAAATCATCAGTAGCAATCCCCATTAAGGAAGAAGCAATAATCATATGGCCAGTTGATGAAATAGGCAAATACTCCGTAATGCCTTCAACAACTGCAAGGACAACGGCTTCAACAATAGTCATCCTTTGACTATTCTTTAGATTTGTACATGATGGCCACCAACTCTATGGCAAATCCCAAAACCACAACTATAGGTGCTACGGTTAGTTTGGTAGTACTGAAAATATCATCTGTTCCCGACATGAGAAAAAATCCCAAAGCAATAATAAGGGCACCTGCAGCCATTAATACATAATTTTGTTTACCAAAAACGAAAGAATATTCCATTTTGGGGGCCACTTTATCGGCTGCTTTTTTTACGGTTGCTTTTTTATCTGACATAGTTTGCAATATTAATAAAGATCATCAATTTTCATGCGCAAGTAGTGGTTGGTTGATATCATGCTGCTAACCATGCTGATGATGATACCTGCAATAATAACAACTGCAAACAATATAGCAAACTGAAGGGTATCATAAAGCAATTGTAAATCGGCAACCCAAAATGGCAACCAGTAAAGTAAACCGGCCATCAGCAGACATGCTATAATTCCTCCATAAAGCCCATGAAGAAACGATTTAATTACGAAAGGCCTTGTGATAAACCAATGCGTTGCCCCTACCATTTGCATACTTTTTATTAAGAATCTGCGTGCGTAAAGGTTTAAACGAATGGTATTGTTAATTAGTGTAATGGCTATAATAAGAAAAATAATGCTCAGCGCTACCAGTATTGATCCTACTGTTTTTACGTTTTCGTTAATCTCTTCAATGATGGTTTTTTGATAAACCACATCTGTAACCTCTGGATTCATCCTGATTTGACTATCAATCTCAGCAATTTTTTCCGGTGTGGCGTAATCAGATTTAACAAACAGTTCTACTGAATTTAGCAAAGGATTAAAACCAAGGAAATTAACAAAATCCTGCCCCAACTCTTTTGCAAAATCCTTTGCAGCTTCATTCTTATTTACATATGTAGCCTTGCGGGTATACTCAGACGACTCAATAAGCAAGTGAATGCGCTTAACATCCACTTCTTTTACATCATCTCTAAAAAAAATGGTGAGCTGAAAATTTTCTTTAATATGGTCTGATAGTTTTTTACCATTAATTAATATGATCCCGAATAGACCTAGCATAAACAACACCAAGGCTATACTGATAATGGATGGCAGATAAGATATTCTGCGCTTTTTGTTGATTTTTCCTTCCTGTGATGCCACTTTATTATAAATTACAAAACAAAGATAAATGAATTATGCCTGCCTAGATAAAGGTAATACACAACGATGATGTGAATTGTTATATACCCACCACTTTTGCCATTTGTTGCGCAATAATATCCGCTTTAAATGACTCTGCCCTTGCTAATCCTTTTTTTATGATTGATGAACGAACATCCAAATCAGCTAAATTATCCAAATGGCTAACCAAGCTAGGCACATCGTTAGGAGCAAAATACAAGCAAGCCTCACCGCCTACCTCTGTTAAAGATGAGGTAACTGCTGCAATAACAGGTACTCCACAGCACATGGCCTCCAAAATGGGGATGCCAAAACCCTCAAACTTTGATGCATATACCGATGCATAAGCCTGATGGTATAAAGAAGGCAATTGCTGATGGGGCAGGTTATCTATAAACAAAACCTGATCTTGCATCTTATGTTTACTGATATAACTTTCCAATACTGAGACATAGCCTGTTTTTCGGCCTACAAAAACCAACTTCATGCCCTTTATGGCTGCTTGATTGAAGGCATCCAAAACTACCTGCTGATTTTTACGCGGTTCAATTGTGCCGACACATAAAATATACTTGGAACGCTGAAGACCATATTTCTCGAGTACCAACATTTGAATTTGCTCGGCAGAATCTATTCTGAAAATAGGGTCACAATCTTGATAAATGGTTGTAATTTTATCCTGAGGTGCAGATAGAAAGGAATGAACATCAGCTGCAGTTTGGTTGCTTGCCGCAACTATGCAATTAGCTACACGCGTTGCATAGGAGAATTTACGTTGATAGATATACCTATCGATATTATTATAATAACCCGGATAACGAAGAAAAATCAAATCGTGTATGGTTACAATTTTTTTACCATTGAATTGCTCCATACCTACCGGCAGCTCATTACTCAAACCCCAGTAGACATCAATACCTAGTTCCGTACACATATTGCTGATGGCATAAGTGCGCCAGAAGGAAGCAAAGACTTTACCGATTGCGGATTGTGGTGAAACGACTTTAACATTGGGGAGGGTTTGCATAAAATCGGCAAACTGCGGAGCTATTTGCGGAGTAAATAGATAATAAGTATGCTGCGGATAATACTGAACAAATGTACGGATAACAAAACGCGCATAATTACCAAGACCAGTGCTGTTATTAAAAGCGCGCTTGGCATCAAAAGCAATCTTTAATGGTTGTTGTTCACTTGCCATAATTAGCCTGTCATACCGCTACCTGATGCTCTCTAAGGGCATCATTTAAAGAGGTTTTTTTATCGGTGGAGGATTTGCGAGTTCCTATAATTAATGCACAAGGAACTTGATAACTGCCCGCAGGAAAAGATTTGGTATAAGATCCTGGAATTACAACCGATCGGGCAGGCACAACACCTCTGTAAGTGATGGGCTCTGCTGCTGTAACATCAATTATTTTAGTTGACATGGTTAGCGTAACCCCTGCACCCAATACGGCTTCCTGCTCTACACGCACGCCTTCTACTACTATACAACGTGAACCTATAAAGCAATTGTCCTCAATTATTACCGGAGCTGCCTGCACCGGCTCCAGCACTCCACCAATGCCAACGCCACCGCTTAAATGCACATACTTGCCAATCTGCGCACAGCTGCCAACTGTTGCCCAGGTATCAACCATTGTGCCTTCATCAACATAGGCGCCAATATTTACGTAAGAAGGCATCATGATTACACCTTTTTGTAGGAATGCACCATATCGTGCAATAGCATGCGGCACCACACGAACACCTTGCTCAGCATAGTTCTTTTTCAGTTTCATTTTATCATGAAACTCAAGCGGACCTACTTCAATGGTTTCCATTTGCTGAATAGGGAAATACATAATTACCGCTTTCTTAACCCAGTCATTCACTTGCCAGCCCTCTGCTTTGGGTTCTGCAGTGCGTAAATTGCCCTTATCCAATAATTCAATTACCTCACGTATGGCATCCTGAGCACGCTGTTCCTTTAACAACTCGCGCTTATCCCAAATTTCTTCTATGATTTGCTGTAAACTCATTCTTTGTAATGATTTATGCTGCTAAACTATGCTTTTAGCAGCAAATGCGATAATTCATTTTTCAACCCTTACATTTGTGTGTTAAGTTACAAAAATGAAAACACGTTCGCCCAAAAAACCCAAGCTCATTGAGCGGCAGGCAGAGCCAAGCGATTTTGATGAAATAATTGAACTCTCAAAACTTTCATTTCCGGATGCTGAGCCCTGGAAGTATGAAATGCTGGAGAGTCAGTTTAAGAATTTTGCAGAAGGCATGCAGGTTATTGAATACGAAGGTAAAATTGTTGGGTCAGCCACAAGCCTTATCATAAGCTGGGATGAGTATGATGATGACCATACGTGGAAAGAAATATGCGATAATGGCTATATGACCAATCATGACGAGGAAGGTGATACCTTATATGGAATTGAGGTAATGGTTCATCCCGATTATCAAGGGTTAAAAATTGGAAGACGCTTATATGATATGAGAAGGCAGCTTTGTGTATCAAAAAACCTTAAAGCTATTCTCATTGGTGGACGTTTGCCAAATTACCACAGGTACAGTGAGCGATTTGGAATAAGGGCATATGTAAAACGTGTAATTGAAAAAAAGATAAAAGATCCTGTTTTAACTTTCCAACTCTCTCAGGGATTCACCATCCAGCGTATTATTAAAGATTACCTGCCGGATGACCATGAAAGCGAAGGATATGCAACACTACTAGAATGGATTAATCTGGATTATATACCGGAAACACGCGAAAGAAGTGTGTTGATGAAAAAGGTACGAATCTGCTCTATTCAATATGAGCTGAGGAAAATAAAAGCATTTAAAGAATTTGCCCAGCAATGCGAGTACTTTACGGATGTGGCATCAAACTACAAATCAGACTTTGTTTTATTCCCCGAGTTATTTACCACACAATTGCTTTCTCTGCATGAGTATAAAAGCATGAGCCCTGAAGACAGTATCAGGAAAATTGATGAGTATACAGAGGACTATATTTCATTATTCTCTCGCCTTTCACTTGAGTACAATATCAATATCATTGCGGGCACTCATCTTCAGGTAGAGAGTGATAACCTCTATAACGTTTCATACTTGTTTAAACGAGATGGTACTTATGAGAAGCAATACAAAATTCATATCACCAGTAACGAAGCCAAGTGGTGGGGAGTTAAACCGGGTAATGAAATAAAAGTATTCAACACAGATTGCGGGAAGGTAGCCATCAATATATGTTATGATGTGGAATTTCCTGAAATGGCACGGATTGCATGCACCAAGGGCGCAAAAATACTATTTGTACCTTTTTCAACGGATGAGAAACACGGTCACTTACGTGTTAAAATTTGTGCGCAAAGCCGTGCGGTAGAAAATCAAATTTTTGTTGCTACTGCAGGCACAATTGGCAATATTCCGTCTGTTGATAATATGGATATCAATTATGCACAATCAGGTATTTATACCCCAAGTGATTTTGCTTTTCCACCGGATGCCATTGCAGGTGAATGCAGTACGAATATTGAAACAGTAGTAATTGCAGACCTTGACTTAGCTGCACTTGAGCGAGCCCGCAATACGGGAACTGTATTGAATTGGAAAGACCGCAGAATGGATATGTACGAGGTAATTGAAAAATAATTTTGATTGGTCTGCACACAGAAAGGGCGCGGCCTTCGGCCGCGCCCTTTCTGTAATATCTTCATAAGTATACCCGCTTATTTAGCTAGGATTAGTTTTTGCTGAAATACATTTCCTTTATGGTCTGTAATCTCAACAAAGTAAATACCATTCTCCAGATTCTGCAGTGAAACGCTCTGGTTTTCGGCATTAAAGATACCTTGGGTAAAAACGCATTTACCACTGATATCATATACTTGCAACTTAGCAGATTGAACTACTTCAGGGAAGAGGATATTTATCCAGCCTTCACTTGGGTTTGGCGCCATTTTAATTCCTGAGATAGCATTCAATTTCTGTACTCCGGTATTCACTAAATCAGGTGGTAAATCAAAGGATTCAGTGCCGTCTGTGCGCGAGGATGTAAGTCCCTGCGAAGCCGAGTAACCAAGACCTCTGCGGGCAAAAGCCTTCCATAACAACTCATAATTGGCACCTCCATTATTTATAGAATCTGCTTTTAAAATGGCATTTCTTGAATCAACAAAACCCGGATTACAAGGCTGCAATTTAAGGCCATCTATTACGAGCTGTATCGCCTTGTTATTCCCACCTTTGCCAGTGTATATATCCTCATCAAATCCATATTTATCTACCATATCCCAGAAAATATCCCAAAGCATAGCGCACCAAACTGAACCAACACCATGAGGAACAGATAAGGTTTTCACATCGTTGTAAGAAGTATTATCAGACACAGTTAAACTTCTGCTGTAGCGAAAGGTACGAATCCCGAGACCACTTGTTGCCTGATTGGCAACATAGGTACCAATACCCCTACCATCCTCTCCTTTATCTGTAGGCCTGGCAGTTAAGGCAAGTGCAAAGAAATCACTCCAACCTTCACCAGCCTGCTCCTGATTGTTTAAACAACTGGAGTTTGCTGGTCCGCCAGTAAGGCGAATGGAAATACCATGACCAAATTCATGTGCAATAACACCATTATCAAAATCACTGTCATAAGTTTTAACATCTGGTGTACCTTGTAAGGTCACATTAACCGAGTCGCCCTTTCTTAAAGTATCTGCTATTTGCTTACCAATTGACTGGGCAATCATATAGGAAGGAATGGTGATGGTAGCATCAAAACCCGTCATGGCAGTTGGTGTGTTTGCGCTATTATTAATAACAACTGCAGCAATGGCCCCAGCATTTTGAGCGTTTTTAACCTTCTGGGTAAATCCGCATGTTCCACGGTAGATGATGGCAATTTTACCGGCAATTGCAGAAGCATTTATTGCAGCTGCACATCCCAATGTATCGTTCATCATCACTAAATTACCGGTAATAGTTGGAAATTTTTTTGGACCAAATTGTGAGATGGGTGAAGGATAATTTGCAACCATGCTTGCAGGCGCATTAATTCTCATTGGAGGCGCAGAAGCAGCTCCGCCAACCGGCCATAAATACATTTGCATACGACCACGAGAACCATCAACAGGCGCAGAAAAATTAGCATTACTCGTACCGCTTCCGTCCTGGGCATCCGCATGAACAGCATCTCCTCCCAAACCACCTTTGCCATAATTATTTGACTGAAAATTTCCTGACTGCTCATTAAAACCATATTCATAAAAAATATCATGCACCAGATTATTCCAAACAAACAAATTGGTAATAGCCGCATTTAGGCTAAGTCGTGGGTTCATCCAAGTGGTATCTACCGGATAGTCAAACACCAAATCTGCACCACCATTAGGGCTGTAACCGGCTCCGTTTCTATTCAAGGTGTCTTCTTTGGCCCAAACATTGTTTCCTCTGGTAATTGTCCAATCAGCACCGGCTACTCCATCTGTATCATGCCAGCCATAAGGAGAGCTTTTTGCTTTAGCCTGACTTGAAATAAGCTCTCTGCCTCCGTGGATAGGGCTCTCAATAGGTATTGGATATATGCGATAAGAACCATTGGCACTCTTTTTATGAAAATGCTGTGATGTTGCCACGCGTTCTGAACCCAATGCAGAAAAATCACGCTTGTAAGCATCGTGCTGAATATTGCATTTCGTAACAAAGTTGTTCTTATCAAGTATGTTTCCATCCTGTGCATCAACCCGTATTTCCCACCAATCATTTTTCTCCTGATCAAATAATTCTACATTCCATGATAACCTTAACAAGCTGCCATCATAATAATAAACCTGCTTAATTTTAACAGGTTCCTGCGATACGCTTACATCATTTATTACCGCTGAGGTTTGCTTACCAAAAGAAGATGCTTTGCCAAGAACAGAGGCTACATTCATTTGTATATGATTGCCGGCACTCACAAGAGCTGCTGAAATGTCTAAGGTAGGATTTGCAGTATTTGCTTTCTGCTGCGCATTGGCTATAAAATCGCAATTAACCTGAACAGCTTTGCCATCTGAAGTAAAATGAGCTGAACTGATTGAGTTAAAGACTGGTATCCCGTTAACTTTTTGTCTGAAATAAAAATGTGTAACCTTATTGTGCTCACTGGTGTAAGTGTTGGTTATTTCAATATCACGTACATCTTGCTGAGATAGTGATGGGTTTTGATTTCTCAGTAAAGTTCCGATGGTTTGCTGATTGTAACTAACCTGAGCAAGTGAGAAAAAAGGCAACGCTAAGAAAATCGCCTTTAGCAGTAGAGGTTTTTTCATTTTTAATATAAATATTAATCAAAAATAAACAAACGGCTGAATAAAAAAAGCGTTTTAAATTTTGAATAAACTAATGCCTTAAAAATGGCAAAATCAAGTTAAAAATTATATAGGTAATGATATTAACACACTGATAATAAATGAATAAATATCGAAAAGTAGAAAAACAACTTTGATTAATAATTAACTGAATCAATCAACGGTTAAATGCCAAACGCATGCCCAAGCCTGCCTCAATAACCTTACCCCCTTCATAAACCACGTTTCCGTTTACCAGCGTATGCGTAACCACAGAATGGAAAACCTGGCCCTCAAACGGACTCCATTTGCATTTATAAAGTAAATTGCCTTTACTAACCTGATATGATTGGTTTAAATCCACCAACACCAAATCAGCATAATATCCCTCACGTATAAAGCCCCTCCTGTCTATTTCAAATAATGTAGCAACATGATGGCTTGTTTTTTCTACAATCTTCTCTAAAGATAGCTTGCCTGATTTATGAAGTTCAAGCAGCGCATTAAGTGAGTGCTGAACAAGTGGACCTCCTGATGGTGCTTTCAGATAGGACTGCTGCTTCTCCTCCAAGGTGTGGGGTGCATGATCTGTTGCAATTACATCTATGGTGTTATTATTAACTGCTTCAATAATGTTATCTCTGTCGGCCGCAGTTTTTACTGCCGGATTCCACTTGATAAAGTTGCCTTTTGTATCATAATCGGCATCGGTAAACCACAGATGGTGGACGCAGGCCTCAGAGGTAATGCGTTTCTGTTCCACGGGTATATCATTTCTGAACAAACTTAGTTCCTTTGCCGTGCTGATATGTAAAATATGTAAGCGCGTATTATGTTTTTTTGCCAAATCAACTGCAAATGAAGAGGAAAGGTAACATGCCTCTTCGTTTCTGATTATGGGATGAAATTTTGCGGTTATTTCTTCGCCATAAAGCTCCCTAATCTTTTGGTTATTCTTCTTTACCAACGGATCATACTCACAATGCGTAGCGATAAGTGCATTAACTTCACTAAATATTCGCTCAAGTGCTTTAGGGTCATCCACCAACATATCACCTGTTGAAGAGCCCATGAATATTTTTACGCCACAAATTTTACTTTCATCAACCTTAAGCAAATCTTGAATATTGCGGTTGGTTGTTCCCATAAAGAAAGAATAGTTTGCTATCGATACCTTTGAGGCCCTGTTGTATTTATCCTCCAGCAACTCAATGGTGGTGGCGCTGGGCACCGTATTAGGCATCTCCATAAAACTGGTTATGCCACCTGCAACAGCAGCCCTTGATTCGGTTGTTAAATCGGCTTTGTGGGTTAATCCCGGTTCTCTAAAGTGAACCTGATCATCAATTAATCCCGGCAATAAATAGAGGCCTTCTGCATCAATTACCCTATCTGCTTGGATAGAAATACCATTGGTATCTATTTTCTCTATGAAACCATTTTTTATAAATACATCGGCATGAAAAATTTTATTCTCATTAACCAGCTTTGCATTTCTTATCAATATAGAGCTCATGGCAATAAACTTTTTTACAAAAGTAAAGCTAAGTTAACGCAAAATATCATTTGGCATTAGCTTGCTACTCGATTTCGTAATAATTTAAATCTTTTGAGAAGGATTCTTCTACATACCAAGTTGCAAATGCAGCAAGCATGCAGCAAACCGACCCAACTATCATTGCAGAAGGAATCAAACCAACTTGCGTAACAAGGGCCTTGAAACTAAGCGTGATAGGCACCACAGCGCCTCTTACAAAATTAGGTACTGTGTTGGTAACCGTAGAGCGGATATTGGTGCCAAACTGCTCTGAAGCAATGGTTACAAATAGAGCCCAATAGCCCGTAGCTGCTCCAAGTAAAAAGCAAAGTAGTTTGTAATACCCAACCGAAGCTACCGGATAAAATAGATACAGTAGCATGAAAATAAAGAGCAAAACAATATTTATAAAAACCACCTTGCGCCTGCTTTTCATAAGCTGACTGAGCATTCCGCTGAATAAATCGCCAACCGATAAACCCAAATAGGCATACATCACGCTATCGGCAACATTAATGCTAAGCCCAAAAGCATCGCCAAAACGATTGGATAGATTAATCAAGACACCAATAACAAACCAAATGGGCAAGCCAATTGCAATGCAGGAAAGGTATTTGGCGATATTTTTCGAGGATGAAAAAAGGCTTAAAAAATTTCCTTTCTTTATATGGTTGCTTGTTTTTAGCTGCTGATACATGCCGCTTTCATAAGCACCTGCTCTAAGCAACAATAAGGCAAGCCCCATGCAACCGCCAACAATATATGTGGTTTGCCAGCCAAAAGATTTTCCTACAAGAGAAGCTACAACAGCACCAAGGGCACCAAAAGTTACAATAATCATGGTACCATAGCCGCGCTTGTTTTTATCCATCGTTTCGCTAACCAGCGTAATGCCAGCTCCCAATTCACCTGCAAGTCCTAAACCCGCTACCAGTCGCCAGAATGCATATTGATCTATTGTGCTTACAAAAGCATTGGCAATGTTCGCTACCGAATACAAAAAAATGGATCCAAATAATACCGATACACGTCCTTTGATATCACCGAGTATTCCCCAGATGAGGCCACCCATGAGCATTCCTGTCATCTGAAGATTGAACAGATAGATTTCTTGATTTTGTAATTCTGAACCGGAGAAACCAAGTGCCTGAAGGCTCTCGTTTTTAACTACATTAAAAACGATGAGGTCATAAATATCTACAAAATAGCCTAAAGCAGCTACCGCAATAAGCATGTAAACGTTTTTTTTCTGCTCCATCGGGGTCACAAGTTAGAAAAAAAAATAAATGCGCAAAGGCATTAGAAAAGTGTAGCCACTATATCGGCTACTTTTTGCAGGTACAAGGCATCGGTTTCATCAAAGTGCTGAAGAATCTCACTGTCAGCATCAAGCACTGCTAGAACCCTGTTATCTTTTATGATGGGAACAACAATTTCTGATTTGGATTGACTGCTGCAGGCTATATGTCCGGGGAATTGATTAACATCTGGAACAACAATGGTTTGTGATTTTTCCCAAGCGGTTCCGCAAACTCCTTTGCCCTTTGCAATGCGGGTACAAGCAACAGGACCCTGAAATGGGCCAAGTACCAACTCATCTTGTTGCACCAGATAGAAGCCAATCCACAACCAGTTAAAAGTTTCCTTTAAGCCTGCTGCAACATTAGCAAGATTAGCATAAAGATTGTTTTCGCCATGAACAAGGGCCGACAGTTGGGGGATAATGGATTGATAAGCTAAGGACTTATCCGTGAGACTTACGGGTGCATGCCAATCATGCATAGCATTTAGTTTGCCTTTGCAGTGCTGTCTGTTGAAGCGGCATCGGCAGCCGGCTCAGATTCATTCATTTTGCCGCCTTCGCCAGCGCGGTTCACAGAGTAATCCTTATTATCATTCTTGTATTGCTCATTTCTCTCTAAGGTTTCATGAGCTTCATTTCTACCATAATGGCAAGCTGAAACAGCAAGTGTTGCAGCAAAAAGAATCGAAATTGATAATTTTTTCATTTTGATACCGGTTTTGGTACCCGAGGCGGGACTTGAACCCGCACGTCTTTAAAGGACACAGGATTTTAAGTCCTGCGTGTCTACCAGTTCCACCACCCGGGCAACTAATTTAAGAACATTCTTAAAAAAAAGTGGATGTGCGTTCTATAACTTCACACCCACATTTAGAGCGAGAGACGAGGTTCGAACTCGCGACCTCAACCTTGGCAAGGTTGCGCTCTACCAACTGAGCTACTCTCGCAATGAGGCTGCAAATATAAGGATTTCTTACAATGTGCAAACGGGTTCATAAAAATTATCGCAACAAGTTAAAACCTGCCTGATTCCTAGCTTATAAGAGTTTTATTGAGTTTTTGTTTAAACTCATTGAGCTTAATTAGTGCTTCAACAGGCGACAAGCGATTTACATCAAGCGCATCCAGTTCTTGTTTCATTTCTTCTAATACCGGATCATGTACCTGAAACATGGAAAGTTGAATCGAAGGATTAGCAGCAGGCAATTGGTTATTTTTGGCAGTCCCGAGTTTATCACGTCTTTTTTCAAGCTCAGTTAAAATGGCTGAGGCTTTTTGTATAACCAGTTGAGGTACTCCGGCCATTTTTGCAACATGTATTCCGAAACTATGCTCACTTCCACCCTCTTTTAATTTACGCAGGAAAATAATCTTATTCTCAAACTCCTTAATCTCTATGTGATAGTTCTTTATACCCGATCCTTTACTTTCAAGCTCATTAAGTTCATGATAATGGGTAGCAAAAAGCGTTTTAGGCTTTGCAGGGTGTTGATTAATAAATTCTGCAATTGACCAGGCTATTGAAACCCCATCATAGGTGCTTGTACCTCTTCCTATTTCATCCAACAGAATAAGGCTTCGCTCACTGATATTATTAAGAATACTGGCTGTTTCAGTCATCTCAACCATAAATGTAGATTCACCACTGGAGATATTATCTGAAGCCCCAACACGTGTAAATATCTTATCAACTACACCAATTTTTGCTGATGAGCACGCTACAAAACATCCCATCTGTGCCAATATTACATTGAGTGCTGTTTGGCGGAGCAAGGCAGATTTACCGGACATATTTGGCCCTGTTAAAATAACTACCTGTTGACTTGAGCGATCTAAAAAAATATCATTTGAAATATAAGGCTCTCCTTTTGGTAATTGTTGCTCAATAACGGGATGTCTGGAATCTTTTAACTGCAACTCAAAACCCTCATCAACTAAGGGTCGGCAGTAATGCTGCTGCACTGATAGGGCTGCAAATGCAAAGAGGCAATCTATTTTTGAAAGCACAAGGGCATTTTGCTGTATCTGCCCTACATAATCGCTAATACCCAGTACAAGTTCATGAAACAGTTTTTCTTCTATGGCAAAAATCTTTTCTTCCGCACCCAATATTTTTTCTTCATACTCTTTGAGTTCCCCTGTAATATATCGTTCCGCATTGGTAAGTGTTTGTTTTCTAATCCAGTCTTCCGGCACTTTATGCTTATGAGTATGGGTAACTTCCAGATAATAGCCAAATACATTGTTATAGGCCACTTTTAGAGAAGGAATACCTGTACGTTGCTGCTCCTGCAATTGCAATTGAAGGAGATAATCTTTACCGGAGTAGGCTATTTTTCTCAGTTCATCCAACTCTTGATTAATGCCATCCTGAATCAAATCACCGCGATTTGTTTGAAGAGGCGGATCTGATTTTAAGGTTTGCTCAATTTTATGAATAACCCATGAACAATCGGCAAGCTGGCTTGATAGTTTTAAGAGAGGCTCAAGCTTGCTCTGATTAAACAACGCTTGCATTGGTTCAATGCATTTAAGTGCTCTGTTCAATGTTTGAAGTTCACGAGGGTTTATTCTGCGCATTGCCACCTTAGAAATAAGGCGTTCCAAATCACCTACCTGCTTAAGCAAATCAACTGTTTGCTTTCTTACTTTTTCATCCTTGGTTGCCAACTCAACCACATCCAGTCGTTGATTGATTAAGGCAGGCTCTTTCAGTGGTAATAACATCCATTTTTTGAGCATTCTGGCGCCCATTGGTGTTACCGTTCTATCCACCACCTGTGCCAATGATACCCCATTTTCATGCGGAGAATAGAGCAGCTCAAGGTTTCTAATGGTAAACCGATCTAACCAAACATATTTCTCTTCTTCAATTCTTGATACAGATTGAATATGGGCAATCTGGTTGTGCTGTGTTTCCTGAAGATAATGCAGGCAAACCCCTGAAGCTATAATAGCTGCAGGCATTTCCTGTATGCCAAATCCTTTTAGGTTAATGGTTTTAAAATGTGAAATGAGTTTATCAAATGCATAATCATACTGAAAAACCCAATCATCCAACTGAGAGGTGTAATGCTTATCACCAAACTGAGAAATGAAGGTTTTAAATGCAGGCTTGGCCACAATAATTTCGGAAGGCCTAAACCCCTGTATCAGCTTCTCTATATAATCTACACTCCCTTCTGCAGTCATAAATTCTCCGGTTGAAATATCTAGTAAAGCAACACCGCAAGCCTGCTTAGAATAGTGTATGGCAGCCAGGTAATTACTAGCCTTATGGTCGAGAATTTTATCATTGTATGAAACGCCCGGAGTTACCAACTCTGTAACGCCCCGCTTAACAATCTTTTTTGTAAGCTTAGGATCTTCCAGTTGATCGCATATTGCTACGCGTTGGCCCGCTCTTACCAGTTTTGGCAAATAGGTATCAAGGGCATGATGGGGGAAACCGGCAAGCTCAATATGTGAAGCTGCACCATTGGCGCGCTTGGTAAGCACAATTCCGAGAATTTGCGCTGCTTTTACAGCATCCTCTCCAAATGTTTCATAGAAATCCCCAACCCTAAATAACAAAATTGCACCCGGATATTTGGATTTTATCTGGTTATATTGTTTCATCAGTGGGGTTTCCACCAACTCTTCTTTTCGACTACTCATCTAATCAGGCAAGTTACCGAGATTCAATTCCTTGAAGTAAACATTTTTTTAACAAAAAAGCCCCGAATTGCGGGGCTTTAATAAATTTTAACAATTACTTTTTGTAAACGTGTATCCAAGACTTAGGATCTATTTCGGCCCTTACTTTTCTCATTACCCTGAGAGCGTCTCGCTTGTTAGGGGTACTAATGACACATACTCGCAAAATTCTTGAATTATTAGTGCTTCTAAAAACCGCTGCATCATAACCTTTAGAGCGAAGTTTATTCCGATAAATCAATGCAAATTTGGATGAGGTATATGCACCTACAACCACGTTGTATATATCAATGGGTGCAGTAATTTCATTTATACTGTTCAAATCAGAAGAAGAAGAAGAAGAAACTATGGTATCATTTCTAGTAGAGTTTGATTCCTGTTCCTTAGATTTATTCATTGTGCCAACATTATCATTCTGTTTCTCAACAGCACCTATAGAATTCCTAATGGATTTATCAACCGAAGATTTGCTAGTAATACTCTGACTATTGGTGTTAGATGGGGTTGATTTATCGATAGTAGTTCCAGGTGCAACAATCACCGGTTTATTCACTTGAGTGAAATCAGGCTTTGGGGTTACGGAATCTTTTTTACTAGGTTTATCCTTTGGCTTCGTCTGCTGCTCAGTAGGAATTGGCATTTTATTCAACCTATCTAAAATCACCTGATTTTGCTGTTTAAGGAGTTCAACATCTGAAGTAACGTTCTTCATTTGGTCTTTAACTGCTCCCATATCCTTATTAATGGAGTCAATCTGCTTACGCAAAAAATCTATTTCTGATTTCTGTGCTTTATTTTGCTCCTGAATTGACTGGTTCACTGCTATCAGTCGACTGATGCTATCCTTACTGTAAATAACAAAATTACCATCTTCATCAACTGGCTGGCCATTGCGTTTTTCAATATCAGGGATGTAAATTCTATTCTTAAGAATCACATTATTCCATTCTATGTGTTGTTTCTGAGATTTCGCACTGAATTTATAATTAATTCCTACGGCACTTAGTAAAAAAGCATCGTTTATTTTATCAGTAGGAATTCCATCTAAAAACCATGTTTGAGTAAGATTGTAATAAGCTGATAGGACAAGGTCAAGTTGAGGATTAATGTAGTGCCTGAGAGCCAAACCTGCATAAGAGGAGAAAAAATTGAAAGTATAGTTTTTATTATTGTCAATATTCCTATACGCAATTACATCTGATTGAACTCGACCAAAGCCTACAACCAAGTAAGGATTTGTTCTTTTAAAAAATGGTCTCAATCCTAGGAATCTTTCCAAATTTAATTGCCCATTTATTGAGTAGTAAAGAAAACTATTTGAATAAGACTTGTAATTCATCACATCATCAGGAATCTGGAAAGTTTCTCTTGGAACCTGACTTCCATTTAAAGAGCCACCATAAAGTAAACACTGAACAGATAAATCTTTAGATATGCTATATCTAACACCTAAACCTCCAAAAGTTGATAAATCTGAAGGAATAGAAGCGAAAGTAATAGGTATACCACCTGTAAAGTCTGCACTAAATCTAGTATTTTGCCCAAAAGAACTAAGGGCAAAAAATAGAAACGAGCATAATGAAGAAATGAAGTATTTCATTATATTACCGCGGTATAATAAATTTAGTAAAATCGAACAAAATTACACATTTAATATATAAGCACCAACCGCCTATTGTGTAAGACAATGGGATTTTATATCCATATTGAAGCCTAAACTCATCTAATTTAAACATAAATAATTGATTAACTGATATTTAAATTATGACTAAGATCATCTATACCATAATTGTGGAAAATACAAGAAGCGCCCAGAATATTGGAGCAATCTTCAGAAGTGCGGATGCATTTGCCTGTGATAGCATTATTTTAACGGGAATATCTGCCACACCTCCACACAAGGATATTCTTAAGACCGCTCTTGGGGCAACCCTGTCGGTAAATTGGCAATATTTGAACAACATTAAGGATGCCATTGAATTATTAAGAACCAATGGATACAGGATTATTGCCATAGAGCAAACTCCAGGTGCAACCTTGCTTCAAGAAGTTAATTTTGGTAATTACCCTAAACAGGCGTTTATTGTTGGAAATGAAGTTGAAGGCATTTCTCATGAGGCAATCAGTTTATGTGATGAGGTAATTGAAATACCGCAAGCCGGGGTGAAAAAGTCTATAAATGTTGCCATAGCAGCCTCAATTGTTATGTGGAGTTGTTTTAAACATAATCTAAGCTCAACGAAACAGCCCGTCTAGATTTCTTAAGAAACCTGGATACTTGGTATCTAATCATCTAAAATATTACGAATGCATGGCTTTTCGGTAAATGGCAATTCCATTAAATAGCTTACCAAATGAGGAGATTGCAGCTGCAACGCAAGAAAACTCTCGGAACGCTCTGCTAATGCTCCTTGAGGTAATAAAGATTGACGAATCTTAAGCAACTTTTCTGTCTCAGAAGACAAGGAATCTTTCCTCAATTGAATCACTCTTTTAACTATATTGGTTAAATACTTGTCCTGTTCGCTCTTCCATTTAATTAAATCAGAGCCAAGTCCGGAATCAATTGCCTTGGCTTTATCAATTAAGACTTGCATTAGCTGTAATATTTCACCCGAATCAGATTCTACTGCGTTATCTGAGTTCCTAACTCTGACAAAATGATCGATGAGCTGGTTTTCCGGCTGAAGCAAATCTATCACCATTAAGCCCATTTTGGATAACTTACCTACCAACCCCTTACCTGATAAGATAAACGATTCTCTAAGATGAAGTACCGGAAGAGGAATCTGATTGTATTCAAAAATACTTTTGAGTTGAAGCCAGTAAGAGATTTCACCCGGGCCTCCCACATACGCTAAATTTGGCAAAATACATTCCTGATACAACGGTCTCATTACAACATTCGGACTGAAACGTTCTGGGTACTCAGCAATTTCTTGAAGTATTTCATCTTCGCTGATTACCTTTACTCTGTCTCCTATTACATACTCACCATTTTCATGCTTTATCAAATTACGTCCTTGTTCTGATATATAAAAAAAATTGATTTCCCTGCCATTCACCTGAGGCTTATAATTTGGTTTAAGCCTCAAATTGGCTTGTTTAAGTTGTTCGAAATTTTGCCGCGTTGTGATGTCATTAATTATTATTTGGCCAAACTCGTTCTTGAATACCCTATTGTCCGGCTCAACAATTACTAAACCATACTGCTCATAGTAATTATGAAAGTAATTTAAGGTTGCTTGTGCCAGATTTCTAGCATTTAAATAACTTTTAAAACAGTCATCAAGAATGCGCTTTTGTTCATCGCCTCTTGCCAAAAGAAGAATTTCATTAAACACTTCTTCAATCCCTTCTAAATCTAATCTGCCAACCGGCTGCTGTCTGGTGTTCTTATCCCACGTAAAGGTTTTACCAAACAGTTTAACATGGTTTACTTCGGCAAAGTCATGATCTTCTGATGCCATCCAAAACACTGGCACAAAATTACAATCTTGATATCTTTGCTTGAGTTGCGAAGCCAATTTGATGACAGACTGAATTTTGAAATGAACATACATGGGTCCGCCTAACAAACAAAGCTGATGACCTGTTGTGATGGTAAAAGTTTTACTGTTGTTTAGCCGGGTAATATTTTGTTTGACTGCTGAAGTATCTTCAAGCTCAACCCCAAAATGCTCGTAAGTTTTGAGTAACTCTTGGGTCAGTGTCCTTCTTTTTTCAGCTGAGAAATTTGATTTTATTTTAATCACATCGGCATATGAATCTATAACCGGCTTGTGCGCATAGAAAGGCATTAGAAACGGACTACCTTCCATATAATCGCAAACGATTTCAGGAAACTGATTGCTTTCTCTTATGCCAATTTCTTCAACTTTCAATTTTTTAATTGGTTTAGGAAACTACCTCTCCATATAAATCAAAATCTTCTGCCTCAGTAATTTTCACTTGAGCAAAATCGCCTATGCGGGCATAGTTATCTTTGGCACTTACCAAAACTTCATTGTCAACTTCAGGCGAATCAAATTCGGTTCTACCTACAAAAAAGCCATTTTCTTTTCTATCAAAAAGTACCTTAAAGTTTTTACCTACTTTACTTTTATTAATCTGATTGGAAATACCCTGCTGCATATCCATAACCATAGCTGCTCTCTCTTCTTTCACTTCCTGTGGTATGCTGTCTGCCAATGTTCCTGCATACGTGCCTTCCTCATGCGAGTATGTAAAAATACCCAATCGGTCAAATTTATTATGCTCTACAAACCTTATCATATCTTCAAAATCCTGCTCGGTCTCACCCGGATGTCCTGCGATCAATGTGGTTCTAATGGCAATTCCCGGAACTTTTTCTCGTATACTATCAACCACCTCTTGTGTGCGTTTTGCGGTTATCCCACGCCTCATAATTTTTAGCATATTATCGCTGGCATGCTGCAATGGAATATCAATGTACTTGCAAATATTATCTCGCTCGCTAATAACATCCAATGCATCCATTGGAAATTGAGAGGGGTAAGCATAATGCAATCTTATCCAATCCGCACCTTCTATATCAGAAATACGTTTGAGTAAATCAGACAGTTTGCGCTCTCCGTAAAGATCTATACCATAATACGTACTATCCTGTGCAATAAGCAAAATTTCCTTGGTGCCGCGCTTAACCAAACCTTTTACCTCCTGCTCTATTTGTTCAAATGATTTGGATACATGCTTGCCGCGCATAATTGGAATGGCACAAAAAGAA
>JBILGC010000058.1:0-11347 GCA_044351265.1 Bacteroidia bacterium
TAGCAAAGAGCCTTTGATTTATGTAGATGTCAATAATAATTATAATTTTACTGATGATGTCCCTCCTCGCATATTGCCTATGGTATTTAATGCAACCGACTCCGTATTGATTGAATTAGGCAGAGCAGATAATCCAAATGCAAAACTTGCATTCAAACTCAGTAGATTTAATTATGGAAACAAATACACTTACAAAAAATTGTTGGCCGAGCATTATCAGTTTTATTACCCAAATCGAAAATTTACCGGTATTGATTATTGCCTACGCGAACAACGCTTTGTAACCCGAAGTGGTGTTATAAAATATGGTATCGACTCTTTCAGAATTGCAGTGTTTGATGCAAATAATAACGGATTATTTAATGATACCGACACCGATAAAGTGATTACAGCTAATATGGCAGATAGCATTTTTGACAGTAAGGATGATTTACGTTGTTTTACCATCACCAATAAGAAAGAAGATCTATACATTGAAAAAGATGGTGAACAGTTTGAAATATTACAAATTGACTATGCGGGTAATTATGTTGTATTAAAATCGCTAACAGAACAACTTCAGATGGGGCGTTTACCTGAAGGGAAAAAAATACCTAAGTTTAAATACATAGACTGGCAAGGCAAAATTCATAAAATAAAAAAACTAAGGAAGTATGATGTTTTCATCTACTTCACCGGGCCTAACAGCAAAAACTTTAGCAAGGATACTGCCTCACTGCGTTTACTGGCAGCAAAGTATCCGGATAAACTGAGGGTAATTGGTTTTATTGATGTAAATAAATCTTATGAGTTAAAAATTTTCGGCATGTACGCTAACCTAAACTGGATAGCAGCTTTTAAGAAAAAAGATATTAATCGTATGCTTAAAATAAGAGGTGTGCCTGCCAGCCTGTGGTTAGGCAAAAAAAGGAGGCTGCGTAAATATAATCTCAGTCCGGATGACTTTTTAAAAGCATTCGAAATAGAGAATAATAAAACTAGATAGAAACCTAAAATTGTTTAGCAATGCGTATGCATTTAGAATCTAAAATTACGCCCAATGCTTACACCATACCAATGAATAAGTCCTCCCCCACGGATAATAGGTGTGTAGGCAACCCTAAAAAAAACCTTGTTCATTTCAACAACCCTGAAACCAAGAATTGCTGTTGGAATAACTTCTCTTTCAGAAATACCTTTATTTACAAGCGTAAATCCTGCACCAAGTTCTAATTTTTCTTTGCGGCTGCCCCAAAGCACAGAAGTGGTAAAAGGAGCAATTACTGTATTCTTATCAAGTGTTATTTTATTAAGCAAGGTATAGTTAGCAGGGTTGTATGCAAATCCTACCCTGCCTGTCCAACCCATATTGCCGCCCTTGTAAAGTATTGACTCGAAATTAAAAGAATAGAACAACCCGGTGCCACCCAATTCAACAAACCAGTTGTTTAGGCCATCGGGCTCCGCATATGATTTCTCCTGAGCTGATGCATGAAAAGATAGGCTAAGTAATGCCGTATAAAATGTAATTTTGAAAAGCATCCAATGCCTCATTATTTTTTTGATTAAGAAAGCAGCGCAATATTACCAAATTATTAACAACCTTAGTATAGATGTAGCAATAGGGGTATGCTGTTGCATGCTACCCCTGCCTCACATATTCCAAATTCATTTGCCCCTATCTTGGTACATCTGCCTTCCTGCTGCTACGTGGCTGGTATACCTTACCGACCACTATATTGACAGCAGGCAACATGCCAATATCGTAACAGAGCGGCACCGTTTTATTAAAGAACATGCAAAAGGTATTGAACGATTGATTCTAATGCTTGGTATGTTTTGCCTATTTGCCGCTGCCAAATGGTTTGATATGCGGCTCTTTATAACCGGTTTTACAATTGGTTTATTTTGTCTGGTATATTTATGGCTTGCCTGGAATAAAGAAAAACAAACGGGCTGGTTCTACAACAAAGAACTCTTTGTAGCCATTACCTATACATCCGGTCTATTTATGATGCCAGGCCTTTACGTTTGGCCTAGCAAGGATTGGCTCTTACTTTTCTGCCTTTTTGGGGGTGTGGTATTTCAAAATTTGTTGATGAATGCCATTATTGAAATTGATGAAGATACGGGCTTCTCATGGGTTCGTGTATTGGGCAAAGAAAAATCAATTAAGCTATTTTGGTTGCTTGGCGCACTCATCATTACTTTTCAAATTGCCTGCATATTGGCACTCCCATTTTCGGCATCAGTTAATCTGGTAAAAGTTTTGATTATGATGGCGTGCACACACCTGATTTTATTTTACCTGGCTCCCGGTCTTAAAAAAAATGAAGTTTACAGAAAACTTGGTGAACTCATTTTCTGGATACCGTTATTGTATTTTATCATGTGATTGGCAATGTACCCACAAGAAATTAAGGCTAACTTAAGCATCTATTAAATTGTAAAAATATTTTATAGGTTTTGTGAATTGACGTTCTTTACAGCCATGCATGCATACAAGGCTGCTGTTTCGGTTCTGAGTATGCTTGCACCTAATGAAACCGGAATAAATCCATACCGGGAAGCAATAGCTATTTCGTTGGAGGTGAAATCACCTTCCGGGCCAATACACAAAGCAACTTGCTGGGCATGCTGCAATTGTTTTGATATAGATTCTTGCTGGGCAACCGGGCACCACGCTACAAGCTTTACACTTGCTGCCCAGGCTTCTTTTACTGCTTGTTCAAATGGCACAACATCATCTATTTGTGGCAGCCACCATTGCCTACTTTGCTTCATTGCACTTATGGCAATTTTGCGGCAGCGCTCCATATTCACTTTAGTACGTTCACCATTGGTGGTTTGTATAAAAGTAATTCGGTTAATACCTGATTCTACTAACTTCTCAATCAACCATTCCATTCGGTCGAAATTTTTTGTTGGCGCCACCAGCAAGTTTAAATCATAGTTGTGTAATTTCGGCATTTGCTCTCTATGCATTACTTTCAATACACATTTTTTGGGATGAGCCTCTAACAATACTGCCGAAGCCTTTGCTCCTTTTCCATCAGTAATTGTTACTTCATCATCCTTATCTAACCGCAAAACACGTACACAATGTTTTGATTCCTCTTCAGATAAAACAATCTCATCATCATCAATATGTGGTTGATAGAATACGTGCATGCTACTTTAAAATTCAGAAGCTTTCATAAATTTCAACAGCTGTTCATTGCCTGATGATCGAATATCTTCCCGCTTACCCTCCCACTCTTTGCGACCTTTATAAATAAATACAATATTCTCTCCCATTTCGAACAAGCTCTTCATATCATGGGTATTAATAATGGTGGTGATATTGTATTCTTTGGTAATTTCCATAATCAGCTCATCAATAACCCTTGAAGTAAGTGGATCTAATCCAGAATTTGGCTCATCACAAAAAAGATATTTTGGATTAAGGGCAATGGCCCTGGCAATACCCACACGTTTTTTCATACCTCCACTGATGGCTGAAGGAAAGAGTTTATTTACATTATCCAGACTAACACGTTTCAGGCAAAAGTTAACCCTTTCAATAATTTCAGCCGGAGTAAGTTTGGTAAACATGCGCAGCGGGAAGGCTACATTGTCTTCTACATTCAATGAATCAAAAAGAGCTGTACCCTGAAACAGCATTCCTATTTCTTTTCTTATTCCCTTTTTCTGCTCGTAACCCAAACTCACAAAATCTTTGTCACCATATTGAATAACTCCACTATCAACCTCTATCAAGCCAACCATGCATTTCATTAACACACTTTTCCCACTTCCACTGGCACCAATTACAAAATTACATTTCCCCTGATGAAATGTTGCTGAAATATCGGTAAGCACTTTTTTCTCACCAAAACCTTTATTGATATGATTCAGTTTAATCATCTTTTAAGGAATAACTCAGAAATAATGTAATCAAAGAAAATAATTCCCATGCAACTATAAACAACAGCCTTTGTGCTTGATTGTCCAACCTCAAGCGCTCCTCCTTCTGTTTTATAACCGTGGAAGGATGAAACACTGGTAATGATAAAAGCAAAAGTAAAAGCCTTAATCATAGAGAATGTTACTGAGAAAGGAATAAAATCGGCCCTTAGTCCTTTTACAAAGAAATCAAGATTGATGATTCCTGAAAGCGAACCTGATATAGCCCCCCCCAATAAAGAAAGAAACATGGCATAAATAACTAATAACGGAATGGTAAACAGGCCGGCAAATATTTTAGGCAATACCAGATAGTTGGCAGAATTTACACCCATTATCTCTAAGGCGTCAACTTGTTCGGTTACTTTCATGGTACCAATTTCTGAAGCAATGCTGGAACCCACCTTGCCCGCAAGAACCAAACAGGTTACGGTTGGTGAAAACTCCAGAATATTGGAATCACGCACAATACGGCCAATTAAATACTCGGGCACCAGGCCTGATACCAGCTGATAACCAATTTGAATGGTAGAAACTGCTCCAGTAAAAGTGGATATGAGTGATACTATACCAAAAGAACCCAAGCCAATATTTTCCATTTCCAGCATGAGCTGCTTTTTAAATACCCTAAACTTTTCAGGCCTTGAAAACAGACCTCTCAAAAAGAGCACATACTGACCAATAAATTCAAAAAACTTCATTTCAGGATTTTTTAAAAACCTTGTAAATATATGGCCATAGACTGCTAATTTTGGAAAATATTTTCAGCATGAGTGGATTACCTAAAAATATTGTGATTAGCGGATGCACGCGTGGCATTGGTTATGCCATAGCAGAACTTTTTGCATCCGGTGGGTTTAATGTGGCAGGCTGTGCCCGCAGCGAGAAAGATCTGCTCCATATGCAAACTGATTTTGAAAAGAGATTTCCTGACGGCAAATTTCTATTTGGATGCTGCGATATGAGCAGAGCTCAAGAAGTAAAAACTTTTGCTGCAAGTGTGGTTAAAGCATGGGGGAAAGTTGACCTGCTGGTAAATAATGCCGGAGTGTTTCTGCCGGGAAGTATACATACAGAAGAAGAAGGCGTACTCGAAACTCTATTGGCTGCCAATGTGCACAGCGCGTATCATTTAACAAGGAGCATTTTGCCTGTGATGATAAAGGCACAATGTGGCTCCATATTCAATATTTGCAGTGTAGCCAGTTTAAAAGCCTACGAAAATGGTGGCAGCTACTGCATTTCTAAATTTGCTTTGCTTGGATTTAGCAAGCAACTTAGAGAAGAAATGAAGCCCCACGGAATTAAAGTAACCGCCATTATGCCGGGTGCCACCTATACCAAATCTTGGGCAAATGCAGGTATACCGCAAAGCAGGTTTATGCCCGCCTCCGATATTGCTAAAAGCATTTGGGATATTTACCACCTCTCTTCAACAACAGATGTGGAAGAAGTGATTATTCGTCCGCAGTTGGGTGATATTTAGTTGAGAGCATAACACAAAATACACGAACCTTTGTTTAACTGAAAGATAGGACACTTATGACGCAAAAGGTAAAAGACATTTTAAGTTATTGTGAGAGCCTGAGCCGATACAAGAGGCGCAAAACCGTTACGGTTAAAATAGGCGGCTTACTAATGGGAAGCGATTACCCTATACGCGCTCAGAGTATGACAACAACGGATACTATGGATACGGCAGGATCAGTTGATCAAATCATCAGAATGGTAGATGCGGGTTGCGAACTGGTAAGGCTTACTGCACCAAGCATTAACGAAGCAAATAATCTTGCTAATATAAAAGCTGAATTAAAGAAACGTGGTGTGCAAGTGCCTCTTGTGGCCGACATTCATTTTACACCAAACGCTGCAGAGGCGGCTGCACGTATAGTAGAAAAAGTACGCATCAATCCGGGTAATTATGTAGATAAGAAAAAGTTTCAGTTGCTTGAATATACAGATGCTGAGTACCACGAAGAAATTGAACGCATCAGGCAAAAATTTATTCCACTGGTTGGTATTTGTAAAGAGTATGGTACCGCCTTGCGCATTGGCACCAATCATGGATCTTTGAGTGACCGCATCATGAGCAGGTATGGCGATACTCCATTAGGTATGGTAGAAAGTGCGATGGAATTTCTGCGCATTGCAGAAGATGAAGGTTTTCATAATATCGTGCTCTCCATGAAATCAAGCAACGCACAGGTTATGGTAGAAGCTTATCGACTTCTAGTGCAAACCATGAATGCAGCTAATATGCATTACCCACTGCATTTGGGTGTAACCGAAGCCGGAGATGGTGATGATGGGCGCATTAAATCTGCAATGGGTATTGGTGCCTTGCTTGAGGATGGTATTGGAGATACCGTTCGCGTATCATTAACAGAAGATCCGGAATTTGAAGTACCGGTTGCCAAAAAATTGATAGCAAGATATGCCGATAGAGCAAAGCATGCCCCGCTATCTTTTGCCTTGAATGATGACACCATGCTTGAAGCCTGGAATCCGTATGTATTTGAAAAACGTGTAACCGAAGAGTGCAGCAACTTAGGTGGCGGCAATGTGCCAAGGGTTATTGCCGACTTAAGCAACCAAAATGTCACAACGGAATTACTGGCTGCGGTTGGACACACCTATACCGCTGCAACTGATAAATGGCTGATGGCTGATATCGGTTGCGATTATATTTATTTTGGCAAACATAAACCGGAGTTTATGCTGCCAATGGGAGTTAAAGGCATAATTGATGCGCAAAGCTGGCAAACCATTGCAGATAAACACCATCATTTTCCATATTTTACATTAAGCGATTTTCTGTCAGGGGTATCACACTCATCAACGCTAAATTTTTTAGGTGCCAATCCGTCTGAATTAACTGATGAATCGCTCAATAAACTAAAGTCACATAAAAATGTGGTAATTATTGCTCAATCAAGTCATGAGTCTTTTGTGGCAGAAATACGCAATCTGTTTTGCCGCATGAAATTGCTTTCTGTTCATTTGCCTGTAATCATCCATTCTACGCATCAAACAACAGATGAGGAGCAGTTTATGCTAGATGCCTCTACACAAGCCGGCACCGCATTTATCGATGGTTTAGGAGATGGAATCATGCTTAGTGCTCCACATATCCAATTGTCGCGCATAAACCAAATTAGTTTTAGTATTTTACAAGCTGCAAGGGCACGCATTACTAAAACAGAATATATCAGTTGCCCAAGTTGCGGCCGAACCCTGTTTGATCTGCAGGAAACCACAGCCATGATTCGTAAGCAGACCGATCATTTAAAAGGGGTAAAGATTGCCATTATGGGTTGTATTGTAAATGGCCCCGGTGAAATGGCAGATGCAGATTATGGCTATGTTGGCTCAGGACCAGGTAAAATAACACTTTATAAGAGTAAAGAAGTGGTAAAAAAGGGTATAAACAAAGAATCTGCTGTTCAAGAACTTATAGAACTTATAAGAGCTGATGGCAGATGGATAGAGGTAGAATCTGCACAAGGTAACTAAAGCGCATTTCCAAGCAATAAAACGTTTGCTAAAAGCAATGATATTGTTTACTATTGTAGCCTAAATTTAAGAAAACTTAAACTAAATAAAATGAAAAAGTTAATTTACACTGTACTCGGATTATTGGCCACAAGTACCGCTTTCTCTCAATCACTTGTTCAGGGCCGTCCGGCACACCAAGATTTGTCGGGAGCACCTATTTCTAAAATGTTGCGCAGCAACTCTACTATGGGTAAAGCTCAGATTTCCGATTGGTATGATCCCATTGATTGGTTAAACTCATTCACCGGTGGTGGCGGAACCTTAACCACTTTCGTTGATTTCTTGATGCCGGACTCAACCGCAATTTATGTAAATGAAGGTGATTCTATTTTCAGATTCTACAGCATTGCTGTCGGACAAGTTCTCGACCCAAGAGACGCGGTAATCAGCCTAACTGATAATCCAGGAATACGTTTAAGCAAATTCAATGGATTTTCACTTGATTCTATTTATCTAAATTATTTATATGTTAGAAATGTAGATTCAATTGATGATGGTATGGGCGGCAAACAACCGGTGGTAGACACCCTTATCATCCGCTACTTTACACCTTCAGCCATGACATTCAGAACGCTAACAAATGCCACTCCTCCATTCTCATTCGTAGATTTAAATTGGAGCATACCACAATTATCTGCTACTGGTTATGTGGCTGAGCAAAAAATTCTGCTTACCAGAGATGATTCCACATCAGTATTTAATACAAACGGAGCATTTGAAAATTCATGGGGACTTGGACAAATGGTAAAAGCTACGCCAACAGGAATAAGCATTGCAGCTCAGAATAATGGTACAGCCCAAAATATAGTTGCTTACTCATTTCACTTCAAACCTGGCATGTCTTATGACACCTCAAGCGTAATGGTTTATAGAAGAGATCCCGCTACCTTCCCTTCGAGCAGAAAACGTGTAAACTATTTCGGTTACCGTATGGCTCAAAACGCTCAAACAGCAACTCAATGGAGAAGCACTGCTTACTTTAACCATTCTTTGTTTAGCGACAAAGAAAATGCTTACTACCCTTCAGGCACTATCAATAATGGATGGGATGGCTTCCTTCCTGGTAATGCCTACTTTGCAGGTCGCAATATTTTCTCTGGTCTGCATATGACTTCAACTGATAATGTTGGTTTAGGTAAATTCACCAATGAGTCATTTGCTATGACTAATGTATATCCTAATCCTGCTCCTGTGAACAGTGTGGCTGTTGCCGGCTTTAACTTAAAACAAGCAGGTAATGTTAAAATCAGTATTATTAACATTGTAGGACAGGAAGTAAAAATAATAGCAGCAGGAAACTACTCAGCCGGTGAGACTGCAGTTGATGTAGACTTGAACGGGCTGAATGCAGGTGTATATTTTGTAAAAATGACCATGAACGGTATTAGTGAAACCAGAAAACTAACTATCGGTCAATAATAGATTCCAACGCTTTTTATAAGAGGCTGCTCCAAAGGGGGCAGCCTTTTTTATTTGATATTGTAGAAGTTCATTGTTCTTTCCAATCCAACACTTGCAAAAGCCTCAATGGATTCTACGCAATGTTTTATTAAATCAGGAAGCTTTTGCATTTCCTCATTCGTCCACTTGCCTAACACGTAGTCAACCTGCCTGCCTTTCGGAAATTGATTACCAATGCCAAATCGCAAGCGCGGATACTCCTGCGTACCGAGAATTTCATTAATGTTCTTTAATCCGTTATGTCCGGCATCGCTGCCATTTGCTCTAATCCTAATCTTACCAAATTCAATAGCAAGGTCATCAACAAGCACCAACATTTGGTTAGCATCTACTTTTAAATACTGCAACCAATATCTCACTGCCTTGCCACTTAGATTCATAAAAGTGGTTGGCTTAATTATATGAAGCTGTTTACCCTTTAAATTGATAAGCGCATAATCCGAATAACGATCCGGTGAGAAAGAAGCACCATGTTTGCTAACCAATGCATCGGCTATATCAAAACCTATATTATGCCTGGTATGTGCATACTCCGGTCCAATATTTCCTAGTCCTACAATCAGGTATTTCATCATGCAAAGAAAATTGTTTTATGTTGAAAGTATAAAAAAACCCGCATCAGAAGTGATGCGGGTTCAGAAATAGATTTACTTCAATTATTTCTTTTTAGCGTCTGCATCGGCAGCTTTGGCATCCTCTACTGCAGCGCGGGTAGTTTTAACACTTACCACCGGGTTGTTTGGCGTATCAAGGAAAGTTATCTTATCCATTGAAAGTTCTCCAACCTTTATGGCTTTACCAATTTCAAGGTTATCGATATTTACCTCAATAAAATCAGGTAAATCAGCAGGCAATGCTCTAACACGTAATTTTTTGGAATTTGCAATTAGCTTACCACCGGCACGTACGCCAACAGAATTACCAACCAAGTTTACAGGAATCATCATTTCAACAGGTTTGCTTTCATTGATTTCCTGAAAATCGGCATGTACAATACTGTCATTAACCGGATGGAACTGAATGTCTTTAAGAATTGCGCGGTAAATTTTTCCGTTCAAATCTAATTTAACTTTGTAGGTGTTAGGGGTGTACACCAATGGTTTAAAGTCTGCAGCATACATTGAAAAATGAATATGCTCGCTTCCGCCATACAACACGCACGGCACTTTACCCTCGTTTCGGATAGCTTTGGTAGCACTTTTACCAACTCCGTCCCGCAAGTAACCAAACATGGCAACTGATTTCATAATTTTTATTTGTTTAAGTGATTAATTAGAATGTTTATTTTCATGTATAGTGAATAATGAACTGATTGAAGCAAACTCCGTAACATTGCGAATGGCATTGGCAAACAAATCAGCCACCGTTAGTACTTTAATTTTGCTACTTTCTTTTTTCAAAGGTATGGTATCGCATACCACCAACTCATCCAACACGCTGTTTTCAATAGTTTCATAGGCTTTACCTGAAAGAACCGGATGTGTGCACATTGCTCTAACACTCAGAGCGCCTTTATCTTTTATCAATTGAGCGGCTTTGGCCAATGTATTACCTGTATCGATAATATCATCAACCATTACTACGTGTTTACCGGAAACATCACCAATTAAGGTCATGGAAGCAATTTCATTGGCTCTTCTTCTTTCCTTGTCAACAATTACCATATCACAGCCCAAAGCCTTTGCATAAATGCGTGCCCTTGCGCTTGAGCCCATATCGGGTGAGGCAATCATGGCATCCTTATCCATGTTTAGATTACGTATATAAGGAATAAAAATAACCGAAGGGTCAAGATGATCTACCGGTATTTCAAAGAAGCCTTGTATTTGTGGAGCATGTAAGTCCATTGTCATTACCCTGCTCACCCCTGCAGACTTCAGCATATCAGCAGCCACTTTTGATCCGATAGATACCCTAGGCTTATCTTTTCTATCCTGACGGGCCATGCCAAAATATGGAATTACAGCAGTGATATAATGAGCTGAGGCACGCTTTGCAGCATCAATCATCAGCAGTAGCTCTATAAGGTTATCTCCGGGGGCAAATGTAGACTGTATGAGAAACACATCGCAGCCACGCACCGATTCATTAATAGAGGGCTGAATTTCACCATCACTAAATTGTGAAATGGTTATATCACCCAGCGGCCTGCCAAAAGCAGCAGCTATTTTATCCGCCAAGTATTGCGAGTGGCGGCCTGAAAACAATTTAATTTCATTTTTGGGCGACATGATGCTGTTCTTATTGAAAAACAAGCCGGATTCAAAGGAACCCGGCATCTCTTTGTTGACCGACTAGGGGTCGAACCTAGACTCTTCTGAACCAAAATCAGACGTGTTGCCAGTTACACCATCGGTCAAAGTGGGCAGCAAAAATAGGAGATTTTAGGTATTTGTAAAGCCTTTTT
>JBILGC010000081.1:0-7329 GCA_044351265.1 Bacteroidia bacterium
AGCAACAACCAGTGGTACTTTTTCTATGGTAACCGAACTGGTATCGAGGCCAAAGGCTTTCTCCTCGCTTAAACTCAGGTAATCCAGAGTACTATATGCATCCATGATTAACTCCTCAGAAAGAGAAAGCTCATTCTCATAGGAAAGGTGGCGTTTTAATACCACAAATCGGAAATCTCCCGTTACATTAACTTTGCTTAAAGAGGCATAACGCGAGGTAACATCTACTTCATGGTTTCGCATCAACTCCTCAACTACCTTTCGGAAATAGAAGTTAATTTTCTGTTCAACCCTGAAGCCCAACTTAAATTCAATTTTAATTACATCATGCGGCACAATATGATCTACGCGATATTCCATTGTGTAAGGCTGGTCTACCACGTTAATGTGCACAAACCAGTAAACATCAGCTCTTTTGGGCTGCTTTTGCAAAATGGAATAAATGATTTTATACTCAACGTCCATCAGATGGTCGGCACTTGTCAGATAAACCAGATGGGTTGAATACTTAGGCACAGATTCATCTTTACTCAATTCCTGCAAAACCGGTAGGTAATCCCTCAGGTTTACAAATTCTGTTAATCTGTTTTTAATTTTTCTTCCTTTAAACCACACCCACATGACTGTAATGAAAACCATGCTTATCAATAAGGTAAGCCAGCCACCATGAGGTATCTTAACAATATTGGCAATTAAAAAACAAGACTCAATAAAGAGGTAAACTGCTCCTATGATAAAAATAAACCATTTAGGTGCCCTGATTTTACGCAAATAGTTTACAAGCAATACGGTTGTCATCATCATGGTAGTAATGATGGCCAAGCCATAGGCCGCTTCCATTTTAGAAGATTCTTTGAAATAAAGCACTATTCCGATACAGCCTGTACATAAAATCCAATTTACACTAGGAACATAAATCTGCCCCTTTGCATCAGAAGGATATTTTAAGGTGACTTTTGGCCACACATTTAACCTCAGGGCCTCGGAAACAAGCGTAAATGATCCGCTAATCATAGCTTGGCTGGCAATGATGGTGGCAAGTGTTGCCACTACAATGCCTGTAAGCAGAAACCACTCGGGCATGATGGCAAAAAATGGGTTAATATTAGCGGCCTTTGTACCAACCGAATTGAGTACAAAAGCACCTTGGCCAAAATAATTGAAGAGAAGGGTAAGTTTTACAAAGATCCAACTTACACGAATATTCTTTTTACCGCAATGCCCCATATCTGAATAGAGCGCTTCCGCACCGGTTGTGCAAAGAAAAACGGCACCCAACAACCAAAAGCCTTCTGGATAAAACACAAGAAGCTCATAGGCGTAACGAGGATTTATTGCTTTTAATACTTCTGGATGAGATGCAAGACTTATTAAACCTAGCACACCCAACATGCTGAACCAAACCAACATTACCGGACCAAACATACGGCCAACAATATTGGTACCCATGCGCTGCAAAAGAAACAACAGGGTAATAATTGCAATAACGATAGGAAGTGTTGGTATATCCGGATTTAATATGAGTAAACCCTCTACAGCTGAAGAAACAGATATAGGAGGCGTAATCATGCCATCAGCAAGCAGTGCACAACCACCAATAATAGCAGGAAAAATGAGAAAGGGTTTTCTACGTCTGACCAAGGCATACAAAGAGAAAATGCCACCTTCACCGTTATTATCGGCACGCAAAACTATGATTACATATTTAATTGTGGTTTGAAGGGTAATGGTCCAGAAAATGGCAGAAAGTCCTCCATAAATTAAATCTGTTGAAATATTTTTACCTGAAACTATTGCTTTAAAAACGTAGAGCGGAGAAGTACCTATATCTCCAAAAATAATACCCAACGCTACCAAAAGCCCACCGGCTGTAAGCTTAGACATCTTGCTGTGATGATCTGACACTGCTTTAATTGTTTAAACAAATGTATAAACTAAATTTAATTACAAAGGAAAAAAATTAGAAGGCATGCTCAGCAATGAAATAAATTTTCATCAACTGTAAATCCTCCTTGCTAAATTCATTTCCATATTCCTTCAATGCATCTTCAATAGAATCGCTTTCACTTTTCTTAAAAAAGTCCATTACCTCATCCAAGATTTCATCATCGGTTAGCTCTTCTACATAAGCACGCAGATTCAATTTTGTACCAGACATTACAATGGTTTGTATCTCATTTAACAAATCGGACAAACTCATTCCAAGAGAGCGGGAGATGTCTGCTAGTGAAATCTTTTTATCAATATTGGTAATGATGGCAATTTTTTTGGCTGATTTGTTTACCACACTCTTTACCACAACATCCTCTGCACGTTCTATATTATTATCCTCTACATATTTGGAAATTAAATCAAGATAAGGCTTACCAAACTTCATAGCTTTGCCCTTGTTTACCCCGGTTATCTTGCTTAGCTCATCCATGGTTATCGGGTATTTAAACGCCATTTCCTCCAATGCTGATTCCGGAAAGATAATGTAAGGTGGCAACCCATGCTGCTTACCTACTTTTCTTGTTAGGTCTTTCAGCATATCAAAAAGCACCTCATCAAATACATTCTCTACCTCTACTGCTTCATCATCATCCATTACCCGTTCAAATTTCTGATCAACCGCCATCTCTAAGTTTACAGGCTTTTTCAGATACGCTTCACCCTTTTCATTTAGGCTAAGCAAACCGTAGTTCTCAATATTTTTAGTAATGTATCCGTTTACAAGCAGCATGCGAATAACGGATTTCCAATAGATTTCATCACGCTCCTTGCCTTTACCGAAAGACTCCAATTTATGGTGATCACTCAATCCTACTTCATGCGATTTTTTACCGACTAAAATCTCTACTACATGCTTCAGGTTATGTTTACCTTTAATGGCCTGAACTGTTTTAAGCACAAGGATGGCAGCATCCTTGGCATCTTCTTTCGTTTTCGGATGTCGACAGTTGTCGCACATTTTGCTGCACTCCTTTTCGGCAAACTCTTCACCAAAATAATGCAACAGAAATTTCCTTCTGCACGATGATGTTTCTGCAAATGCCTGCGTTTCAAAAATGAGCAATTCCCCTATTTCACGCTCTGCCACGGGCTTGTCTTTCATAAACTTCTCCAGCTTTTCTATATCAGCAGGATTATAAAATAAGATACATTCACCTTCCAACCCATCACGCCCGCTACGGCCGGTTTCCTGGTAATAGCCTTCTATACTTTTAGGAATATCGTAGTGAATCACAAAACGCACATCCGGCTTATCAATACCCATACCAAATGCAATGGTGGCTACAATTACATCACACTCCTCCATTAGGAATGCATCTTGGTGGGCAGCGCGCATTTTTGCATCTAAGCCTGCATGGTAAGGCAAGGCTTTTATGCCATTGGCTTTTAATATTTCCGCAAGTTCTTCAACTTTCTTTCGGCTTAAGCAATAAATTATACCCGATTTACCTTTGCGTGATTTGATAAAAGAAACCAATTCCTTCACCACTTCATTCTTCTTGCCTTTTGGCCTCACCTCATAGTAAAGATTGGCACGATTAAAAGAAGATTTGTAAAGCGTGGCATCTGTCATCTGCAGATTTTTGATAATATCCTGCTGCACTTTAGGAGTTGCCGTTGCAGTTAATGCCATCATTGGAACATCCTTAATCTCTTTCACCATTTGTTTTATTCTGCGGTATTCAGGTCTGAAATCATGACCCCATTCAGAAATACAATGCGCCTCATCAACTGCAACAAAAGAAATATTAATGCTTTTTAGAAAATCAATGGTTTCATCTTTCTTTAATGTTTCAGGAGCTATATACAGCATTTTGGTATTACCTCCCGTTACATCATGTTTAACTTTTGTTATCTCGGTTTTAGATAAGGATGAATTCATGAAATGAGCAACCGTATCATGGCTGAAGCTCCTGATTTGATCAACCTGATTTTTCATCAGGGCAATAAGCGGAGAGATGATAATGGCTGTGCCAGGAAGCATGAGCGCAGGTAGCTGGTAGCATAAAGATTTCCCACCACCAGTAGGCATAATCACAAATGTATCGTTACCTTTTAAAAGATTATTGATAATAATCTCCTGCTCACCTTTAAAGCTATCGAACCCAAAGAATTCCTGCAGACACTCCTTTGCACTTTTCTGTGCTATTTTAATTTTAGCCATGATATTGACTTTAATCCTTTTTTACGAAAAGGGGCACGAAGTTAACACGGTTAATCCTTTTTTGAAAATTTGATTGCTAAATTCGTTATTTGCGTGTGGAAACATAACAAGGAATATACCAAAAACGCTATATATCAGATTTTTAACTAATTCCTCATCATCTATTTAGGCAGCTTTACGATACATGAACAAAAATAAAAATTATTATGCCATCATTATGGCAGGTGGCATAGGTACACGTTTCTGGCCTTCAAGCCGCAGCTCTTACCCCAAGCAATTTCTGGATATTCTCGGTGTGGGCAAAAGCTTGCTGCAGTTAACCTATGAGCGATTTCTGAATCATTTTGATAAGAACAACATATACATTGTTACCAATCAGCTATATTCAGATTTGGTTAAAACTCAATTACCTGGAATACCTGAGCAATGCGTATTGGGCGAACCGGCAATAAAAAACACAGCAGCTTGTATTGCATATGCAACGGCCAAAATTGGTAAGATAAATACACATGGCGTTTGCGTAATAGCTCCATCCGACCATTTAATTTTAAACGAACAGGAGTTTATTAGCAATATAGACCATGCAATGGGATACGCACAAAAGAACAATGCACTTATTACACTGGGAATCCGTCCGGGTAGACCTGATACTGGATACGGGTATATTCAATACATATCCAAAAACGAGGAGGACAATATTTACCGCGTAAAAACCTTTACTGAAAAACCTACCCTTGAAATTGCTCAGACATTTATTGAAAGTGGGGATTTTCTATGGAATGCCGGGATATTTGTTTGGAGCATTTCATCGATCAAGGAAGCATTTAAGCACCATTTGCCTGAACATTATGCTCTTTTTAAAGAAGCTTCCAAAAGTTTCTTTACGGCTGAAGAGTCCAAGGTTATTCAATCTATTTACGAACAGTGCCGTAGCGTATCTATTGACTACGGTATCATGGAAAAAGCCGAGAATGTTTATGTAATACCGGTTGATTTTGGATGGAGTGATTTAGGGACTTGGACTTCATTGTATGAGAATCTTGATAAAGATGAACATAAAAATGTGATAAGGGGCAAGAACGTTATGGCTTATGATGTTTCAGGGTGTATGGTAAGTGCATCAGGTGACAGACTTATGGTGATTAAGGGAGTAAAAGATCTAATTATTGTTGATACCAAAGATGTGGTTTTAGTTTGTGATAAGAACCTGGAGCAAGAGGTAAAACAAATCGTGACTGATATTAAACTCAAATTTGAAGATAAATACACGTGATACAGATTCCTTTTCTTAAAACGGGCGATACCATTGGCATTACTGCAACTGCAAGAAAAATATCAGCAGAAGAAATTGAGCCTGCTATAAAAATATTTGAATCGTGGGGATTGAAGGTAATATTCTCCTCATCACTTTTTGAAATAAGTAATCAGTTTGCCGGAAATGATCTGCAGCGTACAAAAGGATTTCAGGAGTTACTTGATAATCCGGAAGTGAAAGCCATAATATGTGCTCGTGGTGGATATGGAACTGTAAGAATCATTGATATGATGGATTGGCGAGCATTCAGTATAAATCCGAAATGGATTATTGGTTACAGCGATATAACCGTTTTGCATAATCACATCCATACAAAACTAGGCATACCCAGCATACATGGTACAATGCCCATTAATATGCTTCCGAGTAAAGCAGATAAGGAAAGCATTGAAAGTTTGCAGAGGATTTTATTTGGAGAAAAGCCTGAGGCTATTTCTACCCAATCGCATCCCTTAAATAAAAAAGGAACTGCTGAAGCAAAATTGATTGGTGGCAATCTTTCTGTTATATACAGCTTGCTTGGCTCAGCTTCAGATATTGACACAAGAGGTAAAATTTTGTTTCTTGAAGATTTAGATGAGTACCTATATCATATCGACAGAATGATGATGAATTTGAAACGCAATGGAAAGTTGCATCAATTAGCAGGGTTAGTTGTTGGAGGCATGAGTGATATGAAAGATAATATGGTGCCTTTTGGCAGCCCAGCTGAAGAGATTATTGCATCTCATGTGGCTGATGCTGATTACCCGGTTTGTTTTGCTTTCCCGGCAGGTCATGAAAAGCGAAACCTGCCATTAATATTGGGGGCTCATTATTATTTTAGCGTAAATGAAAGTGGCGTAACACTTGCATTGAATTATTAGAAAGCAATACATTTGTCTGCTAATTGTTCTTTATAAAAGCATTAAACATTTCGGGATGTAGCGCAGCCCGGTAGCGCGCTTGCTTGGGGTGCAAGAGGTCGTGGGTTCAAATCCCGCCATTCCGACAATCAAAGCCTAAACATGAAAATGTTTGGGCTTTTTTGTTATAAGCCGTCAATAACTCTGTTGTTGTAAGGCTGAATGACAAAAAAGCCCACAGTCGCGAAGCGACAGGCTTTGATTGCATGAGTAGCTCTAGCTACTATGTATTGTATAATCCCATCTTGAGATTTGTTGCAGAATTCATACATTGCGCACTTTAAAGTTAACCAAAATGAAACAAGCTTTACTTTTCCTTAGTACACTTTTTTTATCTCAGGTATTTGCTGCAGTTGGTGATACCACAACCATACGTGCATTTGATAAATTTCATATGAACCGCTATGGCAATTTCGATAAGCGTGTTGGGTTTCCCGGAAAAGATAAAAATAATCAACGTATCTGGATGAGGCTTACACTGGGTTGCCTATCTAATGGTCAATGCGAATGGGATTACACATTAAAAGTAGCCATTAGAGAAAATACAGGCAGAAAAGATTCTACACTTAAGCAGGCTCCTTCATTCAGGGTTAACGGGAATGCCCAAGATTCATTGTTATATAGCAGTGATACCACCTGGGTTAATAGCTTTAACTCCACAACCAAAAAAACCGATTCAGTTCCTGCTGCAAAATATACCATCATCAGGTATTTAAACCCCTCTGCCCCTACCGCGCCAACCGATACCATTATTGGTTGGGCAGCTAATTACTACCGCTACGATTTTTATAATACAGGTAAAAAAACTGATTCAACATTTATCGCTTCTAATCAGAAAATAGTAAGAACCAATACACCTTATTACGATGTTTTTGATGTGGTTAATACTTGGGAAATGGCCCGATTAATAACTCCTTATGCAAAATTTTTCCCTAAAACATTCCAATATCAGT
>JBILGC010000079.1:0-7584 GCA_044351265.1 Bacteroidia bacterium
TTTCCTTTCCCAAAACCATTTTGTTCAATATACTCTATAACTTTCGAAATAGCCTGATTTACCTGCAACCCATTTAGAAAATCAGAATTAATTAATTGGCCAACTTTTGCATCATAACTTTCGGCTTCCCAGTTATGCATTTCAGGAGCTAGCACTACCTGCAATATCGGTAAGCCAAAAAATCGGGCAAATGCAAAATCTCTTGAATCATGCGCAGAAACACCCATTACCGCACCTGTGCCATAACCAGCCAAAACATAATCAGCAACCCATATAGGCACCTCTTTCCCCGTAAATGGATGTATTACATAGGAGCCGGTAAATACTCCTGTTACTCTCTTCACATCTGCCATGCGCTCACGCTCGCTGCGATTTTTTGACAAACTGATGTAAGCTTGCACTTCATCCATCTGCTCAGGCTGTATTAGCTCGTGTATAAACTCATACTCCGGTGCAACAGCGATGAAGCTAACACCAAAAATGGTATCGGGCCGGGTTGTAAACACCTCAATATCGAAATTTCTATCCTGCACTTTAAAAAACACACTGGCACCGGTAGATTTACCAATCCAGTTGCGTTGAGCCTCCTTCAAACTTTCACTCCAGTCTAAATCTTCTAGATCATTGAGCAATCGCTCCGCATAAGAAGTTATGCGCATACTCCATTGTTTCATAAGTTTACGCTCAACCGAGTGCCCACCTCGTTCGCTTACGCCATCCTTTATTTCATCATTACTCAGTACCGTACCTAATGCAGGGCACCAGTTTACATAAGCCTCACTCAAATAGGCCAATCTGAAACCCAGAAGAATTTCCTCTTTTTTTTGCTCCGAAAATTCCTGCCATTCCCTTGCGGTAAAGGAATGAAAATCAAGCTCAATACCACCCGTTAAAACCGTATCATCAACGCCTGTAAAGCCATGATAATTGAATCGCTGAATGAGTGTTTCAATTGGTTCTGCCTTATTGGTGCTGTGATTGTACCATGATTGATAGAGCTGAATAAATATCCATTGGGTCCATCGGTAATAATCGGGATCAGAGGTACGAATTTCGCGACTCCAATCGAACGAAAAGCCAATTTTCCCAAGTTGTTCCCTGTAGCGCTTAATATTATTTTGTGTGGTTACAGCTGGATGCTGGCCTGTTTGAATAGCATATTGCTCTGCAGGTAGGCCAAAGGAATCATAGCCCATTGGGTGCAAAACATTGTAGCCTTTAAGACGCTTGTATCTGGCATAAATATCTGAGGCGATATAGCCCAATGGATGTCCTACATGCAATCCTGCACCGCTTGGATAGGGAAACATATCCAGCACATAGCATTTAGGCTTTTGGTGATCTTCTGAGACTTTATAAATGTGCTGCTTTTCCCATTCAGTCTGCCAGCGTTTTTCAATAGATTTAAAATCGTAATCTCTCATGCGAATAAGCTACAATAAGAATTAGCGCTATGATGTTATAAAAACAGAGGCTTAATTGCCCCTGTTTCTGTTATTATTATTTCTAAAGTTTCGGTTATTTCGGTTATTACCACCGTTTCTAAAATTGCGGTTTCCGCCTTGTTTGCTGCGGTGTTGACCACCTCCTGGTCGTTTGTGATAATGACCTTGCTGCTGCAGCGCATTAAATTGCACATCTTCGCTTGGCGTCATGATGATGCGGCCACCTGAAAGCATTTCCAAATGAGCTAGAATCTCCTCATCAGCCAGCATTTCTTCGTTCCAGTTTTTACAGGCATTTTTCATGAATGAGCCAATGATATTTATGAATCCAGACTTAGCAGGACCATCTTCCATTTCAGCTGCTTTCTCTATCATTTGTTCAATGTTCTTACCGTAAAATTTGAAGCGTATGCGCTTTTGCGGATAATTCATTGGTGAAGGCCTTTTATTGATGTTTGCAGGATCAGGCATTGGATAAGGAGCATCTACATCCAGTTTAAAATCCGACATTACAAACAAGTGATCCCACAATTTTTGCCGGTAATCTGCCACATCACGCAATTGTGGATTCATATTGCCCATCAGCGTAATCAACGCCTGAGCCAACTTGTTTCTGCGCTCTCTATCCATTTCTGCTACCGCATAAGCAATCATTTTATGAACGGTGCGACCATATTCACCAATCACCATTTTGCTGCGCTCGGTATTGTATTGTAAACTCATTGAATCCATAAGATGTGCAATTTAGGATATTCCAGCACCTAACGCAAACATTTTAAGCAGTTAAAGGCTTAGATATACTTATGTTGCTATTAATATGAACTTAGGCGCAATGGAAATGCCTAGCCAAATACTAGTACCACTTGAGCATTTTTGGAAACTCAAATGACTGCAGACGACTAATAATGGCTGCTGGATTTGAATCAAACAACAACATTTCTTTAAATTCTTGCTTTAAAAATCCATGGTCTACCATGTGCTGCAAAAACTCGTGCAAGTGGTTATAATAGCCTTTCACATTTAGCACACCACAAGGCTTTTCATGATACCCCAGCTGACTCCAGGTAAATGCCTCGAACAACTCTTCCATGGTACCAATGCCACCAGGTAATGCAATGATTGCATCACTTAACTCAAACATTTTAGCTTTACGCTGGTGCATAACATCAACAACTATTAATTGTGTAATACCATGATGAGCAACTTCTTTTTCCAATAGTTTCTGAGGGATGATGCCAATCACTTCTCCGCCTAGTTTAAGCATTTCATTGGCTATTATGCCCATTATTCCAACATTACCGCCACCATATACTAAACCCATGCCACTTGCATGCATCTCATGAATAATGGCTTTAGCCTGCTCAACATAAATGGGATCATTGCCTTTGGCCGATCCGCAGTAAACTGCTATTCTTCTTATCTCCATAAATATTTCGTATAAAAAAATCCTCCGCACTTAACAAGCCGGAGGATTTATGATTAATCTATTTGATACTATGCATCAATTTTGGCATAACGGGCATTGGCCTCAATAAACTCTCTGCGAGGCGGCACTTCATCTCCCATTAACATACTAAAAATATGATCTGCCTCAGCAGCACTTTCAAGCGTTACGCGCTTTAGCGTTCTTGTATCTGGATTCATTGTAGTAGACCATAATTGCTCTGCATTCATCTCACCCAATCCTTTGTAGCGCTGAATATTTACGCTATCAGGATTACCGCCTTTGGCTAAACGGTTAACTGCTTCATCACGTTGTGGCTCTGTCCAGCAGTATTCTTCATCTTTCCCTTTTTTAACTAAATAAAGTGGGGGCTGAGCAATGTAAATATATCCAAACTCAACCAACTCTTTCATATAACGGAAGAAAAGTGTAAGAATTAGGGTACGGATATGGCTACCATCTACATCAGCATCGGTCATGATAATGATTTTATGATAACGTAGCTTTTCCATGTTAAGCGCTTTGCCATCATCTGCGGTTCCAATGCTCACGCCTAAAGCGGTAAACATATTTTTCACCTCCTCATTTTCATAAATTTTATGTTCAAGCGCTTTCTCAACATTTAATATTTTTCCTCTCAGAGGTAAGATAGCCTGAAAATTTCTATCGCGACCCTGCTTGGCTGTTCCTCCGGCTGAATCACCTTCCACCAAGTAAATCTCACATTTTTGCGGATCGGTCTCAGAGCAATCAGCCAGTTTACCAGGCAAACCGCTTCCACTCATGGCTCCTTTACGCTGAACCATCTCGCGAGCTTTGCGTGCTGCAGCACGGGCTGTTGCAGCCAATACCACTTTCTGAACAATTAGTTTTGCTTCACGAGGGTTCTCTTCCAAATAATTGGAAAGCATATCTCCCACGCATTGATCAACAGCACCTGTAACATCACTGTTACCCAATTTTGTTTTGGTCTGACCTTCAAATTGAGGCTCAGCCACCTTTACGGAAATTACACCGGTTAAACCCTCTCTGAAGTCATCACCGCTTATTTCCACCTTCACATTTTTTAACAAGCCTTCTTTCTCGGCATAAGATTTTAATGTGCGGGTTAATGCTCTTCTAAAACCGGCAACGTGTGTGCCACCTTCTATGGTGTTAATGTTATTTACGTATGAATGTAGATTCTCTGTATATCCATTATTGTAGGTCATGGCTACTTCAACGGGGATACCGTTTTTCTCACCTTCTACATAAATAGCTTCAGGTAATAATTTCTCACGGGTGCCATCCAAAAATGTAACGAACTCTTTTAAACCACCCTGACTGTAGAATGTCTCTTCTCTTAAATTACCATTTTCATCAGGTCGCTCATCCTTTAGAGTAATATTAATACCTCTATTGAGGTATGACAACTCTCGCATACGGGCCTGAAGGGTATCAAACTTGTATTCATGATGAGTAAAAATTGAAGTATCAGGCTCAAAATACTGTGTGGTACCTGTTCTATTGCTTTCTCCAACAACCTTTACATCATGCAAAGGTTTGCCGCAGCTAAACTCTTGTTGCCAGATTTTACCTTCACGATACACAGTACTTCTCATCAGCGTTGACAAGGCATTAACGCAGGAAACACCCACACCATGCAAACCTCCGGATACTTTATAAGTATCTTTATCAAACTTGCCGCCTGCATGCAATACAGTCATTACTACTTCTAGAGCCGATTTACCTTCCTTGGGATGCATGCCTGTAGGAATACCACGGCCATCATCCTCAACAGTAATTGCATTATTGGTATGTATGGTTACCACAATATTTTTACAGTAACCTGCAAGTGCTTCATCAATTGAATTATCTACCACCTCATAAACCAAGTGGTGAAGCCCCCTGATGCCAACATCTCCGATATACATGGCCGGACGTTTACGTACGGCCTCTAGTCCTTCTAAAACCTGAATGTTTTCTGCTGAATAATTTTGTTTTTGATCCATTGCTCCTTCGGTCATTTGATTTTTTTAATAAGGTCGTGAAGATAAAACGCAAGCGCTGCTTAACCTAAATTTAATATGGTTGAAAGGCCATACTTTTCCACATTTTATCCTCGAATTCTAAAGGTTTTTTTGCTTATTATTTCAATCTGTTTTAGTATATGTGAGGTGTGAATGATAAATTGCAGGGTGCGCAAAAATGCAATTAAACAGCTACGGTATAAAATAGCATTAGCTATGTCGCTAATTTTACTGTCTATTGGCTTTGGGGTGATGGGTTACATGCTTATTGAAGGGTATTCATTCCTAGAGGCTTTATATATGACAGTTATTACTGTTTCTACCATCGGATATGGGGAAGTAAAGCCACTCACCGATTCCGGGCGCATTTTTACCATTGTACTGATCATTACCAACCTAGGAATTTTTGCTTATGCTATATCTATTATTACCAGCATCCTGATTCAAGGTGATTTTTTTGAAACTTACAAAACCAATAAAATGAAAAACCGAATAGCTAAACTTAGCAACCACGTAATTGTTTGCGGCTATGGCAGAAATGGCAAAGAAGCCTGCGAAATGCTGAGACGAAACCGAATAAAATTTGTTTTGCTGGAGAACAAGGGAGAATCTTTGGCTGACCTGATCAGTGATGACTATATGCATTTTATTGAAGATGATGCCACCAATGAACAGGTGCTGCTTGAAGCAGGAATTAAACACGCTAAAGGCTTAATTACCACATTGCCAAATGATGCCGATAATGTTTATGTGGCTTTAACTGCGAGAGAGTTAAATCAAACACTCACCATTGTTAGCCGTGCATCGGCAGATAGCTCAGTTACAAAACTTAAGCGTGCGGGTGCAGACAACGTGATTATGCCGGATAAAATTGGTGGTGTACACATGGCTTCTTTGATGATTAATCCAGATATTAAAGAATTTATTGATATCATCTCAGGTCAGGGAGATGAAGTAAGGCTAGATGAATTAAGTATAGAGCGCTTTGCCACTATATTTGCTGGTAAAACATTAAACGAAATGAACATCAGGCATAGGACAGGTGTAAATGTGATTGGTTTGAAAAGAGCAGATGGAACCTATGAAGTTAATCCTGATTTGCACCATGTGCTAAACCCAACCGATAAATTAATTATACTGGGTACTGTTGAACAAATGGAGCGATTACGCAGTGTTATGAAATGAATCCTGCTTTGCTTACGCTCATTGTTAAATGCGCCAAAGCAAAGAGCTATCTCCATAGCTAAGAAAACGATAATCATTAGCCAAGGCTTCACTGTAAACCTTGTGCCAATCTTCCCCAATCATTGCTGCAACCAATAAAATTAAGGTACTTTTAGGCTGATGAAAATTGGTAACAATAGCATTTGCCACTCTTATTTTATAACCGGGGGCAATAAGTAATCCGGTATCACCCCTCAGCTCTGTCATGCCTGCATTCTGCATCATATGAATGATTGCACCTATACTTTGCAAAGGTGTGGCCTCCGTTATTATTTCATAAGGATCCCACTGTTCCACATGAAGTTCACTTAACCATGGCTCCTTCATTACCTTTACCCCAAACCAGAATAATGATTCAAGCACGCGCAAGCTAGTTGTTCCAACGGCAATAAGCGGTTTCCCACTTTTTATTTGTTCCTGAATTTCTAACAGGCAGTTTAAACTGATAAAGGCGTGCTCTACGTGCATCTGATGTCCGCTGATGGTATCTGATTTGACCGGCTTAAAAGTTCCTGCACCTACATGCAAGGTTACGTGGGCAGACTTAATACCGTTTTGAGTTAATGATTGTAAAACCTGATCTGTAAAATGCAAACCAGCTGTTGGTGCCGCCACTGAGCCATTATGCTTAGCGTAAATTGTTTGATAAGTTGTTTCATCAGACTGAGTGGTTTCTCTATTTAAATATGGTGGCAGTGGCAAAACCCCTGCAGCATCAATAATTTCCGCAAATGTTAAGTTCGTTTCATTCCATGAAAACTCAATTTGAAAACAGGCCTCTTGTTGCGAAATCTTTACTGCTTTCAGAACCACATGCTTACCATTAACCGCAATTTGTTTTATGAGTGCCTCTTCTTTCCATCTCTTGGCATTACCTACCATGCATACCCATTTAGAGCTTCCACGCGCATGAAAGGCAGCCTCATAATCATAAGCTTGTTCCGGTTCCAGGCAAAATAATTCAATAGCAGCGCCTGTATCTTTTTGAAATAACAAACGTGCATGAATAACCTTGGTATTATTAAACACAAGCATACTTCCTTCTGTGAGCAATGAAGGGAGATGTTTAAACACCTTATGAGAAATATTCCCTTGTTGGTAAACCAACAATTTGGATTCATCACGCTTTTGAAGAGGAAACTTTGCAATACGTTCTTCGGGTAATGAATAATTAAAAGATTCAACTGAAATATCTTTGACTGCTTTAATCATGGATGCAAATATAGTTTCAGACTTAACATTAAGTTAGCATAGACAAGCAGGATATGCTTATTTTCGCATAGAAACTTTTCATAACTTGAAAAAAACAATCACATTTATCATTAACCCGATTTCCGGAGGAATAAGAAAAGACAAATTCCCAGCACTTATTGGCAAAACAATAGACAGGAACCGATTTGAAGTAGAGATTAATTTCACACGCTCTGCTTCGCATAATCTGGAGCTGGCTCAAAAGGCTGTG
>JBILGC010000013.1:0-41724 GCA_044351265.1 Bacteroidia bacterium
CAGAAGAAAGATATTGTGATAGCAGTTGGCGGTGATGGAACCATAAACAATATTGCCAAATATTTAGTGAACACTCCTGTTATATTTGGTATTATTCCACAAGGCTCAGGCAATGGTTTAGCAAGGCATTTGCATATTCCCATTGATAACATAAAAGCACTCTCATTAATCAATCAATTAAATTACAGAACCATTGATACAGGAATGGCCAATGATCATTTTTTTATTAATGTAGCAGGTGCCGGATTTGATGCACATGTTAGCCATATGTTTGCCAAAGCTCCCAAACGTGGTTTTTGGTCTTACACTAAAATATCACTCAATGAGTTTGCTCGATATAAACCGCGTTTATATAAGATTAATATTGATGGTCAAAATATGGTGCTCCCCGCATTTATCGTGTGTATAGCCAATGGTTCTCAATATGGCAATAATGCTTTTATCGCTCCTGATGCCAAACTTAGTGATGGTCTATTTGATGTGAGCATAATGAAGCCATTTAAACTATTTAATATGCCTCTTATTGGTGCAGCCTTATTTCTAAAAAAGTTTAGTAAATCACAATATGTGCACTATTTTAAGGGTCGGAATATTACCATCATCAGACCGGAAGCTGAAGTATTTAATATAGACGGAGAACCAATTGAAATGGGAAAGGACGTAAACATACGCATCCTTCCATCCTCATTGCATATTATTGTTCCAACCAAGGATCAGGAAAGAATGTATTGAGTGCTTTCAGGACCGCAATTAAAAAGAATGTCAAGCATACTCAGGTTTGGCGTAAACGGATACTTTGATGTAAATACCTGCAGATAGCTTCTATATTCAGCTTCCAAAAACCTTTTTGGATGTATCAATTCACGCATATCTAATAAATCACCCCTTGCTGACACGTATGATTCTGATAATTGATGCTTTGGTTGCTGCTTAATTAACTTGAGGCATAATTGTATTGAAGCAAGGTTTAGCTCAAGTATTGTTTCATATTTCTGGCCAAAGAATGCAGCAATATGATGAGAATAATATAAAAAGTATGGAGATGAATTATAAGCAGACCGCAATGCTTCCAAATGTCGGTGTTGCCATTTGTCAGAATAATCTATTCGCATTTCATGAACTTGGATTTTAGCATGAAGTTTTGAAACGGGAATGGTGAGTGCAAGCGGTCCGTTTGCTGAGAGTATTACTGTTCGGTTGCGGTATGTTTGTTTCAGAAAGTGCTCATGCTGCTCAATAATTACCTGCTCATGCTGCATGTATTTGCGAAACCAGGCTGTGCAAGGGAAATAATGCGCAGATAATAACACAGTTTGAGATTTCATGCTTCCAACAACCAATTTATATAATGAACTCCCGGTGTGTATTCCTTGCAGATAAGGGATTCCAGATTATTGTAATGATCAGGATTATTAACAAAATCAATCGAGGCACAATCTACCATGAGAATACGCAGGTGTTGGTTTGCTTGAATGTACTGCATATATGCATCAGTAAGTTGCTGCAAATAAGTTGATGTAATTTGCTGTTCATATGGTCTGCCTCTATTGGCAATATTCCATTGCAATTTTTCAATGGGGTTATGCAGATAAATCAACAAATCCGGTTGCCGCAACTGAAGATTGATGATTTCAAACAATTTTAGATATAAATCATACTCATCATCATCCAGATTCACCTTTGAAAAGAGCATGCATTTGGCAAAAATATAATCGCTAACTATAAAGCTATTAAAGATATCAACCTCCATCAATTGCCTTTTAAGTTGATTAAAGCGCGCTGCTAAAAAACTCATTTCAAGAGGGAAAGCATATCTTCTTTGATCTGCATAAAATTTTGGAAGAAATGAATTGTCTTCAAACTCCTCCAGAATAATTTTGGCACCAAACGATTCGGCCAACCTTTTGGCAAGAGAGGATTTACCTGCACCTATATTACCTTCAATTGCAATGTAAGAATGAAAAGGTTTTTGGACCATGAGACAAATGTGGGGTTTGTAAAATTGGTAATACTTACATTTTTTCCACTAATCCTTTATCGGCACTGTGCTGCAGCAATTGAGCTATACTTTGTTGCAAAACAGGATGTATCAAATCTGGAGCCAGCTCGGCAAGTGGCGCTAATACAAAGTTTCTTTCATGCAAATAAGGATGAGGCAGCGTAAGCGTATCAGATTCAAGAATCACATAATCATAAAGCAGCATATCTATATCAATTACACGAGGCTCCCATTTCTTACCTCTTACCCGGCCCATTTCCTGCTCTATGGCAAGAAGCGTACTCATAATGTCTTCAGGCTTCATCACTGATTCAACTTCTAATACCTGATTCAGAAAATACTGCTGATTTGGATTGCCCCAAGGCTCAGTCCTATATATCTCGGATGCTTTTCTTAGCACCCCCACCCTTTCATGAATCAATGAGGCAGCTTTACTTAGTACAAGATTGGTGTTGCCAATATTGCCACCTGTTAACAGATATACAATTGACATTATTTCTTTTTAGCTTTATTCTTCTTTGCATCGATCTCAGCAAGTGCAGACAAAATTTGTTGCTCGCGAGAGACTGTAAGCATTGAATATTGTTGTGAAGCTCTTAATGAATTTTCAGCCTCGTGCCAGCGTTGGTTTTTAAATTGAAGAAGTCCAAGTACTGCCAGGCAATCAGGTCTTGTTAATGTCATCCGATTCTCTTTCAAAACCTTTTCTGCAGAAACAAGCGACTCTTTATCGGTGCTGTAATCAAGGATAGAGCCACACCAGGCAGCAAGCGAATCATATCTGAACAAATGGTATGCTGAATCTACTGCATATGCCTGAATAGCCCGACTTGCAGCTTTCCAATCTCTTCTGCAAACCGCTTGATGAGCTGATATGAAACGCTCCCACTGGCCCAAATTTGGAAATCCAAGAGAGGTAAGTAAAGGGATAATGGTGTTATAAAAATCCCGCCCGTTACCTTCTCTGAAAGTATCAGCAATATAGGTAGCATAGTCATCCTGCATCATCATAAATTCAAAACCATAATTCTGGAAGAGAAAAGATTGATTATCAAAAAGCCTCAATGCTTGATATTGGAGCATGGTAGGATACTCCTTTGCCAAATTCCACGAAACCTCATCACCACTCACACCAAACCTGCTAAGGTAGCTATATATAACATTTGTATCAGTTACAGGGTCTGGAGCTTTATTTAGGCGAGCCTTATAAAAGTCGGGATAAAGTTCTTTGGATTTTGCTTGAAAAGCGTTTGCCTGTATTCTTTTACCTGTTGTAAATTTGAGCCATTGCAGCAGCTGTGCAGCTGATTTATACCCACGATTTTGACCTAGCAGAAAGCCATCCTGATTAAAAATAGCTATGGCAGGTAGTGTGTTTAACCTTAGCTTACACATCCAATTGCTCCAGTTGGCATCATTCTGGGTAATTAAAATACACCTAAACTTACCGTTGATGTACCCGGCAAATTCAGGATTCGCATTAAATACATAATCCAGTTGAGAGCGACTCTGCAATTCATCTGTATGTGTAAAAAGATATAGTGTGAATAATTCTTCTCCATCAGAACCCGACAAGGAACCAGAAACGGATAAGGGAGCCTGATTTTGCAACTGCTCTTCGGTTTGAAAGGCAACCTGTGCGTGGGAGATAGAGGCTATTAAAGTTGCACCTAAAAGTATTGAGAATATTTTTTTCATATTATTAAACAGATTATTTTAAAACCATTTGTATTGTAGCCCTTGTTTTTTGTTCAAGCAGTATTTCTTTACCTTTCTTTGTTTGCAGGAGGGTTTGTTCATCATAATTATTAATGGTAATTAACTCTACTGGTTCATTAGATTTTAGCTGATAATGTATGCTCAATTCAGACTTTAGCCTTTCTATTTTTTCTCCTGCCTCATCCACACAGATGCTAAAACTAATAGCTGAATTTTGCATCAGATTAATACGAACTTTATGTTCTGCAAAGATTGAAAAAATTCTACTAAGGTTATCTTCCACAATAAATGAAAAATCCTTACTTGAAATAGAGAGCAATACCTGATTACTCTTTACAATGATTACCGGAATGCGTTTTTCCTTCACCCCATCAGAAACTACAGTTCCTTTGGCCTCAGGATTAACAAATGATTTTACGTATAATGGAATATGTCTGCTCTGTAAAGGCTGTATTGTTTTGGGATGAATAACGGTAGCTCCATAATAGGCCATTTCTATGGCATGTGTGTAGGTTAGCTCATCTAGTTTAACTGCCTCTTTAAATTTCTTTGGATCGGCATTCATTACCCCGGCCACATCCTTCCAGATGGTTACCGACTCTGCCTTGAGCCCATAAGCAAAAATTGCCGCAGAGTAATCAGAACCTTCTCTACCCAGGGTGGTGGTTTGCTTATCGTTATTCTGCCCGATAAAGCCTTGGGTAACCACTATCTGTTTATGCACAATGGGCTTCAATTTTTTATCAATCAGGAGGCAGGTATGCTCCCAGTTTAACTTTCCCTCACGAAAAGTAGCATCCGTAGAAATAAAGGTGCGGGCATCCATCCAACGGTTTTTAATGGCGTTTTCATTCATATACGTGCTTACAATACGCGTAGAAAAAATTTCACCATAGCTTACTATTTGATCATAGTAATAATCAAAAGCCTCATCAGGTTCAGACTCAAGCAAGCACTCCAACTCAATAAAAAGGTTTTCGATATCGTCATATGCATGGCTGTTCTTGGTTTTAAGCAAACCACTGATAATCTCATCATGAAACTGCTTAATTTCGGCATAGACATTATTTTTTTCCTGCGTAGCGTACTCATAATATGCTTTTGCGAGCCTCTCAAGCGCATTTGTGGTTTTACCCATTGCTGATACCACTACCAAAAGCTCACTACCGGCATGCATTTGAATGATACGGGCCACATTTGCAACAGCATCTGCATCTTTAACTGAAGCCCCTCCAAACTTAAATACTCTCACGTTGATGTTCCTCCAAAATTTTTTTTCGAAATTATAAATTTAATTAAGACTTATAAAGTCTTTTGTAAATGAATGAAGGCCTTATATTTGCGGGGACCAATAACATTGAACAATGTCTCAATTTAATTTCACCACACTCGGGCAGTTTATCATAGAACGCCAACACGAATTTCCTTACGCCAAAGGAGAACTTTCCAGAATACTTAGAGATATTGGAATTGCTGCCAAAGTGATAAGTAGAGAAGTTAATAAAGCAGGTATTGCTGAAATTATTGGAGACACCGGAGCGGTGAACGTGCAGGGAGAAGATGTGAAAAAGCTTGATATGATAGGCAATGAAATGTTTACCACTACGCTATCGCGTGGTGGAGAAGTCTGTGCATTTGCTTCAGAGGAAGAAGATAATATGATACCGCTAAAAGGTACCTACTCAAAACACGGAAACTATATTGTTTGTATCGATCCGCTAGATGGCTCATCCAATATTGATGTAAATGTTTCTATTGGAACCATATTCTCGGTTTATAGAAGGGTAACCCCAACCGGCACAGAACCAACGCTGGAAGATGTGCTGCAACCTGGGAACAGACTGGTTGCCGCTGGATATGTGATTTACGGATCCTCCACCATGCTTGTGTACTCAACAGGTAAAGGTGTAAATGGATTTACACTAGATCCATCTATTGGAGAATTCTGCCTTTCTCATCCGGATATTCAGGTACCCAAAGATGGGAAAATATATTCATTAAACGAAGGCAATGCAGCTGATTTTCCTGCAGGGGTGCAACAATACATTGCCTGGTGCAAGGAAAAAGATAAGGAGACTTCCCGCCCATATAGTGCGCGATATATTGGCTCTATGGTGGCTGATTTGCACAGAAACTTATTAAAAGGCGGTATTTTTATTTATCCTCCAACGGCTAAAGCTCCTAATGGAAAATTGCGTTTAATGTTTGAATGTATACCCATGGCTTTTATTGTGGAACAAGCAGGTGGGAAAGCCCACACAGGCAAAGAGCGCATTCTGGATGTAGCGCCAAAAGAGCTTCACCAGCGGGTGCCTATTTTTATAGGCTCTGAAAATATGGTGAACAAGGCGCTAGACTTTATGAATGCCAATGCTTAAGTATGCATTTAGTTAGCTCCAAAGTTTATCAAACAAGCCTGAGACCATTTTTGTGTTATGTTTAATGTTATCATTAAATAAGCTCAATATATCTTAATAATGAAGGTTAAACCACTTCACCGCTCGCTAAAACTGATCCTGATTTCATTTCTTTTGTTATGCATATCCATTAAGCCCGTAAATGCCCAACAAATAATGGTAAGCGATAGCATAATTATTGATGGCTACCTGAACAGAAAACAACTTGAAAATTACTCATGGTTTTCTAAAAATTACCTAGCATATACGCCAAAGAAATCAATAATCAGAAAATTAAAAAAACAAAAACCTATTTCTATTTTGATTATTCTTGGAACATGGTGCAGTGATAGTAAGACTCATGTTCCAGTAATGTTAAAAGTTTGCGAGGATGCAGGTATAGATCAAATTGTTATGATTGGAGTAAATAGAAAAAAAGAAAGTAATAAAGTAAATATAGGTTCTTATCAAGTAACATACGTTCCATTAATTATAGTTTACAGAAACAATGAAGAAATAGGAAGAATCATAGAAACTCCAAAAAAATCAGTTGAAGAAGACTTGCTTAAAATCATAAGATAACCTTTACATATCAATGTTTTTAGTACCAAAGACTTAAAGTTTCAGCTATTTTCGCCCCATAATGAATCAGAACAAACCACTCATATTAATTTCAAACGATGATGGCATCACGGCTCCTGGCATACGGGCCTTGGTAGCTGCCATGAAACCGCTTGGAGAAGTTATTATTGTTGCTCCGGATAGCCCGCAAAGCGGTATGGGGCATGCAGTTACCATTAGCAAACCACTTAGGCTTGAAAAAACAGATATTTACGGAGAGCTTACGGCTTACCAATGCTCAGGTACTCCGGCTGATTGTGTGAAGCTGGCAGTAGATAAAGTATTGCACCGAAAGCCTGATTTACTGGTATCAGGCATTAATCATGGTTCCAACTCTTCTATTAATGTATTGTATTCCGGCACCATGAGTGCAGCTATGGAAGGCGCTATAGAAGGCATACCGAGTGTTGGCTTTTCATTATGCAATTATGCTTATGATGCCGATTTTAATTTGTCAACTCAGGTGGCTCAAGCCATTGCGAAAAACATCATTCAAAATGGCTTACCAACAGGCACCTTGCTCAACGTAAATATTCCTAATGTTGGCTCTGATGTGTTTAAAGGTTTAAAAGTTTGCAGACAAGCTAATGCCAAATGGCAGGAAGAGTTTGATGAAAGAAGAGACCCAAATGGAAGAAGGTATTTTTGGCTAACCGGCAAATTCATTAATATGGACAAAGGCGAAGACACTGATGAATGGGCATTGGCCAATGGTTTCGCATCTTTGGTGCCGGTACATTTTGATTTAACTGCCTATCATGCCATGCCTCAATTGAATAACTGGAATCTTAATATAGCAACACATGCGCAACATTAAAGATCATATTGCCATTGGCATCATTGTTGGTTTAATAGGCCCCCTAATGGGTGCATTAGGTTTTTATATGTTTGAATTCAGAAATACAGAACTCTTGGAATTTTTAGACCTCGCTATTTCAAAAAAACTGTTATCTCCGCTATTGAGTTTATGTGCGATTATAAACCTTGGTTTGTTTTATCTGTTTTTAAACAAGGATAAACTGTATACAGCAAGAGGTATTATACTTTCTACACTCATTTACGGACTCATTATTGTGCTGTTTAAATTTGCTCAATAAAAGTTACTTCTTATATTTGCCTGCTCTTTAGGGGGATTAGCTCAGCTGGCTAGAGCGCTTGCATGGCATGCAAGAGGTCATCGGTTCGACTCCGTTATCCTCCACTAAATAAGCTCCAACTGGAGCTTTTTTTATTATGCTTCTATGAATGCCCCCATTGCTGAAAACTTGGCAATGCGTTGTTCAATTAGTTTATCTGATGCTAAGGTTTTCAATTCACCCATTATCTTAATCAACTCATTCTTGAGGGATTGGTAGATTTCCTCAAGATTGTTATGCGCCCCGCCCAATGGTTCTGGTATCACACCATCAATTAATCCATTTTTGAGCATATCAGGGGCAGTGAGTTTCAGCGCTTCCGCAGCCTTTTCTTTGTGCTCCCAACTACGCCAAAGGATAGATGAGCACGACTCAGGTGAGATAACAGAATACCAAGTATTCTCTAACATTAGCACTTTATCTCCTACTCCAATGCCTAAAGCACCTCCAGAAGCTCCTTCGCCTATAACCACACAAATAACCGGAACTTTCAATACCGACATTTCAAGTAAGTTTTTAGCTATAGCCTCTCCTTGGCCACGCTCTTCTGCCTCCAATCCTGGAGAAGCACCGGGAGTATCAATGAGGGTAATAATAGGTTTATTAAATTTCTCTGCTAGCTTCATTAACCTCAAGGCCTTTCTATATCCCTCAGGGTTAGCCATACCAAAGTTGCGCAACTGTCTTTGTTTAGTGTTGCGTCCTTTTTGGTGACCAATAACCATAACGGTTTGGTCGCCTAGTTTAGCAAAACCACCAACAATGGCCTTATCATCTTTAACACTGCGATCGCCATGCTGCTCTAAAAAATCAGTGAAGCAATGCTCAATATAATCAAGGGTGTAAGGTCTTTCCTGATGGCGGGAAATTTGCACACGCTGCCAACCTGTAAGGCTGCCGTAAATGCGTTTTTTTTCAGCAAGCATTTTTTCCTCCAGGTCCTTTATAGTAGCATTAAGGTCGAGTTTATTCTTCTGAGACAATTGTTTGGTCTTCTCTATTTGCTCTTCAAGCTCCTGAATTGGTTTTTCGAAATCGAAGTAATTGGCCATAGGTAATGGATTCTAACGGGCTGCAAAATAATAAGAAAAGTAGATAAAAAAGTTTTAAATAAGAGTTGACAAAATACATGAAAATCCTATATTTGCATCCCTTTAAATAAGAACGGTGCGGTAGTTCAGCTGGTTAGAATACATGCCTGTCACGCATGGGGTCGCGGGTTCGAGTCCCGTCCGCACCGCAAATAAACGCCTTAACCTATGTTGAGGCGTTCGCATTTATGTACGTTGTATATATCTTATACTCCGAAATTTTTGATTCTTTCTACATCGGTTATTCAGCCAACGTAGAGAACAGAGTTCATCAGCATAATCTTGGATTAACTAAATCAACCAAAAATAAAATTCCATGGAGGTTGGCTTATTCAGAAGCATTTGATAGCAAAATGGAGGCTATTAGAAGAGAAAGGTTTCTCAAAGCACAAAAAAGCAAACCGTTCTACAAAAAATTATGCAACATCTCACTGTAGTCGCGGTTTCCACCGAGTACTCGGAGCATCCGCACCACAAAAATGACCAATACAGTTCATACACTAAGCGAGCTTATAATAGTTCGCTTTTTTATGCATATGCATTTGCCTTGTATTAAAAGGTAACTATTTAATTCAAACTTTAGATTAAAATGATCCATGAATGAAATAAACATTTCTGTCCTGTTCAAGGTCAAGATTTAATTTACATGTATTCATCGGTATCTTCTATTCCCCACGTTAGGGAAAGCAGTGGAAAGCCCGCAGTGAGCGAAGCGAATGTGGACTTGTAACGAATAACTCAGACCCTGATATTGCTTGCGAAGGGTAATAAACAGACGCATAGATTAGGGCAACGCCCAATAAAAAAGGCCACCTGATGAGGCGGCCTTTGTATGTTGTGTCTGTAATTGATTATAAGTGAATGCACTCTCCATAGGCCAGAGCTGCTGCTTCCATAATGGCTTCGCTCATGGTTGGATGCGGGTGAACGGTTTTGATGATTTCCATGCCGGTTGTCTCAAGTTTGCGTGCAGCAACTACTTCGGCTATCATTTCTGTTACGTTGGCTCCTACCATGTGTGCACCCAAAAACTCGCCATACTTGGCATCAAAGATTACTTTAACAAATCCTTCTTTGGCACCGGCAGCGCTGGCTTTGCCACTGGCACTGAATGGAAACTTCCCTACCTTAATCTGGTAACCTGCTTCTTTAGCCGCTTTTTCGGTGTAACCTACTGATGCCACTTCAGGTGAACAATAGGTGCATCCAGGGATATTGTTGTAGTTGAGCGGCTCAGGATGATGACCTGCAATTTTTTCTACACAGATGATGCCTTCGGCACTGGCAACGTGCGCCAAAGCAGGGCCTTTAACGATATCACCAATGGCATAAAGACCTTTTATATTGGTTGCATAAAAATCATCAACCAATACTTTGCCTTTATCTGTTTTTACGCCTGCAGACTCAAGCCCTAGATTTTCGAGGTTGGTTTGCACACCTACTGCAGATAGCACCACATCGGCATCCATATCTACCACACCGGTTTTGGTTTTAACTTTTACTTTGCACGTATTACCTTTGGCATCTACCGACTCAACAGCTGCATCTGTCATGATTTCAATACCGGCTTTTTTAAATGATTTGGCTACTTCTTTGGATACATCTTCATCTTCAATTGGTAAGATATTGGGCATAAACTCCACGATGGTTACTTTGGTACCCATTGCATTATAAAAGTAGGCAAACTCGCAGCCTATGGCTCCGCTGCCCATTACAATCATAGATTTAGGTTGGGTTGGAAGCGTCATTGCCTCGCGGTAGCCAATTACTTTCTTTCCATCTATTTTAATATTTGGCAACTCGCGGCTACGCGCGCCTGTGGCAAGAATAATATGTTTGGCATCGTAGGTTTTTTTTGCACCTGCTGCATCTGTTACTTCTACTTTGGAAGCTGAGGCCAGTTTGCCGGTGCCCATAATTACATCTATTTTATTTTTTTTCATGAGGAAGGCAATGCCCTTACTCATACCATCAGCAACACCGCGACTACGTTTAATAACGCCTGAAAAATCATGAGCTGCCTCTTTCACCGTAATGCCATAATCGGCTGCATGTTTAATGTAATCAAAAACCTGAGCAGATTTTAATAGTGCTTTGGTAGGAATACAACCCCAGTTGAGGCAAATACCACCCAAGCTCTCGCGCTCAATGATGGCTGTTTTTAAACCCAGCTGACTGGCTCTGATAGCAGCAACATAACCTCCGGGGCCGCTGCCAACAACTATAACATCGTAGTTCATTTGATAAGCTTAATTTTTGGGTGCAATTTAGGTGAATAATTGAATTCTTAAAATGTTGAGTAAAACCAACAGTATTTATTTATTTTCGAAACCTATTTACTTACATATGAAAACAGCCGAAATACACACCGATAAAGGTGTAATGCGTGTAGAGTTTTATGAAACAGATGCTCCAAACACCGTTGAAAATTTTTGCAAACTGGCCAAAAGTGGTTATTATGACAATACCACTTTTCACCGCGTGATTCCTGACTTTGTGGTGCAGGGAGGCGATCCAACCGGCACCGGTGCAGGCGGACCGGGCTACAGCATAAAATGCGAACTGACTGGTGGTAATCAATATCACGATAAGGGCGTACTATCTATGGCTCACAGAGGCCGTGATACAGGTGGCTCACAATTTTTTATTTGCCACAACAGGCAAAACACCCAACACCTGGATAGAAACCATACCTGCTTTGGCAAAGTGTCAGAAGGCATAGAGATTATCGATCAGATTCATCAGGGAGATAAGATCATTAAAATTACTGTTAACGAATAATCGAAAATAACTGATGCTACAACTACAAATCATTAGAGAAAATACATCAGAGGTAAAGGAGAGATTAAACAAACGCAATCCGAAATTTGCCGCAGTGGTAGATGATGTATTGCAGTTGGATGAGGAAGCCAGAAAAATAAAACAGCAGCTGGAAGCCAATTTATCAGAAGCAAATCAAGTGGCAAAAAAGATTGGTGAGTTGATGAAGTCAGGAAAAAAAGATGAAGCGGAAAGCCTGAAGAATCAAACCGCAGGATTGAAAGAACAGAACAAAGCACTGGAAGAAAAACTTAAAACAGCTGAAGACAACCTTTTTAATGCATTGGTAACGCTGCCCAATATGCCACATGACTTGGTTCCTGAAGGCAAATCAGCTGATGATAACCTGAATATTTATCAATATGGTGAAACACCTGCCATGCCTGATGGTTCAATGCCGCATTGGGATTTAATTACCAAATATGATTTAATAGATTTTGAGTTAGGCACCAAAATTACCGGTGCAGGGTTTCCGGTATATAAAGGAAAAGGCGCAAGGCTGCAAAGAGCTTTGGTAAACTTTTTTTTAGATGAAGCACTAAAGGCAGGATATACCGAAATTGTGCCACCTTATATGGTAAATGCCGACAGTGGATTTGGCACAGGGCAGTTGCCGGATAAAGAAGGGCAAATGTATCATGCGCAAATGGATGATTTATATTTAATACCAACGGCTGAAGTTCCGGTTACCAATATTTACCGCGATGTAATTTTAAAGGAAGAAGAGTTGCCTATTAAAAATGTGGCTTACTCGCCTTGCTTTAGAAGAGAGGCCGGGAGTTGGGGCGCACACGTACGTGGACTAAATCGCCTGCACCAGTTTGAAAAAGTTGAAATCGTGCAGATAGCACACCCCGAGCACTCTTACCATATCTTAGATGAAATGGTGGAGCATGTAAAAGGTTTATTAACCAAACTGGAATTACCTTACCGCATTTTGCGTTTATGTGGTGGCGATATGGGCTTTACCTCTGCCCTCACTTATGATTTTGAAACTTATAGTGCTGCGCAGCAGCGCTGGCTCGAAGTAAGCTCTACTTCAAACTTTGAAACCTTTCAGGCAAACAGGCTTAAATGTCGTTTTAAAAATAAGGAAGGCAAAAACCAACTGGTACATACCTTAAACGGAAGTGCATTGGCCTTGCCACGCATTGTTGCCACTTTGCTGGAGAACAACCAAACACCGGAAGGTATTCGTATACCCGATGTGTTGGTACCTTACACAGGATTTGATTGGATAAAGTAATAATTTTTAAAACAGTTCAAAAATAGGTGCTTCAAAGCACCTGTTTTATTTCTTTCTCTTCAACTCAAACCGTTGTGGCCTCATGACCAACTGCGCAGGTACATAAACCGGCTCATTGATGATATAATGAGTAATAACATCAGCAATCTCCTCGGGCAACAGATGGGTTTCCCTTTCGGCTGCCGGCTCAAATTGCTGGTGTAAATAAAATGATGATTGCGTAATGTCCGGAATAACCGTTGTTACACGTAAACCTTGTTTCCGGTACTGCTCAAAAATATTCTGTAATAAGTGATGCAATGCAGCTTTGGATGCCCCGTAATAATTATTCCAGCGTTCTACTTCCAAACCTGAAAAACTGCCTAAACCAAAAACCCAGCCACGGTTTTGCAACAATGTTGAAATGGTGGCACGCAAGATGGCAGCATGCGCGGTAAAATTAAGTGTGGTAATATCAAAAATTTCCTCTACCGCATAAGCCTCAGCCGGTCTGATATCATTCCACCCTGCATTCAGTATCACCACATCAAATTTTTCTTTACTCATGCGTTCACATGCTTTCATCACCTGATCTTGCTTGCTTAAATCATAGGTCCATTGAGTGAGTTGAGGATGCACTGCAACTTGTGTACGGGCAATGCCCAGCACCTCGTATCCTTGTTCCAATAATTGTTGGGTAAGGGCTGCACCAATGCCTTTGCTGTGTCCGGTTATCAGAATTCGTTTAGTCATGCACCAATATAATGTTGATGCAATATAATGCTTCATAGCATATCATATGCGCATACCTTGAAGTGCACTTCAACTATTTAAGTAGGCCAATGGCCCTTATTTGAATGGAGCATAAAACAATCATTTTTTTACTTATTTATTTGAAAATGTGTTTTTTACAATTCAAAATAACATAAATGAATAAGAACTAATTAATCTGCCAAAGCCTTAGCTACATGCGTTTACATTCTGAAACTAAAAAATCCTGGAAAAATTCTATTTTGTCAGCCTGTTTTGCCAATTTTTCGGCTTATGTTTGCCGCCCCTGCGAAAAAGTGTCAGCATTTTCCTGTTGGCATAAGTTCTGATAACGTCATCGCATACTTAACAACATAAAAACACTAAAAAACAACATAACAATTATGGCAGTAAATCTTAAACCATTGGCAGACAGAGTTCTGGTTGAACCTGCACCTGCAGAAGAAAAAACAGTTGGAGGAATTATTATTCCTGACACAGCAAAAGAAAAACCACAAAGAGGTAAAGTTGTGGCAGCCGGTATTGGTAAAAAAGACGAGCCCATGACCGTTAAAGCCGGTGACACCGTTCTTTATGGCAAATATGCCGGAACCGAAATTACCATTGAAGGTAAAGAATACCTTATTATGCGTGAATCAGACATTTTCGCAATTATTTAATCCCATACCTAAACAATAAAACAACATAAAAATTATGGCTAAGAAAATATCTTATAACGTAGATGCCCGCGATGGTTTAAAACGCGGTGTAGATGCATTGGCAAATGCAGTAAAAGTAACACTTGGACCAAAAGGTCGCAATGTGGTAATTGATAAAAAATTCGGTTCACCTGCAGTTACCAAAGATGGTGTAACTGTTGCTAAAGAAATTGAATTAAAAGACCCGGTTGAGAACATGGGTGCGCAAATGGTAAAAGAAGTTGCTTCTAAAACTGCCGATCAGGCGGGTGATGGAACCACCACTGCAACCGTTTTGGCACAGGCTATAGTTGCGGCAGGTATAAAAAATGTTGCAGCAGGTGCCAATCCGATGGATTTAAAACGTGGTATCGACAAAGCTGTTGAAGCCATTGTTGAGAATCTTAAAAAACAATCGCAAAAAGTTGGAGATGACAACCAAAAAATACAACAGGTTGCTTCTGTTTCTGCAAACAACGATGAAGTAATTGGTAAACTGATTGCTGATGCAATGGCTAAAGTTGGCAAAGAAGGTGTAATTACAGTTGAAGAAGCCAAAGGCACAGAGACTGAAGTAAAAACTGTTGAAGGTATGCAATTTGACCGTGGCTATCTCTCACCTTATTTTGTAACCAATGCAGACAAAATGGAAGCCGAACTTGATTCGCCTTTTATCCTGATTTATGATAAAAAGGTAAGCAATATGAAAGAGTTGCTTCCTATACTGGAGCAAGTTGTTCAAACAGGCAAGCCACTGGTAATTATCGCTGAAGATGTAGAAGGTGAAGCCCTTGCTACTTTGGTGGTAAACAAAATCCGTGGCTCATTGAAAATTGCTGCAGTAAAAGCTCCTGGCTTTGGTGATAGAAGAAAAGCCATGCTGGAAGATATTGCCATTTTAACAGGTGGTACTGTTATCAGCGAAGAACGTGGATTTAAACTGGAAAATGCAGATCTAACTTACTTAGGGAAAGCTGAGAAAATTTCTATCGATAAAGACAACACAACCATTATCAATGGTGCAGGTAAAAAAGAAGACATTACCGCACGTGTGGGTCAGATTAAAGCACAAATTGAAAATACCACCAGCGATTATGATCGTGAGAAATTACAGGAACGTTTGGCTAAACTGGCAGGTGGTGTAGCAGTATTATACATCGGTGCTGCAACTGAGGTTGAAATGAAAGAAAAGAAAGACCGTGTAGATGACGCATTGCATGCAACACGTGCTGCCGTAGAAGAAGGTATTGTTGCAGGTGGTGGTGTGGCTTATATCCGCGCGCTAGATGCACTTGAGAAATTGAAAGGTGCCAACGAAGATGAGAACACAGGCATTGCCATTATTAAGCGTGCCGTAGAAGAACCACTTCGTCAGATTGTTGCTAATGCAGGTGGCGAGGGTTCAGTAGTAGTAAACAAAGTACGTGAAGGTAAAGCTGATTTTGGCTATAACGCGCGCACAGAAGCTTATGAAAATCTGATTGCTGCCGGTGTAATAGATCCTACCAAGGTTAGCCGTGTAGCGCTTCAAAATGCTGCTTCTGCTGCTGCTATGATCTTAACTACTGAGTGTGCACTGGTTGAAGAGAAAGAAGAGAAAGCACCTGCTATGCCTGCCGGAATGCCTGGCGGTATGGACGGTATGTATTAATCTTAAAATCATACAAACCCAAAAGCCTGAATCGAAACGATTCAGGCTTTTTTATTTAACCTGTTTGTATATCGGAATTTTATTAATGTTGTAAACATGAAACTACTTAAACGAATTGGCATTAGCCTTATGCTTATTATCCTGCTGCTTGAAATAGCGCTGCTTGCCACTGGTAATACCTATGTAAACAAGGTTTTAGCAATGACCATTTTTAGCGGGAAAATGAGTCCTGATATTGATGAGGTGAATGCATTTCCTTTTAATGAAGTAAAAGCTGATTCTGCCCAGCCTTGGCCCTATGCAGCTTCCTATAATCAGTCTACTGTAAACAAGGCCATTTTAGATAAAATAAATTATTACCAAACCGTTGCTTTGCTTGTTATAAAAAATGATAGCCTACTTTATGAGCAATATTGGGAAAACTATGATTCGGGAAGTGTGGCAAACTCTTTTTCAATGGCCAAGAGTATTATAGGTATGCTCATCGGATGCGCAGTTACTGAAGGATTAATAAAGAATATAGACAAGCCCGTTGGTCATTATTTGCCTGAGTTTAAAGAGGGCGAAAAAAGCAAGATCACCATCAGACATTTACTTACCATGAGCAGTGGCTTGGATTTTAAGGAAGAATACGTGAGTCCGCTGGCATGGCCTGCAGAGGCTTACTACGGACCGGATGTAAATACACTTACCCTTAAGGCGAATGTAGTAGCAGAACCGGGCAAAATTTGGCACTACAAAGGTGGCGATACACAATTACTGGGTATGATATTAAAAAAAGTAACCGGTAAAACCATTGCCGCTTATGCCACTGAAAAGCTTTGGAAACCCATTGGTGCTGAGAAAACTGCTTTTTGGAGCATAGATGATAAGGGAATGGAAAAAGTTAGTTGCTGTTGGTATACCAACGCAAGAGATTTTGCCAAACTTGCCAAACTCATGATGCAGCATGGAAAATGGAATGGCAAACAGATTATTGACTCAGCCTATGTGGCAGAATCTGTTATACCTGCTAATCTGGTTGACAGAGAAGGTAAGCCCAATAATAAATACGGATTTAAATGGTGGCTGATGGAGCATAAAGGTCATTCCATTTTTTATATGCGAGGCATTAGAGGGCAATATGTATTTGCCATACCCTCTCTTAACATGATTGTAGTGCGCTATGGCCACAAACGAGCGCCCAAAGCCGGAGATGAGTTACCCGAAGATATTTTTGTTTACTTAGATGCTGCTATGAATATGGTTAATTCGTGAGTCGTAATATATAAACTGGTTACACCCTTGTTTACTAGGAATATGAATCAGATTGAAAATAAACTAGATTCTGTAAGTACTACACCCTCATTAAAATAGTAAATCAATCCAATTAAAATTTTATTTTCGCTTCCGCGAGATACAATGAATAAAAAACCTACTTTACCTAAAGGCACAAGAGATTTTGGACCGCTGCAGGTACAACGCAGAAAATATATTTTACAAACTATTGAAAAGGTTTTTAAAAAATATGGCTTTATGCCTATTGAAACACCAGTTATGGAGAATCTCTCTACCCTTGAAGGCAAATATGGTGAGGAAGGCGATCAGTTATTGTTTAGAATTTTGAATTCTGGCGACTATCTGAAAGAACTAAAAGATTATAATGACCGTATGCTGGCTGATGAAAGTATGGATAGAACTTTTCTTCCTACCATCAGTGGTAAATTAAATGACTTGGATGCTAAAGTTTCAATGAAATTTATTGCCGAGAAAGGACTGCGTTATGACCTTACGGTTCCATTTGCAAGGTATGTGGTGATGAACCGAAATGAAATTACTTTTCCTTTTAGAAGATATCAGATGCAACCCGTATGGAGAGCCGATAGGCCACAAAAAGGTCGCTACCGCGAGTTCTGGCAGTGTGACGCAGATGTGATTGGCAGCACTAGTTTGTTAAATGAAATTGACTTAATTCTTATTTACACAGAGGTTTTTAATGCATTGGCCGTTCCCTACGAAATCAAACTCAATAACAGAAAAGTGCTAGCAGGAATTGCGGAAGTGGTGAAAGGGAAAGAGTACATGAATGCAATTGCACTTTCAATTGATAAGCTTGATAAAGCGGGTAAAGAAGGCGTAAGAAATGAATTGAGCGAACATGGCTTTACCCAAAATGAAATTCAGTTGTTGTTTGAAATTATTCAAAGCAAAGGAGAACAACTGTTTGATAAACTGAAAATAAATTTAAAAGACTCGGCCGAAGGATTAAAAGGCATAGAAGAACTTGAGTACATCATCCAAACACTTCGTGCTCTTCCCAATCAATCTGTAAACTTATCAGCTGATTTCTCGCTGGCCCGCGGATTAACCTATTATACAGGAGCCATTTTTGAAGTGGTTGCTACCGCAGGTTCTCTTAAAAGTAGTATTGGTGGTGGTGGTCGTTATGATAACCTAACCGGTATATTTGGCTTACCTGATGTTTCAGGCGTAGGTATTTCATTTGGTTTAGATAGGATTTATGATGTAATGGAAGACCTCTCACTATTCCCTAATTCATTGCAAGCCAGCATAACCCGAGTATTATTTTGCTACTTTGATAAAACAGGACAAACCTATGCAATCAATGCAGCTACTCAAATGCGTCAGGCCGGTATTGCTACAGAAGTATATCCAGATGTGGTAAAAAAAATAGGCAAGCAACTAGAATATGCCAATGCGCTTAATATTCAATTTGCTGTTATTATTGGTGAAAATGAAATCAAATCCGGTAAACCGGTATTGAAAAATTTAACAGCAGGAACACAGCAAGAACTTAGCTTGGCAGACATTATAACACATATCCAATCTCACCTTGTGTGAGGCATAACTTATATGAACACTTTTGAGATACACCATCAACTTTCATTTCATGATATTTCACATATCCTGAATGACAATAAACAGATTCGCCTATCATTGGATGCTAAGGAAAAAATTACTGCCTGTCGCAAATATCTTGATGATAAAATGGCATCAAACAGAGAGCCTGTTTACGGAATCAATACAGGATTTGGGGCATTACATCACACCAAAATTGGCGCAGAAGATTTAGAGCAATTGCAAAAAAACTTGTTGCTCTCTCATGCCTGCGGCACCGGAGATACTTCACCCAGAGAAATAGTTAAACTAATGCTGCTACTTAAAATTCAATCCCTGGCCTATGGGCATAGTGCGGTTCAGTTGCAAACAGTAGAGCGTTTGGTTGATTTGTTTAATCTGGATATTTTACCTGTGGTATATGAGCAAGGCTCGCTTGGCGCAAGCGGAGATTTAGCTCCTCTGGCGCACTTGTGTTTGCCGCTGCTTGGAATGGGTGAAGTGTGGGACCTACAGGAAGGTGAATGGAAAAAAGTTCCGGCAGACTTGCTGCTAAAACGGCATCAGCTAATACCCATTACACTCAAGTCAAAGGAAGGTCTTGCATTAATAAACGGCACTCAATTTATGGCAGCATATGCAGTGTGGTGCGTAATGCGTGCTAACAAACTTGCCGCTTTTGCTGATAAAATTGCTGCTTTATCACTGGATGCCTTTGATTGCCGACTAGACCCTTTTCATCCGGCTCTGCATATGATCAGGCACCACAAAGGCCAGGTTCATACAGCACAAGAAATACTGGCTTGCCTACAGGATAGCGAACTAGCTCAAAAGCCCAAAACACAGGTTCAGGACCCGTATGCGTTTCGTTGCATACCACAGGTGCATGGAGCAAGTAAAGACACCATTGAATTTGCACAGCAGGTGGTGCTAACAGAAATCAATTCAGTTACCGATAATCCAAATGTTTTTCCTGACCATGATTTAATTCTTTCCGGTGGAAACTTTCATGGTCAACCATTGGCGCTTTGTTTGGACTATTTAGCCATAGCCTGCGCAGAGTTGGGCAATATCTCAGAACGCAGAACCTATCAGCTCATATCAGGTCAAAGAGGTCTACCTGCATTTTTAGTTTCAAATCCAGGTTTAAATTCAGGCTTAATGATACCGCAATACACAGCTGCTTCGATTGTTAGCCAGAATAAACAATTGTGCACACCAGCATCAGTAGACAGTATTGTAAGCAGTAACGGACAAGAAGACCATGTAAGTATGGGTGCCAACGCAGCTACAAAATGTTATAAAGTATTAAATAACGTGCAACGCATTTTAGGAATTGAGCTGCTAAATGCCACACAAGCACTGGAATTTAGGAGGCCACATAAAACATCACCTCATCTTGAAAAATTGGTTGCCAATTACAGGGAGACGGTTTCGTTTATAAAAGAAGATCGTGCCTTGTATGAAGATTTAGAACTATCCTTCCGTTTTTTAAACCAATGCAGTACCATTTGGTAGATTTTTTGTTTATGTTTTAAACAGACCCCCTTAAGGAACCTTATTAAGTATTTTGTTGTTTTATAAAAAGCTTTGTTTACTTTGATAAATAATGAAAGCGAAAATAAGAAATTTAGCTTACCTGCTTAGCCTAACTCCCGGCCTTGCCGTTATTTTAGGAAACCTTCTGGGCGGTTGGTATAGCATACTCAATTTTACTTATTCTCTTGTTGTGCTTGGTGCAGCTGAGTGGCTGCTAAAACCTACTAAACAAAATAACAATAGCAAAAAGGATGATACTCTTCCTTTATTAATCCTGTATCTGCATTTGCCGCTTCAAGCATTGTGTTTAGCCAGCTATTTTTATGGCATATACAGCCACAACCTCGAGGGTGCCTGGATTTGGGCTGCTGCAATCAGCATGGGTGTAAATACTGGCTCTGCTGCTATTGTGGTTGCACATGAGCTCATTCATCGCAAAGAAAAACATATGCAATTTTTTGGTAGATGGCTTTTATTTACAGCAGGTAATTTTTATTTCTATGTAGAGCATCTGCGCGTGCATCATAAATGGGTTGGCACATCAAAAGATGCAGCTACAGCCAGAAAAGGCCAGAACTTATATTCATTCTTTTTAAGCAGTGGCATGGGCCAGATTAAAGGGGCTTGGCAACTGGAAAGTGAACGCTTAAGAAAAGCAGGTAAATCAATCTGGAGCTTAAATCATTATGTGGTAAGACAAATTGTATTGCATCTGTTACTTGATGCGTTAATCTGGTGTACCCTTGGCTACATCGCGTTACTTGGTTTTGTTTTGCATTGTGTAATAGCTAACTTTCTGCTTGAGTATGTAAATTACATAGAGCATTATGGGTTGAACCGTGATGAGAAAGAAAGAGTAACAGAGTTGCATAGTTGGCAAAGCGATATTCCTGTAAGTCGGTTTCTGCTTATTGATTTAAGCCGCCATGCCGATCATCATTACTATGCGTCTAAACCTTACCATACATTAATGAGCTATGAAAAAAGTCCGGAACTACCCAGCGGTTATGCTGGATTGTTTTTTGTTGCCGCCATACCGCCTTTATGGTTTAATTTGATGGATAGAAGGGTTGAGGGATTGAAAGAAACAAGTTTTGGGATTGTGGTTTAGTTATTACGGGTCTGGTCGATAAAGTCGGAAGGATGAAGCATAGAATATGTATGATAGAAAGAATAATATTTCTCTTTTGGGCTCCGCGTCTCTGCGTTTAAAAAGTTAGAAGAAAGTAACATCCAAGTTATGCATAAAACGCATTTGCAAACACAGTTTTTCTTTAATGAAACTGAAGCAAATTACTCCCAAAAATATACCCGTTTTACGCGTTGAGATATGGCTGTAAGCACTTCATAAGGAATAGTTCCGGTTTTGTCTGCTATTTCTAATATACCGGGCTCCTTTCCAAAAACAATTACCTCATCGCCTTCTTTACATACAATATCTGTTACATCCAGCATGGTCATATCCATACAAATGCTACCAACAATGGGTGCACGTTTACCATTAACCAACATATACCCCTTGCCATTTCCTAATCTTCTGTTAAGCCCATCGGCATAACCAATGGCAACAGTTGCAATCATGGTATCACGGGTTACTTTTCCTTTTCTACTGTATCCAACTGTTTCGTGCGAACGTATTTGCCTGAGTTGAGAAATAACGGTTTTTAATACACCGATGTGCTGTAATTCCTTTTGCATTTTGCCTGAAGGATCTATACCATATAAACCAATTCCTAGCCGTACCATATCAAATTGGGCATCAGGAAAACGAACAATGCCGCTGCTATTTAAGATGTGGCGCAAAACCGGATAATCAAAAGCAGCCATTAATTGATTGCTCATTTGATTGAAACGGAAGATTTGATCATGCGTAAACTCATCATGCTTTTTTTCTTCACTAGCGGCAAGATGGGCAAAAACACTTCGAACCCTTATGTTCGGATTTTGCTTTAATGTATCAATCAGTAAGTCCAGTTCATCTTCTTCAAAACCCAAACGTTTCATGCCACAATCCAATTCAATATGAATTCCTGTTTCTTCCCCATCACAGGCATTAATCAACTGATCGAGAATATGAAAATTATAAATTTCGGGTTCAAGGTTATGCTTCAAAATCTGATCAAAGGCAGATGCTTCAGGATTCATAACCATGATGGGTAATTTTATACCGGCCTTGCGCAATACAACACCTTCATCTGCATAGGCAACAGTTAAATAATCAACCCTATTAAACTCCAGCACTTTTGCTATCTCATAGCTACCCGCACCATAGCTGTATGCCTTAACCATTCCCATTATCTTAACCTTCGGAGCAATTTGCTTGCGGTAAACATTGAGGTTATTTACCAAGGCGTTTAGGTTTATTTCAAAAATGGTTTCATGAATACGTTTTTCAAGCAATGCACTTATTTTCTCAAAGCGGAATTCACGTGCGCCTTTAATTAAAATAATCTGATGCAGATAATCTAAGCTTTTAAAATGCTGAATAAATTGTGCAGTTGATTCATAAAACTGCGCATGCGTATCAAACACTTGTTTATTGCGGAACATAACCGGACCAATACAAACAATGTGCGATACATTCTTATGTCTTAGCAATGCGGCAACCTGCTTATACAAATCACTTTCCGATACACCACTTTGCAATATGTCAGATAAAATAACAGTTTTTTGATAGCCTGCACTTTGCTGCTCCATGAAATCGAGTGCAATTTGCAAGGCATTGATATCAGCGTTGTAGCTATCGTTTATCAGTATACAATTATTATTTCCTTCTTTGAGCTGTAAACGCATCTCTATAGACTGTAAGGCTTCAAAACGTTTCAGGACATCGGTAGATAGCCTGTTTATAGCGGCAAGAAGAGCAAAACAGGAACAGGCATTATTAATGGATGCTTCATCGGTAAAAGGTATGCTTACGCTAAGCAAGTGTGAACCCCTGCGCCATTTGATTTGCGTTTGTCCTGATTTTACTTCTGCCTGAAAATTGCAATCGGCAGCAATACCTGAAAGACTCCAGGTAAAAGTTTTAAGCTTTGGGTGCCTTGGCAAAAACTGAATAATACCCTCCTCTACGTCTTCATAATCTCTACTGTATATAAGTAAACCGGCATCTTTAAACAGCTGCAACTTTTCATGTAATTTTTCCTTCCGAGAATGGAAGCCCTCATCGTGTGCTGAACCTAGGTAGGTAAAAATACCAATGTCGGGCTTAATGATCTGCTCTAGCTTGCCCATTTCACCTTTTAAAGAAATTCCGGCTTCAAAAACACCTAGTTGATGGGAACCCTGCATTTGCCAAACAGATAGCGGCACACCAACCTGTGAGTTATAACTTTTAGGGTTGCGTACCACATTTACATCCTCTTTAAGGAGGTGATAAAGCCATTCCTTCACAATGGTTTTTCCGTTACTGCCTGTAATACCAACCACCGGATAGGCAAAGCGTTTGCGGTGATAACCTGCTAATGTCTGCATAGCATACAGCGCATCACCTACTAAGATAATATTTACATCGGCCGGTAATGCCTCTGCCGTAAATTGCTGAAGCATAAAATTACGCACCCCGCTATCATACACATCTTTCAGATATGCATGACCATCATTTCGCTCACCCTTTATGGCAATAAACAAAGAGGTTTCAGGATAAACAATCTTGCGTGAATCTATGAGCAAATGCTCAATCCTATCGGCAATGCCTAAACCTGCCGCCTGATGCACCAGTTTGCCTTGAACAATTTCAGCAATTTCCTGTATGGCGTATGACATAGTTGGCAGACCGATTAGTTTTTGATTTTATTGTAATTAAAAATTAATACCAATGCAGAAATGAGCAAAAATATTGACATCACAAAGTAGGCCCAAATCACATGATTGCCAAAGGTAAAAAATGAAGTGGAAAATAGAAATATAAACCCGGCACGCGTAAGTACATTTGCCATATTAAAAATACTGTTTACGCGTCCCATTAATTCATTGGGAATGTTATTAAACAAATAGGTTAAGCGCAGCACCCTAATTCCGGCATTGGTGAATCCTAAAATAAGCGAAACGATATACACCACCCAAACTGCTTTACTGGCAAACATCCAGAAGAAAATAGCAGCTGTAACAAGTGTAAGTATTATTACTGCCTTTACCTTATTGGTTGAGGCAAAAACTTTATTTACAAACAACCCTGCACCTAAAGCTCCTAAGGCATAAATACCATCAGCCATAGCAAAAACACTACCCTGCTCATGCAAGTGCGTTTCTACATAGGCCGGCAATAATGAAAATATTTCTACAATCAGCATAGCAAATACTGCGTAGCTGAATATGCCAAAAATCAGAAATGCAGTATGTTGTTTCAAATACACAAAGCCTGCTTTAACCCGCTGGGTAATGGTATCAATCTGCTTATGTAAGGCAGGATTTGCTGTGTATCTTATAAAATAGATCAGCATGGCCGAAATAAAATAAGTAATGGCATCCATTAAAAAAATCTCCCAAATATTCCATTCAGGAATAGCAAACGGCATGTACACATTCAGTCCAAACAAACGGGTATCTCCAGCATCCACTCCTTCTAGCAAAATGGCTGCAAAGGCTCCGCTTAAAACAGAGGTACTTTGACCCACAATTTCAATATTGGAATTGAGGCGATGATAGTAGGCCGGCTCAGTGATTTCCTGCCCGAAAGCATATAGTGTTGGATAATGAATATTGTAACTAAGCATGGTTACGGCAAACACTGAAATAACCAATATATCAGGCAAGCTACCTGAATAAAATCCGACTGCCGCAATGGCTAATAAAACAAATCCAGCCACCAAATTACTTACAAGAAAATTAGCTTTTCGACTATATTTATCAACGAGTGTGCCCGCATATAAGCCAAAGAATAAAACCAGAAAAGTTATGATACCGTAGCAGGTATTATAATAACTCATTTCACCGCTACGCGCAAAGTACCAAGGTATGGCAAGCATGCTTACGCCCTGAGCAAAACCACTGATACCATTAGCCGTAAAAAGCAGCCATAAAGAGTTCCGGTTTGAATGCTGTTTCATTTGTTATTGCTGCTAAAGTAGTTTTACATTTGCGGGCGTGCAAGCAAACAAAGCATAATTCTTTGTCCACACACATGAAGCGCGATAAAATACAATCACTTACCCCTTCTCAGGCCTTGCTTAAGGCAGCACATTATTGTGCCTACCAGGAAAGATGTCAGAAAGAGGTAAGAGCCAAACTGGAGGAATGGGGCTTATGGGGAGTAGATGCCGAAAATATTCTGTTGCAGCTAATTGAGCAAAACTACCTGAATGAAGAACGTTTTGCCAGAGCCTTTGCCGGTGGCAAATTCAGAACAAAGCAATGGGGAAGGAATAAAATTAAAATAGAATTGCGCCAACGTGAAATTTCAGACCTTTGTCTAAACAAAGCTATGCTTGAAATTGATTGCGATGATTATTTGAAAGTGCTGGAGGCAGAAGCCATAAAAAAACTGAAAGGCATCAAAGACAAAGATACCAGGGTAAAGAAATTAAAGGCCTCACGCTACCTGATAGCCAAAGGATTTGAGCCTGACCTTACTTGGGATGTGCTTAACAAATTGATGTAAAACACATCCCTCCAAACCAATACACCCATAATGTTGTTATCTTTGCAATCCAATTACAAATATTATGAACGAAGCGAACGAATTTCTTGATGTATACAGCGAATCGACTCCCAATCCGGAAACCATGAAATTTGTGTTTAACAAAATGATTTTACCGGACGACAGTGCCGATTTTCCTTCAAAAGAAAGCACAGATATGTCGCCACTTGCAAAGAATCTTTTTGAATTCAGTTTTGTAAACGGGGTTTTCATCATGAACAATTTTGTTACCATTACCCGTAAAGAAGGTATTGAATGGGAAGAAATTATTCCCATTACGAAGGAATTTTTAAAATCATATGTTTCTGCCCGTGAACCCATCCTATATAAATCGGTTAGCACAGCTAAAACCGATTTCGGTGCAGATAATGATATCGTATCAAAAATTCAGGAGATTTTAGATACCTATGTAAAGCCAGCCGTTGAAACAGATGGGGGACAAATCGTTTTTAAAGACTTTGAAAACGGAATTGTAACGGTTGAACTAAGAGGCTCATGCAGTGGCTGCCCATCTTCTACAATTACCCTAAAACGTGGAATTGAAGGCATGCTTACCCGAATGATTCCTGAGGTAAAGGAAGTGGTTGCGCAAGGCGCCTAATCAATTTCTTTCTTAAAAATATTTACCGATTTAAAAAAATAAGGGCTGCAAAACCGGATTTGATGCAGCCCTTTCCTTTAACCCTGTTAACTATTACAAGTTACTTATTCAATACCAACAATGGAATTTTGGTATGAAATGACATTCGCTTACTAAAACTGCGGTGAAACAATCTGTCGAACCAACTGCGGTTATGTTTGGCAAGCACCAGCAAGTCCACCTTTTTTTCATCTATTAGTTGATTAATGGCATCGGTTGTCTCTATTTTATCCATATTCACAACTGTGATATCGTGGTGGCTTATATTCTCTCTGTTTCTTTTAAAGAAGTTTCGCTCCGTATTCATATAAAAATCATACTCCGTCTTAACATGCAATACCGTTATTTTAGAATGATATAAATCGGCAAAGTAGATAAGGCGTGAAACTGCAGGAAACTCAGGCTCGTTATAATCTGATGAGTATAATATATGCTTGAAATCCGAATGCGTGGCTGAAGGCGGTATCACCATTACAGGGACTTCAGATTTTGAAACCACAGAGGCAGCATTACTTCCTATAAATATCTCTTGCAATCCACTAGCACCGGTTGTTCCCATCACAATCAAATCAACATCATACTTCTTAACAAAATATTGCAACTCATCATTAACAAACCCCATAACTGTTTGCATATCATACTTCACCCCAGAGGTTTTTAACATGTTCTTCTCAAGCTCTTCCATTCCCTTTTTTGCTGCTTTATCAATCTCATCTAAATAATTCTGATAGGTTTCTGCAGGAAAACTAGCGTCCATAATAGGAACATGTTTTACATGCAATACATGAATATGTGCACCTGTCTTTTTAGCAAGATCAATTGCAAAGTTCAATGCATTATTTGCCACAGCAGAAAAATCAGTAGGAATTAAAATACGAGTTATCATAATGATTAAATTAATTATTATAGGAACAAATCAAGCAGAAAAACCGGAAATAAATGTTAAGCGATACTTATTTTTTTGGCATTACTAACTGCTTCAAATTGATGATTTTTTGGAATCATAAGATGCAGCACGCCATTATCAAAATTGGCTTTGATTTTATCAGCCTCTACCCCTTCAGGAATAGTAAAAGAACGTGAGAATGACCCATAAGAAAATTCTCTGTGGTGATATTTTTGATGTTTCTCTTCGTGCTCTTCCTTTTTCTCACCTGAAATGGTAACCATATCATCCTTCATTACAATGCTGATGTTTTCCTTTTTCATTCCGGGAATAGCCAGCTCAACTTCAAAGTGTTTTTCTGATTCTTTAATGTTTACTGCAGGTAAATTCATTGCGTTGGCTTTGCCAAAAAAGTCAGAAATAAAACGACTGTTATCGAACAGATCATTTAGTGATGGGAAATTCCATACGTCTTTTTTTGTAGGTGTCATAATTGTGTCCTCCTTATATTTTACAGATACAAATTTGGAGTTGTGGCCTATATTAAATTATGACCTGTATCATTTTAAAAACTGATATTGATTAGTTTAAGATAGCATTTTTATGCTTCTTGTTTGCCAGTTGCCCGCAGGCGGCATCAATATCCTTGCCTCGGCTTCTTCTAATGGTGGCTGTTAGGCCCTTATCTTCAAGGTAAGCCTTGAAACGATGAAGTTTGTTACCTGAGGTATTTTGAAACTCTCCACCATCTATAGAATTATACTCAATCAGGTTAACTTTTGAAGGAACATATCTTGAGAACTGATATAACTCTTCGGCATCCGATATGGTATCATTCAAATCCTTGAAAACGATGTATTCAAATGTTACTATATTTTTGGTTTTGGCATAGTAATAAGCAAGCGCTTCACCCAAAACAGGCAAATTATTTGATTCGTTAATTGGCATGATGCGATTACGCTTTTCATCGTTAGCCGCATGAAGAGATAAAGCTAGATTAAATTTTACCTGATCATCGCCCAACTGTTTTATCATTTTAGCTATGCCTGCGGTGCTAACTGTTATCCGGTCGGAGGCCATATTCAAGCCATGTGTTCCTGTAATTTTATCAATAGCTAGCAATACGTTGCGGTAATTAAGCAGCGGTTCCCCCATTCCCATAAATACAATATTGGTAAGCGGCTTCTGATAATATTGCTCTGCCTGCCTGCTCAGGAGCACCACTTCATCATAAATTTCATCTGCGTTGAGGTTGCGCTTACGCTCAAGCGTTCCGGTAGCACAAAACCTACAGGTTAAACTGCATCCCACCTGAGAAGACACACAAGCAGTCATACGTGTTTCAGTTGGAATAAGCACACCCTCTACCGCATAGCCATCAAAAAGGCGGAGACTGTTTTTGATGGTTCCATCTTTGCTAATTTGTTTTTCATCAACCGATACATGATTTATACAATATGCTTCTGATAGATTTTTCCTGAGTTCAACGGATAAGTTTGACATATCATCAAAAGACCAAGCTGATTTCTTCCATAACCACTCATAAATTTGTTTGGCCCGGAATGGCTTTTCCCCTAACTGTAGCAATGCCTGAGATAACTCTTCAAGCGACATAGAGCGAATGTCTTTTTTAATTATAGCTGCTTGCATGCCTTGCAAAGATAGCATAATGGCACCGTGGCTCAAAAAAGTTAGTAAATGGTATTTGGATTTCTATTTTTGCACCACAATAAAGTTCTATAAAACATGCATCCCCATAGCCATTTAAGTGAACAGGAAATACAAAGAAGAGAAAAACTAGCGGAGTTGAACAAACTTGGCATTGATGCCTACCCGGCAGAAAGCTTTGCAATCAATACTTCGGCACGCGATATTCTTACCCACTATCATACAGAAAAAATTGAATTTAAGAATGTACGTCTTGCGGGAAGGATAATGAGTGTACGAGACATGGGTAAGGCAGCCTTTGCAGTATTGCAAGATGCAACAGGAAAAATTCAAGTTTACATCAGAAGAGATGATATCTGCAAAACAGATGATAAGACGTTTTATGATACTGTTTTTAAAAAACTGCTTGATATTGGAGATATCATTGGTGTATCAGGCTTTGTGTTTACTACAAAAATGGGCGAAACCACCATTCATGTTGAGGAGATGAAGTTACTATCAAAGGCATTAAAACCCCTGCCTATAGTAAAAGAGAAAGATGGTGAAACATTTGATGCTGTTACCGATCCTGAGTTTAGATATCGTCAGCGATATGTTGATTTAATTATCAATCCTGTAGTTAAAGACACATTCGAAAAGCGCACCCTGCTGATGAATACCATACGCAATTTTTATAATGATAAAGGCTATTTGGAAGTAGACACACCGGTACTGCAAGCCATACCGGGTGGTGCGGCTGCAAGACCTTTTGTTACGCACCATAATACACTTGATATTCCGATGTACCTGCGCATTGCCAATGAGCTTTACCTAAAGAGACTTATTGTTGGCGGGTTTGATGGTGTTTATGAATTCTCAAGGAATTTCAGAAATGAAGGAATGGATCGCACACATAATCCTGAGTTTACTGTAATGGAGCTATATGTTGCCTATAAGGATTATGAGTGGATGATGGATTTAACTGAAGAACTGCTTGAAAAAATTGCCCTTGAGCTTCATGGAACCACTGAAGTGAAAGTGGGTGATAAGTTGATTGACTTTAAACGTCCTTTTAAGCGTATTACCATGTTTGATGCCATTCAGGAGCATACCGGAATCAATATTAGTGAAATGGAAGAAGATGAGCTGAGAAACGTTTGCAAACGACTAAAAATTGAGGTAGACCCGAATATTGGTAAAGGCAAGCTTATAGATGAAATATTCAGCGAAACATGCGAAGCTCAATTTATTCAACCAACTTTTATAACAGATTATCCTGTTGAAATGAGTCCGCTAACCAAAAAGCACCGCAGCAAACCGGGTTTGGTAGAGCGTTTTGAGCTGATGATCAATGGCAAAGAACTTGCTAATGCTTACTCTGAGCTCAATGATCCAATAGACCAGCGCATGCGATTTGAGGAGCAGATGAAACTTATGGAAAGAGGCGATGATGAGGCTATGTTCATAGATCATGATTTTCTTCGTGCGCTGGAGTATGGTATGCCTCCAACAGCAGGTATTGGCATAGGTATCGACCGACTGGTAATGATTATGACCAACCAGCCATCTATCCAGGATGTTCTGCTCTTCCCTCAAATGAGGCCTGAGGCGGTTGCTGCTCAGGAGGCCGAATTCGATGACTCCGATAAAAAATAAATTAAAGAGGTTAGCGAGAAAAGCGGGCCAAAATGCCCAATGGCAATTTCACACCCGATTTAGCAGGAAGATAAACCTCTGCCACTTCAGCTTTTTCTGGATTAAATACCGTGTTTATAAGGTTTTCCGTAATAAGTGGGCTCATACCAAGTGAATACATATTCAATACCAAAAAGTGATGCTTCTCATCCAGTAATAATTTTATTTCGCTAAGCATTTCGTTGATGAGTTCTTCCAGCTTCCAACGTTCACCATTGGCACCAATGCCGTAGGCAGGCGGATCCAAAATAATTCCATGATACTTTTTCCCACGATTTACTTCTCGCTTTACAAATTTCAGAGCATCCTCTACTACCCACCTGATATCCATGAGGCTGCTGCTTTCCATATTTTCTCTTGACCAACTGATAACCTGCTTCACTGAATCCACATGCGTAACATCCGCACCCGCAGCTTTTGCAGCAAGTGAAGCACCACCGGTATAGGCAAATAAATTTAGCACCCTTGCTCCCTGCCCTATTCTTTTGGCTTGGCTGTAGATATAATCCCAATTAACCGCCTGCTCCGGAAAAATACCTACATGCTTAAATGATGTTAAAGACAGGTTGAAAGACATACTTAATTCTTCATGCTTATATTGAAGTTTCCATTTATCAGGCATTTCTTTCAACTTTTTCCATGCCCCAGAGTGGCTCCCTTTTTGAATAAACTTTACATGAGCCAATTCAAGCCAGTCTTTTTCTGAAAGCTGCTTTTGCCAAATTGCCTGTGGCTCAGGCCTGATGGTTATAAACTGGCCAAACTTTTCAAGCTTTTCACCACCCCCGCAATCCAGCAATTCATAACCTAACCAATGCTCCGGTTTAAGTAATTTTATATCATTCATCGATTTAACATTCAATGCAAATCTAATTCTTATCAATGTAAGTATATGAATCAGTCTGCTTATATATTTAGAATTTAATTTAAATTTCTATTTTTACCATACCAAACCAGTCCTATGGATTCGAAACCAACACTCAATGCCATCATTATTGATTACGATACGGCTGCAAGCAATCATTTAAAGGATTTATTGAAGGATTTTGGATTTATTGAAGTTCTGGGCTATGCCTATTCCTACGAATCTGCCAAAGAACTGATAGCTGACAACTACAACAAAACTGATTTGGTTTTTATTGATCTTAATATGCATGATGCTGATGGGATGGACCTGCTTAGCAATATTAACCCACAAACCAAAATTTGCTTCATAGAAAACAACGCTGATTTGGCTTTAAAAGCATTTGATTACAATGTTGTTGACTATATTATAAAACCCGTAAGCATTGACCGTCTTTACAAAACCCTAAAGAAGTTTAAAACAAGAAAAGAGGAACAAAGTGCTGAGCATAAAGTAAACAGCCATCCAAGGTTAGCGATGGATAATCTTGTATTAATAAATGTTGACCATGAATTGAAACTCATTAAGGTGAATAGCTTGGTGTATATTGAGGCTAAAGGAAACTACACCTCCGTGCACATGGATGATGGCACAACCTTTACTGCATATGGCTTGATTAGAATTTGGGATGATAAATTACCTATACATGATTTTTTCCGCATCCATAGGTCTACTATTATTAATCTGCATCATGTTGTTAAAATAGAGAGAGGCTCAAACGATACCGGAATTATTTTTCTGAAAGGAATCAATAAACCCCTTGAAGTAAGCAGAAGCCACTTTTCTCATTTTAAGCATACATTTCGCCTAATCGGGCCACATTAGGCGTCTTTCCTATCAGGTATCAATACAAGTGACATATCAAAACATTGGCAATTCATTGTTAAGCTGCTGATTGAACTGAATGTACATCCATAAAATAAGTTATTATTTATGGTTTCAAATTTTCCAAACCTACTTTGAAAGCTAGTATATACTGCTATTTTTGTAGCCTTAAATTTTAAGCATGAGAGTTATACAATTCAGAGAAGCCTTGCGCGAGGCGATGAATGAAGAAATGCGTAGAGACCCGAATATTTTTCTGATGGGTGAAGAAGTTGCTGAATACAATGGCGCCTACAAAGTAAGTCAGGGTATGCTTGAGGAGTTTGGCCCTAAAAGAGTTATAGATACGCCTATAGCCGAATTAGGTTTTGCAGGAATTGCAGTTGGTGCTGCTATGAATGGGCTGAGACCTGTGGTTGAATTTATGACATTTAACTTTTCCCTGGTTGCAATAGACCAAGTAATAAACTCTGCTGCTAAAATGTATCAGATGAGCGGTGGCCAGTTTAATATTCCAATGGTTTTCAGAGGACCAACAGGCTCTGCCGGACAGCTTGCTGCCCAGCATTCGCAGGCTTTTGAAAATTGGTATGCAAACTGCCCCGGCTTAAAAGTAGTAGTTCCATCAAACCCATATGATGCCAAAGGCCTTCTAAAAACTGCCATACGCGATAATGACCCCGTTATATTTATGGAGAGTGAGCAAATGTATGGTGATAAAGGTGAGGTGCCAGAAGAAGAATACCTCATTCCAATTGGTGTTGCAGATATAAAAAAGAGCGGAACCGATGTAAGCATTGTTTCCTTTGGTAAAATAATGAAAGTGGCGCTTGCAGCTGCAGAAGAACTTGCCAAAGAAAATATCAGTTGCGAAGTAATTGATTTAAGAACCGTAAGGCCAATTGATTATGCTACCGTAATTGAATCAGTTAAAAAAACCAACCGATTGGTTGTGGTTGAAGAAGCCTGGCCGCTTGCATCTATTTCTTCTGAAATTACTTACATGATTCAAAAAAATGCATTCGACTATCTGGATGCTCCGGTAAGACGAGTTACCACAGCTGATACACCATTGGGATATGCACCAACTTTTGTACAAGAATTTTTACCCAGTACTGAAAAAGTAGTGAAAGCAGTTAAAGATGTGCTTTACCGATAATACAATGAATGAAACATGGCAACTCAATTAAAAAACTTTTCTTCAACTTCACTTAAACCTAATAAGGTTTTTAAAAAAATTGGAGTTGGAATAGCTGTTGCCTCATGGAATCCTGAAATTACAAACGCCCTTAAAGAAGGAGCGGTTGAGTTTTTGCTGAATATGGGTGTAAGTCACAAAAACATCTTCATTGCAGAAGTTCCTGGCTCTTATGAATTGCCTCAGACTGCGCTATGGCTGGCTGCTCAAAAAAATATTGACGCTGTGATAACAATTGGCTGCGTGATACAAGGCGAAACAAGACATTTTGATTTTATATGCGATGCCTGCGCCAATGGTGTAATGCAAGTGGGCCTTAACACCGGCAAGCCTTGCGTGTTTGGTGTGCTTACCACCAATAATCAAACACAGGCAAAGGAAAGAGCCGGAGGGAAATACGGAAATAAAGGTATAGAGGCCGCTGAAACTGCCTTAAAAATGTTTCTTCTGAAACAGCAATTACTTGATTGAATAAGCTTATAGAAACTTTTGTTCTTAAATACTTTACTTGAAATCATCCAGACAAATAAAAACATTATACATGACCATTTGCCTGCTCGTAATGGCAATTATAGCAAGCTGCAAAAAAGATTTTGAAGGAGACAGGATTACACAAGATTTACCGGAAACATATGTTGTTGTGGACTCTGTTCGCAGAGATAGCAGCAACCTGCTCATAACAACTGTAAGCGCTTTTTGGTGGGGGCAATCAAATACCGGTTTTATATCAGGCTATGAGGTTTCAACAGATAACCAGCAAACCTGGCAGTTCACGGAAGAGCAAAAAGGTTCTTTTCTTTTAAACCTACCTTTTGGTGTAAGCAAGGGGGAGCTACCTATTTATATAAGAGCCATTGACAATATCGGACAAAAAGATCCAACACCGGCCCGTATGGTTTTTCCAATAAAAAATTCTGCACCTAAAATTGCATTTGATTTTACCTCCAATAAACGTCCTGTAAAATCGTTTCCGATTGTGAAACTTGCCTGGTCAACTACAGACATTGACGGAAGAAATGACATAGACAGATTTGAAATATTCATGAATGATGCTGCCAATGGAACTTTTACTATTCCGGGCAATATATCAGATGCCATCATTAGTGATTCTGTATATACTAGCAGCATAAGAATTGAAGGAGTGGCGAATGCAGGTGTGTTTCAGCCGCAGTGTCGCGTATATTTAGGTAGCCGCACAACGGCACTTAGTGGGTTGCTGAACGGAATAAAATACGATGCTTGGAACTATTTTTATTTAAAGGCTGTTGATAAAACCGGGAATACCTCCCTTACTGCAAAAGACAGCATCTGGATAAAAAAACCGGCAGCAGATTTTCTAGTGGTAAATGCACAAACTTCTTCATCAAGCGTGGTATTTAATTTCTACGCCAACAGATTTAAAAATATAGGAGGAAATCTAACTGTTTTTGATACATTGATAGGTGTAAGTACACAGTTTTATAAAGATGAATTGTATAATGATGCAGTAACCCAAACAAGAACATTTAATTTATTTAAAAACATCATCTGGATTACTGATGATGCCAATACATTGGCTACCTGCCAGCAAAATACTGCCGAATTTTTTAATAATGGCGGTCGTATGTTTATTGCTGCTGAAATTTCAAACGATTTTCCTGCAACTTCAACGGTGCTGAGTTTTACACCGGTTGAATCGTTGGTTGTACCTCCTCCGGGTGGCAATATCCGAATGAATATAAACGAAATTGTTTCACCTCATAACCTGGGCAGCGGATGGCCAATCCTTAGATCAACCAGCATTATTTCCAACTCAAGACCCTTTATTACTTTTTCCGGCACTTCAGGTTTGTTTTCCTACGATTCGCTGTGCCGAGCAAATCTCATCAACCAAACCAATCTTGGAACTTCTGCGTGGAATGGCCCATCTAATATTTTAAGTGCACGCAGGCGCGTGTCCACCGGCAAGGCCGATTTAATATTTTGCTCTTTGCCACTGCAAAGGCTCAATGGCAATAACAATATTGATTCATTATTCCGCAAAGCCTTGCTAGATGAACTTGAATTCTAATGCCTAAACATGTCATCATATTTGCATCAGGAACCGGTTCAAATGCAGAGAATATCTGTAAGGTTTTTGAGCACAACCCGAAAATACAGGTAAAGGCATTGTTTTGCAACAACCCGAATGCTGGTGTTATTTATAAAATGAAGCCTTTCGATGTACCGGTGCATTTGTTTAATAAATTTGATTTTGCAAATGAAGCAAGCTTCTTGGAACTCATACATAGCTATAAACCTGATTTGATTGTGTTGGCCGGTTTTTTATGGCTCATACCCGCCTATCTGGTTAATGCTTTCCCTCGTAAAATCATCAATATACATCCGGCTTTGCTGCCTAAATTCGGAGGTAAAGGAATGTATGGTCATCATGTGCATAAAGCAGTAATTAAAGCAAGAGAAAAAGAGCATGGCATAACCATTCATTTCGTAACAGAAAAATACGATGAGGGCCCCCCTATTTTCCAGGCCAGATTTGACGTGGAAGACACCGATACAGAAGCAGACCTTGCCCGCAAAATCTCCATGTTGGAGATGCAATATTTCCCTGAAGCAATCAGGCGTGTGTTGGGTGCATAAGTTATGAATAAATAATCAGGTAAAAACCCTTCAGGCAACTTACTTTTGCCCGCTTCAAACCAATTAACATGAACAGTTCGCGCAAGCTCAACAATGCTCTCCTATCTGTTTTTTATAAAGACGGGCTGGATATACTGGCCAAAACGCTTCACAAACTTGGCGTAAACATATATTCCACCGGAGGAACCCAGGAGTACATTGAAAAAATGGGCATACCCGTAAATCGTGTTGAAGACCTCACCGGATATCCAAGTATTTTGGGCGGTAGGGTAAAAACACTTCATCCAAAAGTATTTGGTGGTATTCTGGCGCGCAGAGACCATGAGCAGGACAAGCAAGAAGTAGCTTCCTACGAAATACCTTTTCTTGATTTGGTAGTGGTAGACTTATATCCTTTTGAAGAAACCGTGCAGAGCACAACTGATGAGTCGAAAATTATTGAAAAGATTGATATCGGAGGTGTTTCACTCATCAGGGCAGCCGCCAAAAACTTTAACGATACCACCATTATTTGCGATAAGGCAGACTTTGGTTCATTATCAGATATACTGGAAAAGCAAAATGGAGAATTGAGCCTTGATCAGAGAAGAGGCTATGCAGCTAAGGCCTTTCATGTTACATCGCATTATGACGGATTAATTTATCAGTATTTTAGTAAAGATTCCCCGGCTAATTTCAAGGCTTCGATATCACCTGCCAATGCCTTGCGCTATGGCGAAAACCCTCACCAGAAGGGCATTTTCTATGGCCACCTAAACCAGCTTTTTACCCAATTACATGGTAAAGAACTGTCTTACAACAATTTGTTGGATATTGACGCAGCGTTAAATCTTATTGCTGATTTTGATGAACCAACGGTTGCCATCATCAAACACAACAACCCTTGCGGAGTAGCCTCAAGAGAAAATATTTCGTCTGCATGGCTGGATACTCTTGCCGGAGATCCTGTTTCGGCCTTTGGAGGCATTATTGTTGCTAACCAACCCATTGATGAGGCTGCTGCTAATGAGATTGATAAAATCTTTATGGAGGTGCTAATTGCGCCTGGTTTTGAAGGAAATGCCCTGCAAATATTGCAAAGTAAGAAGAACAGAATTTTATTACAACAACATGGCAAATTGCCCCAAAACAAAGTTTACAGAAGTATCTTAAATGGTGTAATTGAGCAGGACCGCGATTCAGTGATATTAAAGGCCAGCGACCTTAAGAAGGTAACCAAACATGAGGCTACTGCCAGCCAAATACAGGATTTGCTCTTTGCAGATAAAATTGTGAAACATACCAAATCAAATACCATAGTTTTAGCCAAAAACAAACAACTTATTGGCATTGGTTGCGGCCAAACTTCAAGGGTTGATGCCCTAAAAGGTGCCATTGCCAAAGCACATGCATTTCATTTCAGCCTAAATTATGCCGTAATGAGTAGCGATGCATTTTTCCCTTTCCCTGATTGTGTAGAAATAGCGGGTAAAGAAGGCATTAATGCGGTGATACAGCCAGGTGGATCTGTTAAAGACGATGCTTCAGTTTCCTATTGCAATGAGAACGACATAGCTATGTATTTTACAGGAATCAGACATTTTAAACATTAACAAACTGAGGAAAACAGATTGTTATGAATTGTGGAATATTATTATAATTTGCGGTCATTAAATCCCCTAAGAGAAAGAAGCACACATGGGAATGTTTAGTTTTTTAACACAGGACTTAGCTATAGACCTGGGAACAGCAAATACGCTGATTATTCATAAAGATCAGGTAGTGGTAGATGAGCCATCTATTATTGCCATAAATCGCAGAACGGGTAATGTAATTGCTGTTGGCAGTCAGGCGCAGCAAATGCATGGTAAAGCACATGAAGATATCAAAACCATCAGGCCACTTAAAGATGGTGTAATAGCAGATTTTAATGCTGCTGAACACATGATACGTGGCATGATACAGATGATACCGCAAAGCAGCAAACTCATCAAGCCACAACAACGCATGGTTATTTGTATACCTTCAGGTATTACAGAAGTAGAAAAACGTGCCGTTAAAGATAGTGCAGAGCGTGCAGGAGCAAAAGAAGTTTACCTCATTCACGAGCCAATGGCTGCTGCCATAGGTATCGGTATTGATGTGTTTGAGCCAATGGGCAATATGATTATTGATATTGGTGGTGGTACTACTGAAATTGCTGTAATTGCACTTGCCGGTATTGTTTGTGATCAATCCATACGTGTGGCTGGAGATGAATTTACAGAAGATATTTTAGATTATATGCGTAGGCAACACAACCTGCTTGTTGGCGAACGTACCGCAGAAAGAATTAAAATTGAAGTAGGTTCTGCACTTACAGAACTTGATAACCCTCCACCGGATTTTGCGGTTAACGGACGTGATTTGATGACCGGTATACCAAAACAGATTACTGTTTCCTACAGCGAGATTGCTTCTGCACTTGATAAATCAATTTCAAAAATTGAAGAGGCGGTCTTGCGTGCACTTGAACTTACTCCACCTGAACTCTCTGCAGACATTTACTCAACAGGTTTATATCTTACAGGTGGGGGCGCTTTGCTAAGGGGATTGGACAAACGCATTTCGCAAAAAACAAAATTACCGGTGCATGTTGCAGACGATCCGCTGCGCGCAGTTGTTAGAGGTACTGGTATGGCATTAAAGAATCTGAAGAACTTTAAATTTTTAATGACCTGATAATTTTTTATGCAGTGGGTATCTTTTATTAACATACCACTGATGTAAAATTGCATGTAACCCATGAGAAACCTGATATTTTTTATTTCAAAGTATTATGTGTTTTTTATGTTTTTCGGGTTGGAGATTTTCTCTTTCATCGTAATATATCGCTTCAATCATTATCAAAAAGCCAACTTTATAAATTATACAACCGGAGTAACAAGTTCTTTTTATAGTGCTGTTAGCAATACAGAGCAGTATTTTAGTTTAAGAAAAATGAACGACAGCCTTCAGATAGAAAATGCAAAACTCAGATCGCAATTATTCTCTTCATACTATCAGAATGGCTTAACTGTTAAAACCATTAATGATACACTTTACAAACAGCAGTATGAATATATTGCTGCAACGGTGGTAAATAATTCTGTTACCAAAAGAAACAACTACATAACCCTTAATAGAGGGAGCTTGCATGGCATTGAACCGCAAATGGGTGTAATCAGTGAAAGTGGAATTGTTGGTATTGTCCTGAGCGTATCACCACGCTATTGCACCGTACTTTCCCTGCTCAATAATAATTGTAAAATAAGTGCTAAGGTTAAGAAAAACGGGGCATTCGGTTCTTTGGTTTGGGATGGATCAGATCCTCGTATAGCACGCCTGCTCGATGTAAACAAACATGTACCTGTTGCAACCAATGATTTAATTATAACCAGCAACTACTCCACTATTTTCCCTGAAGGAATTCCTATCGGAAAAATATATTCTCATACACTGGATGCAGGTGATAACTTTCATACCATCAAGGTTGAATTGTTCACTGATTTCTCAACGGTTTCAACGGTGTATGTAATAAGGAATTTACTCAAACAGGAACAGCAGACTCTGGAAAGCACTTTAAAAAATTGATACTTGATTTAGGAACATATCTGATAAGATTACTTGTACTGCTGCTTATTCAGCTGCTGGTAATAAATAATATTGAACTGAGCAGCTCCATCAATCCGTATATTTATGTTGCTTTTATCTTAATGCTTCCGGTTACTGTTAAACCCTGGCAGATGGTACTCATCTCTTTTTTAACAGGTATGCTCATGGATGCATTTTCCAGCACACCGGGTCTGCATATGGCTGCCTCTACACTAATGGGTTATTTGCGCATTCACTATCTTAATGCAACCACAACAAAAGAAGATCTTGAAGGAAGAATGACCCCATCGGTATCAGTAAAAGGGATTGTGTGGTTTACCGTGTATGCCTTCTCTCTTATTTTTACACACCACCTTGTATTATTCTTTTTAGAGATTTACGGTTTCAGTGAATTTTTTTCAACCATGTTAAGGGTGCTGGTTAGCACACTTATTAGCCTCTTGCTAATCATTACCGGCCAGTTGTTATTTTACAAGAGTAAAGTAAGAAATGGATAATCAGATTAAACGATATATCCTGTTTTGCATATTCAGCGCAGTTGCCATAATATATATTGCTAGGCTGGCTGTATTGCAGCTGATGGATGATACTTACCTGCGCTCAGCACAACAAAACGTGTTGCAGGAGCAAACCATTTATCCTGCTCGAGGGTTAGTTTATGATCGAAATGGAGAGCTGTTGGTATACAATGATGCTATTTATGATTTGATTGTGATACCTGAACAGGTTAAAAATTTAGATACAAATGAATTTTGCCGTGTATTGGGAATAACCAATGAAGGCTTTTTACAACGTTTTGAAAAAATCAAACGCAGCGTAGGCTACGCTCCATACAGGCCTTCGGTTTTTGAAAAGCAATTAAACATACCAACTTATGCTGCTTTTCAGGAAAAGCTATACGATTTTCAGGGGTTTTATGTTGAAGTAAGAACGGATCGTAAATATCGGCACAGCAATGCTGCGCACATCATGGGTTATATTGGTGAAGTAACCGACCGTGAAATTGAAAATTCGGAAGGCTATTATCGCATGGGTGACTTCATTGGAATAAGCGGTGTAGAAAGATCATATGAGGAGGTACTTCGAGGCAAAAAAGGTGTAAGGTATATTTTAGTTGATTCCAAAAATCGTACACAAGGCCGTTATAAAGACGGGCAGTTTGATACACCCGCGGTGGCAGGACAAAATATTAAACTCAGCATAGATCAGCAGCTGCAAGAACTTGGTGAGCAACTGATGAAAAATAAAGTGGGCAGTGTTGTGGCAATTGAACCTACCAGCGGAGAGTTGCTTGCATTAGTAAGCTCTCCTACATATGATCCAAATTTGTTTATTGGACGTGAACGAGGCAATAACTATATGCGTTTGCTAAAAGACCCCGCCAAACCGCTATTTAACAGGCCACTTGCCGCTCCCTATCCACCTGGATCCATTTTCAAGGTAATAATGGCATTGGTTGGTCAGCAGGAAAAAGTATTATATCCATCTACCGCTTATGGTTGTGCAGGTGGATATCATATGGGCGGGCTAACCGTGGGTTGCCATCCGCATCCTTCTCCTCTGCCATTAAGAGG